>CAMLKK010000050.1 GCA_946480715.1 uncultured Bacteriovorax sp. | reverse complement strand
CAGTACTGGAGCAAAGCCGTAAGGCACTTTATTGTTTTTAAGCCACGCGCATGTCGCAGGAAAAAGCGGATGCGCGAGCTTCGATTCTTTTTTTATCATTGGAGAATGACCAAAAAGTAGTCCTGGAAAAACTTTCATTGCATGGCAAGGAATCTGCGTGACGTTTGAAAATTTATGCTCTAAATATTTTACGAGCCTCGCGTCTAGCTCAGAAAAAAAATTTTTATGAGTCTGATTAATAATCAAAAGATCCTGATGACAAAGAAAAACTTGAACCCCCCCACTAAAAGACATAGGGCCTTTCAAACGAGGCGCTTTTGCACTCACCATAAGATGCTCATGGGCCTTAATGAGTTTGTCTAACTCTCCGTCGATTTCACCCCGAGTTTTGCTTGAATAACGAAGCAGAAAATCTTTGAGCTCTGCCTTGTGAGGTCTTAGTGTGCTCGTTTGTAAAATCATTCCACCTGATTCATCCAATGCATGCACAAGTGGAAGAACGGCATGAGAAGAATGAGTATGCACTCCCAACATTTGAGCGAGCTCATTTTTTTGGGCCACATAATGACGAAGAAGGCGCGGATATTTAGCGAGCATGGGTTTTAAAATTTTTTGTCTGATAAAATTTCGCTCGAAAGAAATATCTTCATTAGAAGCATCTTCGCACCAACTAAGCTTCTGCGAACGAGCGTAACGAAGAATGTGTTTTTTACTCACGCATAAGAAAGGTCTTCTTATGCCAGGCCCTTTAACCGGAATTCCCAAAACGGATTTGAGGGATCCCTGCTTCGACTCCTGCATAAGAGTCCACTCCCATGAATCATTTAAATGATGAGCGGTAAAAATGATTGCCTGATTTTTCTGCAGCTCTTGAAAATGTTTTTTTCTAAACGCCCTTGCCCGGGCCTCAAAATTCTTATCCTGCAATGAAAATTGTCCATCAAACTGCTTGAAGGGAGCTCCATATTTGCGGGCCAGCTCTTTTACAAAGTGACTTTCTTTCTGATTTTCAATGGGTCTTGTTTGATGATTGAAATGCACAATCTCAAACTTAATCTTTAACTTGTAAAAAACGTGGGCGAGTACAACGGAATCAACACCACCGGAAACAGCGATGATCGCCTGCTTTCCCGCATCCAATAAATGATATTCTTTTATGAAGTTTGAAATATGCTCTTCGAACTTCTGCCCATAGAGGTCATGTCTTTTCATCAAAAAATCATAGACCTAAAGTGATTTTTAAGAAAGGACAACCACATAAATTCTTGACATTAAGAAGTCTGCCGACTAGGATGAGTCAAACTTTTTTATGGCTTGGTAGCTCAGTTGGTTAGAGCGATGGATTCATAACCCATAGGTGGGCAGTTCGATTCTGCCCCAAGCCACCAAAATCAAATCCCCTCAAATTTATGCAAAAACAATCTTTATTCATTCTTAGTTTTCTTTTTGTTATTTTTAGCTGTTCAGCTCAAACGCCAAAAACTGAACCCGTTGTTGAGACAAAAAAAGAAGAGATTGTTCAACCTGTAACCGTTCCGGAATTTTCAAAAAAAGTGCGCGATTGTGTATGTGTGAAAATGTACATGCCGGTTTGCGGATCAGATAAAAAAACGTACGGCAATTCATGTGAAGCTAAATGCGCAGGTGTCTCTTACACTGCTGGCGAATGTGCAGCGACTAAGTAATCTTTAAAAGTTTTAGCACTTCTTCCGCTGCCAAAAAATTCAAAGTGTATCCATTTTTATAAAAACCGTTGATCTGATAAAGATCATTCTCCCCTAATTTTCTCGCAATAAATTTTCTGCGGGGACCTTTGTGGCGAAGACCTGTCACTATTTCATAATCAGTGAATGCACCCAATTCAAAAGTTAACTTCTCTTTAACCTTTAGAAACTGCGCTTTTAGATCTTCTATCTTGGGTACTAATAAAGATTCTGTATGCATACTTGAACCGATGAGAAGACGATTCTTATCGCCCACATAATGGACCTTCGTCATATCAACAGTTGTGAGAAAAGATTTTTCGCCTAGATCAATTTGGCGAGAGAGAAAACTTCCACCGCGAATGACATTGCTTTCTTCTTCAAAAGAAATATTTTCTTTTTCATAAAAATGCGAAAACATTTTTGAATAAGCACCCATTGCAAAAAGAATTTTTTTAGCGCGAACAATTTGATGATTTTCTAAATGAAGTTCAAATTCACTCTCATTTTTCACAAGATTTTTAAGAAAAAAAGGATACGATTCGGCCAATCCCCGATTTTCTTTTTCAAACCAAAGTGAGAGTTTTTCAGTATCTAAAATAAAAGCATCTATGATGACACCTTCAACTTCTTCCTTATAAAAAGGATGTTTGAAATGTTCTAATGTTTTAAATCGGCGGATCATTTTCGCCTGATCTTTAGAATTACTGTGCGTGACCGGTTGTTTTATGCTTTCGATTCCTTCGGGAGAAAATTTTGTTACAAATTCTTCGAACTTAAAAAAACCAGCTCGTAAATCTTCTCCTAAACCAGGAGCATCTGACTCCACTCCATTTAAAGTGACACTTGCAAGGGAGCGAAGAGAACAGGCGGGTGCCATTTTTTCGCTGAAGACGTGAGCAATAGAAAAATTCTGACTTTTATTAGCATTTGCATCTAAATGTTTAAGGGAAAACAAAAAAGTTTGTGCTGCTATGCCATTGCCTACGACGGCCAAATCATAAATCTTCATAGAAGAGGTTATCTCAAAGAGAGTATTCAATTGCCAAGCACTTTTCTAATGATTATCGTTTTATACTCACAATCAGCAACTGACGTATTACTTTTAAAGGAGAACCCCTACCATGTCACTTGAACAAAGCGCTGTGGTCTTTGCCGCTCAAGAAACAAACATCAATGCTCGCAACGTTTTAAGCGTGCTCAACTTACTCATCACTGAACAATGTACTGTTCCCTTTGTTGCTCGCTATAGAAAAGAAGTAACGGGAGGAATGGATGAAGTGCAGATTCGTGCGATCCAAGAATCGTATGACAATTATATTGAACGTGAAAAACGCCGTGAATATGTTCTAGATGCTATCAAAAAAATGGAAGCACTTACACCGGAACTAGAAAAACAAATCAAAGCAGCGACAACGATCAACCAACTTGAAGATCTCTATGCTCCTTATAAAGCGAAGAAAAAATCAAAAGGGATGATTGCAAAAGAAGCTGGCCTTCAGCCTCTCGCTGACATCATTCTTTCAACACCTAAATCAAAAGAGCAATTGAAAGCTGAGTTTGGCGACAAGTTCAACAATGCCGATCACAAGATTACAAAATTTGAAGAGGCCTACGCTGGAGCTTTCGATATCATCATCGAAATGTTCGCCCACGATCCAGCTACTAAAGAAACACTTCGTAAAGATTACTGGAGTGATGCCGTTATCAAATCGACGAAGAGAGATAAGGCTGAAGAAGAAGATAAAGATTGGATGAAATACAAAGACTACTTTGAGTTCTCGCAAAAAGCGTCTGAGCTTAAAGAACCAAAGGCCTCTCACCGCTTCCTGGCGATGAGAAGAGGAATGACTTCAAAAACATTGAAAGTTGATGTTGTATTCCCAGAAGAAGTGGCCATCGGTCTTCTTCGTAAAAATTTCTTTGATAAAGGAAATCTTGGATGTATCGCTGATCTGGAAACAGCTGCGAAAAAAGCTTACCTTAACTACATCCACCCTTCCCTTGATCTTGAAATTAAATCTGAATTAAAAAGAATTTCAGATGAAACGGCCATCAACGTTTTTGGTATTAATCTTAAAAACTTATTGCTTCAACCTTACTTAGGGTCGAAATCAGTCATCGGTGTCGATCCAGGTGTGCGCACTGGATGTAAAGTTGTTATCGTAGACAATACGGGAAAACTTCTCGGTGATTGTGTCATCTATCCGCATGAACCACGTATGCAGGTCAAAGAATCGGCCGCGATTCTTCAAGCGATCATTGAGCAATTTAATGTTCACCATATTGCCATCGGAAGTGGAACTTACGGAAGAGAGACTCTGCAATTTATTATGGACAATGTTCCGCATGTAAAAGCAGGAAAAACAAATGCGACGCTTATTTCTGAAGCAGGTGCTTCAGTTTATTCCGCGAGTGAAATTGCGGCCAGTGAATTTCCAGACAAAGACGTCACTGTAAGAGGTGCTGTTTCCATCGCCAGACGTTTTCAGGATCCTCTTGCTGAACTCGTTAAGATCGATCCAAAATCAATCGGTGTTGGTCAATATCAACATGACGTCAACCAAGCTCGTTTGAAAAAATCTCTCGAAGGTGTTGTTGAATCGTGTGTAAACTTTGTTGGAGTTGACCTCAATACAGCATCCGCTCCGCTTCTGTCATATGTTTCAGGTATCGGTCCAACACTTGCTCAAAACGTAGTGAAGTTCCGTGAGACAAATGGCGGATTCAAAAATAGAAAAGAAATTTTAAAAGTAACAAGATTCTCAGCGAAAGTATTTGAACAGGCCGCAGGCTTCCTTCGCATCTACAATGGTGAAGAGCCTCTGGATGGAACATTTATTCACCCGGAACGTTACGAAACTCTTGCTTCGTGGACAAAGAAAAACGCGACGACAGTAAAAGAACTTCTTGCAAATAAAGATCTCATCAGCAAACTTGAAAGAGACCACGGCTTTAAAGAAGAAGTGGGAGAATTTACTTTCAACGATATTGTGAAAGCGCTTAAAGCTCCTTCTCAAGATCCGCGCACAGAATTTAAATCTTTCGAATATAGAAAAGACGTTTCAAAAATTACTGATCTAAAAGTTGGTGAATGGTATCCAGGCCTCGTGACAAACATCACTCAGTTTGGAGCATTCGTTGATATTGGTATTAAAGAAAATGGTCTCCTCCACGTCTCGCAAATTTCAGATTCATTTGTTGAAGATGCAATGACGGCGCTCAAAGTTGGCCAGGAAGTAAAAGTACAGGTTATGGAAATCGATTACGACAGAGGTCGTATCAGCTTAACAGCGAAGCAAGGCGCTCAAGTAAATCGCGATAGCAGCAGTTATACAGGAACTCCAAGTTCACGTCCTAACCGCTCGCAACCCGCTAAAACTCAAGCGCCTCCGCCAGCACCTGAGTTAAAGAATAAGGCATTCGCTGGTCTTAAAAATCTGAAAGTTTAATCCAGTATCTTAAGTTTATCTAAAAATTGATAGTGACGATAAGGATGACATAAAAATTGTCATCCTTATTGGAGCTTTCAAATGTCTGCTAAACGTTCACTTAACTTTCGTCTGCAATTAACAGTTAGTGTTGTCACATTTGTCGTTCTTACGTCTCTGAGTTTAGTAAGTTATTATTTTGCGGAAATCAGGCTTAAAGCGATGATTCGTGAAGAAGTCTCTATAGTCCTTGAGAGTTTAGACTACTCGACAGCATCAGATGTTGAATCAAAAAATGTTCACAACCTCAACACACTTATAGATAAATTGCTCCTTGATAATACTTTTGAAAGAGTAGAATTTCTGGATGTAACTGGAAAAGTGATTACCGGCAAAGAAATGAAAAAAGAGGCCGATGATCATTTCACTCGTGAAGGCGATATCTATTCAAGTCAGAAAAAAGCAAAAGTGGGAACTCTAAGAATTGGTTACAATTATTCTGAAGTAAAAATTCTCCGCCAAGAATTTATCATTGTCTCTATCATTTCGAACATACTCGCTCAGATCATTGTGGCCATTGCGCTTCATTTGATAATGAGAAGAAGTTTGAAAAAACTTAATGAATCAACAAGCACCCTTCGCGTCCTTTCAGAAGAGACAAACGCAAGTTCACTATCAGTGCAAAAAACGTCAGAAGAAGTTTCACTATCTTCAACTGAACAAGCTACAGCAATTCAGGAAACGGTAGCAACGCTTGAAGAAATTTCTTCGCAAGTCTCATCTACTGTTGAAAACGTTCTCAAATCCACTGATAAGGCCCAAGAGTCACTGCAATTAGCTTCTGATGGTAAAAATGTTGTAACAGAAATGATTGGCTCTATGGAGGCCATCAGTACTTCTAATAAAGAAATTATGGAAGAGATCTCGCGAGGAAATGAGCGTATTGAAGGGATCGTGAAAATTATCAATGAAATCTCCCAGAAAACTACGGTCATTAACGATATCGTTTTCCAAACTAAACTTCTCTCTTTCAATGCTTCTGTAGAGGCCGCGCGCGCTGGTGAACATGGGAAAGGTTTTGCGGTTGTCGCTGAAGAAGTCGGTAATCTTGCCCAGATGTCGGGTAAGGCCTCAACGGAAATCGCCGACATTTTAAGTGACAGTATTGTAAAAGTTAAAGGTGTTATTGAAGAGACGAATCGTAATGTTAAACGTCTCGTCGATGCTGGAAATATGAAAGTATCAACTGGTGTTCAAATTGCTGATCGATGCGCGAAAGTTCTTGATGATGTTGTTACCAATGCTGAAATTGTAAAAAATATGATGAATGAAGTTTCAGTGGCTTCGCGCGAACAGGCAGAAGGTGTAAAAAATATTTCTCTCGCTATGAACCAACTCGATCAGGCCACAAACCACAATACAAAATCGGCGAATCAAACGTCATTGGACGCCAAGACACTCTCCGGACATTCTGAAAAACTAAAATCGACTGTTGAAGTTCTAGAAGAAGAAATTTTAGGTGTCACAAAAATCCATCAAGAGATTAAACCAAAAATTCAGCTCACAAAAGTTGTTGAACCACCGGTTAAAAAGAAAATTGATAATGTGATCCCCCTTGAATCAGTGAAACCGAAAACCGCTCCAAAAGTGGAAGTTAAGGCACCACCTAAACCTGAAGCGAAACCGGCGCCGACACCTGCACCTATTCCTCTAAAAAAACAATCAAGTGATCAGGGAGTTCCCGCACACAATGATCCACGCTTTGAAGATGTTTAATTTATTCTAGCTGACTGAGCGAACATGATCGAGCAGATTGTGTTCGCGCTGAAATTGCTTGAGTGAAAAGAAAATAAAAAAAGATGAAATGACAAAAGGAACGGCAAAAGAAATTAAAAGACCTTTTGTTGTAATGAGGATTGGTATCTTACGATCCACAAAAACGTCCGGCATGATCTCTGGAGCGTAATGGTCGAAGACAAAGAGGAAGATCAGACCAAGTCCAATTCCTGCGAGGATCGAGAGAAAACTCATGAGATGCAAAAAGAGACGTGTTGAACGATCGATTTGTGAAAGCGATGCTCCCAAAATCCAAAAACTCGAAAGATCGTTTTTAATTTTATTAAAAAAGATAAGCAGACCTGAAGAAATACAAAAAGATACTAATAAACTCATGGCCGCAAAGAGAAAGACCATCATTGAGCTTTCAAGATTAAGGGCCCAGACAAGAGTTGAATTTTCCTCTTCCCATGTCTTTAGCATCGCCCCCGACGGAAGCATTTTTTTGAGAGCAACGAAATCCATTTTGTCATAGATGCGAATGCGATTGACGAGTTTTTCACGAATGAGGTTTTGAACCAGCGGAAGACGAACCCAAATGTGATAGAGATCGATTTCAGGAACGTCTGTTGTGACAACTGATTCGACCTTGATTGTTTGCGAGCGTGGTATCTCCCCCATCAGTTCATCAACATGCGCTGGAGAAATCATTTGTAAAAATTCTGGAGGTGCAACACCAACTTTATAAGCAAGTCCCTGAGGCATGATGGCATCGATCTTTTTTCCAGCATATTCCTGCGCTAAAAGCGGCGGCAAAAAACCTGTAGGATCAATCCCATGAACAATCACTGGTGTAATGAAGGTTTGATAACGAAGAAGAAGTTCAATTTCGTATTCTTTCGTAAAACGCACATTTTTGCGTTCGAGATGATCGACAAATTTTATGAGTTCAGCATCGTCAGTTGAGGCCTTATAAAAAAAGGTCGCATGTCCCAGGATGTTTTTTGAACGCTCCATGAGTTTATTCTGCAAACCACCCATCGTGCTTTGAAGAACGATCAACGCAAAAGCTGAAATGCAAAGACCCACGACCGCCAGGATGAGAAGTTTCTGGCGATTGCGGGCCTTTAAGATGAATAGAAAAAAATATTTTAGATAAGCTTTAAACACTAATTTTTATCGCGCTTTTTCATAGAAAGTCATTTTTGCTTCTACGAGTTCCTCTAAGTATGAGCTTGGAGCATATCGATCAGCATTGACCGTGTCACGGAAATTCTTGAGCGCGTTTAAAATTTTGTCTAGGCCTTCGCTGTCAGCGTATCGAAGAAGTCCGCCGCGGAATGGAGGAAATCCTGTTCCGAAGATCAGACCCAGATCGACATCTGCTGCCGTTTGAACAATACCGTCTTTTAAAATGGCCGCTGCTTCATTGATCATTGGCAGGAAGAGACGCATTTGAATATCAGCTTCACTCATTTTTTTCTTTTCTGCTGGAAGAAGAGGATCGACTTCCGGATTTGGTCCAGTCACTTTTCCTTTTTCATCGTAGAGATAAAAACCTTTTGCGTTTTTCTTTCCTAAGAAATTTTTCTCAGCAAGCTTGTGCGAGAACTTTGATGGATGAGCACGCTCACCTAATCCTTCGTGCATAACTTTTGCTACTTTAACCGCAACATCAATACCTACTTCGTCCAATAAACGACACGGCCCCATTGGCATACCGAAGTTAAGGGCAGCTTGATCAAGATCTTTAACGGAAACACCTTCTTCAAGCAGGTATCCAGCTTCATTCAGATAAGGCATAAGAATGCGGTTAACAAGAAATCCTGGTCCGTCTTTTACGATAACCGGTGTTTTTTTGACTCGTAAAACCCACTTATGAAGAGCTTCAATAGTCTCCGGTGCAATTTTATCATGCACGATGATTTCCACGAGAGGCATCATGTGAACTGGATTGAAAAAGTGTAGACCTGCAAAACGTTCAGGGTGTTCGAGGGCCTTTGACATTTCCTGCACAGATAATGAAGAAGTATTCGATGTTAAAAGACACTCACGGTTTACTTGTTTTTCAACTTCCGCGAAAACTTTCTTTTTGATGTCCATGTTTTCAACAACAGCTTCAATCACGAGATCAATCTTTTTAAAACCACTGTAATCAAGTTGTGCCGTGATAGAACGTTGTTTGCGTTCGAACTCATCAGGAGTAATTTTTTTGCGTTTAAGCGCTCCTGAGAAGTTCTGAGACGATTGTTTTAAACCGAGGTTCAAAGCATCTGTCGTTAAATCTTTCATGACAGGATTCATGCCTGCATCGGCCATAAGCCAGGCAATACCACCACCCATTGTTCCTGCACCAAGTGCCGCTCCTCTTTCTAATTCAGGAAGCTGGCCGTTTCCTTTTGGGCCTGAATATTTTTTAACAGCTTCAGACATGAAGTAAATGTGCTGAAGATTTTTACTTTGTTCAGAAATCGCAAGCTCTCCAAACGCCTGTGCTTCACCAGCGAGATACGATGTTCTTCCCTTCATCATTCCAGAATCCATGACGTCGAGAATTTTTAAAGGGGCCTGGTAAAAGCCATTTGTTTTTTTAAGAACGCTTTCTCGAACTTTTTGGAAAATGATTTTGCGGGTAACGAAGTTGTCCATCGCTACATCTTTAACAGTGGCCTGAAAACTTTTTGCTTTTGGTTTCCAGCCAAAAAACTTTGGAGCAAATGCGAGAAGATTTTCTTTAGGAAGAACTTCGGCCACAAGGCCCAGGCGTTTTGCTTTATCAGCACGCAGTGTTTTTCCGGTAAGAATCATATCAAGAGAATTAGGAAGACCAATTTTGCGTGGAAGTCTGTATGTTCCCCCGAAGCCAGGAATAATTCCTAGTTTTACTTCCGGAAGACCTAATTGGGTTTTAGACGAATTAGATGCAATGATCACATTGCATGAAAGTGCTAATTCCAAACCGCCGCCAAGGCAGACTCCATCTACGCAGGCAACAGTAGGAATGGAAAGATCTTCAATTCGATTAAAAATTGTCTGTCCTCTTTCTGATCCATCGGCCGCTTCACTTTCAGTCGTAAGACTTGCAATGAGATTGATGTCAGCACCAGCTAAAAAGCAATTTTCTTTGTGAGAAAAAAAGACAGCGCCATTTAATTCGCTTTGTTTGTTGTGAAGTTCATCAACGTGATCATTGAGTTCCATCAACGTATCACGATCGAGAATAGTCATGCTTTTTGTAGAATTGTGGCCAAAACCTACGTAAGCAATTTTGTCTTTGATTTCGAAACTAATTTTTTTTTGAGTCATATCATCACCACCAAATTAACGAATTAAATTTTCAACAACAACGGCTCCACCTTGACCACCGCCAATGCAGAGAGAAGCTAATCCATATTTACCTTTTCTTCTTCGTAATTCATGAATCAATGTGACAACAAGACGTGAGCCCGTTGAACCAACAGGGTGTCCAAGAGCGATACCACCGCCGTTAACATTTACTTTGCTCCAATCCAACTCTCCCCATACAGTATCGAGTCCAAAGCGAGCGGCCACTTCTTTGTCTTTAAGGCCAATGCCTACAGCAAGAATTTGCGCAGCAAAAGCTTCATTCAATTCAAAAAGATCAAAGTCTGAAAGTTTTAAATTCGTGCGTCTCATGACTCCGTCCATAGCAAGGAGCGGCCCCATTCCCATGCGCTCTGGCTCAAGACCATGGAAGTGAAAGTCTGTGAGTTTCGCCATTGGTTTGAGATTATATTTTTTTACGGCCTCTTCTGAAACAAACAATAATGCCGATCCACCATCTGTGATTGGACAGCTGTTACCAACAGTCACTGTTCCAGATTTTTTATCGAAGTATGGTTTCATTTTCGCGAGACCTTCCACTGTTGAGTTGTCACGAGGACCAACATCATTAGTAAGAAGTTTTGTTAAGCCACCACCAATTGTGATGGGAAGAATTTCATCTTTAAAGCGACCTTCTTTAGTAGCGGCCACTGCTTTTGCGTGTGAATTGTTAGCGTATGTATCTTGCATCTCACGCGTGATTTTTAATTCGCGTGCAAGAAGCTCCGCCGTCTGTCCCATGTTAAGTCCACAAAACGGATCTGTTAAACCTTGCTCGATAGCAATGATGGGTGTGAGATAGTTTGGACGAAATGATGTAAGAGCAGAAAGTTTCTCACCCATTGTTTTCGCTTTCATAAGTTTTGCAAAAAGTTCAGTCATGTCTTTGCCGTACATAAGCGGCATTTGCGACATTGATTCAACACCACCAGCAACAATGACATCACTGCGGCCGCTGGCGATTTTTAAATAAGCTTGAGAAACCGCTTCCATACCTGAAGCGCAATTTCTGTGAACTGAAAAACCCGAAGTTTTTTTATGCAGGCCTGCTTCTAGAGCAATGACTCTTCCCACGTTGGGATATTTAGCAGGAGTTCCTGTGTTTCCGAAAATAACTTCATCGACTTTATCAGCAGGAATTTCTGTGTTGTCGATAAGATGTTTGACAAGATAAGCACCAAGATACGGCGCTTGCACATCTTTTAAATCAAGACCTGACTTAGCTTGTGGCGTGCGTTTTCCATCGACAATATAAACATCTCTCATACGATCCTCATCCTTGGATTTGAAATTGATATGTTTAAATTTTAAGGGAGAAAATGAATTATTGAAAGGACAACCTTAGTAGGCAAAACTGACAAAAAAAAACGGGCTTCTTATGAAGAAGCCCGTCGTTTATTTATGGAAGAAAGTGTTTAGAAACGGATGATCAAACCGGCCTGAATTGCTGTTGTGTCAGATTCTTCAATCGCCTTTGTGATGTTTTCAAGACGTTGTTGATCTGGGTTTACGTTTGTCGTATCAGCATTCTTCGCAATCCCCGAAGTGATGTTCTTCGTATAAGAAAGATCGAGATTGAAACCAATTGTCTCAGAGAAATCAACTTCCGCACCTAACTTCGCAGTTCCAGCGATTGTTGAAGATGAGTACCCTTCGCTACCGAAATTTACACCGTTTGTTGAGTACGGTGAACCAGCTTCATACTTAAGGTTCGTACGGTTGTAGCTAAGAGCTCCACCGATGTATGGCTTAATTTTCGAGTCTTCGATTAAGAAGAACTTCGAGTTAGCTTCGATCGAAAGTTTACCAAGAGACATCTTTCTTCCCTGGCCATAAACATTCTGGTAACCAGTTGTTGGGTACGGATTCCATACACCGATGTTTACGAAGTCGTTTGAGATGTCAGTAATATCCATTGACGTATAACCAAGGCCCAAACCTACAGTGACTTGTTCCATCACTTGAGTTTCAAGGTTCACACCAAGATTTAAATTCGATTCGAAATCAATTCTGTCGCCTTTAATCGTGCTTGCTCCTAAAGAAGGAATCACTTTTGATTTCTTCACTTCTTTAACTGGTTCAGCTGGCACTTCTACAATTCTTGTTTCAATCACTGGTGCCGGTGCTGGCGCCACAGGTTGTGGTGCTACGGCCACTGGAGCTGCTTGAACAACTTGAACTTTATCTTCGTTAAGATTGTTTAAGCTTTTTCCAAAAGCGTCCTGAAGTTTATTCGTAAGAGCAATTTCTTGTTTTACACGAATATCTTCGATCTTCTTTTCAACCATGATCTTATTTCTTTCTTCAAGCTTCTCTCTTCTTTTTCTCATAAGCTCAGAAGGTGAAAGTTTTCCTTCAATCTGGATATCATCCATTTCTAGAGCGTCAGATGATCCTAATGCATCATCAGCATCATCCAAGACGTAGTCTTCTTGCGCATGAACACCTTGGGCCATAATGGCGGTAGCAAGAAACAAAGTCATAAAAGATAATCTTCTGCTGTTCTTAGATAATTTCATAACGTCTCCTCATATAGGCACAAAAAGGGTTTTTTCTACGCTTTTTGGCCTCATTCATTTAATGCCTAGTACTGCTATTTGATCGCAGTTTATCAGACTGAGAATTATTCACATTAGGAAACGTGTAGACGTGAATTTATTACAATTGGGGTGTCTATTTTTTAAACGGGTAGTACTGAAATCGCTTAGTTCCACCGGTGGGACTCATGAAACTGTTGATCTTGCAGAGGATGGTTTTCTGTTGGGCGGCACTGGCACAGGCCAAGGCATCCCCTAAATAGGACCTTTTAATCTTCGCCATAATAGAAGTAATGATCGTCACCATGACTACGACGAGCAGGATATACTCGACAGCTCCCTGTCCTTTACTGCCTGAGATTTTTAGGAAGTTTTTTAGAGAGTTTGTTGCCACTTCTTAATCTCCACTAAAGAGGAAAAGGTTCCAAGTGCATTCTCATTATAGGGACCAAAATAAAGCACGTTCTTAAGACGAGAAAGCATAAGCGGGGCCCGCTCCTCTAATACGTCAACGATCTTATTTGAAAATCCCTTCTCTTTTTTTAAGTGAGCACTGTAATTGAAGTCCTGAATGAACACATCACGAGTGTAATTCATCGAAGCTTCAGAAATGTTGAAAGAATATTCTGGATAAAGAAACTGAAGATCGGCCATGAGTAAATCAATCACGCGCTCGTGAATAAATTCAACTTTAGAACCTTCTCGTCTCGTCAAAATGACATTGAAGACGGCCGATTGATGACCGAATGAAACTTCCCAAAAGGGACGATCAGTGCCCATTTTAATCGCCGATGTAAAAACAAACTTTTTATTCTGTAGCAAAACTGGAACGGTCGCCGCAAATGAAAGTTGAACATTCAGGCAACTGTAGGATTTAGATTGGGTCGCTAGTTTTATCGGCAGTCCCATTGGGTGCCCACCAATAAAGGCCATTTTTTGCGGTTTAATCACGCCTTCAAAACTATCAAGTTCAAAACTCGTTACAATTCCGCGATTGAGTTTTAGATCAGCAAGGTTTAATTTTTTAAACTCGCCGCCTTTTTCCATATGTTCTTTCTTGAGATCGTTGATGAGACGTGTGTGATCGAGCTTGTAGTAAGGCGAAATGAGAGAAATAAACAAATGCAGAAGTTCGCTCTGACTTCCTGTGGGTGAAAGTCGATTCTGAAAAAAACCGCGAGTCATGAATACGAGTGATTTAAATTCCGAAACAGCAGCATCAATCACATCTGATTGATGATTAAAATGAGAGAGAAAATAATTAAAGCGCGCTTTTAACTCAGGTGAGAGAGCTTGTTCCATGAGAAAAGAGAGGCGTTTATTTTTTTGTTCTGAAAAAAGAGCGTTTGTGGTCTTCTGACAGAAATCATAGTAGTGCCCGTCAAAGAGTGTAAGTCCTGCACCACTGGAGAAGAGCTCCCAATCTTTTTCTTTTTCAAAAAAGAGATGAGGAAACTTGCGGCAAAGTTCACGGTAATTATCGTGAGGTCTATCTCCTAAAAGAATTTGTTTCTTGCCCACATAAAATGTAAGCGTTTCTGGCGAGAGGTAATCATCGAGATTTTTGAGCGGTCCTAATTGAGATTCACTTCCCCAAGCTTTGAGAAACTGCACATCAAGTGCCGTAAGCGAATTCGTAAAAAACTCACCATAATTGAAGCGATCATCATCAAGAACAAGAACCGATTTTCCCCGCTGAAGAAGCCCGAGCGAAAGAAGAAACGTAATAAAATTGTGCCCAACTAGAGCATAATCAACATTTGTGTTTAGCATTTTACCAATTATTTTGACGTTAATTTATGAGTGATGACTTCAAAGTTTTTTTGTGAAGACGATATTAATTCTGAGCGAATCTTTTCGTCGGCCACAACTTTTTGCATCTCTCTTAAACTAGTATAGAAGCTTTCTGGATTTTTTAGAACTTGTATTTCATTGGGTGCGACTTCCGCCACTAAATCAAGCTCAGTAGAGCGGTTTATTTTTGGTCCCGTCATCACTTTGCTGCCTGAAATAAAAGGCTCTAAGACCGAGTGAATTGATCGCTCATAACCGCCTCCGACATAGCTGACATCAAACTCAGTATAAAGTTCACAGAGAATTCCACTCTTGTCCAATATCACTACGGGAGCATAATCCTTTTCCGAAAACAGACTGACATATTCAGCACCAAAGTGATTAACGAGGGCCTCCTTAACATCAATCAAGTGCTGGCGATCGAGTTTATGAGGAACCAGGCAGAGATGCAGTTCATGTTTTTTAACAGCATTCACTAAGTCAGTATCTCTTAGGAGCGGAAGATCAGAAGGCCAGAAACTGCCAAAAACGATTTTCTGGTTGCGATCTTTTTTTCTCAGCTCAGAAACATAATTTTCAAGACCATGCTGTCGAAAAAAATCCAGCGTGGCGGCTTTTTTTCTTTCTGCAATTCGAGGGATGCGCAGATCACACGCGAGCATCTGAGTGTGGGGAAAACGTTCTTTCAAGAATTTTTCTTCATGGGGAGTTGCGGCCACAATAAAATCAAAAAAGGCCATCGCCGCTTCTTTATACCAAGACCATTTTTTTGTTGCGGCAGAGAGAAGAACAAATTTTTTCCCAAACATTTTCATGAGCAAGAGTTCAGGAAAAAAATCGTAACGACAAAAAACAATGACAGGAGCACTCACCCATCCCCAAAAATTTTGGAAATAGAGAAAAGGAAAAGGCCAAAAAGACAAAAGAGGAAGACGATAAAGCCTTACCTGCTCTGGAAATTGCTCAGCAATCGCCGCGCATTTTTTTTCAACTGAAGGTGAAGAATAAAGAATTTCGATTTTCTTTTTTTCAATAGTAAGAAAATGCTGAATGAGAGTGCGCACTTGTTCAAGTTCTCCCTCTGAAGACACCTCGAAACAAAGATCGGCCTTAAGCCCACTTTCTTTAAAAGGTCGCGCATGTGGGTCGATGAAATTTTTTCGCTCAAAACTTAATCGTGTTCTTAAAAAAGGATGAACTCCCTGAAAAATAACAGGGATCAGCGAAAGCGGGATCCGCAAAAGCGAAAGAAGAATAAGGTAAAAGTTGAATGCTATCGACATCACTAGTCAGATTAAAAGGGCGGTGCCAGGTTGTCACTGTTAAAGTTCAAATCTTACTTTCTCTTACATTCTGGCAAGTTTAAGGGAAATTAAGG
>CAMLKK010000049.1 GCA_946480715.1 uncultured Bacteriovorax sp. | reverse complement strand
GCATCAACGGCCACACCGGAGATACGTTTTTGTTCATTGAGAGGAATTCCTAGTTTTTCAAATGTAGCGAGAAGCTCTGGATCGATTTCGTCTAAACTCTTCACTTCATCTTTTTTCTTAGGAGCAGAGTAGTAGTAGAGATCGTTGAAATCGATTTCGGGTACATTGAGTTTTGCCCACGATGGCGGAGTCATTTTTAACCAATGACGGAAGGCCTTGAGACGATAGTCCAGCAGCCATTCTGGTTCTTGTTTTTTGGCCGAAATAAGACGAACGATCTCTTCGTTCAATCCCTTCGGAAATGCTTCAGTCTCAATGTCGGTAAAAAAACCGTATTTGTATTCAGCATTTAAATAGTCAGTACTCATGCATTGATCTCCGACGAGTGAATTCGTTTTCCAGTGGCAACTGGATTAAAGTCACTGCCCTGTAGTAATTCTTTTAACGTAAGTGTTTCTAAAAAATGATTCAGTTTGCGATTGAGAAGTTCAACTGGAGTTGCGATATTACATTTACCTAGCAACTCACATGTTCCTTTGGCCGACACACAAACGCGCCCTGATTCTTGTTTGCCTTCGATGATGGAAGCAAGTTCAGCGTAGGTGATATCTTGAAGCGAGCGATTGAGAGAATAGCCGCCTTTAATGCCTTTAACAGATTTTAAGATGTCGTGATTGTTCATCAGCTGCATCACTTTTGCCGTCGTATCAAACGGAGTTTGAAAGTGATCGCAAATTTCACGTGCTGACGTAAGGTCGTCTTTAGCGTCCTTGTTGTTTGCTTTGTCTGTCATAAACTTGAGCGCCATTAAGGCATACTCAACCTTTTTATTAATCTTTAGCATTCAATTGTCCTTGTACCCGCACCATATCTTAAAATAGGTCAAAAATATACCTATTTATCTTTTTCTTTGCCAAAACTTTGCCTAAAAGGCCTGGAAAAACCGTATAATAAGGGAGAATTCCCACACTTTTTAAGGAACTAATAGGTAACTTTCATGTATTTAGTCGGACAACTCAGTGACACTCGCATGTTTGATCAGATTATTGCTGAACTTCGCGCCCAGAATATCGAAGTCACTACAGACTTTGCTTCTCAGGAACACGTCTATTCAATCTATGTTCAAAACGAAGCGCTCTTGCCGGCGGCCCAGGATATTTTCCGAGTAAAAATGGGCTTTCAAAAAGCACCGGAAATCGATCAGGAATGGATCAAAATAAAGTCCCTTCCACGCGGTCAATTCACCACAATGATAGTCATCGTTTGTGCTGTTCTGTATCTGCTCTCGTTTACGGAAATGGGCCAGCGCCTTTTTGAATCGCTTTTTATCGGCAGTGTTGAAGGAACATTTTTAGGTGAGGTGAGAAGAGGACAAGTCTGGCGTTTAATGACTCCTATTTTTTTGCATCTTTCTCTTATGCATATTCTCTTTAACATGCTCTGGTTTAAAGACCTCGGAAGCATTATTGAGTACAAGTTTGGAAAGAATGATCTTATCCGAATCATGCTCATCAGCGGACTTGTTTCGAACCTTATGCAATACCTGGTTTCCGGCCCGCAATTTGGGGGAATGTCAGGAGTTCTCTATGCGCTCTTAGGTTATCTGTGGGTTTTCAAAAAAATTGAACCTGAATTCGATCTGGCCCTTCCATCCAGAGATGTTTCTCTGATGATCATATGGCTTTTCTTGTGTCTGACGGGACTCTTAGGTCCAATCGCTAATACTGCTCATGCAGGCGGGCTTTTTTCGGGAATGTTTTACGCCCTTTTCAGAAAGAACCAAAATAATGGTAGCAGATGGGGAAAAGAACAATTAAAGTACGCGCTTCTAGCGACTCTGTTTCTTGTTTTAACTCTTGCGATTGAAGGGTTTAAACTGAAAGGTCGTTTCTATTATTTATTAATGAGTGAAGGTTAATCATGTCGAACATCAAACAACGTCTGGATGAATTAAAAGCAAGTTTTGCTGATAAAACACCAAAACAAATGCGCACAATCAGAAACAATCTCAACAATCGCATTAAATCATTCGAAGAAGAAATGCGTTTTGGAAAAACTCTGCCGAAACTTTCGGCGAGCCATATGTTCTTTGAATTTGAACTTAAAGAATTAAAAGAGCTGCAAGAAGCAGCAATGAAAAAAATCAAAAGCGACGAGAAAAAAGCATAATGAAAATGCTGCTTCTTCTTTTATTACAATTAAACATTGAAGCCGCTGATACGGTCAGCACTCCAGCGGCCAATTTTCGCAAAGAAGATTATCCGCTCGATGATAAGTACAAAGGTGGTCCATACTTAATTTACGACTGCGAACGAAAGCATTACGCTTGTGTGGATAGTGACGGCAATGAGCTTTGTAAAACGGCCCGCCAAAAAAGCATCGATGAAAAGGCGAAAGAATATGCCTGCGCACCTTTAAAAATTTTCGACGAAAAAAAGAAATGCATTATAAAAAATTACGAAGTGATGGAAAGAAATGCATGGAAGAGATTTTGTTATATTAAATCGACTTCGACATAAGAACGTGTGGTCCAATCCCTTCAATTTCGAAAACTTCATCATTCACTTTTTTAAATCCTACTTTCTCGTAGAATCCAACTGCTGAAACGCGAGCATTACACCACAGTAGTGTACAGAAGTTTTGCTTAATGATTGGAAAGGCCATATTGAGAAGTTCAGAAGACAGTCCCTGACGTTCATACGCCGGTAGAGTGGCCATGCCTCTCAATTGATACTGATGTTGATCAGGAAAAAGAGGATTGCGTTCATAATAAAATGAAGCGACAGAAACAAGTTTTGAATCTTTAAATGCGCCTAAGTGGAAAGAAAGATCTTCATCGTCATCATTTTCAAACTTTGCTTTTTGAAGATCATGATTCGGAACCAACACTTGTTGACGGATAGGATATGTATCGCTCGCACTTATTCTTAAAACTTTCATTGAAATTTTATAATCTGCTTTAGTTCTTTCGTCACTCTTTTTATACCCGTTAATACTGGTGTGATATTCAGTGTGATAATGTCGATGATAGTCTAAACAATCTTTCCATAGAATGTTTTGCGAGCGCTTGAGAAAAAGTTTCGAGAATAAAATTAGGAATTCTTGTATGCGGACCACTCCACTGCGCAGTTGTGTAAAACAGACAGCGCTCAGAAGCCTTATCCGTGTGTTTGATGACGTGGATGTTTCCCGTTAAATCTTTCAAAATTCCATCGTCAAAACGGAAAGGATAAACTCCAGGCGCTACTATGCGATCGAGCTTGAACACCAATCGCATGTCATAGGGCATGAGCACGTGAGAAAGAAGAAAATTAATTTCCTTTTTTTCTGGTGAGTATTTCGATTCTTTCACAAAGTCTAAAAACTGATTGTAGTTTTCGTACAGTGAAAGTTTCTTCAAAGCATACGAACAACTTTTGGGGTGTAATCCAGCGATGGAAAACTTCAGAGATTGACCGGCAGAAGTTGTGCTCTCAACCTTTGATTCGGAGAACACAGTGCCTTCCAAAATTTTTTCTTTCACATTTTTTTTGTAGGGTAATGCAGCGAGATTTAGCTCTGCTCCAGAGAGAGAATGGGTGAAAAAGCAGAGGGCAAAAGAAAAAAATATGTGACGCATTGTACCTTTTCGATTACCGTAAGTGATCTTTAACCTTAACATCAAACTAACGTTAGTATTATTTCCCAATATTTAGAGTTTGAAAAGGATTCATAATGAGTAGTGTCGGTCCCGTTGTACGTAAAGGTAACACCAAAGACGCCTTGATTGAAAGTAAAGATCAGCGCTGGCATGTTCGTAATCGTATTACGCTTGTTTTTGGTTCAAATGATATCGAAGATCTTGAAACTTATATCTACAAACCAAATGGCGTAGAATTTAAAACGGTTAAATTTCACCAAGCAAAATCGAAGGCCATTGAAGAAATTCTCGACAACAGTATCGATGAATATTACCGCGGCCACGTCACAGAAATTCACACAACTTTATCACCTGATAAAAAGACAGTAACTATTGCTGATAATGGTATCGGTTTTCCAATCGATAAAGTGCCTCAGGTTTACACGGAATTTAGAACAGGATCTAAGTTCAAAGACGAAGAGACAGATGAAAAAGGATTTCTCTTCCGTACACTTGGACAAAACGGTCTAGGTGCTGCGGCAACATGTCTTACTTCAGACAGTTTCGTGGCCACTATCAAGCACTATAATTCTAAAAAAGAGCAGACTTACGAATTCATTAACGGTGCTCTTGAAACGAAAAAAACAAAACCGAAACCATTCAAAGGGGCTTCGGGTGTTGCTGTTACTCTCACACTTTCAAAAGAAGTTTATAAAGACAACATCATCAATGAAGATCTGCTTCGTAAACGTATCATCGATCTGGCCTACAACAATCCAGGATTAACGTTCTTTTTTAACGGCGAAAGATATCAGTTCAAAAAAGGACTTTTAGAGCTTGCTCAGAGAGTTGATGCCAATAGTGCTCAGCTTTTTGGAGAAGAAGTCTTTATCTATGAAACGCAAAATGCAAAAGGAAAAACAGTAAAAGGGAAAATCGATTTTCACCTTTCACTTTGTATTGATAAAAAGAGCGATGATCGCGAAAAATTCATCTCTTTTGTTAACTCGACACCTACATTCGATGGTGGATTCCACCATGACCGTGTTAAGAGAATTTTCATCAATGCAGTTAAAGACAAAATTGAAAGAGCGGCGAAAAAAGAAAAAATTTCTGTAATCGATAACGATGTTTTAGTGGGAATGACATTTGTCATGGGAATTACCATGCCAAATCCACGTTTTGAGTCGCAGACAAAACGTAAACTTGTGCGTGATTTGAACCTTGAAAAAGGGATCGAATCCTTCATGAACGACAACATTGAAAAATTCTTACGTAAAAATAAGGAATATCTCGACCTCGTTGTTGATCGTGCGAAATCTCGCCACCGTTTCCAGGAATTAAAAGACGCTTCTCTTAAAGGGAAAAAAGCTAAAAAGCAAAGAGTGGAAAAACTTCTTGATGCTAACGAAAGAAAAGATCGTCACCTATGTACACTCTTCATTTGTGAAGGGGACTCGGCAATCGGTGGACTTCGTTCAGCTCGTAATAAATTGTACCAAGGTGGAATTGCGCTCAAAGGGAAACCGATGAACGTTATGCAAGCATCTATTAACGACGTTATTAACAATCAAGAGTTCATGGATATCATGGCCTCAATTGGTTTAACGATTGGTCAAAAAGCTGATTCGCAAGAACTACGTTATTCGAAAATCGTTTTCCTTGCTGACTCGGACGTAGATGGTGGTCACATCAACACGCTTCTCGTGAACTTTTTCTTCACGTTCTGGCCGGAACTTTTCGAGCAAGGGGCGATTCAATTTGCCAAAGCTCCGCTTTTTGAAGTTATCACCGACAAAGAAACACTCTTTGTTGAAAGCGATGATCAGCTTGAAAAACTGAAAAAGAATACATCAGTTAAGATTCGCGAAATTCAGCGTAACAAGGGGCTAGGAGAGATGTCTCCAGAAGCTTTCAAACATACACTTAATCGCGAAGAGTTTACAAAAATCAATGTTGAAGACATGGAATCAGCAAAGAAGACTCTCGACATTTGTTTCGGTAAAGACACAAATCTAAGAAAAGAACTTTTATTAGACGAAGAATCAACTGGAGCCATTGCCGCTTCAGAAGATGAGCCGAAAAAAACAAAAGCGGCTAAAGCGCCGGCGAAAGCGACAAAAAAAGCACCAGTAAAAACGACAAAAAAAGCTAAAGGTAAAAAATAAATGGAAGAACGTTACTTACACTCACTGGACTCTGTTTCACTTACTGAAATCGTAAAAGAAGAATATCGCCTTTATCAAATTTATACATTGATGGATCGTGCGATTCCTTATCTGCAAGATGGTTTAAAGCCAGGACAAAGACGTATTCTTTTCACTCTCTGGAAAAACCAATCAAAGGGATTGATGAAAGTATCATCAGCAACTGGTTTGGTTCTTACACTTCACCCGCATGGTCCAGCATCTGTTGAATCGGCCATTGTGAATATGGCCCAAGATTATACGTTCTCGAACAACTATCCACTCATTGATAAAAAAGGATATTTCGGGGAGAGAATGGAGCCAGCTCCAGCAGCTTCTCGTTATATTGAATGTAAATTAGGAAAGGTAGCAGAGTATCTTCTTTTTGATGATATGAACCAAGTCGCAATGGTTCCGAACTATGATGAAAAAGTCATGGAGCCAGTTTGTCTTCTTCCAAAACTTCCCATCATGCTACTTAACGGAGCTGAAGGGATCGGAACAGGTTTCTCTTCTGTTATCCCAAGTTTCCACCATTCAGATTTGATTGCTTCAATCATTCAGTATGTTGAAACGGGTAAAGTTAAAAAATTAAAACCATACGTACACACGTATAGAAACAAAATTGAAACGGATGAAAAAGGCCGTCTCGTCTTCGGAATGAAATTCGAAGAAATCGGTGGAAGCATTTATATTACGGAACTTCCACGCGGTTACGATGCAACTAAAATTTATCGTTACCTCACGAAATACATTGATGAAGATTACATCAAAGACTTCATCGATTCTTCAGTTAACAACGATGTAAAAATTGAACTCATTTTCAAAAAAGGACAACAACCTCCACTGGAAGAAGTTGTTAAGAAAATGGGAACGTCTTCTACGCTTGTTCCAAACTACACGCTTATCTCTGAGCGTGGGGTAAGAATTTTTGCTCAACCAGAAGAAATTATCGAAATTTTCGCTCTCAAAAGACTGGAAGTTGTTAAACGTCGTTATGAACTTCTTTGCGAAGACTATGAGAAGAAAATTCGTCAGAATTCGGAGATCATTCGATTCATTAAAGATAAAGAGTATGAAGTCGCTACAAAATCAACGAACAGAAAATCGTATGTTGATTACCTTGATAAAAAGAAATTTACTTTCGCTGAATACTTAGCAGATATGCCTATCTATCGTATGACGAAAGAGGAAGTTGAAAAACGTCAGGCGATGGTGAAAGACGATACCGCTTCTTTGAAAGAATTCGATCGTATCGCTAAGTCGAAATCTCTCGTTGAGAAAAAACTTATTGAAGAACTTCGCGAAGTGGACGACAAATTAACTGCGTGGATTAAGCAAAAAGACGCAGAAAAGGCGAGCCTTCAGAAGAAAATTGAAAAAGAAAGCGGTAAAAAGAAGGTAAAACGGAAGTAGTGGAGCGAACAGCTCCATTAAATCTAATCAGTTGAATTTTTTTATAGAAATAAATGACCTTCCCTGTTAACCTGTTAATATATGGTTTAAGCACCGATTGATTTTCATGGAGGAGAATAATGAGCTTAACGAAGGCCGATATCGTAGAGCGAGTATACAAAGAAGCAGGTTTTTCTAAGAAAGAAGCTGCTGATTTAGTAGATCTTGTCTTTAAAGTTATCAAAGACACTCTCTCAAAAGGAGAGAAAGTTAAGATATCTGGTTTTGGTAATTTTTCAATCAGAGACAAAGCAACACGCGTAGGAAGAAATCCGCAAACGGGTGAAGCGATGGACATCTCTGCGAGAAGAGTTTTAACTTTCAAACCTTCTCAAGTTCTAAAAGAAGACGTGACAGTTCGCTATGCTCACCGTCTTGATGAAAAAGGAAATGAAAATAAATCACTTCCACCGAAAGAAGGAACGGCAAGAGCACTTAGCTCATTCATGTCGAACACTGATGATGGTGAAGATGATGTAGACTTCTCACCGGAAGACGAAGACAACGATTAAAAAGCAGCGGGAGCCACGAAAGTAATGTTTGGACCAATTGAAATTCCTAACAAATCTTCCTTCAAAATTAATGAAGTGTGTGGCCTCACTGGTGTTAAATCTTATGTACTCCGTTTTTGGGAATCTGAATTCGACGAAATAGCTCCTCTTGTTTCAACGACCGGACAAAAGCTTTATGAGCACCGGGATATTGAAGCAATCATGATGATCAAAAAACTCCTCTTCGAAGATAAATTAACTATTGAACGCGCGAAGGCAGAGATGAAAAGTCTTATGCCTCGCGAGTCTTTAGTAGAAGAGAGCTTCTCTGCAGTCGAACAAACTGAATTTGATCCTTACAATTTTGATTCAGATGATGAACCTGCTTATCCTGTTCGCGAAGTGCTTCAGGCAAAACCTGAAAGACAGACTGATAATTACGCTAAACGAGTATTGATTGAATCTGAATTCCAAAAACTCATGATGGCGAAATCAAAGCTTGTTGAAATTTTAGAATTAACGGAAGCGCTTTATAAGAAGAACAACTGGCGCTAATTTAAGGCCTGAATGTTTTTCAACTTGTTCGAGATCTTTTTCTAAAATCCCCACCATTTTTTTGTAATACTCAGACACGATGAGATTTGTGTTTGGGAGATTTAATTGGGCCGAAATTTTTTCAAATTTTTCGAGTGATGCAATTGTTGTCGATAAAGATTCTTGAGGAAACTTAAGCCATGGATTCACATCGCGTTCATGCTGAGTAAGTTCAACTGTCACAAGCTCTGTTAAATCATCGATGAGCTGGAAATTTATGCCTAGTAGGGCAGAGTATTTCCAGAGATTCTTTTCCATTTTTTTTGCAGGATTTTTATTGGCCAGTATCGCACTTCCTAAAATGGCGACTTGAATAAGTCTCGCTGTCTTTAATTCATGCGTTCTAAGCGTGTTTTTAAACGATTTCGTCATCTCATGGGAAAGATCCATGACTTGACCCATGATGAGTCCTTTCGGTCCACATGCCCAGCTAAAAAAGCGCAAAAGTTCATGCGATCTTGGAGCTTTCATTTTCCCAATCAGTTGATAAGAAATATTGAGGAGGCCATCTCCTGCAAGAAGCGCCTGCCATTCGCCGTATTTGATATGTGTACAAGGTTTACCACGACGTTCGATATCATCATCCATGCAAGGAAGATCATCGTGAAGAAGTGTATAAGTGTGATGGCATTCAACGGCCGAAGAAAGAAAAGCGTGATCGCTTTTTGTATGTTGTGAGTTTTGAAAAAGTTCCGGATTCAAATCTTTAAAGATTGACCAGACAAGCCCAGGTCTAAAAAACTTTCCCCCTGGCAAACAAGCGTATTCATAAACTTCAGCAACGGGATGATGAGGAAGACAAAGGTCTAAATGAGCTTTGAGAATTGATTCGATTTTATCCGCGCTAATCATGTCACCTTATTGAAACTGTGTGGTTGGTTTTCTTAATGGACCACTAAGTTTCATGACGTAATTACCACTCGTATTATTTGACGGCAACCAAAGTTTGATAATTTCAAATTTTTGAATGAAGAAAGGTGTAAGTTTTAAACTTCCATTAAGCGCCAGTTGCGAGTTTAAAAAATCTCTATCATTAACGGCCATCTTTCCTTTTAAGTCCATTTCCATCGGAGCATTTCTTCTGCCCACTTTTAAATTTTCAATCATCATGCTTGTTGGATCAACGAAGTTAGCACGCAGAAGAAAAGTAGAAAGATTCATGTTCGGAACTTCAAAACCTGAAATATTTTGAGCGGCAATTCCAAAATTGTTTGAAGCGATTTCAATTCTACCATCAACAACGGCCTGTCCTTCGATTTTAAACCATCCGTTTACTTTTAAAAGACCATTTATAGGTGAAATATTATTCGCCATAAACGGAGCAAAGAGCTGCCCATCAATAGTCGTTTTATCGATATCAATTGTCTGAGAAAACGGTGAAACAATCGGGTAGAGATTGATGTTGGTTTTCCCTGATGAGAGTCCGACATGCAGTTTAAGTCCCAATGGATAAAAACTCGGCCAGTGAAGAGAAATTTTAATATCTTTAAGTGGAAGTTTGTTATCCCATTGCCCAAAACACGCTCCTTGAATCACTGGTTTTTTCAAGGTGAGTTTCGGAAGGAAGTAACCAAGTTCAGCTTTTTCAAATTGCACAGGACAAGCAACATTATTAGTAAGTTTTATTTGAAGAAATTTATTAATTTTTTCTTCGAGTGAAAAATTAGCGAGAAAGCCAAAAAAGAGAAGGACAAGACCAATGAGTATGAGTCTTGTTTTTGTCCAATAGGTTGGAGCATAGATTTCTTCATTTAATTCATTGTACTGAATGCGCTTTCTTTTCATTCGTTCACTTCCATCGGTGCTGGCGCCTGTCCCATGTGAATGACAGAAAGTGTTCCGTCGAGAAGTTGTGTTTCGGTATTTTTTGTAAGGTTCACGCGTACAATTTTTAACTTTTCATTTTCAACAAGTCCACGCATAAAACTTGAAAAATCCGCCGTACCAAAACCGTTAAAAGCGATATCCGCTTCTATTTTAGAAATACTCGAACTTTGTCCCATTTGATTGAAGTTCGTTACTGATACTTTCTGTTGATCAATTGATGAACCAGCAGCAATGTTTCTGATCTTGTTGTCTAAATCATCCTGACCAGAAATAGGATAGGGAGAGAGATAATTTTGGCTGACACTAGTTAATGTATTTTTGTTTCCATCAAAAAGCGCAATTTGTTCTATGATTTGTTTTTTTACTTCCAGATTTTTTTTAGTGACGCTATTTCCCCACCAGAGACCAATGACGATGATGTAGGGAATAAAAAGAAAAGCAAAGGCCGCAACTTGGGCAGCAACTTTTTGTTGATTTTCATCTAAGTTCGCAATCAAATCCTGTGTCTTCTGGAAAAGTCCTTCGGCCTTCAATAAATCCAATTTCTGGAAAATGAATTCATCCATCTTAATGAATAAACTTTTAGCTTTTTCCATTGTTACTCCCGATCCTGAAAATCAATTGAGAGACTTGTTTGACCGGTTCTGTAATTTACATTTAAACCAGGTAGTCCTGAACTCTTTAAGTGAGAGGCCATCGCTTCTAGCTCGATAGGTTCCGCCGATTTAAAAACGGCCTTAACAAGAAATCCGTCACTCGAAAACTGCTCGAGACTTACTTTTGGATTATTGCTCATAGTTTTACTGAGAATAGCAAGTGGTCTAAGTGCATTGACTGACTGAGATGAAAGAATGCTTGAAACTTCATCACTCACTAACTTATTTTTCTTTTTCATAGTAGAAAGAACACGTTCTGGATTTTTTGTGTAAGCGTTTCGTTCCGTCACAGATAGACCTAGATTAGACCGCTTCAACAGACCCTTAATTTTCGAATCCAGAGCTTGGTTTTGTTTATTCAAAAAGATAAACCGTTCAGCTGTAAAACCAGCGATAAGAATAAGAGCAATTAGACCGGTTCTCACTCCGATGAATACAGCAGAGTGAAGTGAGATAAAAGAATTCGAAGCCGTCTGAAATTTTCCCGTAAGAAAATTGATGAGACTAGATGGACTTCTTTGAGCAATGGCCATCATACGTGCAAGATAAAAGTTTTTATCATGGGCCGTGTAATCACTTTTTAAATCAAGAAGCGGAGGGAGAGTTCCGACACTAATGCCAGTGTGATAACTGATGAAGTTATCAAGGTTATTAATGTTGCTTGTACCACCGAAAATAAAAATCTTTTCGATGTTCGTTCCGTATTTCACTCGGTGGCCAATTTCCCATCGGCGTAAGTCGAGGATCAATGGATTAAAAATTTGTTTCATGAGAAGAGCAAAACTTTTTTGTTCAGGAGAAACATCGCTCATTTGATCATCACTTAACATAAAAGCATTTTCATGTTTGTAGATGATCGCATCCTCAGCAGAGATTTGATACGTTTTAGATATGACTTCATTGATCGCTGCACCAGCGACATAAGAAGTGTGATTCGAAACCACCTGACGATCTTGTACAAAGTAAACCTTCGTTGAACGATGTCCGAGATCGATAATACAGCATGTTTCATTCATTCTGATGTGATCAATGTAGGCCTGAATGAGTGAAACTTCGCTGGTAAGGAGTGTTGGCTGAGCTTCTTTATTCTCAAATGTACCAATGAATTCTTTGAAAACATTTTGCTGAGTAATATTGCTTAAAACTGAGAAGCTGTTATTTTTTTTGATTAATCTTGAAGCATGATGGGCATTTGATAAAGGGTAGGGAAGATTCTCATCCAATTGAAATGGAATCATGAGTTCAGCTTTTCTTTTCGATGTGCCTGGTATTTCCAAATAGCGAGTTGTTAGTAATTCATTTGGAACCTGAAAAATAATTTTTATATCAGAAGGTTTTTTCTGAATATAATTCACAATGATTTCTTTCTGTAGATCAGAAATCTTTTCGAAGTTGGGATAATGTGGTTTGACTTCGTCGAGAATTATTTCCTGCTTATCAACCATGACAAGATTTTTTCGTTCTGGTCTTACTTCAAGAAACTTGATCGAGTATGTCCCGATATCAATGGCTAAAATATTCATAACTTAAGTTTATCAGAAAGGTAGCTGAAAAATAGAGGAAAATAATGTCCGATTATTCAACTCGAATTTCAATGACTCGAGGATTGAGGAGCTCGACCGGTTCAGGTTTTTCTTCTTTTTTGTCCCCACCGGTTTTATCACCTTCATCATCTCCTTGCTGGCCATCATCAGGATTGACTCCAGCAGCAGGATTGGCGCCACTTCCACCTTGGGCCGGAGCTTTAGCACCCGCTTTTTTAGGTTTTGGTGGTTGCGGTTTAATGGGTAGGTCGACGAAAGCGACGAGGTTGTAGGTCCCATTATTATAAGTCCCGCGTGAATTGACCTTGTAAAGTTTGCCCGAAGTATCGATCGAAAGGCCTGCATTTTTTAACTGGGTCACACGCTCTTGATACTCAGTTTCTGTTACGATATTGAGATTTGTCGTCACAACGCTTTTGAAATCTTCAGCATTTTTAAATTTTTTGCCTGGAATTTTTTTGTCTTCATCGCCATCGCGGTATTTAAAAAATTCTTCAATCTGAACATTGTTGATGCTTGGAAAGATGATTTTTAGATCTTCAATGGTGAGTTCATTAACAGAAATGACACTGACTTCATGAACGCTCAATCGATCCTTAATCAATTCCACTAAAGCATCATCCCATGAAGGTAACAAATAAATTTCATCAATCGATGCCATGGGGGCATGCTTGGCCGTGATGTTTTTTTGCGCGAATTTCGCTTCAATTTCCTGGCGTGCTGAATCGGTAAAATCGCTGCTGTCATTGACATAGAACTTTAATTCTTTAACGAGCATTGCTGCATCGGCATTGGCGTACTTGCTGTGGAAAGCTTCATCAGTATCACTTTTATCTTTAATTAATCGGGCCAGCGTTTCAGTCAATTTAGCTTCGATGATGACATGAGCAGCTTCTTTTGTTTTACTACCTTTTCCATTTGGATCTTCAGTCGTTGTCTCTTGCTCTTCATCCTCAACTGGCGGCGGTGTCTGTTCCGAAGCTGCATCAATTTCAGGGTTGGTTTGAGACTGCGTAGTCGCTTTTTTTATTCTTAGAGAATTCGGATTGAGAAAACCGGAAATCTTAGTGAATGTCACACTCATTTCACCGCGGATGAGAGTGTTTTTAGCAAATTCTTCCAGGGCCGTTCTTTGAATAATATTTGCGTTTTTTGGCGAGGGAAGCGGGTACATAAAAGGCTGAATGATAATGGCCTCTAAGTCTGAACTTGGGAAGGCCGATTTTAATGACTCTTCTTTTTCAATCTTGTTTCGCCCTTCCTGATAAAGTCTGAGTTTGGCCATCGCAAAGTTAAGTCCGGCCTCTGCGTTTAAGCGCGCTTGAATTTTATCCTGCTGGTTATAGACTTTTATTTTATTCAGCTTCACTTCGAAGGTGAAGTCGGCCAGTAACATCGTAAGGACTGTAACCACGCCTAAAACGAGAAGCAGGGCCACTCCTCGTTCGCTTTTAAAAGTCTCTCGAATGAATTCGCGATTACTGTACAACTTCGCCCTCCCCTGGTGCAAGAGTATCTGCTGGTACGCCTGGACCACCTGGTGCTGGAGCATTGGTTGCAGTATTTAAATCATCTTGTTTTGTGCTGAAATACGGATTTAAAACGCGGAAAACTTTTTGAATTGTTTGTTCATTGCCATCTTCATCGATCCAAACGGCCGAGAGTTTAATTGCACGAATGAGATTTTTATTTTCATTAAGTTCGGCAATGTTACTGACATATTTTTTGGTTTTTTCGTCCCAAAAAGTAAATTCCAACGTTTTGATGTTTTTCATCAAGACTTGCGATTTAACTTCTGACCAAGGAAGGTTCGAATTAAAAATATCTGTTGCAATCACCTGGCGAGTAAGTTCATAGAGGCCTTGATTTTTTTTATCTTCGTTGGCCGGATCTGTAGGATCATTTTCCATCGGACGCATTGAATATTTCACCCACGCAAAACGAGACTCTTTTGAATCAGCAATTTTTCGGCGATTGGCCTGAGTGAAAAGATAGACAGTCCACTTTTCTTCTGATTTAAACATCGGGATGAGTTGACCGTTTTTGGCGCGTCCATCGAAGTTACCACTTGGGGCGGCGTTTTCCGCATACACATCAGACGTCGTTGCTGTCGGCATGAACTTGCTTGAAGAAAAGAGTGGAGTGTAGAGTTGGGAAATATCAGCATCGAGGCGACCGACGGCCGTCACACCCTGGATAATCGCTGCATCTTCTCTTAAAACATCTTCTTTTGTCGTGATGTTTGAATCCACCATTTTATAAGTTGAAAAGGCTATGAATGATAAAATAGTAATAGCGATCAGAACTTCAAGCAGTGTGAAGCCCGATTGTTGTTGAATGGAATTTCGAAAATTAGAATGTTCCAATTTTTACATCCGCATTCGGGTTCATAAGCCATGTGGCCAGAGTGAATGATTCACCAGTAATTTTATTTTTTGAAGTGACCTGTACCTGCCAGAGCATCTTCTCCATATTTTCTTTAAAGACGGAAAAAATTCTCTTTTCCATCTGGGCCTGCTGCGATTCTTCTTCAGATTCTTCGTTTTCGTTTTTACCCTGAATTTTCGTCATGTCAGGTACAAAGAATTTTTTATAGGTAACTATTGTTTGATAATTAGTATCGCCCTCTACATCTTTTGTTTCGGGAGCGAGCGTGATTGTTTCTCTCAGTTCTGGAGGATTCGTGATGATGTCGTTGAGTTTATTTTCGCAATAATCTTTTAGAAGAATGTCTTCTTTCAAACGGCCAGAGTCGAGTAGGTTGTAACCTGTTCCTTGAACGAATGCAGTGGCAAAAACAGCAAAGATAGTGATTGCAATGATCACTTCCAGGATAGTAAATCCTGATTTGTTGTTTAATAATTTTTTTACCGTTCCTTCAGCCATTCTTCAAAAATCTCTTTTGCTTTTTCTTTCTGGACGACTAACAAATCTCGATTAGATGCATTTTCTATTTTATATGATTTTTTCTCAGTTCCGGGATTAAATGGATCAATTTTTATTGCTACGGCCTGGTCACTAGTGGCCATGATAATGATGGCATCATCTTTTTCCCCTGTGGAGTAAGCGTAGAGTGAAACTTCACCGCTATCGACCAAACGTTTGGATGTTGCGTTTCCATATCCGATGATTCGAACGTCATCATCAATTTCAGTATTTGATTCCTGAAATTCCTGAATCTTATTGAACTTCATATTGATGTCTTTTGTTTTTTTCTTTTCTGCTTCCTCTTCTTCTGGAGATTTCACGGATGTTTCAAAATCTTGAGCAGGAGGGAGAATGAATGTATCACCAGGACCGTATTCAACTGCATATTCTTGTGGATCTTTGTCCAGGTAAAGATGGAGACGAATGACAGTGTTTCTAAGAGCGGCTTCATCACTCATGAAGTTAATCGCTCTTTGCATGTTGGTGACTTCTTCGTCTAGTGCTGAATTACTTGAGAAATTATCTGAAAGGCCAAGGCCCACGACCATTGCAACGAGAAACAGGGCCACGAGTATTTCTACAATCGTAAAGCCCTGTTGATTTTTTAGTTGTTCTCTAAAACTTAATGGAATGCGATTACTCTTGTGGAGCTTCCTCATTTGATCCTTTAGCAGCTCCGGCCTTAGCTCTTAGTGAAATATCAGCTGCAGCACCTTCACCACCTTCTTCTCCATCAGTTCCGTAAGAAATGATGTTTACTGTTTTACCATCTGATTCATAGATAAAATCATTATCCCAAGGATCTTTAGGAACAGTTTCACCATCGATGAAACCATTAGAAGGGTAGTCTTTACATTCTCTTCCACCAGTTGGTTTTGTTACCAGTGATTCAAGGCCTTGTTCGCTAGTAGGGTAGAATCCACACTTGCGTCTGAAGTCTTTAAGTCTTCCTTCTAAATTACTCATTTGAATACGAGCTGAATTAATTTTACCTTCATCCATTTGATCGAAAAGACGACCAACAACGAAAGTACCAGCAACAGCAACGAGTGTAAGCGCAATCAAAATTTCAACAAGTGAGAAACCTTTTGAGTTTTTAGCGAGTTCTTTAATAAACGACTTTT
>CAMLKK010000048.1 GCA_946480715.1 uncultured Bacteriovorax sp. | reverse complement strand
AAAGAGATGGTGCTTATTTTGAATGTTCTTTGTCGTATAATTTTTGAATCAGCTTACATTTTCCATTCGCAGTATCCTGCAAATCAGCTTGAGCAAGCAATTTATTAAAACGCTCGTTTCTATCGTTCCAATTTTTACATTGTTTTTTCTGTAGAGTAGTCGTTTCTGATGAACATCTTAAGTCTTGCGGTTGATTAAGAAGACGGTCACACATCTCTACTCTTGCTTCCATACAAACATATACTGTCATCGCCGTGATCATTGAACTTTTTGTTGTGATAATACAAGACTCGCATGAAACAGCATCATGTTCAGAAATCTTGAAATTCTTTACAGGATCGCCATTTGATTCGACTTTATCGAGAACATTTTTAGAGATGATTTTAACATTTCCTGGATAATTATCGTAGAAGCCGCCTGCATCTTCAGTTGAAATTTTGCAAATTGGATCACCGTAGGCAAATGCATTGAGACTTAAAAATACAGTCAATAAAGTTACAATTTGCTTCATGGTATCCTCTTCGATTAATAGATATTGAGAAGAATACCATGAGCAAATAAGGTCCTTTCACTGAAGAGAAAGTTTTACAGGGCCGACTAATATTTAGACAGAGGCCTTTAAATTAGAGGCATTCCTTGTCGTAATCCCTTTGGTAGTTTTCGGCCATAAAGGGTTTTATTCCACTGACTGGCATATAAGGTTCACTTTCCCGTTCATCGTAGAGCTTAGCCGCCATTCCCGTGTTTTGGGCCGCCGTAATCTCTTTTGAGCTTTCTCCGACATACATGGAAGGACAACTTTCAGCTTTCTGAATGGCCTTTAAAAAGAGCGTCGGTGCTGGTTTCATTTCCGTATTTTTAAGCGGAAGTATTACTTCATCAAAAACTGTCCAGTCGAAAGGCCGTTCTTCATTCCATCCATCTTGAATAACTTTTTTTAAAGTGAGAAGTTTTTCGTCATAATCCATTCCCCAATTTTCAGGAATGTTGGAAATAATTCCGATTTTAAATCCTTCACGCTTGAGCTCTTCGATATACTCCCGCGCCCCTCGCATGTATTTTATATCCTTCATATCTTTGGTGTTGACGACAGTATCCCCTAGATCAAAATAAACCCACGGACGTTTATCTTGGGCCTTTGCCTGAAATCCGAACAAACTTGCGAAGAATAGAAAATGAGTTAATTTTTTCATTGAGCTCCTCCTTGCTTTGGGGCGTTCCCTCAATTCAATTATCCTCCTGTGATTAATGAATAAAACTGATGTAGATCACGTCTTCGAATAATAAAGACCAGTCTCAATGAGTTGAGACTGGTCACGAAAACGTCTATTTAGACTCGTATAAAATTCGCGATTTTTTCCAGGTAAAATCTGAAACTTTAGACAGAATCATCTCACCTGCATCGCTATAGTTTTGCGAGAATGAGATTGTCGTGTGGAACTCTGTTTTTGGTCCTGTCAGAATCGATCCAATTTTTGCTCCTTCCGCTTTGAGATCAACAGTCACTTCTGTGATGTTGCTGTTTGGAACATAATTGTATTTGATATTTGATTTATTGATTGATGCTTTATCAATCTCAACAATATCTTTTCTTACAATTTTTAATCCTAGAGCAGCTCTTGCAGGGTCGACTTTTCCTTTCAGAACAAAAGTTAAGCTATGTTTTTTCAGGGTTCCTTCGATGGAATTAGTATCGAGGTAGGCAAGATTAACATTCGAATTCATCATAAGAACTTTGTAGTTCGCTTGAATGTTATTAACATCACCATCTTCTTTTGCCTGAACTGATTTTTTCACAAACACAGCGGCTTTCGAGCCATTATTATAGTATTCGTCATCATTCGATTTAGCATTGATTGCAATCGATCCACTCTTATCTAAACCAACAGTAAATTCAGGGCCTAAGATTTCCGAAAGAACATTGAACTCTACTTTTACATGGGCCTTATGAGTTTTAAGTATTTTCTCCTGAGGAACTTGAATCACTTTTGTGCACTCGTATTGCTCATCTTTATATTTTGTTTCCATCTTACAAACTTGTTCTTTATATGGAACTTTTTTGCATTCTTCTTTGGCCGGGACGTTTTCACATTTAGTGCTGTAATTATCCTGGCAAACTTGATGCTGACGTGGAACATTTCGACAGATCTCCTCACCTGGAATCGTCTCACATTCTTGTCGTGTCGTATTTCGACATACTTGTTCCTGACGAGGAACTTGACGACATTCATAACGGCCAGGGATAGTGCTACACTGCTGACGAGTTTCGTTTTCACAAACGCGTTCAGTGCGAGGAACTTGCGTACACTCTTGACGACTAGGACCATTAGAACATTCTCTTTCCTCGTAAGGAACTTGACGGCACTCTTGTCTTGAAGGAGCGTCTGTACATTCTTGACGTGGTGGAATTTTCACACAACGATTTTCACCATTCACGATCGAACACTGAATGTCTCCAGGGATGGTTCGACATTGTTGGCCTCCAGGAACTGTTGAACACTCACGGCGATAGTTAACCACTACACGACATTGCTGCTCACCTGGAACAGTTCTACATTCTCTTTCATAACGAGTTTCATTACGGCAAACTTGCTCTGAAACGTTTCTACATTCTTGGCGATCAGGAGTTGTATTACACTCTTGCTCGTATTTTGTTTCATAATGACATTCACGATCTGGAACTTGACGGCATTCTTGTCTCGAAGGACCATCATGACATTCTTCTTCCATTCTTGTTTCAGTACGACAAATTGGATTGTTGACTTGACGACATTCCTCATGCGCTGGAATTGTTTTGCATTCTTTTTTATATTTTGTAACTTCACGACAGACGTTTTCTTCATAAGGGATTTGGCGAGTACAAGTGTCTTTCACTTCCTGATCAACCATCGTGATCTGCTTGAGGAAATTTTCAAGATCAAAAACTTCTTCATTTTGGTTTTGATATTCGATCTTCTTAAACGTTTCAGTAAATGCAAGATTTGTTTGCAAGATCAGACAGCAGGTCAGCAGCACCTTGATGAAGCGATTCATTTTATCCCCCCCGAGATAAGATTAATTGAGAACTCGCGCAGGGAGAGCAAGTGAAGGGCCAATTACTTTTATGATGAGAAATGCGTTAAGAAGAGAGATTTGTTTGAAGTCGTTTTTTTAGTAGTGCCAGACTGTCACCGGTGGAAGTGAATCGAAAGAATCACTCCGCACCGTCCACTGCGTCTAATTGAGCTGATAATATTCTTGATTAAAATCAGGCATCGGTTCATCTGAAAGCATTCCAATTTCCTCTAAGTGGGAATCCAACGCATTTGAATAAAATCCTGTCACTTTAAACTTTTTAGTCCCAAACAGTTCGTTAAAGAGATCAAGCAATTCTGATGAACAATTGCGAGTAATCGAATGATATGCTCGTGATGAACCGTAGGCCGTTCCTCTTCTAATACCACCTAACAGAACACTTCTCTGATTTTTCTGAGAGATCTTGAATCGTTGTTGGGAAACAATATTTTCATTTTCCAGAACCATCCAATTAAATTTGTCTTCCATTGAAACTAATCTGTAAGCAAGATTGAAGTGGCCCTTTAGACCATTAAAGAAGTTAAATTTCTCTCCTCTTGGTCCAATGTTTTCCACTGAGAGAATGATATTTTTAAGTGTGACAATTTCACGCTTCTCTTTTACGTCTTGAGGGATAAGATAAATTGGCTTTTTGAAATCAAATCTGATTTGCGTGTGATCAATGACCACTTCTACAGGTGAGCTGATCATTGGAAAGTGCTCTGACTGCAACACCATAATGGAAATTTCATTAATAGGAATTTGAGCAATCCAAAATTTCTTTTTATGGCTGACGTTTGCCACCACAATTGTTCCCGGCACAGGTTTAAAATATCGGGCCGCTACTTCTGGTGATAATTGTTTAGCACTTCTTCTTAGAGTTGAATTAATACAGGCACCAGCGTCTGGCCCTTTTGTCATGCGCACGCGTGGTTCAAATGGATCGTTGGCATTGACCACACATTGAGGATGAGTATTAATCGGGCTGCCTTTAATTCCAGGAGCTCCGGCGAATGAAACTTGGTTGAAAATCGATAGCGCCACAAATGTAAAAATTATTTTAGTTTTCATGAGGATCATCATATCGGGAATTGAAATGTTGTCCCGATCTAAGTGTAAAATCTCCTTAGTGTCAAAACTTTAAACAGTTCTTTTTGACATATAAAATTCCAAGACTACAATAAATTCTATGATGAATTTAGTTCGAGTTATTGGCATTTTATTATGCTTAATACCTTTTGATGTCTTTTCTGCACAAGTTACATGCTCCAAGGTCGATCAGAGCTTAAACATGTGCAAAGGTAATGGTTATTGCACTGTCTTTCCAATCGGCGAAGATGGGCAAGAATGTGGAAAAAAATGGACCGTTCCAGAAGGGTGGATGACAACAACCAAAGATTGTTTTTCAAATATTAAAAGAGCGGGAACTTTTTCTTGTCAAAAAAGTGGAAAAATAAAATTAACCATCTGTGGAAAAAGTCATTGTTATCAGTGTATTTGCGATTAAAAAATAAAGACCATCTTTCCATTAAAAAGAGCAATCTATATTGGCTCTCTATCTTATGTGCATTAGCATCTATTCTTGGCCTAATTGATTCAACTTTTTTTTCATTTAATTTTTCTCACTCAATCACTAACAGAATCGGACTTCATTGGTATGCACTGCTCTTTGGCTTTCCACACATACTCGCCAGCCTAACATCTTTTCAGGCGGAAAAACATTTCAAGTCTATCTCTATTAAATCACAACAGAAACTTATTTTAATTCTTTCGACAATGGTCGCTGTTTACTTTTTTTCAATAAATATTTTTTCTGCAATTTTTTTATTTCTCGTAAGCACACATATAACTGGTCAATCGATAGGTATTTTAAATTTCTGGTCTAATGATTTTCAGAAGCTGAAAAAATTCTGGTTTTATCTCAATTCGATAACTTTGGCCGTAGGACTTATCAATATATACACAGGGAATTTGAAAGTTTATCTGATCGAAATTTATCCAAGATTAATTGAGGGTGCTTTATTGCTAAGCTTGCTTAATTTTCTTGTGGCTTTTTTTCTCATGATCAGAGAAAAAAATAAGAAAGCACGTTACTTGTATTTAATCACTCAAATCAATCTTTTCGGACTTTTTTATCTCCCTGTTCAGTCAAACATATTATTTTCAACTATCCTTTTTATTTTGAACCACGATTTGATTGCGTTCTACTTCTATTTCTCACATCGGATTAATGCAGACAGAAGTCTCTTCAATGGACTGGCCATGATTCTGATTGTCGTCACGCTCACTGGACTAATTGGATGGTCAATAATTGAATATAAAATCCCCCAGATTATTTTGATTTTCCAAGTCATTCATTACATTGTTGAGAAGAGAATTTGGAAAGCAAACTCATTGCATAGGCAATATATAACGGTTGAAGCATGAGAAAGGTCGCTTTAATAACAAAGGCCATATTTGCCGGACTCATTTTTTCATTGCCCACATTCTGGCCAGTGCTCTGGCCCATATCGATTTTTTCACTGGCATATTTTTATTATTTTCTCATCAAAATTTATAACTCAGAAGAAAGTTTCTATAAGCAATTTCTTTCAGGATTTTTATGGGCATTCTTTTTTTTAGTTTTCATTAGGTTTCTCAAGCAGCGAGGATTACTGATAGGGCTATCAGAACTCCTTCCCTCTCAAGTACAAAATTTATCCGCCTATACGATCTATATTCTGATGAGTTCTTATCTCATCATCGTTTTCGCGATTATTTGTTCTTATTTAAGATTTGTTAAGAATTGTTATGTTAGGTGGTTATTCTTCACCTTGGTTCTCGTTATCGCTGATTCATTTCAGACATCGTTCTTTCCTGAATATTTGGATCATTATCTTTATTTCAACGACATTATCGCCTCGGCCTCAGGATTTATTACGGAAACGGGTATAAAAATTATCTTCGTTGCAAGCGCTGCGATATTCGGTGAGTATCTTCTAAGTACAATTTCTCTTAGAAAAGCAGCAGCTTTTAATACAATAATAGTGATCGTGTTAATCTCAGCTTCATCTTGGCATGTCTATAATGTGGATAAGTCACGAACGAATCATTTTATGAAGGTAATACTCGTTCAAACTAACATTAGCACTTATTCTAAAAATCCACGGAAAATTGATTTAGATGAAATAGCAGCAAGAATTAATAAATCGTTTCCAAATTCACAAGAAACAGTTGATATTTTCTTCCCTGAATACTCCTTTATATATGAAGGCAAGAGTCTGTCTTTGATTAAAAATTTTCAAAAAAAAATAACTTTTCCTACACGGATTCATTTAGGGTTTTCTGAATATGTTGCAAATGGAATTAAAAATACAATTGCTGGTTTTTCGAGCGATGGTAGGATCATGTATCGTTACGACAAGCAGAGATTATTTCCGATAGGTGAAGAAAGTGTAAGTATCCCTTTTATCCCTAGCTCTTGGAGTCGAACACAAATTCCAATTATTAAGGGTAAAGCCGATCAGAAAAATGTTTTTCAATTCGAGAAAACGGCCATGATTCCACTGATTTGCTATGAAAGTTCAATAGATTCATTATTTGGCGAAAGAGTGAGACAAGCTCAAAAATACGGCGCTAAGAATGTTTATTTTACAAGCTTCTCAAAAGACTCCTACCTTGAAAATACCCCAACATTAGACCAATGGTCTTTTCATGCCAAAAGGGCAGCTGCCAAATATAAAAAATATATCTTAAGAGTAAGCACCACTGAATATACAGAGGTGGTTTCACCTAGTGGTAGAATAGTAGCAAGTCTACCTGCCCATACTGAAGGAGTACTTGCTCTGAAGCTACCTCTTTACGAATTTTAAATTTATAACGTTATATCAAATTCATAAATCGCTTGATGTGATGTTGGAAAAGTTTTTATAGAACCTTTTTCAAAAAGTTGAACACTGTTTACGGAAGAGTATCTTAAAACTTTTTTATCTATAAAGACCGATAACCATCTTGAATAAAACTTTAAATAATCTTCGTGATGATTATCAAACAAAAGTGGAACATTTGAAGGGCTGATTACATAATCAACTTTTTCTCTATTCACAAAGGAAGAAACATCCCAAAGGTGAGCGATTTCATTACAAAGAAAAAACGCAATTCTTTTATTTTTGTAATCAAAATACTTGAAGGACTCTCCCGGCAGTAAGTTGACTCGTTTTTTAGAGTAAACCCCCGCCCAGAGCAATTTAAAACGATCAAATGTTTCATCAAAAGGTACGAGCAAGTGTTTCCTATATGAAGATGATTTCTTAGTTTCTGAATTGTAATATAGAAATTCATTCAGCAAGAAACCATTGGGTGCTGTCATAAATGCAGCATTATACAATCCAAAGAAATGCTCTCCTGGTAGATCTTTTGAAAACTCCTCTCGCAAGTCAATTGTGTTTTGGGAATTCGTTTGCTGAAAATAGGCTTCATTCCATAGATAAAGTGGTCTCGTTTCCTTATATTTCATTAAATTTTTTAAAATATTATCGGAAATAATTGGCCGCTGATCGGGAGATTTCCAGGGACTAACTTGTGGAATTATTATGGCCTTAGTTAAAAGTTTTTCATTAGATGATTTTTTGAATTCTGTGATTGTAAAAAAAGGAATGAATAAAATGAGTATTCCAACAAGTTTGATTTTTTTGGGTGAGTAATAAACAATGGCCAAGGCTATATATGGAAAAAGGAGAAATAAACCAGGATGAAAACTTCTCCACAGAAAACTCTGGATTGCTTCTTGGTAGAAAAATAGCGACCACCACATTGGTGTTTCAGGAAAGACAAATAGTTCTAAAGCGACGAAAGAAAGAAGAACGAACAGGAAACTAACTTTTTTTCGGATGAAAGCTGGTAGACACAATGCTGTAAGTACAATGAGCAATGATGGATAGAGCATTTCTTCAAATACACACATTAACAAAATGAAACGAGATTCCCACCAGTTGGTATAAGTTGTTTTATTTGCAATAATGTAAGCGAAACCAGAATATGTGCTCAACCGACTTATAAAAAAGAAGCTAAAAAGGATGATAAAAAAAGAAACTACTCTATCAGACTTAATTTGCGAGGATAAAAAAAAAACTAAAACAATGACTACTGAAGAGTATGCCCAGTGATATGAAGATGGATAGGACATAGAAAAGATTATTCCTGCTATTACTCCAAAAATAATGTCCCGACAGAAGCTCTTCCAACTTAGTGCCACAATTACACTCTCCCCTCTGCAAGTTTTTTGACAAAAACTTTATATAACCACAAAATATTTATATTAAAACTCAAACACATCGAAAAATCATGAAACAAATGATTCTTTTCTTTAAATTTATTTCTCTAATATTTTTAATCCCTGTCTGTTCCTTCTCCTCAACAGACATCGAACGCGTCGATAGAGAAACGCTTCATCGTGCATTTAAACTCCCACCTGCCAAATTGCCATTGGATAAAATTCAGATACTCCCGCAAGATCAAATGAAGCCTGTAATTGCCAAGTACATTGCAAGTTATTTGGATGAAGTTCAGAACAATTATATTTCACAAGTTAAAACATCTATTCCTCTCTTAAATAGTTTTGAAAACAGAAAAAAAATTCAATTAATCACTGAAGAACTTTTAAAAAACGAACCTATTACCATTGATTCGACTCTTAACGATCAGATAACGCTTATTGGGAAACAAGCTGTCGATGTTATCTACGAGACTAATTCAAACCCCACCCAGGCCCTGATAAATGATATGGCGGCTGAAGTTATTAATATGAAGGCGCAAATCGAACAGTTGAAGAAGAACGTAACTCGTTCAGAGTCGGAAGAAAATGTAGATAACAGTATGCTACTTTACACGCTTTTAGGATTGTCTTCACTTTCAGTCTGTCTTTCACTCTTTTTGGATTCAGGCAAGAAATCAACTGTTAAGAAGAAAACATAGATGAAAAAAGTTTTAGCTCTTACATTTTTCGTTTTTTCCTCCGTTATTATAGCGGAAGATTCAATAACTAAAGTAGATCGTGAATCCCTTTACAATAATTACAAACCACCTCAGTATCGACTACCAATAGAAAAACTTTCAGGCTTAAATTTCGAGCAATCAGTAAAATATTTGAAAATGGATATCTATGATCACGCAGTCAAAATGTACGATGATCATAGGGTGCGAACCAAATCCGCGATGACATTGATTCAACCAGAAAAAACAAAAGGAACAATCAGTCGCTTAGTTGATACACTTGTCCCAGATGAAGCGCACTTGCAAAATCCTGAACTGGAAAAAATGATAAATAAAGCAGCAAACGATCAAATGGCCTGGGTCGTAGGCGCATCAAAAGATCCAGCAGTTACTTTCACGAACGATCTTTATGTCGAAATTGTAGAACTCAAGGCCACCATTGATCAATTAAAAGAAGAGCGATCAAACCTTATTCTATCTCAAGCAGGTAAAACAAATTCAAAAGATACATCTACTTTATTCATTTTAGCCGTAGGCATGACATTCTTTGCAATTTTCCTTAACTTTATAAAATTCAAAAAACTACGTTAATTTTTTTAAAACTTAATTGAAGTACTTACCGTGCCATTGATAATATTATTTTTGCCGAACACTGGAAGTCCTGAACTTAAAATGTGTATTGAATTTTCAGACAAGTAAAAAACCCATCCTGGACCAACCGTATCCAAATTAAAGCCACCGCATTTAGCTTTTATAATCTCAAATTCGTAATTATCAGTAACAAAAAACCATTTCTTTTTTTTCTGAACAATTTTGCAATCACGAGTTGTAAGCGTGTATGGTAAATACTCTTTCGGAATTTTCAAAACTATCTCCTTTAGAGGCAGTGAATGTCGCGCCTTTTTTGTGTCTAAATAATGAAGTTGATTCAACGTTTTTGGAAACTTGAAAAGGCCAATGAGCTGCTCAGTTACTTCAATATCGATTATTATATGAATTCTATCTTCACTACAATCATTAGTCACAAAGTGAACTTTTGAGACATCAACAAAATGAGCGTGATATTTTTTCAGAAAAAAATTCTTTCCACCAATATTGAAATTAAATTTTTTATTTGTTTGTAGAGGAATGTGTAAACGTACTACACCAAATTCAATATTTCTAAAAAAATCACGATGTGGTAAGAGCCCTCCTCCTCCTTGGATCAAAGAAATTCTGCAAGAGAATTTCTTCCCTGGTAGACTTTCGAGGAACTTACTAATTGTTGGGCAACTTTTTAAATATTTTGTCGCTTTAAAGCTTTCTTGAGTGCTGACTCCACCCGCTTCTATTGATCGGCCGCCTGGTGAAATCAGTTGAATAATTTTTCCTGTACCTTGGTTTAGATAATGTCGATAAGGAATAGCTGAATTAAGCCCTCTCGTGGCTTCTTCATACATTGTATCTATTAATTCTTTTCTTAGCGGTATCGAATAATGTTTTTTATAACGGAAATTAGTTTTCATACTAACTTAAGAAAACAATCTGATGTTTTATTAAAGTTACAATGAGCGTTTCAATTTTCTCTCTTACTCCAGGAATATGTTTGTATTTCTCAGAATAAACAAAAACAAATTCCTGGTAATCAACTTGATTCAAAGACATGAGGGAGACGACAAGTTCGTGCGCAATTTTATCGATTAAAAGATGATCTTTTTGATAAATGAGAATCTGGTCTTTTCCAAAAAAATCAAACTTTACTTCTTTTGAAAAATTAATTTTTTTTGAGAGCATTAGTACAACTCTACCGGGCCAGCATCGGAATTTTGAATGATATTGAAAGTAGCTAGCGCAGTACCAACTTTTATAATAGTTATGGAACCAAAACCATCGTTTTGATTGTCATCCAGAGAAACATCATTTTGCTTCACTGCTGTTTTTTTTTCCTTCTTTCGCTTCAGCTTCTTGAAGGAGTTTTTCTTTTTCATTAAATAAAAATTAACATATTCCAATGTTAATCGCAAACAATTAGAGAACACTGTATTTTAAAATTCATTAAACTCATTAATTAAAATTTTATCTTCCAGTGAATGTAGTTGAAAATTAAATTGTGATATTGTTCGATTAAGAGATGTTAAGTGCTGTGAATCTTCTTTCTTTTTTACTTTTTTATAAAATTCGAAATTGGTCCCGATCGTCCCGACACTTTCAAAATTCAGAAGACGAAAACCATGATGTGGACTTAAAGGAATAAATTGCTCAATGAATATTGACCTCCTTTGGCCTTTGTCCAAAGGAATAACACCTCTTGAAAGTAATAAATAATCGAGATAGTCATCACCTACGTAGGCCCACTTTGCATTCAAATCATAAAAACAATAAGTGTGGTAATTTTTTAAACTGCTGAGCTGATCATAATCAATGAACTCTACATTTTTAAACTTTGAAAGATATACTAACATTTCATGGTAAAACTTGTTCAATCGCTTAGCAAAAAACTTATCTCCTCCCCATGAATAATTTAAAAAACCATCATTTCTCTGCCACATAAAAATTTTAACTTTTTTATATTTACTGAAATCAATTCGTTTTAGTTTTTCAATTTTCAACAGATCATTTTGATTTTTAGTTTCAAACTCTTGATCGAACAGTACACACTTAATTATTAAGGAATCCCTATTTTCCCAATTATAATTCTTAATAATTGAAAATGTGCCTCGTTCATAAAAAACTACATTCTTCATCCATGCTCTAGGAACGATTTCTGCATAAATCAAATTAACAATTAAAACTGTTCGTAAGCTACCAGGTGCTGGAAATTTTAAAAAAAAGTGAATGAGAAAAAAAAGTCCGTCTCTACAAAAAAAAGTTTCTATGTTTTTGAAGGCATTTAAATTATTGACCTTACCGATAAACCCAGAATTCATAGGATTGGAATATGGACTTGACCAGTAAGAAAGAGTTGAAAAAAAATCTTTCATTAAAACAGAGTCATCAAGAAATTTCTCATCCAGTGTGAGATTTCTGAATTCACCTGAATTGTTTGAATATTCTGAATAAACCTTATTATAATTTTTTTGATATATAGTTTTCATATAACTCATTATAAAGGGGCGAATAAAAGGATCGTTCTATAACAAAAGGAGTATTTTTTCGAAGGGCTCCAGAGAATGCTGAAAGCTGGTTTGTAAAACCCTTAAAAGGAATGGAGGCATCATCTGAGAGACTTTCATTTAATAGTCTAGCAATAGAAGTTATCTCCCATTGTTTGGCATTAAATAAGCTTCTTCTTTTTCTATTCTTTCTAATATTTTCAATTTCAGTCATCAAACGATTGGCTGCAGCTAGAAATTGTCCAAAATGAATATCGATAACCGGAGAAGATTTACTTATCCGCACATTTACTAAAGAAACTTCTGATTGCGATTCATTAAAACACGCATAACCACCCCAATTAGTAAGAATGGCAGGTAGACCCGTTAGTAATGCTTCTGCTGGAGACATCCCGAAATCTTCATCATTGTGCGTACTCAGTGAAACGAAAATGTCAGAGGCATTATAAACTTTGCTTAATGCGATTTGTTCGATGTTACCAAGATAAAGAATTGAATCTCTAATTTTTTTTGGAAATTTAGATAAAAATCCTATTAATTTTTGTGAGTATTCTCCTTCATGCAAATGATCACCTATATATGGGTTACCTAAATTATCAAAATTACCAGCGATAAGTAATTTACACTTCCCTTCATAAGATTTTGATACGATTTCAAAAAGAGTTAAAAGTTCTGCAAGACGCTTTTGATAACTGATTCTCCCCGTGTAAAGAAACACAATTTCTTCATCTGAAATTTTTAGCCGCTTTCTTAAATCATGGCGAAATGAAGGACGATAATTGAAAGTAGTTCCATCAACTGGAAAAGGAATCTTCTTAATAGAAGTATGAGGACCTTTAATAAATTTTTTTAATAATTCTAATTGAGCATTAGATGCACAAAACCATTTTACTTCGAATTGCTTTAACGCCTTCTCGCAGTTCATCCAGTAAAAACTCATAAGTGGAAAATCACCATAGACGTGAAAATATATTTTTGGTCGCGTTGTTTCTTTTGAGTTCCGATAGTCACGCGCTAGATAATTTATGAGACCATAAGGATGAGGTGTGTGATCCACGAAGATGATGAGGTCGGGACAAAATCTTACGATCTTCCGTGCTTCTAGCTCTACATCACTTTCATTCAACTGTTTGTGAAAATTAACAATCTGACATTTTTTTGCATTCTTTATGGGCAAAAAACGTGCATAGCTAGCGAGGAGATTTTTTGTAATAAATTGGCAGCTTAGCCAATGTGATTGGTCATGTGAATAAACGAGGGAAATTTTCATCAAACAAAATTAGCATGGATTCAATTCTTCTTAAAGCTCACGCTGGCCAAACTGTCCCAATGTGAATATACTCCCCCACAGTACATTTCAAACCAAGGATTATTTTATGAAAACACGTGCTGCTGTTGCTTTTGCCCCAGGGAAACCTCTGGAAATCGTCGAACTGGATCTTGAAGGTCCAAAAAAAGGCGAAGTCTTGATTAAAGTTACACACACAGGTGTTTGTCATACAGACGCATTCACACTTTCAGGTGATGATCCTGAAGGAATTTTTCCGGCGGTGTTAGGTCATGAAGGTGCTGGTGTTGTCGTTGAAATCGGTGAAGGCGTAACAAGTGTTAAACCTGGTGATCACGTCATTCCTCTTTACACAGCTGAATGTAAAGAATGTCTTTTCTGCAAATCGGAAAAAACAAATCTTTGTGTTTCAGTAAGGGCCACACAAGGAAAAGGCCTTATGCCAGATGGGACAACTCGTTTTTCTTATAACGGAAAACCTGTCTATCATTATATGGGATGCTCAACTTTCAGTGAGTACACTGTTGTTGCTGAAGTTTCGCTTGCTAAAATAAATCCAAATGCTAATCACGAACAAGTTTGTCTACTTGGTTGTGGAGTAACGACGGGAATTGGAGCTGTTCACAACACAGCTAAAGTTCAAGAGGGTGATTCAGTCGCGGTGTTTGGTTTGGGTGGAATTGGTCTCGCTGTTATTCAGGGAGCAAAACAAGCAAAGGCCGGAAGAATTATTGCTGTCGATACCAATCCATCAAAATTTAATCTCGCCAAAGAATTCGGCGCTACTGATTGTATTAATCCAAAAGATTTTGATAAACCGATTCAGCAAGTTGTTGTTGAGATGACTGGTTGGGGTGTTGATCATTCATTCGAATGTATCGGCAATGTTAATGTTATGAGAGCTGCACTTGAGTGCGCTCATCGTGGATGGGGACAATCAGTGATTATCGGTGTGGCAGGAGCAGGACAAGAAATTTCAACACGACCATTTCAACTCGTGACTGGACGTAAATGGTTAGGCACGGCCTTCGGTGGCGTTAAGGGTAGAACTCAACTTCCAGGCATGGTCGAAGATGCGATGAATGGAAAAATTAAACTCGCTCCATTTGTCACTCATACTATGACATTGGATAAGATCAACGAAGCTTTCGATCTTATGCATGAAGGAAAATCAATCAGAAGTGTTGTTCATTTTTAAGGAAAATATTAAATGAAAAGATTAGAACATCGTGCCTGCTTCGGCGGCTTTCAAGACGTGTATCAACATGAATCGACGACACTAAAATGTTCGATGAATGTCGCCATTTATTTTCCAAAAGCAGCTGAGACAAAAAAACTTCCAGTGCTCTACTGGCTTTCAGGTCTCACGTGTACGGAGCAAAATTTTATTCAAAAAGCAGGCGCTCAAAGATATGCCGAAGAAAATGGTGTGATTCTAGTTGCACCTGATACAAGTCCACGCGGCGAAGGCATTCCCAATGTAGACAGCTATGATTTAGGGATCGGAGCTGGTTTTTACGTGAATGCCACTGAAGGTGAATGGGCGAAAAATTATAAAATGTATGATTACATTGTTCATGAACTTCCCGCTCTCATCGAAGCCAATTTTTCAGTGAGCTCTCGTCGTGGAATTTTTGGACATTCGATGGGCGGCCACGGCGCTCTTATGATTGCTCTAAAAAATCCTGACCTCTACCAAAGTGTTTCTGCATTCTCTCCTATCGTTGCTCCTTCTCAAGTCCCTTGGGGTGAGAAAGCTTTTACCGCATATCTCGGTTCAGATAAAAAGAAATGGGCAGAATACGATACGGTAGAATTGCTTTCAAAAGCTTCGTCAGGTCTCCCTCTTCTTGTTGAGCAAGGACTTGCGGATGAATTTCTTGAAAACCAACTCAAACCAGAACTTCTCAAAAAGGCCTGTGAACAATCAGGGCGATCACTTACACTCAACTTGCGTGAGGGTTATGATCACAGCTATTATTTTATCGCAAGCTTCATTGGTAATCATATTAAACACCATGCTGAAGCTTTGACAAAATAGGAGTTGCGTATGCCGTATGATGTTCACGAAAAAAAACGCGCGCTTTCACGATTAAAAAGAATTAAAGGCCAGGCAGAAGCTCTTGAAAAGGCCATTGAAGTGGGAACCGATTGCGGAAAAATTCTCCAGCAAATCGCAGCTCTAAGAGGAGCTGCTAACGGTCTGATGGTTGATGTTCTCGACAGTCACATGCGTGAAACGTTTGGGCCACTTCAGGAAAAAATCAAACACATCGATGTTGAAGATGAAATTAGTATGGTTACTAAAATTATGGGGACCTATCTAAAATAGACCGCAAAAAATTTAACTGAGTTTAAACTTCGCCCACACAAAAGTATGATCCGACGGACTCGGTTTCTCACGTGGCTCAAGATCAACAACTACCTTAGTGCATTTTTTTGCAAGCTCTGGCGTGGCGAGAATGTGATCAATTCGCCACCCTCTATTATGTTCATAAGCATTTCGAAAAAAGTCCCAGAAAGTATATTGAATCTTTTTGGGATATTTCATTCGAAAGACATCAATAAATCTTCCGGCGACTGTTTTTTTGTAGGCCTTGCGAGCGTCGATATGGAAATCAGGGTCCATTACATTTCGCTCAGGATATTTGACATCAATTTCTTCCGGAGCGCAGTTGAGATCACCAAGCCATATAATGGGTTCTTTTTTCTTTAAATATTTATCGAAATATTTTCGAAGACGAGCAAACCAATGGAGCTTGTATTGAAATTTATCTGACTCTGGATGATATCCTTGAGGAACATAGGTATTGATGACTCGAACACCATTAATAACGGTTTGAATAAGACGAAAATCTTCTGAATCAGGACCATTGTCAAAACCATAAAGAACTTCTTCAGGCTCATTCCGAGTTATAGTCGCCACTCCGTTGTAACTTTTCATTCCTCGAAAAAAAACGTGATAGCCCAAATCTTCAAAGGCCTCTTTGGGAAAATCTTTGTCTTGAACTTTTGTTTCTTGTAAGGCGAGAACATCTGGTTTGTTCTTTTCCAGCCACTCTAGGATGATAGGAAGACGTTTACGAACTGAATTGCAATTGAAGGTTGCGACTTTCATGACTTTAGCCTAACAAGAATTCTCTATAGACGGTCCTCACACTGCAATGATATTTTTTGTTATGACAAATTTTT
>CAMLKK010000047.1 GCA_946480715.1 uncultured Bacteriovorax sp. | reverse complement strand
TGTTGGTTCTCGCAGGATTTCTCTTGAAATTCTACGTCGATCAAAAAAAAGAAAACAGCTCTTTAAGAATTAAACTTCTCACCATGGCCGCCAATCGCAGACAACCTACGACCTGGCAACAATTGACGACGAGATCGACTTCTCAAAATCAAACACAAAATCAAACTCAAAACAAAACTCAAATTCAAACTCCTCCAGCGCAAACAGCTGTTGCGGAAGCTGAAAAAATCCCAATGGCCGATCGACCTCTGGAAGATCTGGTTGCTGAACTCAACATCAACATGCGAAGTGTGCAAGCGGCCGCTGCTAAAGATTTGGATCACAATATTGAACTCGCAGAAGAAATCATCTCGCGTGAGCCAGGAAGTTATGCTGCCTATAAAGCAAAACTTATTTCAATGCTCATTAAAGAAGGAAAATATAATCAAGACTTAGATGATGGTGAAGTTGAATCAGTCTTAGAAAGCATGGCCGGATTTGATATTACAACAGATGCAGTTGCCAGACGTGAAGCTGCACTTCTTTCAAATGCCAATAATCAATTAATGATTTACCAGGATCAACTAAGAACTGTGGCCCAAGAGCGAGTGGCCCTCGATGACCAGCTTGAAGCGCTTGATCCGAATTCTCCTGAAGCTTCAGTGCTAATGTCCCAAAGACAAGAATTGCTGGCGAGAGAAGAAGCAGCGAGTATGCAACTCAATCAATTCCAAAATACTGTTCAAACTTCATTGGCAGATGACAGTTATCTCAATGAAGAAATCGTAGAAATCCCTTTCATGCGTGCCCTTGCTAAAAACGATTTCGATACAGTGGAAGATGATGCTGCTGCCTTTATTGAACAGTTTCCTACATCAGTGAGTGGTTACTACTACATGATCCGCGCACTTGAATTTCAGGGAAGAAACGAAGAAGTTCCAGAAATCATCGCCAACTCACAATTATCTGCTGATGCTCAAAAAACGCTTCAAGATCGACTTGATCAAAATCGCAACACCGATCCTAAAAAGTATTGGCAGCGTCTGAATTTTTAATACGGAGAGAAGATGAAACGTATCCTTTCAACAGTCTTAATGGGGCTTCTTATGAATTCGTCATACGCGCAACCTAAACCTTTCGAACCAGTTGCTAAAAAAATACCACATAAAATGACGATTCATAATGATACTCGCATCGATGATTATTTCTGGATGAAAGATAAAACAAACCCATCCGTCATCGAATATCTAAAAGCGAACAATGCTTACACTGAAGCGATGATGGCCGATACAAAAGAGCTGCAAGAAAGTCTATATAAAGAAATGCGCTCACGTATCAAAGAAGCTGATGTGACTTATCCGTATAAGGAAAAAAATTATTATTACTTCACAGAGACTCTCGAAGGAAAAGAATATCCCATCTATAAAAGAAAAAAGACTATGACGGCTGAACCTGAAACGCTGTTAGATGTAAATCAAATGGCAGAAGGAAAAGCATTTCTTCGCGTTCCATTTCCTCAAATTCATCCGAATGAACAATTAATGGCGTATTCGCAGGATGAGAAAGGGGACCGCGTTTACGATATTTATTTTAAAGATCTTCTAACTGGCAAAATGCTGGAACAAAAACTTGAAGACGTTACAGGAAATTATGTCTGGGCCGAAACAGGTCGAGTTATCTTCTACACCAAAGCAAATCCCGTCACACTTCGTTCAGATAAACTTTATCGTTATGATTTAGACACGAACAAGTCTGAACTTTTGATGGAAGAAAAAGATGAAAAATTTGAAATCGGCGTTTATAAATCAACGTCCAGAAAATTTATCTTTGGGTATGTAGCAAGCACGCTCTCGACGGAGTTTTATACACTCGATGCTTTCCAACCGCAGGGAAAATTTCAACTTTTCCAAAAACGCGAAAAAAACCATGAATTCATTCTCGATGATGGTGGTGATCGCTTCTACATTCGCTCTAATGACAAAGCAAAAAACTTTAAGCTAATGGAAGCTCCGTATACAGCGAAATCAAAAAAAGAGTGGAAGGAAGTGATCGCTCATCGTGCAGACACGCTTTTGGATGCTGTGAATGTTTTTAAAAATCACATCGTGCTTAGCGAACGCTCCAAAGGCTTAAGCCAATTGAGTGTCTTTGATCGCGCAACAAATAAAAGCGAAGCACTCACTTTCCCCGATCCTGTTTATATGGCAAGCCTTGGAGCAAATGCAGAATTCGATACAGATAAAGTTCGCTACGAATACGAATCAATGACAAGACCAGATTCTGTTTTTGAATACGATACAAAATCGAAGGCCACAATCAAATTAAAAGAAAAAGAAGTGCCAGGCTACAACTCAGAAAATTATGTGAGTGAAAGAATTTTTGTGAAAGCTCACGATGGAGTTCAAATTCCTGTTTCAATTCTCTACAAAAAAGGATTGCAAAAAAATGCGACAGCACCAATGCTCGTCTACGGATATGGCTCATATGGTGCAAGCATGGATCCGTGGTTTTCAACGGGCAACGTAAGCCTCATCGATCGTGGTTTCGTCTACGCTCTCGCGCACATCCGCGGAGGATCGGAGATGGGACGTCATTGGTACGATGATGGAAAATTCCTAAAAAAGAAAAACACTTTCCAAGATTTCATTTCAGTGACAGAAGAACTCATTAAAGAAAAATACGCTGATCCAAAAAAAGTATTTGCGATGGGCGGCTCAGCAGGAGGACTCCTCATGGGAGCTGTGATGAACATGCGTCCGGATCTTTATCACGGTGTTGTCGCACAAGTTCCTTTCGTCGATGTGATGACAACAATGCTTGATAGTTCAATCCCACTCACAACCGGCGAATACGAAGAGTGGGGAAATCCCAACGATAAAAAATATTATCGTTACATGAAATCCTATTCACCATACGACAACGTAAAGGCTGCCGCTTATCCACACCTCCTCGTCACAACAGGCCTGAACGATTCGCAAGTCGGCTATTGGGAGCCAGCAAAGTGGGTCGCCAAACTTCGCGACATGCGCACGGACAAATCAAAACTCCTTCTCCTTAAAACAGAAATGGAAGTAGGCCATGGTGGAAAGAGTGGGCGCTTTGAATATTTGCGTGAGCGTGCGTTTGAGTATGCATTCATCATCAATCTAGCCAAATAAGGTTCCAACACACTTTCCTTGTTACTCAGCGACAAGGAAAGTGTGTTGGAACATCTCTATCGAACATCTCTATCCGGTTGAATACAAGTATGATCGCGACAGTTTAATTACTAAGGCCGGTGAACTATTAATTACAAGGCACCCACAACTTGGATATCAAGATCAACTTCAGCTTTATAAAGCTAAAGTGAAGTACAGTTATGATTCAAACTATGGTGAACTTTCAAGTATCAACTTCAGTTTTAATAATAATTCGCAATTTTATCGCGAATTCAAAAGGGATCGTCTCGGAAGAATTGTAGAAGAAAATGATGGTTCTGGTGCGACAACAATTTCGTATGATCTTTCTGGAAGGTTGACAGGCAGAGCTTACAAAAATTCAAATATTATTCTTTCAAGTTATATTTATGACAAAAATGGAAATCGTATTCGTGGATTTGAAGGTAATAAAAAATTTACAGCACAATACGATGATCACGATCGTTTGATCAAATATAACGATACTAGCTTTACCTATAATCCAAATGGTGAGCTGCAATCTAAGACAACTAACGGACAAGAAACTGCTTACAACTATGATACGCTTGGAAATTTAGTTGCAGTTCATATGCCTGGGAAAAGTGTTCAATACCAAGTAGACCCTAAGAATAGAAGGTCGGCGAAAATTGTAAATGGCAACTTTATGAGTCGCTATGTTTGGCAAGATCAGTTGCGATTAGTTGCTGAATTGGACCAAAATAACAATGTGAAATCGAGATTTGTGTATGCGGAAGGTATTAATTCTCCAGAGTACATGGTTAAAGACGGACGTAAATTCATGTTCGTGAAGGATCAACGTGGGTCAGTTAATTTAGTGGTGGATAGTGAGACAGGTGAAGTGAAACAAAAAATGCGCTATTCTGATTGGGGAGAGGTTTTGGAAGATACTAATCCTGGTTTTCAGCCTTTTGGATTTGCTGGTGGATTGTATGATCAAGAGACGAAGCTGGTGAGGTTTGGTGTGAGAGATTATGATCCGGATATTGGACGTTGGTTGAGTAAAGACCCAATAAGGTTTGAAGGTGCTGATCTTAATCTCTATGGATATGTTTTCCAGGATCCAGTGAATCTAAAAGATCCGAATGGAGAGGATGCAATAGATGCAATCTTGGAGATTATAGGAAATTTACAAGTTGATTTGGGATTTAGACGTTATCCAAAACGAGATAAAGATAAACCGGATGCTCCAGACTTGAAAGATTTACCAACAAAATGCTCCCCACCGGGTGATCCAAGAGTTCCTAAAACAAAGTGGCGAGTGTGAAAAGAAAGAATCTGATGTTGAAATATGCTTTCATAATTATACTTAATCCATGTGGTTTGATTGTTTTTTATTTTGGAAAATATTTTTTTAATTATATTCAGATGCTATTTGCAATTATTGCATCAATCTTGACTTCACTGTTAATTTTTTGGTTCATGAACAAAAAAATAAATAGATCCTACTTGAAGTCGTATGTATACAGCAGCTTGATTACTTTCTTTTTCATACTGTTGGTAAGTTTTTTTTGGATAGCATGGCAACTTGCGATAGATCATTATCCTGCAATTCGAGTTGTCCAGTTGAAATGATTTTAATTTTTCCTCTTTACTGATGATCTATAAAATTTAATCTAAGCTATGGAGCATTTTCGCAATGGATTTTGGGTAATGTGATTTAAAATGAAGTTTAAATTTAGATTGATAATACCTTTTATCGTCTTTGTTTTGTGGTGAACTTTTTTTGCTTGGCATTCGAAAAATTAGATAAAGAGATTTTACAAAAAGGTTTTCTTGCTAGCAAAGTAAGTACTTTGGTAATGCTTGTTCTTTTGCCTTTTTATAGTCGTTATTTTTATTATTGTTTAGATGAAGACAGTTTCGTAATAAGTTTTTTATTCTCCAGAAGATTATCAATGGATGATGTGAAAAAAATTATTTTTACAAAGAATAAAATTCTTATTATGAAAACCGATGGAAGTGTTAAGCGTTATATAAACTTTCTAGGTTCAAAAGCTTATTTGGAATTGAAAAAGAATAAATTTAACAAAATTGAATTTTTAGATTGAGATGCTAAATTTTTGGATGCTCATCAATTTAATGAGAAAATTCGAAGCTAGGTTGTTGGAAATGAATTCAATTTTGTTTTTATCGGTTATACGCGGTTTGGGACGAGGAGAAAACTATTCGTTAGGAATAATATTCATTTTAACTGGAGGATTGTTTCTATACGCATCTTTTCAGGATCTGAGATAATATGAAGATAAAATGTTTTAGTTCCAACACACTTTTCGGGACGCGGATAGTACCGCATAAGTGTGTTTGATAAAAATATCCTGCGAAGGAAAGATTAGAGCACTTATGATAGTGAAGCTTGATATGAAAAAATATTGCCCCACCTGCATTGAAAGTCATTCAATTAGAATGGTGTCGCTGTTAAAAAATAAGTGGACATGTACAAACTGCAATAAAGCTTTCATCGTTAAGCTTGATAAAAAAATAATAGCTTCGTATTTCGTATTGTTACTGTTTATATCAATGATAATTTCTCAGCTTCTAATATATTTTCATTTGGAAAATTTTTATTTTTTATATTTAATCCTAGTATTTTTAGTATCAATACTTGTTGCTGCAAAAACAGGTAAATTGAAAAGCGAATAGAAGTTTTAATAGCTTGCTGTGTACATTCTGACCTCAAGGTTTTTAAACTCTTTTTATTCTGTTGCTGCAATTTTATTATTAAAAATGTACATGTAGGTTCCAGAAAAATATGAATACTATAATCTTGTTTTTTATTTTTGCTTCTGTAGCCGCTACTATTTTTTTTATAGTTCGCTTATATAAAAGTACTGAAGAAAGAGTCTTTATGTATTTTCCGAAACTAGATTTTTCAATTCTTAGGGAAGAGGTGAGAAAAAATTCTATAGCATTTATTATTGGTTATGTAGTATTGAATTTAAGTTTTGGTGCATTTTACTTAAATAACTAGCCGGTTAATGATCAGTATTGTTTTGAGATCCATCTTGGGTGTCTGAAATGATTTCTCATTGCCATTGCAAGTTTATTCCCTTTTCTTGTAGGTTTTTGACTGGGTTTCACATGGCCAGTGAAACTTTGTGTCTCCGTAACGTGTGTTCTAACTTGTACAAAATAGACATGATCATAGAGAATTATGCATTCAATTTCCTATTAAAAAACATCAAGAACTTACAAAGTTACAGAGGTTTAAATTCATGCAAAAAATAAAAAAGTTTTTTAGTTCATTTTTAATTGGTATGTGCTGTGGGATTCTAGGGTTCATATTAGTCCAAAAAATCAGCGAACCCTTTATAGACACTAAAGCAAGAAGTGATTATGCAGCAATGAATTTTCTGAAGAATAAAATAATAGATTATAAAAATAAATGCGGTCATTATCCTAACTCAAATAGAGGTCTTAGTTCATTATTGGTCACGAATGTTGAAGACTGCTATCCTCAGAGCGAAAGACTAGAAGCAATACCTAAAAATTCTGAAGAGAAAGATTTTTTATATTTTTCATTGGAAAATGACTTTTACATTGTAAATTCTTTAAACGAAGAAATGCTGGTAAATTCGAAAACTGTTTTTCCGTAAATAAGCAAAGGCCTGAAAAGTTTCCACATTTATTGGTGCGCTCATTGTCTACGCAAGTTTTTTGAACTGCCAAATATGGAGTGGTAAATCGTAATGGCCAATATAAGGTCCAAAGTGGAAAAAACTGCACTTTATATGGGGAATTTAATGAAACCCGAAGGTGACAATTTGCAAAAGGATAATTGCTTAAATGAAGTTTCATCAAAAAAATATTAAAAGTTTAATTTATACTGGAATCCAAACTGTACACCTATGGGAAAATAATAATGAAAAGTACCATGTTGATAATTTTATCAATATTATATTTTCGAAATTCGGAAGCCTCATGTGATTTTGAAAAAAAAATTAAAGATGGGGGCTATGTTGAATTAACTTTGAAAAGAAATGTTTTAGTCGACGTTGTTAACTATATTGAAAATGATGATGTCTTTTTCTTCTCGACAGGTCCTATATATGGAAAGCCTGAAGTTGGTGCAATAGATTGCAAGTCAGGGAAAAAAAAGATTTTAGTTATTGCAAAGAATACGAATTCGACTTATCCAAATGGTGCAGACTTTTTTAAACTAAAATCAGTGGAAAGAATCGGAAAAAATAATTTTTTAATTAAATATTTTTTCAGCAGAGATGTTGATCATCAAGATTTCAAAAAATTTGAAATAGATAAAAATTTAGAATCGCTTAAATTTCGTAAAAATTAACGCTCTTGGGCAAAATGGTTCAATGAGTGAATGCTCATTCATTGTTTGTGAAATATAGAGGTCAGTATGAAAAAAATTGAAGAGCTAGTTGATGTAAAAACAATAGATGAAATTTTGCGATTAGAGAAAAAAATTTTCAGTCGAATAAAAAGTGAGGATGATTACTGGAATTATGACTTAGACTTCGATTTTTTGTCGCAGAATAAATTGATTCCGGTTGTACATGTAGGAAATAGTTTCTTCAATGGACTGGAAGATGAAGAGCTATCCAGAGTAATCAACGTTTTTAAGAAATCGAATATCAAAGAGTTTTATATTTCAAATTTTCAAAATTATAAAAACTTCGAGGGACAGCAAAAATTTTATATCTTGCCCTGTGATTTCGATTGCTTCAGGGAGTTGGGTAGGCGTAGTGATGATTTCAAATATCAGGGAGATGTTATGTTGATTTCACCAGATTTTTCATTGATCTTTGTTCTAGAGTGGGACGTTGATTTGATAATTGGAAAAGAATCTATTGTGAGTGAATATCTTAACAGATCAATAACTGAAACAATTAATGAATTCAAATTACAGTTTTCAATACCAATTAGAGAGAATCGAGGATACTTGCAGAAGTTATTTAATTATTTAAAACATTTAGGCAAGATAAACGATAACTAGCGAGCGTTAAAGGCCAATATAGCAAATAGAATGTTTTAGTTCCAACACACTTTTCGGGACGCTCATAGTTCACACAAGTGTGTTGATCGATTGTTAAAAATATAACGATACAACATTCTCGTACAACGCTAATGGTGAAGTTGCTTCTAAGACGACTCATGGTCAAGTGACGAATTTCAACTACGATTCTCTAGGTAACTTAGTTGCTGTTTATATGCCAGGTAAGGGAGTTCAGTATCACGTTGACCCAAGAAATAGACGCTCAGTTAAAATTGTAAATGGCAATTTTTTGAGTCGCTACGTTTGGGAAGATCAATTGCGATTGATCGCAGAGCTTGATCAAAACAACAATGTAAAAGCTCGTTTTGTGTATGCAGAAGGTGTGAATTCTCCTGAATACATGGTGAAGGATGGGCGTAAGTTCATGTTCATTAAAGATCAACGTGGATCTGTTAACTTAGTTGTTGATAGTGAAACAGGTGAAGTAAAACAAAAAATGCGTTATTCTGATTGGGGAGAAGTTTTAGAAGATACTAATCCTGGTTTTCAGCCGTTTGGGTTTGCTGGTGGATTGTATGATCATGATACTCTTTTGGTTAAATTCGGGGCTAGGGATTATGACGCGCAATTTGGTCGATGGATATCAAAAGACCCGATACAATTTGAAGGAGATGATGAAAACCTATACAGTTTTGTTTATCAAGATCCTATAAACCACATAGATCCCGCTGGGGAATCTGGTTTGGTTGGTGCGATTTTTGGAGCCGGAGTTGAAATTGGGCTGCAAGATACTCAAATTATCAAAGTGGCAGCGATGTTTTTGATGCTGGTAATTATGATTGGTGGGATGTGGGGGTTTCTGCAGCCGTAGGAGCTTTCAGTCCAGGTTTATTGAGCGTTGGTAAAAATTCTATAAAATCTGGTAGGGCCATTAATGCTCTTTCTAAACAACTAGGTTCTGCGAGAACGGCAAATAGATTAGGAAAATTAAAAGGAAGAATAGGCGGGCATAAATCTAAAATTTTGGATCAAGTTTCAACTCAAGCAGCTTTTCAAGGATTGAAAGCGTTAGGTAAATCAGCAAACAATTGCGGGAAAAAATAATTGAAAATAAACTATATCTATCTCATTGGAGTATCTATTTTAGGATTGTCTTATAGTCTTTTGAAGACTGCAATGCCTCCCCCTGTTTTTTTCTCATTTTGCATCATTTATTTATTGATATTGAGATATCTAGCTTTGAAATTTGGGAAAAAATAAATGTAGAAGCATCTCATGTTCAAACTTGACTTTAAATTGCTAGTGCAACTTCCGGCGATTAAAAAAACTTTACCAAGACCTAAACTACTCAGAAGAATTTCAATACACTTGTGGGACGCTTAGTCCACACAAGTGTGTTGGAGTCAAAGTTTAAAAATTGAAAGTATGAAGAGAATTAAGCACCTGATGAAAAAAATAACGATTAGTGGCTGGATAATTATGTTCTCATTACTCTCGATGATCTTTTTCAAAATAACTTTTAACAAAAATGATAATAAATTTTTGAATCAAGACGGAATTGATACACGTTACGATTACGTTTATCCTAGAGAGAATGACGATCAGTTGAAATAAATTTGGATTATATTTAACAATGAGTGCTTTGTCTCTCGTAGTCTCACAAGTGTGTAGAAAGTTTTTTCTTCGTTTTAAAATTAAAAGGTTTCAAATGAGCAATGATGAGAATTTCGCATTATTTGTTAAATTAGGTTCCCCTGTATTGCTGTTTCTTTCACCAGTGTTGTTTTCTGCAATGTTCATTGAAGAATTTAAAATTAGTAATCTTCCAGCATACTTTGCAATGGGAGTTTTGATGCCAATAAGCTTTGGTTGCGGCGTTTGGGGTACAAAAAAATATTTGGGGTGGTTTAAAAGTACAAAAAGCACATTAACGATCTTAGCTCTAATTTTTATATTCAGTTTTATTTCTTATCAAATAAGGGAAAAGAATTTGATGATTAATCAAAGAATACATAGAAGTTCCAATAAATTTTCGGTACGCTCATAATCCGTATAAGAGTGCTTAAACCTTGCTTAGAAAGAACATAGCGGGAATAAATGGATGCAAATGAAAATGTAAAAACGCTGATGAAGTTAGTTTCACCTTTCAGTGTGATCTTAGCGCCAATTGTACTGTATTTATTTTTAAATGCTGACAATAGCAAACAACCTCTTTCACCATTGAAATATTATGGATTTATTGTTTTTTGCGTTTTTGGTTTTTTTTATGGCCTTTGGGGATGCTGGGCGCTTGGTTGGTTTAATAAAAAATAATTTAAATACATACTCATCCTCAGTTCAAATACACCTTTTATGATAATTGCAGCCGACTCAAGCTTGCTAGAACTTCTCGGGACGAACTATTCGATTAGTAATATTTTTTCATTGCAAATAAAATTGATTGCTTCATAATCAAATCATAAAACTGAATTTTTAAAATTTAACGTTCTCATTTGAATGTAAGGCATACGTTTGCCTTACACGGAGGCTTCATGCTTAGAAAAACGATTGTTCTCTTTTCTCTGCTTCTTAATTTTCAAATTGTTTTGGCCGACGATGCTCTCCAACTTGAAAAGAAAATCGACGCTATCTTGGATCGATCAGGAATTGATAAACAAACGATGCAGTTAAAAGAGACAATGTCAGCGCAAGTGAAAGAGGGAGTTGCGAGAAATAAAAAGTTATCGCCAGAGCAAATCGAAAAACTTTCTACGATCGCGATGGAAGAGTTCAAGCCTCAAGAAATTTTATCCAGAATTAAAAATCGATTAAAAAATTGGTCAGCAAAAGAGATCAATGAATTGCATTCATTTTACGAACAAGACTCTGTAAAAAAGTTTGCTCGTCTTGAGGAGGAAGGGACTTCAGCAGCTGCTCAATCTGCAATGATTGATTATGTAAAAAACCTCGAAAAGAATCCTCCAGAGAAAGAAAGACTTGGCCTTATATTTAACTTCATGAATGACAGCAAGGCCGTTGAGGTTACCGTTCAAATCGTCGCCGATACAGTGGTTGGAATGGGCATGGCCTTTGGAGAGAATGTTCCAGAGAGTGTGCTTGAACAACTAAAACAACAAATGACTCCAGTTCTTCAACAACAGATTCTTCTAAGCTCGCTCTTTACCTATAGAGACGTTCCCACAAATGAGCTGAAAGATTACTTTTCAAAATATCATACAGACAACAATCTTAAAAAAATCATTAAAGAAGTTATGGATGAATATCATAAAGGCTTTTCAGAGTGGGGACTCAATTTCGGATTGAGAATTAAGAAAGAGTTTCCGCGAGCTGAAAAAAAATAAGATTTTTGAATTCCATTAATTCTATAAGCATCGATCGACGTCTTCCGATTGTCCTTCGACAGTTACTCCGAATCCTTGTTCGACATAACAATTTGACAGCATTTACAGTCGCTACTTCCACTATTTCAAGCCTCTAACCCCTCGAATTCCCAGCAGGCAGAATCGTTCATTTGTTTGAAAGGCTTAAGGCCCTTATAATAGTGGAGTATGAAGTTCCTCATGGCCGCAGGCCTATTGCTATTGAGTCTCAACACCTACGCGATTGAAAAATCCGGACAAATTCGTTGCCGCGAATACGCACTCCCAGATGAATCAAAGCTCGATCAGTTTATCAGCAGTTCAATGAAAATATCGGGCGAGCTGTGCAATCAAGAAGTCACGCGAGTAGCGGTTAAGAAATTAACAGACGCGCATCTTTGTCGTGACATCAAACTCGATCCAGGTTTGCAAAGTAAAATTAAAAAGCGTCTGGATTGCGATGCGATTTTATCTCCAATCAAAACACCGCAAGGATGTCTGCCGCATTTAGATGATGAAGCCAAAAAACTTCTCGCTATTCACGCGCGGATTTCAAGTCTGGAGAAAGATTCTTCACCTGAACAATTACACAATGACTTGCTTACAATCTATATGAACCGTCTCATTGTAAACGGAGAACGAGCTCCAGGGCGTGGAGGACTTCGCGCATACGTGACGAATAATCTTCCATCAATTGCTTTTGGGGTATTGAAAGAAAATACCAATCTCGATGTTTCAAAAAAATCTGATTATCTCGTCTGCGTGGAACAAACTTATCGATTCCTTGATTCTTCAACACCAGAGTCGATGTATCTTCGTTTCAAAGGATACACGTTAGATTTTTATGATGAGACTTCGAAGAAAGATAAAGGTGATCAAGTCGCGCATGCGTACACGCAGTTAACGGCACCAGATGGAAAGCTTTATGTTTTTGATTCGTGGAGAGGAGAGTCTAAGCCGTTTGATTCGAAGGTGACAGAGTTGAATTCGAGAGGCGCTAATAGAGAAATGTTGAGAGCAAAGCCGATCAAAAATTATTAAGCCCCAGTTTCCCAGGGCCAATTTTCAATGAAAAATTATTTTCCGTTCGTGAAGCTCATAAGTTCAGCAGAAGCTTGTGAACCTTGAAACTTGATCATTCCAAATGGAACTTTTCCCATCCACACCTGGCCTTGAGAAGCATCATCGTAAATAGAACATGCTTTGAATGTCCCAGCACCAACTGTAATCGTTTGAAGTTTTCCACCCATTTGTGATTCACAGTAAGTAAGCATCATCTCAGCTGTTTGATCGTTGATCATTTCATCAGCAGCAACTGTGTTCACTTCTTTCTGAGATTGACCTTGGTATGTTGTCGTTTCAGTTTGAGTGAATGAATCGCTTGCAGCATCGTATGCAGTCAGTTCGATTTTTTGAGAAAGAGTCATTCCGTTTGTGATGATTTTGTAAGTAACAGAGTCACCAACTTTTGGCATTGCGAATGCTGATACAGATACGAGAGATAAAGCGGCAAGTAGAATTGCTTTCATGTGTTTCTCCATAAACAGGTTTGTGTAAATTTATGGAGAAATCATATGAAGTTTTTTAAGGACGTGTCTCGAGATGATAGTTTTTGTAATTATTTAATAGAACAAGCGTCTAATGAATAAAATTCAAGAGGAGTTTCCTCAGTTCCGAGAATAGCACCCATCTGGATTTCAACATTTTCAGCATCGGAGATGAATTGTAATCTCGTTGTATCTTCCGAAACATCTTTTGTGATTTTCAAAGTAATTTTTAGACCGTCTTCTAAACTGAAGATAAGAGAGTCTTCTGTTTTTTTAACAAGAAGAGTGTCGATCACCGCTGTAGAATTTTGAGAGATGCTTCCATAAACGTAAGGGTTTCCTCTTACACGATCAAGAACAAGCATGCGGCTCACATAAGTCACGCCATTTTCCTGATAAACTTCGAAAGTAGAAAATTTTTCTGAGCAATAGAGGAGCTGAGTTTTTTCACCTTCGTCGTATGCTAAGGCCTGTGCAGAAAAGATCATGGTCATGAGTAATGCGATTGCGATTTTCATAATATCTCCTCAATTTAAGTTCCGACGGAATCTAGAACGCTAAGGAGTCTTTGAAAAGGATCATTTCAGTGAAATAATGAATCCATGAAAATTCTTCTTTTAATGTTCATCACCTCAGCGTTATTGTCAGGTTGTGCCTCTGTCAAACAACTGGAAAATGCTGAATCATGCAGAGTCTGGAAGGAGAGCCCCTTTTTCTTTCCACCTACGGCGGTTCAGGCCTGGAATCGCTCGGCAAGCTGGAGCGGCCACTGCCGATCATTGTGGTGGGATTGTAAAAACGTCACAGGACGTTTGGAAGACAATGGCGATATCTCAATTTCTAATCACGAGGACTACAAACTCAATTGGGATAAACCCGATATCATCATCGGTAAACTCTTAAACGGCGAATTCACCTACAATGGTGAAAACCCACTCGCGAAGTTCATCAGCTATTCGGCGATGCGAGCGGACATGCAGGACTTAGCGGTGAAATACAACGTTCACGCTTTCGGGATGAGCAATGAAGTCGCTATTCGTTTTAATAAAGAATGCACGGCCGAACAGGCGATTTTAGGATCGTTAGTCTTGGGTGCGGTTGAACGGTTACAAGCGGAATCATCGCAGTCCTCGGAATCGTACAAGAGATAGGAAGCATCGAATTTTTGAAATTTCCCTTAAGAGAATTTTTGGATAGAAGTCCCCAATTCAAATTTAGGGGGACTCATGAAATCTTTAATCGCAGCTATCATCTTTACACTGACATCTTCAGCTTTCGCATCAACTGAATTTCGTGATGTTGAAGAGAGCATGTGCCCAGGTCTTAAAGAAATTTCTCACCTAGTGGCCCTTTGTACGAAAGTTGGCGGTGCCCGTGAAGTTTATAATACTTCCCTCAAAAATAAAGTCGATGTCGATGCACTCCCTGAAATCGTTGAATTCTATAATGTTATTGAACTCGGAATCTGGCCGGATGATTCTACAAGCATGATGTATATGTATTCATCAATTCTTTTTAATGATGAAGGCAGACAAGTGGGCTACAGAGTCTTTCACGCTTATCACAACACAGAAATGGAATCGGTGATTAAACTTGAAACTCGTTATAACCTTCGCGGGAAGTTAGTTTCGATTGATCTGATATATTAAGTGAAAGTATGAATTTTCTATAGATCTCGCTTGAGCAGGGCACTTAATTCAGATACTGTCTGCGCCTATGAAAACAGCACTTTTACTTTCAAGTCTTATTCTCATTAGCGGCTGCGGCGATAGCTCTGATAAAGGTCCGTTGAAATTTTCGACAAACGAAATTGCGAAAATCGATCCGGTGAAAAAACCAGATACAACTCCACCTCCAGAAAAGCCGGATACACCGGTTATAGTGGAAGATAAAACCTATACTAAACTGAAGACGGATCTTTTCGATAAGAGCTGTACGGGATGCCACAATCCTAAACGCCCAAAGCGCATGGATCTCACAAGCAAAGAAAACATAATCAAGAATACTGATGATATCGTATATCGTATGACAGATGCGTTTGATATGGGGTTTGATTACATGCCACCGAAAGGGGACCCGGTGAAGCCGGAGCTGATTGCGCTCTTAAAAGAATGGAAGAAATCGTTAGCTGAAAAAGCAGAATAAAAAAAGGGCCTCAATTGAGGCCCTTATCATTTTTAGTTTCTGTAAAGAACACACTCATTTTTCATATTCGTTTCGTAAGTCAAAGAAGTGATACGAACACGGTTACCAGTTGCTGAGCGAGCGATCTTGATTTGTTGAACTGGAAGAAGCATTCCATCGTTCACTTTAACAAAATATTCGTTGATCAATGTATGCGGCTCAGATTTAACCATGATCACTGCATAATCTTCTTCTGTATATTCAGTCACGATCTCTACTGATGAGCTTCTCGATCCTTCAAAGAAAAGTTTTAACAATCCATCTTCAAGAATGATTCCTGCTTGTTCTTCAATTGAAAGCGAACAATCACCAACCGTGAATTTTCCAGTAAAGCTTTTTGGATCAACAGATGATGCTTGAGTTTTAGCAGAAATAGTCATTAGAATCGCAGCAAGAGCAGCAGTGATGAGTAGTCTCATGTTTTCCCCTATAAAAAATGAATTGGCGGTTAAATACCAAAAGACTTATGGGTTGGCACGAGGCTTTTGAAAAATTTTCTTATTCAAAATCGTTGATGTATTGAACTTCAGATTTAATCGCACACGTTTTGTTATCAGCCAAAACGATACGGGCGTAGTTGATTTCCACTCCAAAAAATCCGCCTTCTTTTAGATCATATTCAAAGTAGTAGAAAGCAATGTAGGGATTACTCGTTTGAGCAATGGCCTGATTGCGGGCCGTGAAATCTTCCCCCTGAATGATGTAGTGAGAGTTTCCGGCATTTCCCGACTTCAGGAAATTAAGCGCTTGCCGGTTTGTGATGTATTCAAGGGCAAGCACAGTCGCTTTTGTTTTTGGTTTTTGAATTGAGGCAGATAACGATGGAGCAATCTTCGAAACACAGGCTTCATTGGCCATGGTCATAAAAGGTGCGAGGAAGCTGATGAGCACGATTAATCGTTTCATATATACTCCAAACTGAATTTGTGAAAGGAACATACCAGAAAGGAGACGGGGAACAAGGGAGTCGATAGATTTTATAGGCAAAAAAAAAAGGGCCTGGCTAACCAGACCCTTAAGTGAAATTTAAAATTAGCCTTCGATGTTTGCGCCAACAACAGATGCTAATTGAAGCATGCTGATTGTTTCGCCCATTTTAAGACCAGTAAAGTCAGTCACTTTACCAGTTGATTTGCTAGTTACTTTAGTTGCTTTGAAAAGTGGAAGAAGAGTAGCGTCTGCAACGATGAATTTTCCAGCGCCTTCTGCTTTTCCGTTTTCTGTTTTTGCTTGAAGGTTATTAGCTTTGATGTAGTCCCAAAATTTTTGAGTAATAGCAGTTCTTGGAAGCTCAGTTGCTCCACAGAAAGTTGCTAGTTCTTTATTAAGTTTTACTGGCTTGTTTAATCCGACTTCTGACATACGTGTCTCCTTAGTTTTTGTTTGTTTAGTGTGTGATGATAAAAAGTGTAGCGAAGAAATAATGGTTTCTCGAGCGAAAACTTCACAAAAAGTGGCTGAAATGTGGTTTTTAGGACAATTCTAAAGCAAATATTTTAGTTTTTTGCACTTTTTAAAGGGAGATTTCACACGTCAGCGTGCCTTTTGCAATAGTTGGTTCTCCGTCGTCTGAATAACCATAAACTTCAATTTCTGCATGACCTTGAACTTTGCCGCTCTTTTTTTTCAACTCAGATTTCTTGAATGTAACGAAATAATTGTTGTCGCATTGATTTGAAAAATTCATCGTCACTTCAGTTGTTGTCTCAGAATAATCGACAAGGCTTCCATCGATGTCCGCTTCTGGCTCTTTTGTATCAACATTTAAAATGTCGAAAGCTTCAATTTCTTTTGGTCCATTTTTGATCACACAGTTTTTAAAATCTTTGGCAAAAAGAGAAGACGTTGCTGATAAAGTTAAAAGAAGAATGATCGCTTTCATGGTTTTCCTCACAAATTTTATTTTCG
>CAMLKK010000046.1 GCA_946480715.1 uncultured Bacteriovorax sp. | reverse complement strand
TGACTCAACAACGTCATTGATCGTAATGTTTTTCATAGGGGGGATTTAACACGAACAAGGGGTAAAATCAACGCAAAGAAGCAATGAATTCCGCGGTCTCTGCTACAACTTTCGCATCTTTAAGAATGCGTCTGTGCCCTAAACCTTCTGTGGTGAGAAGTTTTGAGCCCGGCCAGGCCTTGTGAATGGCTTCCGCCGACAAGTAATCGACAGCATTGTCGCCTTTATCGTGAACAACCAAAAGAGGAAGATTAAGTTTCGAACCAATTAAACCTATGTTGAGTTCGCGCGGATGGAGATGAGTGAGGGCAATAATATTTTGAATAAAATATTCTTTTGTTTTTTCCGAAAGGCCCAATCCTTTTGCGAAAAAATCAACTACGCGATCATAGAAAGCAGGTGAAGCGACAAGTACTAACGATTTTGTTTTTAAACCGCGAGAAGCGGCCAGTACGGAACATCCGCCACCAAATGAGTGAGCAATGACACTCACAGCTCCGCGCGAGTCGAGCTCATGTTGAGAATCTATAATAAATTGTGCGTAATGAACTGGATTCGTCATGCCATTTGGACTGGGAGGTGAATCTCCATGTCCAGGACCATCGAGAGCGACAATACGAAAATCTTTTTCGAGTGTGCGAGCAAAAGGTGAGAGCTGCGTACCTCTTCCGTTCCAGCCATGCACGAGCATGACGAGTGGCCCTTCTGGATTTCCCCATTCGAAAGCGGCGATACCACTTGAGAGTTTAAAAACTCGCGCTCGATCAAACATTTCACGTTCTGATTCAGGACGCGGGATACGAGAGGGAGTGGCAAATACTTTTATCGCAAATCTCGCCGCTAGTTTGGGCGAGACTGCAGATAAAAATTTAAAAATTTTCGGTAAATGTTTTTTCATTAAAATTATTTTTCAATTATTGCAGCTACACCCATCCCGCCTGCAGTACAGATGGAAATAAGTCCGCGCCCTTTACCTTTTTCGTTAAGTGCTTTTGCAAGCGAAGCAATGATGCGTCCACCAGTCGCAGCGAATGGATGTCCTAGAGCTAATGATCCACCGTTCACATTGAGTTTTGCGCGATCAATGGATCCGAGTTCGTGATCAAGTCCCATGCGTGCACAGTATTCTTTTGACTCCCACGCTTTAAGTGTACAAAGAACTTGGCCAGCAAAGGCTTCATGAATTTCGTAAAAATCAAAATCTTGCAGAGTGAGACCATTTCGTTGCAGAAGTCTAGCAACTGCAAAAGTTGGAGCGATAAGCAGCCCTTCGCCTTTAACAAAATCGACTGCTGAATATTCAGCATCAACAAAGTAGGCGAGCACTGGAAGATTATGTTTTTTAGCAAACTCTTCTGAACCCAGGAGCACCGCCGAAGCACCATCTGTAAGTGCAGTCGAATTTCCAGCTGTCAGCGTTCCTTTATCTGATTTATCAAAGGCAGGTTTTAGTTTTGCTAGTTTTTCAATCGTCGTATCCGGGCGAAGAATAGAATCTTTTTTTAGTCCTTTGAAATCAAATAGAAGATCTTGATGAAAACCGCGGTCATAAGCACGAGCAGCATTTAAGTGCGACTCATAAGCAAGCTTGTCTTGATCAGCGCGAGAAATTTTCCATTCTTTAACCATCAATTCACAGTGCTCTCCCATTGAAAGTCCAGTGTGAGGTTCCTGCACAACAGGAAATTGTGGTTTTAAATATTGGGGACGAAATTCTGTGAGGAGTTGAATTTTCTTCATGAGTGTTGGAGCTTTTTGAAATTCCATCATGATCCATGAAAACTCATGAGGAAGAACACCCGCGATATCTGAGTTCGTATCACATCCACCGGCGATTCCACTTTCAATCTGTCCGGCCGCAATTTTAAGGGCGATTTGGGCCGCTGTTTCGAGACCAGTTCCGCACGCTCGTTGTACATCATAACCGGGAGTATGCGGATGAAGACCTGATTCTAAAACACACTCGCGTGTGAGGTTCCAGTCTTCGGCGTTTTTCATGACTGCTCCCAGAGCAACGTCACCTAGTTGAACGCCTTTAAGATTTGTTTTTTGAACAAGATTTTTTAACGTCGCTGTCATGAGTTCTTTATTCGACGTTTTACTAAAGTGAGAAAACGATTTTGTAAAAGGAGTGCGGCTTCCTCCGAGGATCGCCACTGGTTTAAAAGCTCTGTTTTGCATATTTTCATCCTTGTCGTTGACAATCTACCTATCGGTAGGTAGAATACACCTTATGAAAACTAAAAGCAATAGTGACACCAAAACACAGGCACTTGAGCTCGCTAAAACCTATTTGCAAACAATGGGATTCAATGGCTTTAGTTTTCAGACCATCGCCGATGCCTTAGGCATTAAAAAAGCTTCCCTTCATTATTATTTTGCCTCCAAAGAAGACATGGGACTCGCCCTCATTAAAGATTATGAAGAGGGATATAAGGCCTGGGTTGAGCGCGTATCAGCTCTCACGTCAAAAGAAAAACTGGAGAAGATGGTAAAGGGCTTTATGAAGCTCACTGAAAAAAATCACATGATTTGTCCGCTCGGTGTTTTTAGTTCCGACTACCATACGGTAACAGCAAAAATTAAAAAGAAGAGCCGTGATTTTCATCAGCTGCAGAGAGACTGGTTGATTAAAACTATTGATCAGGGGAAAAAAGAAGGTACCATTAAAAAAAGTCTGGCCTCTGACGTGGCCGCTGATTGGATAATGGCCACTCTTCAAGGCGGAGTTCAAGTAGCTCGCTTGCGTGGTGAAAAAGAATCATTAAAAAAAATGCTTGATACAATGTTGGATACTCTTCATGGCAAATAACAATAATCCTCTTCATGGAAAAACTCTCGAGAGCATACTTAATGAACTCGTCGCTCATTATGGTTTTGATGGTTTGGCCGAATTGATTGATATCAATTGTTTTAAGAAAGATCCGAGCGTGAAATCAAGTTTGACTTTTTTAAGGCGAACGCCTTGGGCCCGAACCAAAGTAGAGCAGCTTTACATCAATCTTTCTTCTCAGGGTAGCGCCACTTCTCGTAACCGAGCTGATTAATCTGCTCAATAACACCTTTGATAATTTCGTTATCAGCAAAAGTTTGTCCGATGAATATGCATTGGTGCGAATAAGCGCCTGGTGATTTTTTACCAATAAAGTTTCGAGCATATTGAACGCGGTGAAGATTGATATAAGAGAAGGCAGAAGAGGCCAGTTCAAAAGCACAATAAGGACTGAGAGCAAAGGGAAGTTCAACGATAGCGCCTGAAAGCGCAATTTGTTTTATTTGCGCCGGTGAGCAAACGGAGATTTTACTGTAAGCAGAGTGTTTATTAAAAAAAACTTTTGGCATTGTTACGACTTCACTTTCGGCCGGCTGCATTTTCGCTTCCAATTTCATCACCATTGAATCAAGTAAATTATTGTCGATTGGCATTGGTGAGTGAAGAGCGTAGTCAAAGGCCTTTTTAAAATCTTCAACGTTCGTTAAATTTTCCGGATCGTAAGTCACGCAATAACAAACATGTTTTTTGAGAAAACTTTTGAGTGTTTCAAATTTAGCTTTATTTTCCTGAATGAGCTTGCGGTTGACGAGGATGAGTTGGGGCAATTGATAGTTCAGGTCTTCCAGAAAATCATCAATGTGTGAGAAACCACGGGCGCAATATCGTTTCTCTGCTTTAACCATTCGTTTAATCTTTTCTCTCTCATCACCATCTGGTTCAAAATAGAGAAGCTTCACCACTTTAGGTTTCGAGATATCGAGATTGTTCGCAATCCATGCTTCTAGTTTTCTTGGATCCTTGAATTGATCAGCAAAGTTGATCGTGCATTCGAGAGAATTAGCGTATTGATAATAACGGCCAACTTTATTTTTTTCGTTAACAGTGATCTTCGCCCCTTTGATGTTGAGTTCTTCAAAAAGAGGAGAGTTGAATTCAATGGTCTGTCCTGGGGAGAGATCCACATTGACTTCAATCATGCATTTTTTAGAAGTGATCCAGCCCATGCGACCAAAAGTTGTAAACTCTGCCTGCTCTGGAAAGTCAGTGGCCTTAAAATCAATCAAATTTTGATCAGGATTTTTTACATCAAGAAACCATTTAATCATTGAACGAAAAAATTTTGGCGAAGGATTTTGTTGGTTTCCTCGATAAAGAATCTGACTGGCTCCCGCGATGATAAGAGACTTTTTATATTCCGCTGTAGTGTCAGCAGTGATGACAATGAACATCGTTTTTCTGGCAAAAACGTGATTGCGCATTTTAGCTATAAACGCGGCCGGACCCAATGATTTATCATCACCGTTCAAAACAACAAGTTTTGGCAGCTCTTTAAGAATGAGTTCTTCACTCATAGGAATGGTTTTAACGTGCTTGAGAGGTATTTCGTCTTGAAGTAAGGCATTACTTACGAACCAAAAGAGCTCAGCACCCTGGTCAACTACGACGATAGACATATATTAATGGTACTCCCCTTCGGGATTTGGTGCAACCCCCTCCTAACTTAGGACAGTTGGGCCTTGTGGAGTTGTCGCTTGAGGGTGAATTTCTGCCTGAACAGCGAAGCGGTCATCCGGCCAGTCCGCGGCCCTGATGACGTTAGTTCCTGTTTTGATTTTTTTAGAGGCAAAAGCTTCAAGTACATTGCTGATGACATGATCAGTAGCTTCAATCTTTTTTCCGTAATCTCTCAAAGAGAAAAAAACCTTAATGAAAATATAAGATTCGGTCACATCAGTGAGTAGAACTTTTGGGGGAGGGTCATGCAAGACTTCATCAACCGCTTTCACTGCGGCCATGACAGCGTCTTTGGCCTCATCAATATCCGATTCAAAACGTAAGCGAAACTGATGAGTCAGCATAGGAGATTTGTGATGATGAGAAAAAATAGTGATCTGACTTTGGGCCAATGTTTTATTGGGAATGATGATGAGTTGATCTGTAAAACCTACGAGGGAAGTGGCCCTCCAGGTTATCTCATAAACCTGACCAATCCAGGTCTCTCCGCCTGATTGAATTTCAACCCAATCATCAATTTGAAAGGGACGCTCGATTTGCATGGCCACACCGGAAAAAAGATTTCCCAGCGTATCTTGAAGGGCAAGACCGAGAACAATAGTGAAGATCGCCGACGTTGTGAGCACGGTCGCAAGATGAATTCCGAAAACTTCTGCGGCCAACCAAGCAATCAATACCGAAGAAAAAAGAAGTGTAAAAAGATTGGCAATCAGACGAGGAACACCTGTGCGAATATTTGAAAAGAAGAGATAGAGATAGACATAAATTTGTGACAGACGAATCGCGACTGTGACGAGCACGATAAAAGCAATGAGAGCGATAAAATTGTTAAACCGCAGAGTATAGAAATCTTTGATGTCGGATTCCAGCATGATCCAGTGAAAGCCGGCCATCATTGCTGATAATGTTAAATAGAGAATCGTTTTAACGAAACGCCGACGAAGCGTAATGTGGCGTCGGGCACTAATTCTCTTTAGTAAAAAAGAGTAGAAGAGCCACGCGCCTAAGATAGCAAGAGCGAGCGTGAGATAAGGCTCAAGCTGAATGAAAATATGAATGCGATCGACCGGAATTTTGGTCATCACTCTTCCTTGTTAGCAGTAGATCCTAAAAACATATTAAGCTTAAAACGCTGAACAAAATCTTTTATCGCGCTGACGCTTCGAAGAGAGTGGCCATGATGATTAATAAGGGGAGAGTAGGCCGCCAGACAAAGTTTGCCCGGAACGACACAGAAGAGAGCACCACTCACACCACTTTTCGCTGGAAGCCCGACACTGTAGGCCCACTCACCTGCGGTATCATACATTCCACACGTAAACATCAAACTTAAAATATCCGGAACGTATTCTTCGTTCAAGACTCGTTTGCCCGTCTTAGGCTGCACGCCACCGTTAGCAAGTGTGGCACCCATCATCGCGAGATCAACGGTATTGACGAGAATCGAGCATTGCTGAAAATACAAATCGAGAGAGGCTTCAATATCATCTTCAATAATGGAAAAGTGTCTTAAAAGATGAGCGATTGAACGATTGCGATGGGCCGTCTGACGTTCACTTTGAAAAATATTTTCATCGATTGAAACTTCTTTACCGGCCAGATCAGAGAATAAATTAAGCACGCGATCGAGACGTTTTTGTGTTGGTGTGTCTTTGATGAAACTTGAAACTGCAATAGCCCCTGAGTTAATCATCGGATTGTAAGGTCGATGCGTATGTTTTTCCAATTCAACAATGGAGTTGAACGCTTCACCAGTTGGTTCAACACCAACTTTTGTAAGTACAAATTCCCGCGAGAGATGCTGCAGGGCCATCGCATATAAGAATGGTTTGGAGGTTGATTGCAACGAAAAAGTCTGATTAAAATCACCTGCTTTAAAAACTTTTCCATCGCTTGTAACAACAGCGAGTGAAAAAAGTTCTGGAGACACTTTCGCGAGTTCTGGAATGTAATCGGCCAGATGTCCATCATTATTGGATTTATATTTGAGAATGAGTTCTTCGAGATAAGGGTTTAAATCTTCCATGGCGCAAAATATAACTAAGAATACCTCCAAAAGCCAGCTCACAAAATGTCTATGCAGTGTGATGACTATTGTCGATAATCATGAAGACTGCTAGATTTATTTGCAGAGGAATTAACCATGATGATTCAACATTTTTATGACACAAAAACGTCAACGCTTTCCTATGTTGTTTTCGATGAAAACACCTATGATGCAATCGTCATTGATCCCGTGCTGGATTATGATCTTGAAAGCGGAAATGTGGATGATGCTCACCTTAAAATCATCACAGAATTCATTCATTCAAAAAAATTAAATCTTCATGCTTGTCTGGAAACACATGTGCATGCCGATCATTTATCAGGTGCTCATTTTCTCAAACGCGATTTTCCCAAGCTAAAAGTTTTTATTGGCGAAGAGATTAAACTTGTTCAAAAAACATTCAAAGATCTTTTAAAGCTCGATTCCCATATTCCTGTTGATGGACGTCAGTTTGATCATCTTATCAAAGACGGTGAAGTGATGATATTTGGAACACTGACATTCAAGGCCCTCTCAACTCCAGGTCATACACCAGCGTGCATGAGTTATCTTATTGGAGATGCGCTCTTTACAGGCGATGCTCTTTTTATTGAAGATAGCGGCACGGGGAGATGTGATTTTCCAAATGGAAGTGCAGAAAAACTTTATCATTCAGTTCATGAAAAAATTTATGGACTTCCTGATTCCACTCGAGTTTTTGTCGGCCACGATTACAGGCCAGGTGGAAGAGAGTTAAGATTTGAAACGACGATTGCTCGCAGTAAAAAAGAAAATATTCATCTGAAAAATGAGACGACTAAAGATCAGTATGTAGAGTTCAGAGTGACTAGAGATCAAACTCTTCCCACGCCAAAACTTCTCACTCCGAGTCTCATCGTTAACATTCAGGCAGGACAATTGCCTGATTACGAAAGTCCTGTGCGTTTTATTGATGTTACTCGAAAGGCCTAAGACTTTTCTTTGAGAACAGAAATTTTTTGAGTTCCAGATTCAATCAGCACTTTATTGAGTGGAGTTGCGCTTTCGAGTTTGTAAATCCCGCGGGCCGCTTTTGACGTCTTTAGGACTTCACCTTTTTCATTCTTAAAAACGACAGGGGCCACGAGGTCTGTATAAGGCCCGTTATGCTCTAATTTATGGTCATAAACATAGACTAAATTGGATTCCAGCATAAAGCATACTTTTTCCGTCTTTAGAGACGCTGGACAATGTGCGTAAGAATGAAAAGGAATAGCGAGTAGGACTAATAGTTTCTTCATGGCATCTAGTTTTAGGTGCTTTGGGTCTTTTCGGCAATTCTTTTTTAATGACGTTCCGAGGCTTTTCTCATAGACTGCGCGCCTATGAAAAAAATTGAGTTATCGCTTTTTTCACTCTGTCTTTTTGTGGTTTTATCGATCTTTACGGTCGAAGCTGCTCCCCAAAAAATGCCAGCAATTCCTGACAATGACATGGATATTCCGGCCAGTGAAGTGAATCCAAAAGACACTGATAATTCGGTCACAGAAGCTGACTTTGTTCGCATCCTTTCCATTCTGAAAAAAATCTATTCTCCAGTTATAAAAGCAAAAAGTGGTTATGACCTTGTTGTTGTTTCTGATTGGCAAGATGGAACCGTTAATGCTTACGCTACTCGTGAAGTTGAATCGTGGAATATCTTTGTCCCTGGCGGGATTGCTCGCGCCAAAGGAATGACGAGAGATTCATTTGCACTGATCGTTTGTCATGAACTTGGTCACCACTTAGGTGGCGCTCCACGCACGTTTCTTTACAATGGATGGCCATCAGCTGAAGGACAAGCTGACTATTGGGCCACTTCAAAATGTTTAAAAAGATATTACGAAGAATTGTCTTATGAAGAAATTTCCATCGATGCCACAATTCCTCACAAGGCAGTGACAGATTGTTCAGCAACACACAAAAATTTTAAAGACATTAAAGTTTGTATCCGTACTCAATTAGCGAGTATCGCTTTCGGTCAGTTCCTCAATGAACTTCCAACGACAAAACACAAAGTCAGCATTGAGACTCCTGATACTCGTGAAGTGAAAGGGACAAATACGAATGATTACCCTCGACCTCAATGTCGTCTGGATACCGTTTATCAAGGTGCTCTTTGTACAGTTCCTTCATCGATGTTAACATCTGATGAAGATGCAAAAATTGGGCATTGTAATGATGAAACTAAACTAGGAACGCGTCCACGCTGTTGGTTTAAACCCTAGCTAACACATTTTCAAAATAAGAGCACAAATGGATTTAATTAAGACTCTGATCGATTTCATTCTTCATATTGACGTACATCTTGCGGAACTCATTCAGACTTACCAAGGCTGGACGTCGATCATTTTATTCCTCATTATTTTTGTTGAAACAGGTATCGTGATTATGCCGTTTCTCCCAGGCGATTCACTTCTCTTCGCCATCGGTGCTTTCACCGCAAAAGGATCTTTCGATTACTGGTCAATTACTACGTTACTTCTCTTCGCAGCGATTATTGGCGATTCATTAAACTACGCGATCGGAAAATATTTGGGACCAAAAGTTTTCGACCGCGAAGATTCAGTTTATCTAAAAAAATCGCACCTCATGAAAGCACATGCGTTTTATGAAAAGTATGGTGGGAAAACCATTATCATCGCCCGTTTCGTTCCGATCGTGCGAACATTTGCACCATTCGTTGCAGGTATCGGATCGATGAAGTATCGCGACTTCATGACATACAATGTGATCGGAGCTGTTCTTTGGATTTATTCTTTCACAACTCTTGGCTACTATTTCGGATCACTGCCGTTTGTTGAAAAGAACTTCAAACTTGTCATGGTGGCCATCATTATTCTTTCCGTTCTTCCGGCCGTTATTGAATTTCTTAAAGAAAAAAGCAAAAAAAAAGCGGCTTAAAAAAGCCGCTTTGAAATCATCTTAGTAAAGTTGTCCTTCGATAGGAGAAAAGTCAGATTCTTCCTCTAGAAGATCCTCAAGATTCTTCACGTTTTCATCTTTGTGGTATGAGTGAAATCCTTCAACTGTATAGTTGAAAACTTTTGGGCCGCCCATTTCCGCCATCAATGTTCCTACCATATAGTTCTGAACAGCTTTTGCCGGTTCAATTTGTGTCGTCATGTTGAAAACACCGAAGAAGCTGAATCCTTTTACAGTGCTCATTGCTCCAGCAAGAGTCGATGTGTGCATTAGTGTACCAGTCTTAGCAACGAATGAATTTTTTAGATCAGCAGAGTTTAAACGGTTTCTGAAAGTCCCTTGATCTGATCCTGGAACTGCGACAACATCTTCAAGTTCACGGCCTTGTCTTTCAGCAGAAAGTTTTAATTCTTCGATCATATTCATCACGATTGAACAGCTCGCATAGTTGTCTTTACGAACGCCGTTGATGCTTGAAGGAAGACCACTTCCGTTGAAAATTCTAATCTGTTCAGCCGTTAGACCATAACGATTTTGCAACCATGTTGCGAACTTCGCTTCGCCACCTAATTGTCTAAAAATGGTGTGAGAAGAGTAGTTGTTCGACTTAACGTTTGTTTCTTTAAGATATTTGTAAAGCTCTGGTGATGTTAGTGTAAGCATACGAACATCTTCACCATCTTTTTTGAACGGAATAGTGTCTACGTATTCAACAGAATCAACTTTCATCGTTACTTCAGGAAGAAAACGTCCGGCCTTCGCCAATTTTGCGAGTCTCTTATATTCGTCTTTGAAAACTGCTGACCATCCAGATGTATTGAAATACGTTCTTAAGTTACGTGCATTTGATTCTCTCGTAATGAGAGGATACTCATCTGTATGTGTTTGAGCAGCTGGGTTGATAAGAAGATTTTTATCAAATGTAATTTTTTCGAAATGAGTGAATCCGAGCATGTTCAATTGAGAAACAAGAAACAACATTTTTTCGTTGCTCAAGAACGGATCAAATGAACCCGCAATGTGCATCTGTTTTCCACGAACATAAAGTCTCGTATCGTGACGATATTCAATTCCTAATTCTTCTACGGCCCATAGTGAAGTGAGAAGTTTTGTTACTGAAGCAAGACGAACTTTGAGATCAAGATTTACTCCCTGAAGAGTTCCTTTTTCATCTGTATAACAGTAGGCCTGTTCTTCTTTAGGCGTAACTTTGTGTTTTGCGAGTTGATTGAAAAATTCAGTGTCCGTTCTCTCTGAAGCAAGAGCAGGAACACTTAGTGCGAGGGCCAGTACCCCGCAAGTAAGACGTGTTTGAATGCTTTTCATGATATTTCCCCTATAAATCCTGAGTGTGAATCAAATCGTTAGGGGGTATAACTTTTTTGACTTTGCGTTACAAGCCGATACGCAAGAACCTGTAAAATTTCCTCCCTTTTGGGGCCAATCTGGCACTTTTTGGGTTCATACTAACGACCTGCTCAATAAAATCCTTACATTAGGACTGGTTTGATGGCCTTTAAACAAGGTCTGTAGTTACACTTATTCAAAAGAAAAACTGTTTTTTCAGAGGGGGAAAACAATGAAATCATTAATGCCATTATTGGCGGCCGCACTTCTATTTGTTGGTTGTGAAAAAATCGAAGGACAATTAAACGTTATTAACGACGTAAAACTGATCTCTACTAAAGGTGCAACTCGTACAATTAGAGTAGGGACGTACTCTGCAGACATCAAAGCAAACACATCAAAGAAAATCACTCTTCGTCTGAACAACGATAGCGATGAAAAATTTGTTTTCAACCTTCCAGATGGATCTCGTATCCCAGCGAACGGAACTTTCTCATTCAAATCTCACGAAGTCGGTCAGCCAGTTGATATCAGCGGATCAGTAGCGACTACAACACAAAACTCACCAGTGAGACAAACAACTGAACAATGTACTTACTGGGAGCCAGTTCAAGTTTGTACTCCACTTCCAAATGGTGGAATGTCTTGTACAGTTCAAAACCGTCAGGTGTTCGGTATGAGATGGATTGAATACTACGATCGTAGAACTGATAAAGATTTAGCTCTTTCAATTTCAGCTGCGAATGCTGGAAGCGAATCTGCTCAATTCCAGGGTGATGTTGCTTTCATCGAAAGAATCACTCTTCGTGCAACTCAATGTAGATAATTTCTTCTTAAATAAAATGGCCCGCTTTAAGCGGGCCTTTTTTTTGTTCTAATTGGTAGCGATTCGCCAGACAGGTCCAGGGTCCGCACTATAGCGCTTCAGGCTTTTTTCAATATCATCCAAAACGCCTTCTTGTTCCAGATATTCACCTACATCTTCCATGAGTTGATCTTCATGACTAGAGAGAACAACTCCGCTCAAATAATGTGTGTACTCTTCATAGTTGAATGTGCTCACAATAATAATATTGTATGAAGCAAGATTGCCCTTTCTGATTTCCGCCATCGTTTGATTAGGAAGTCGATTGAATTTATCTCCCATTAATTGGGAGAGATCGCTGACGTTCTCTTTTTCAAGTTCAATGTGGAAATGGATGTTTTTATAGTCGGTTTCAAATTTCATGATAAAATTATTGTGATCTAAATTTGGTCAAAAGTCTAAGGGGAGAAAAGAGTGCAAGATCAAACGTATTGGCGCAAATGTGGAAGCTGTAAAAAAGAGATAGGGTTCAATACGGTTTATCAGGCCTGTAATGTCAGCACATGTCGAAAACTTGTTTTTTGCTCAGTCGACTGTTGGAATCTTCACAACCCGGTCATGAATCATAAAACTTCATGGGCAGAGGAAAATAGATCACCTAAAAAAGAAAATTATCGTCCTGAAGGAGACGAAAACGCTCCTCGCCGAATCATCGTTAATTCTCCGCGGTCTGAAAGTTCTGACGCCAATGAGGAAGAGATTCTCATCGTGGCCTCGAAGCTTAAGCAATACATTAAAGACAAACACGACATGAATACCAGTGCGAACGTCATGGAAATCCTTTCAAAAATCGTTCGTCGCCATACGGACGATGCAGCCGCGAAAGCGCGAAGTGAAGGAAGAAAAACTGTGATGGATCGCGATTATGAATGAGGTTGCCTCCTTCAAGAAGGGATTGGCCTGGGGACTACTAGCATTTCTCACTTGGGGAATTGTTCCCATTTATTGGAAACTTCTTCATGGAATTTCTTTCGTAGAAGTTCTCGGCCATCGCATCCTGTGGTCTGCGGTGATCCTTGGTTCCGTCCTTCTCTTTCAAAAAGATATTCGTGGTTTTTCCGGCATCGTCACTCAGAAAAAAAACATTCTTTATCTTATTCCAACAACTCTTCTTATTCTTTTTAATTGGAATCTTTTCATCTGGGGTGTTGATAATAATTACATTGTCGAATGTTCAATGGGCTATTTCATCAATCCGTTACTCAATGTTTTTCTCGGGGTTTTTCTTCTGAAAGAAAAACTTAAACCCGTTCAATGGATCTCAATCGCATTCGCTTTCATCGGTATTCTTATAATGCTGCTCTCCCGTGTTGGTCGCCCTGAAATTTCAATTGGGCTCGCTTTAAGTTTCGCTCTCTACGGACTCTTGAAGAAGAAGATGAACGTAAAACCAATGCACTCACTTTTTTTCGAAACTATATCCCTCGTTCTTCCCGTTTTTTTGTATTTTGGTTATCTCATCAATACTCACCAGTTCTCTTTTTTTAACGAAGGCCCTGTAGCTCGTCTTCTTATGATTGGAGGAGGGGTCGTCACAGTAGTTCCTCTTCTTGCTTTCGGACATGCTGTTCGCCATCTTTCTCTTACGACAGTGGGAATTATGCAGTATATGACACCTACGATGCAGCTCATGTCCGGTGTCTTTCTCTATGGAGAGGCGTTCACCCGCGATCACGCCTGGTCTTTTGGATTCATTTGGTGCGGACTTCTTATTTACACTCTTCACGGTTTGATGGAACATCGAAGGAAATCTTGGGAGAAAAATGAAACTTCATTATCCACTGGAGTTTAGACATTCACTGGAAGTTCGATTGAGTGATGGAACATTTAAAGATGTTCTCTCGTTACAAAATCTTTCCGAACTCGATCAATTAGAGCTGTTAGTTGCACTTGGAGATTTGTTTCCTTTCATGCCTGACACTCTAAATGTAACATCAGGTTTTCATCCCGATATTAACAAAGTTGAAATTCAAAATTCAGTAACCTTTTTTGGCGGAAGTTTTCATCCTTTTCACCGTGGTCATCTCAATTGTCTGGAGAGTTGCCCGGAACAAAATATTATCGTTGTTCCAGACTGTAATCCGCATAAAGTTCGCTTTGAAGAGCGCTCGCCTTATGAAACATTCACCGAACTTTGTACAATTTTGAGGGGAAAACCCTTCAGCATTTATCCAGGATTTTTAGGAAAGAATGTGGCGAATCCAACAGTGAATTGGATTACTCGTGTACAAATTGCAGAAGTTAATTTTTTAATGGGTGATGATTCCTTTATGAATTTTTTCAAATGGACTCGCCCTGAAGAAATTCTCCGTAAGCTTACAAAACTTTATATTGTTCCTCGCGACTTCGAACGTACTGACTACGAAGATCAACTTATAAAAGTGAAGGCAATTGCTCCACGCTTAGAAATTATCATTTTGCCAGATCATCCTTTTCGTCAGCTTTCATCAACGAGTTTTCGCACTCTCAAATAAGTTCGTGAGACAATTCCTCTACACCTTATTGATGATTTATTAAGGTGAAAACTTTCTAAGCTTAGTTAAGATGAATTTTATTATTCATGTAGAGACTAAGGAGTAGTCATGTTTTCATTGAAGAAAATCTCGCTGATGTTTTTTCTCTCACTTTTATTCATCCAAACTAATCACGCTGCTGACAAAATCAAAGTAGGGTATTTTGTTTATCCTCCTCACATGATTCAAGGAGCGTCTGCTCAGGCACCGAAAGGAGCGGCGGTTGATGTTATTGAAAAAATCATTGCACCGAAAGCAGACATCAAAGTTGAATGGGTTGGCCCTGTTCCATTTGCAAGATTGTTAACAATGCTCGAGGCGGGTGAAATTGATATGATTGGACTTTCAGTTCCAAACAAAGAGCGATTAGAAAAATTTATTTTCACTCAGAATGCTCCGCTTTGGGGGAAACAAGGATTACTGGTTTTAAAAACAGAACCACTAGATTCAATTAAATCGGCCGATGATTTAAAAGGAAAAACAATCAGCAAATTGCTTAAAGGTAATCTTCCAAAATTCTTTGATGAGAACCAAGCAACAATTAAATTTGATGAAGTTGGTGGCGATAATTCTGCTGAACTAAACTTAAAGAAAGTTGTCGCAGGCAGATCATTCGGATCGTACTTTGCATTTCCTGATGTTCTTCTTTATTACGCAGCTGCAGAAAAAGCATTGGATAAAGTTAAATTGATTCCATATCCAGGTTCGGAAGAAAACGTTAAAGGGTTTTTTCCGCTTTCCCGTAAGCTTGATCCAAAACTTGCGACGAGAATCACTTCAGCTATTGAAGCTTCAACAAAAGATTACGATTATTTGAAAATGTCTCAGGAATATATTGATAAGGCCGGCAAATAAGGGTGCCACTATACCTTTTGTTTCGCACTTGCAAAAAGTGAGGAACTGCTAGCAACTGCGAAACCAAAAGTGTAGTGGCACCTTTTAGGCAAAAAAAAACCACTCCGAGGAGTGGTTTTTGTTTTTTGTAAGTATAAAGCTTATGGCTTAACTTTCCAGTAATACTCGGTAACGAGCTGACCAGCGTATTCGAAAGGAATATCAGCTGGAAGTGGAAGATCTACCATCTTCGCTGTTTTCCCTTCTACAGAGAAACAAGCTGGGATTGATGGAAGACGTGGAGTTGCTTGAGCTTGAGTATAGTTAAGAGAAGCGAATCCTCTGTCTGTAAGAGTGATCGTGTCACCTTTTTGAACAGTGTATCCAGCTACGTTTACTTTTTTCCCGTTAACAACAACGTGCCCGTGAGAAACCATTTGGTTTGCAGCAAGCATTGATGGTGCCCAGTTAAGACGGAAAATAACGTTAGCAAGGCGAGACTCTAGAGTAATAAGAAGAGTATCCATCCAAGCACGTGACTTATCTTTTTTAGCTTTCTTTACGTAGTTAACCAATTGACCTTCGCGAAGACCGTAGTGGTATCTAAGTTTTTGCTTTTCTTTCATACGAACAGCAAAGTCAGAAATTTTCTTTCTTTTGTTTCCGTGTTGACCTGGACCGTATGGTCTTCTTTCTAGTGCACCAGCTTTTCCAAGACCTGGAAGTTCAATTCCTAATGATCTTTGAATTTTAAAGCGGCTTCTACCTGTCGTACTTCTTGCCATGAACTAACCCCTAAATAATTGACTTATAAACAACTTTTACCAACATTTCACGTGTAGAGTTGTGATTTTTATAAAAAGACGTCCGTAAGTAATACAAGCAGGTCGTTATCTTTGTCAATTTGATTTTGCAAAACACGTCAATAATAGTTTTGGACATACTCTAGGTAGCTCCCTAGGAGACTTAAAGTCTGTTGTCCGACTTTTCCGGAACCAATTTTTTGGCCGTCTATTGAGGTGACGGGAACGAGATTGCGCGTCGTGCTGGTAATAAAAACTTCATCGGCCTCGAGCACATCTTTTTTAGTCAGGTTTCTCTCGATCAGAGGTAGTGGAAGCTTGCCTTCGGCACTCATTTCAAAAAGCGTTTTACGAGTGAGACCTTCGAGAATGCCGGCCGATAGAGGAGGAGTTAGCACTGTGCCATTTTTAATGATCCAGGCATTGCTCGTCGTTCCTTCCGTCACGAAGCCCTCGGCGTTGATCATGAGAGCATCGTCGGCCTTAGCGTCTTTTGCTTTTTTATAAGCGAGCATGTTTTCTTGATAATTTCCTGTCTTGGGGAGGGCGCCCGTTTCATTGAGAAGTTTGTTCGCAAAAATGACTTTAAGACCTTTCGTCAGCCACCAATCAGGATTAGGGGCGATTTCTTTTGTGTAAATAATGAGATTGTTCGGACCGGAAAGTTCCGGATCAAGTCCCAAAGAATGATTTGTTCCGCGAGTGAGAACAATTCTTACAGTGACATTGGCAGCGGGATTAACTTCGATTGTTTTAAAGACCGCTTCGGCAATTTCTTTTTTGGTGAGAGTAGGAATGAGTGAAATCATTTCTGCAGATTGAAAGAGCCGTTCAAGATGGCGATTCAAACGAAATGGTTTTTTCTCGAAAGTTCGAGTCGCTTCGTAAACGGAGTCTCCATAGAGAAAACCGCGGTCGAAAACTGAAAATTTTGCTTCCGATCCTGGTAGTATTTCGCCATTAATGTAGACCACATAATCATTCATCATAAAGATAGTGATAGAGGAAGATTATGCAGAAATCAATTCTTTAAAAGATTGACGTATGTTTTCCAAAAAAGTCATAATTTTTAAGTGAAATATAAAACAATCATTCTCTCCTTTTTGGCCCAATCATCACTGCTTTTTGCTGCGGATACAGTTCGTCTCAATACTGACTTTGCGAATTTTGCAGTCACAGCAACAACAACCACGACGCTATCGTTAAATGTTGATGTTCCTACCAATCAGCCGACGGATGAAGCCAATGCTCCTAAAGTCTATGTACCGCTCAAAAACACTGGCGGTGGATCAGACACAACGGAATTTTATCTTTACTCAAAGGGTGGAGTTCCGGATATTTTAAATACGACATCAACTTCTTATACGATCAATTATCCTGTCGTTGTGACAGTAGGGAGTTCAAATCGTTATCTCTATGTTGCCGCTTATGATACCGACGCTCCTCAATGGGAAGTCGTCAAAATGTACCCGACGACATTGATCAGTTTGA
>CAMLKK010000045.1 GCA_946480715.1 uncultured Bacteriovorax sp. | reverse complement strand
ACCCACTTCACGAAAATCGGTGTGGCCATGCGAGCGACGAGCTTTAATTTAAAAGCAGCTGAGCTCATGGGTATTAACACCAACAAAATTATCGCTTTCACTTTTTTCCTCGGAGCTTCACTTGCAGGTCTTGCGGGAATGCTTATGGGTTACACCATGTCTGTTGAACCTATGATGGGCATGAGTTTAGGTCTTAAAGCTTTCGTTGCGGCCGTTGTCGGTGGCATCGGTGTCATTCCGGGAGCAGCTCTCGGAGGTTTTATTCTAGGGATTGCAGAAAACTTGGTTGCCGGTCTATATAAGTCGAGCTTCCGTGACGGTGTTTCGTTTCTCATCCTCATTATTATTTTGTTAGTTAAACCGGGAGGAATTCTCGGTAAAAATGTAAAGGAAAAGGTTTAATGGATTATTATTACCAAATCCTCATGAACGTGGGCATCTTCATTACGCTCGCGCTAAGTTTGAATCTCATCAATGGTTACTGCGGACAATTCTCCTTAGGCCACGCTGGTTTTTGGGGTGTTGGTGCGTATGCCAGCGCGATCTATAGCGTCTACTACGCTCTTCCTCTTGCACCTTCATTAAACATGATGATCGCTATCGTCGTTGGATTTCTCGCGAGCTGTCTTTGTGGATTGCTGGTTGGTATTCCATGTCTTCGTTTAAAAGGAGACTATCTTGCGATTGCGACCATTGGATTTTCCGAAATCATTCGCATTGCCATCATGAATACTGAATTTGTTGGTGGTCCTCGTGGATTTACCAATCTACCGAAGTGGACAAATCCAGGTTGGATCTGGGGTGTGGCGATTGTTACAACACTCTTCATGCTTAACTTAAAACGTTCGGCCTTCGGACGAGCGATTATTTCCATCCGTGAAGATGAAATTGCCGCTGAAACGATGGGGATCAATCTCTTTCGCACAAAACTATTTGCTTTCGTTGTTGGAGCAGGAATCGCTGGCATCGCCGGAGCTCTCGTTGCCCACGACCAACAATTTCTTCACCCGAACAACTTCGGTTTCATGTGGAGTGTTGTTATTCTTGTTATGATCATTTTAGGTGGTCTTGGATCTGTAACTGGATCAATCGTTGGTGCGACTATACTTACAATTTTACCGGAACTCTTAAAAATGGTGGGATCAGACATCGCTACATGGCGTGTGTCTATCTATTCTGCGCTCATGATTATTCTTATGCTCACGCGTCCGCAAGGAATCTTTGGGCCGCATGAACTCTTTGAAAAGAAAAAATTACAAAAAGGAGGAGCTTAATGATTACCACTGCTCCTTTGCTTGATATTGAACATGTCACGATGAAATTCGGCGGTCTCACGGCCGTAAAAGATGTCTGCTTTAAAGTAAACACAGGCGATCTCGTTGCGGTTATCGGGCCCAATGGCGCCGGTAAAACAACACTCTTTAATACCATCACCGGCATTTATACACCGACGGAAGGAAAAGTCTGTCTTGATGGTGTGACGTTGAATAAAAAAGCGGCCAGCGATATTACCTCAATGGGAATTGCCCGCACGTTTCAAAACATTCGTCTCTTTAACAATCTTTCTGTACTCGACAATATCAAAATCGCACGCCACTCGCGTATTGAATACGGACTCTTCTCGGGACTTTTCAAAACGAAAAAATACCGTGAAGAAGAAAAACTTATTGAAGATGAATCTCTCAAACTGCTTCGACTTTTCAACCTCGAAGAAAAAAAAGACCTGCTTGCTAAAAATCTTCCTTATGGCGCTCAAAGAAAATTAGAGATGGCGAGAGCGCTGGCCACGAAGCCGAAACTTTTATTATTAGATGAACCTGCGGCCGGGATGAATCCGACTGAAACAAAAGAGCTCTCTGATCTCATCCGTTTTATTCGCGAGCATTTTAAGATTGCTATTATTCTCATTGAACACGATATGAATCTCGTTATGGAAATCGCTGAACGCATTTATGTTCTCGATTACGGAAACTTAATTGCCAGTGGATCTCCTAAAGATATCCAAAACGACAAAAAAGTTATTGAAGCGTATTTAGGGGCCGAGATTTAATGAAAACAATTTTAGAACTAAAAGACGTCAACACGTACTACGGTGCCATTCACGCCGTAAAAAATATCAGTCTCGAAATTAATCGTGGAGAGATTGTGACTTTACTCGGGTCTAACGGCGCCGGTAAAACAACAACACTGCACACGATTTCTGGGCTTTTGAAAGCAAGTTCAGGAGAAATTAATTTCGACAATCAAACAATTGCGAAACTTCCAGCACATAAAATTACGGCCCTGGGCCTTGCCCAATCACCAGAAGGACGCCAGGTTTTTGCCAACCTCACGATCAAAGAAAATCTTGATATGGGTGCTTATCTTCGCCGTGACAAAGAAGAAATTAAAAAAGACTTGGATTTTGTTTTCCATCTTTTTCCCAAGCTCAAAGAAAGAAAAAATCAATTAGCGCAAACTCTCTCGGGTGGTGAACAACAAATGCTCGCGATTGCTCGTGCGTATATGTGTAAACCTAAACTTCTTTTATTAGACGAGCCTTCTCTAGGAATTGCGCCGATTCTTGTCGGAACAATTTTTAAGGCAATTACTGAGATTAATCAGCAAGGGATGACGATTTTATTGGTCGAGCAAAATGCCAATCTCGCCCTTAAAGTTTCTCACCGTGCTTACGTTTTAACTAACGGCGAAATCACTTTGCAAGGACCATCGGCCGAACTATTATCTAACCCTGAAATTAAGAAAGCTTATTTAGGAAATTAGAATGAATTTAGATGAAGCGATTACGCTCTTAAAACGCGCTGTAAAATACTCAGAAGTAAAAAATCAAAAACACATTGATCTCTCAATTTGCGTTGCTGATGAACGCCCTCGTTTTCAGGAAGCTCTCGTCATCACAAGATTGGAAGTTCAAAAAGGCACACTCACTGAAGACGAATTAAAAGCTCGTCTTGGTATTGATTAACTCACACATTAAAGGACAACTCTATGTCTCAAGCACTCAACGATGCTGTTCACTGGGCCGATCTTACGGCCGATAAACTTATTCGCCAGGAAGATAAAGAAACATACACACTCGCTTCAGGGATCACTCCTTCAGGCGTCGTGCACTTTGGAAACTTTCGCGAAGTTATGACGACAGAACTTGTTGCTCGTGGATTAAAAAAACGCGGTAAAAAAGTTCGCTTCATTTTTTCATGGGATGATTTCGATACATTCAGAAAAGTTCCGGCGAATCTTCCTAAACAAGACGAACTGGCAAAATTTCTTTTCCAACCCATCGTTGATACTCCAGATCCATTCGGTGAACATGAATCATATGCCGCTCACCATGAAAAGAACTTCGAAGCTCAGCTTAAAAAAATGGGCATCGAGCTAGAGCCAATCTACCAGGCAAAAAAATATCGCGCTGGTGTTTATAAAGAACAAATTAAAAAGACGCTTAAAAACAAACAAGTCATCGCCGACATTTTAAACAAGTGGAGATCTGCTCCGCTCGATGAAAATTGGTGGCCCGTTTCTGTTTATTGCGAAAAATGTAACCGCGATAAAACGAACGTGACTAAATTTGACGGTGATTCAAAGATCACTTACGTGTGTGAATTTGAAGAATGTGCTCATGTTAACACACTTGACCTCAATACAACGGATAGAGCAAAACTTCCGTGGCGTATGGACTGGCCGATGAGATGGGCCTTTGAAAAAGTTGATTTTGAACCAGGTGGAAAAGATCACTCTTCGCAAGGGGGATCATTTACAACGGCAAAAGATATCGTGGCCCAAGTCTACGACTGGAAACCACCAATGTATCTGCAGTATGACTTCGTCTCGATTAAAGGGATGGGCGGAAAAATGAGTTCCTCAAAAGGGAATCTTGTTACTGTAAACGACGTTCTTGAAGTTTATGAACCGGAAATGGTTCGTTGGATTTTTGCTTCTTATAAAACAAACATCGACTTCGGACTTTCATTCGATCTCGACGTTATTAAAAACTACGAAGACTTCGATCGTTTAGAAAGAATGGCGTTTGGTCTTGAGACCGGAAATGAAAAGAAAGTGGCAATGGCCAAGAGAGTTTATGAACTTTCTGCGATTGGCGAACCACCAACGGTTATGCCGTTTCAACCGGCCTTCCGTCACCTCTGTAACGTGCTTCAGATTAACGATCTCGATATTAAAAAAGCACGTGGCTTTTACAATGCTGAAATTAAGAATGAACGCGATGAACGTCGCTTTCAAGAGCGCGCTCAACGAGCTGCTTACTGGATTGAAAATTCAGCTCCGGACGAATTTAAATTTTCACTTAATAAAGAACCGATGAAAATGGAACTCTCTGATAAAGAATCAGCATTCATTAAAGCGCTCAATACATACCTCAGCGCTGAATGGGATAATATTGCAGACGACAAAGCTCTTCATGAAAAAATGTATGAGATGATTCACGCTCACGAATTGGAGCCAATGGCCGTCTTCACGCTTCTTTATAAAAAGCTTATCAATCTTGAAAAGGGACCGAAGCTCGCAGGCTTCATCCGCACCATTGGAAAGGATCGTGTGCTCAAATTGCTAGTGTCATAACGAGACCAAACAGCATTCGCATATCTATCACCGTGAAAAAAATACTTACAAAGGGCCATTGATTGGCCCTTTTTAGTTGTTTTTTTTCATCGGCATTTGCAAAGCGCACAAATGTTGGATAAACCAAAAGTAGATAATGATCTTTAATCAGGAGACAAAAAGATTATGAAAGCAAAATTAGCTTTTTTTCTTATGCTATTTGCGGCGACTGCTGCCCACGCTGATATGTGTATTTCAACGATCAAAGACCGTTATGGTTATGAGCAAGCTGATCGTTTTACAAAATATTCGTATTCCATTGAAGCTGCCTGTTCAGAAGCTCTTTATGAGTGTTCACTAGTTCTTTCTGAATACAATTCTCGTGGTCACCTGTACGGAGCGGAATGTATCATCACTCACGCGAGTGCATCGAACACTCCACCATCGTACCCACCACCAATTCCACCTTCGTCTCCAAGCTATCCTTCTTACCCAAGTTATCCGTCTTATCCATCATATCCTTCGTACCCATCGTATCCATCATACCCGAGCTATCCAACATATCCGGATCGCCCGAGAGATCCTCATTACCCACACCCAACTTATCCGCGTGAGCCGCGTGAACCACGCTACCCACGTGATCCAAATCCTCCGCGTCCAAGAGACCCGAGAGAGCCACGTGAGCCGTCTCCAAAACCACCGAGACCACCACGTTTTCCAAGATAGTCCATAACAACAACGTTGAATTTAAAACTCAGAGGGGAGATTTAAAATGAAAACACTTATCGCACTAGCACTTCTGGCATTTGCTTCTGTCTCAATGGCATCTGAATCGTGTACGTTCGCGATTAAAGACCGCTGGGGAACAGAGTTCGAAACATTGACTCGTTATTCTTATACAAGATCAGCAGCATGTGCTGACGCTTCTTATGCTTGTTCTGAAGCTCTTGCTCTCGGACAAAGATACGGAAGATACTACGATGCTTTCTGTGAAGAAAAATGGGAACCAACGTATCCAAACCCACGTCTTGAAATCTGTACAACTGATCTCGTTGATTACTACGGATCAACTGTAAGAAGCTTCAGAGGTGAAGGAAGAACATCTTACGAAGCTTGTGCTCAGTCAGATGAATTCTGTCGTTATGAACTAAACCGTCACGATACTCGTGGATGGAGATGTGTGACTCGTGGAAACCGTCCGGGTCCAGGCCCAGGTCCTGGTCCACTTCCTCCAAGACAAAAAACAGAGAGCTGTACAGCAACTCGTTTTGATCCACAGGGAATCAACATTGAAAACTACTACGCAACATGGACTGGTCCAATCCACTCTGATGTTCGCGGGGAAGCTTGTCGTCAGGCAATGAATCAGTGTTCAAGAGAACTTCGCGGAAGACAGTTCTGTAGAATAAACTAGGTCCAAATAAAAAGGCCCGCATTAAGCGGGCCTTTTTTTTATCAATGTTGTCTTAAAACCATGTAGCTCAAAATCAGTTCCAGCGCTTCGCTGTTTTTCGCCCATTCTTCAGCGTGGGTTTTATAATAAGCAGAAGCTTTGAGTTCCCCATTCTTCATCATCTCATTTAAACGATCTAATGACGCTTTTGCGGCCTCTAAATGACTATGGGCCTCAGCTGTTACTGTTTCAACATATGGAGTGAATGATTGCCCTTTAACGAGGTCGTAGAGATTTTCGCCTTTTAAAAAACGTTCTTTCAAATCTTTTTTCTCATCGAGCATTTCATACACAACGGCGTTTACAATTCCATTTTGCAGATCGAGATCCTGATCTTTTTGGGAATTGGCCGAATAGTCGAGAGTGTCGTCGATTAATTGAAAAGCAAGACCTAAACGAAGTCCGAATTCGCGACAAAGTTCGACGGCTTCACGAGGTTCGTTGTTGATGATTGCTGGAGCGAGTACGCAGTAACTCATAACTGACGATGTTTTTTTCATCGCGACTTCACGAATGAGTTCGCGCGAATATTTTCTGTCTTCAATGAGATCGAGCTGGAGCCACTCACCTTCTGAGAGATCTTTAATAACAAGAGACATTTCACGAACGAGTTCGAGATGTCCCGTAGACGTTAAATCTACAATCACTGAAGAAAGCAGATAATCTCCGGCGAGCACTGCTTTTTTATTTGATGCAACAATATTTATCGAAGGTGTTCCTCTTCTGAGAGTTGCGTTATCAATAACATCGTCATGAGAAAGTGAAGCCGCATGCACGAGCTCAGAGGCACGAGCAAACGGATCAACGAGATCAAAATCCGCTTTTAAATAATTGGCCATGAGATAGGTAAGCAGCGGACGAAGGCGTTTCCCCCCTCGAAGAACTGTTTTTGCAAGCACTTGATCGATATTTTCTTTTGCGTTCACGGAACGAATTTTCAGATCCAAATTTTTGGATCTCAGTAACGGTTCTTGAGGCATTGATTCGAGAAAATCGGAGATCATGAAAACCTTTCATTTCTAGAGCTAATATCGATATCACGAAACGTAACAAAGGAGGCGATTAAAGTAAATCCAAATCTTGCTATGTCTATGATGTTTAAGGTAAAAAGAGTGTACAAAAAAAGAGGACCTATGACTATGACGAACGAGATTCGCGAGCGTAAAAAAGATTCTTATAAAATCTTCGATGAAATTGCTTCAACCTACGATGTTTTAAATCACACCCTATCAATGGGGATCGATATTTACTGGCGCAATAAACTACTCAAGCACCTTCCCAATAAAGAGTCGATTAATGCTCTTGATTTGGCGACAGGAACTGGCGATGTGGCCCTTACTCTCGTTAAAGATGCACGCATAAAAAAAGTAACAGGCATCGATCTTTCTAAAGGAATGGTTGATCTTGGAAAAATTAAAGTGAAAAAGAAAGGTCTCGATAAAAAGATTTTTCTTATGCTCGGTGATGGAGTGAACATTCCATCAGCAGATAATGCTTTTGACCTCACGACAATTTCTTTTGGGATTAGAAATTTTTCTGATCCTCAAAAATCTCTGCATGACATTCATCGCGTGCTCAAAAAAGATGGCCGCCTGATGATCATGGAATTTTCAATTCCTAAAAACTTCTTTGTGAGAAATGTTTATTTCTTCTATTTCCGTCACTTGTTGCCTTTCATTGGCAATTTGGTTTCAAAACATAAAGATGCCTATACTTATCTCAATAAAAGCGTTGAAGATTTTCCCTATGGAGATGCTTTCCTGCAGCTCATGAAGAATGCTGGATTCAAAAATTTAAAAATGATTCCACTTACTTTCGGCATTGCCACTCTCTACATTGGAGATGTTGGCGATAAAAAGGCCGAGGTCTAAGACCCATGGAGCTTTCACGTTTCTTAACAGAGGAACTGAAGCACATAGATTCACTGATCATTGAATCGTCGCTCCTTAATCCCCGCCCTCTTATTAAACAATACGAGCGACTGGATTTATTGCAACTTCTTCGTCATAGCACTTGTGATCAAGTTCACTATTTTGAATCAAAAGATCATCACGAAAAATGGTTGGGTCTCGGACTCAGTAAAAAATTATCTTTTACTGAAGCTCGCTCCTTTATCAACAGTCCTGATTCAGTCGGTGCGCTTTTTGTACAAGGCCAGTTTGAAGGTGATGTTGATCACTATGAATATACTCTTCCGGAATGGCTCTTCTGGGAAAAAAAGGGAAAAGTCACACTTTTCATTTTTCCCCATCACGCTGATCAATCATTCTCTCCTAGCGCAAATTTATTAGGACCCAATGTGTGGGAATCTTTTCTGGCGCCCTGGAAAACGTATGAAGAAAATCCAGAGCATGATGAATGGGAAACGATGATCAGCGAGGCCCATGCGATTTTTGAGAAAAAGATTTGCGAAAAAATTGTTCTCTCCCGCAAAAAAATATTTACTTACGAAGACGAAATGGATCTACTGAAACTCTTCACCGATCTTTATGAAGCTAATCAGGACAGTTCGCATTTTTCCTATTTCACCCAAAAACGCTTAGGTGAAGCTTTCATGAGTTTTACGCCAGAAAAACTTTTTAGTTTAAAAAACAAATCACTTCAAACGTTATCACTGGCCGGAAGTTCTCCTCGCGGAAAAACCGAGGCCGAAGATGAAGCTCTCATCCAGGAACTCATCAATTCAAGCAAACTTGTTCATGAACAATCCTCTGTGACAACAGAGATTGAAAAAATATTAGAAGTCCTCTGTGATCATGTTCGTGTTTCGAATTTGCAGGTCATGAAACTTCCCTACATCTTCCATCGCCAGAAAGATCTCGAAGGAACACTCAAAAAAGAATTCGACGCCCTTCACGTCATGCAATCATTGCATCCAACGCCAGCGGTTGGTGGAACTCCACGGAAGCTTGCGCGCGAAAAAATTCTGGAAATTGAAAAAACAAAACGTGGACCTTATGCCGCTCCATTTGGAATTTTAAGTCCTGAATTCAGTGAGTGTGCAGTCGGCATCCGCTCTGCTTATGTTTGTGATAACGTTATGACTGTGTACGGTGGCGCCGGTATTACTGCAGGATCCGTGGCCGAAGATGAATGGAATGAAACAGGATTAAAAATGCGACCGTTTCTAAAAGTCATCAATCAAACGGGAATTTAAAGGACCAACAAAAATGAAAAATGAAATGCTCCTCACCCAAAATATAAATCGACTATGGTCGAGTCTCATTATTGATGAATTTTTAAAAAATGAAATCACTCATTTTTATCTTTCACCTGGAATGAGAAATGCTCCGCTCATTGCGGCCCTTACGCATATTAAAAAATTTAAGAACCACCTCTCTCTCTTCGTTTGCATGGACGAAAGGGCCGCGGCCTACCGGGCCTTGGGATATACAAAGGCCACTGGAAAACCAGCAGTACTTGTTTGTACATCGGGAAGTGCGATGGCCAATTACATGCCGGCCATTGTGGAAGCAAAAAAATCAAACTTACCTTTAATTGTTGTTTCGGCCGATCGTCCAAGTGAACTTACATTTTGTGATGATAATCAAACGATTGATCAGATCAAATTTTATGGAGACTATGTTCAAGGTGAGATGGGATTAGGAACACCTACTGAAGAAATTTCTCCGCTTGTATTGACCTCAAGTTTATCAAATCTTATTCACAAATCACTTTTTCCGCAAAAAGGTCCCGTGCACATGAATTGTGCTTTTCGTGAACCTTTAGAAGATACCATTGTTCCGATGTCTCCAAGTTACATAGAACTCGCGCGTGAACAAATGAAAAGAGTGGGTCCGAGCACGAAATATGTTCACTTGGAAACAGCTCCTTCCAAGACTTCACTTTCATCGATTGCTGATATTCTCGCTCAAAGTAAACGTGGACTTCTCGTTATTGGTAGTTTGAATCCCTATGAATCAACTGCAGAGGTCATGGCCTTCGTCAAAAAATTAGGATGGACCACTTACTTTGATGTTTCGAGTTCGCTTAAATATTCAGTGAATCTTAAAGATGGAGCACTTCCCACATTTGATCACCCGGAAGTTCAATCTGAATTGATTAACAATCCACCGGATACTGTTTTTCATGTAGGTGGAAGGCTTACGAGTAAACACTATTATTCTTTTCTAAAAAAAGTTCCAAGTATTAATCTCATTACGCTTAGTTTGAATAAAGAAAAAGAAGATCCTTCACACCATACAAAACTGAGACTGAATGCCCATATCAATTCAACTCTGATTGAACTTCAGAATATTCTTGCTGAAAAAACAATTCAATCAAAACCGCTGGAATTAAAACTATCATCTTTTGCTGAAGCTAAAATTAAATATATCGATGAAGCCCCTCTCTCTTATCCAGTAATCAGTAAGATGATCATCGATCAATCAAACGATAAAAGTTTTCTCTATATTGGGAACAGCACTGTTGTCCGCTCTTTTGATGCCTACTTTTCTTTTGAAAATAAAAAAGACATCACTGTAGCAACGAACCGCGGAGCCAGTGGTATCGAAGGGTTTATTGCTTCCGCTGCTGGTTTCATTGATGGTTCAAAAAAAGAAATGACGTGCATCCTTGGAGACGTCGCTCTTTTTCATGATCTCAATTCGCTTTATTTTATGCGCGATTTAAAAACGCCTCTTAAAGTAATTGTTGTGAATAACGATGGTGGTGGAATTTTCACTCTCCTTCCCATCGAAAAAGAAAAAGACGTCGTCGATATCATCACTTCTCCGCACGGGATGCAGTTTAATACTCTCACTGAAGCATTCGGGATCAAATACCTAAAGGCAACTAACAAAAAAGAACTCGAAAATGAACTTAAAAAACTGCGCGACTCAGACAAGAGTTGTGTATTAGAAATAATCATCGATCATGAAACGAATAAAAAAGTTTATGATCAACTTAAAACGATAAAATAATGAAAAACTGGCTCTTGGCCATCAGGCCTAAAACTCTTTTTGCTTCTATTGCCCCCGTCATTTTAGGAACGACCATCGCCTATTATGAAACAACAAAGTTTGATCCCATAATCTTCTCTCTCACACTTGTTTGTGCGCTTCTTTTACAAGTGGCCTCAAATCTCGCAAACGATTATCTGGATTTCGCCAAAGGCGTCGATACGATTGATCGTTTAGGTCCAGTGCGTGTGACAAGTTCAGGATTGATCAGTGCAGATGCTATGAAACGTGCGCTTGCTAGTACACTTTTCCTCGCCTTTATTTTAGGCATCTATCTGATGTGGTTAGGTGGTCCAGTGATCATGATCTTTGGACTTCTCAGTTTGTATTTTGCTTACGGATACACGGGCGGGCCTTATCCACTTTCAACAAATGGTCTCGGTGAACTCGCTGCCTTTGTTTTTTTTGGGCTTATCGCTGTAACTGGAACGCAATATTTGCAGACAAAAAGTTTTTCTGGACTGGGAATTCTACTCGCCACAGGACCTGGTTTCATCTCTGCCTGCATTTTAGGTATTAACAACCTTCGTGACATTAAGACTGATGAAGAGGCAGAAAAGCGAACTCTTGCCGTGAGATGGGGAGAAAATTTTCAGCGTGGTCTTTGTTTATGGACAATCATCATGAGCGCCGTCTCCGTTATTCTTGCGGCCTTCATTTTTAAATTAAAATGGATCTGGCCTGTGGCCCTTCTTCCCCTTTTCTTTTTTCAAACGTGGATGGCGATTTTCAAGGGATCGATTGATGCCAAATTGAATTCATCACTGGCGCGAACGGCCCAATATAATCTTCTATTTTGTTTGCTGATTTCTATAGGCCTCTTCATGATGAAGCAGTATTACTGATGAACAAACTCCAGGTTGAAGCCGAAAAAAGATTTTCTCGCTTTTCTGCTCCAATGCCGGTGCGTGGAAAATCAGTTTCATCTCTAGAAACACTTTTTTTCTCATTTAAAGATGAACAGGGTTTAACTTTTTCTTTTTCGGCGTTTTCACTTCCTGGACTTCATCATCTCTCACTTGATGAGATGGGATATCAGCTCAAAACATTTTTTCAGACAAACAGGTTGCGATTAAATGATATTCGATTTGATCATTTAGGATTTAATACTGTTGAATCACGGGCCCTTTCTCATCATCATCCGGAAGCCATTTTTTTAATTGAATCTGCTCTTTATCTCTATCTTCAAAAAAAGAATGATTGGGTTGATCCAGCTGTTAAAATTAATGAACTTTTTCGCAAAGGACAGAACTATAATCAGGTCCCTTGTCTAAAAATGAAGATCAGTCCTTACGATAATGATGAAATTTTTAAACACATCTCTGCTTTGATTAAAAATAATCCTGAAATTAAATTTCGCTTCGATGGCAATCGCCAATTTGAATCTGAAACATTTCTCCAGTGGTGGAAAAAGGCCCAAAGATTTTGTCCGTCTCTTCGTGAGCATTTAGATTATTTTGAAGAACCATTAAAAATGTATGCAGAACAAAGTTTTTTGCTGAAGGAGTGGCAGCTTCCTCTCGCTATTGATGAATCTGCACATTCTCTGTACTTACAAACTAGTGGAAAATTATTTGAAAGCGAGACCTTTGTGTTGAAACCAGGTCTCTTAGGTTTTTCTCAAGTCATAAAATTCATGGATGCCCATCCAGAAAAGCGAATCATTATCTCATCATGTTTTGAAAATGAGTCCCTCCGTCCTGCTCTTCTTAAAATTGCGAGCTCTAGACCATCGGAATTTCATGGACTCACTTGTTCGAGTTTTTTAGTCGTCTAACTAAAAATGACGAAATCACTGTGCTCGGCAATTTTATGTCGCTTCCTCTGATTCCTCTTTAGGAGTAAAATATTGGCAGGAGGATTTTATGAAGAAATCTGTCATCGTTTTAGGTCTATTCCTTACATTTACTTCTGCATTGGTGTCATGTTCACACCAACCGGTACCGGGCAGAGAAGTCGCAAGTACTGATTGTGCGGAACATGTTAAGGGCGAGTACCATTCTTATTTTGATTCTGTTGAAAGATGTATAGAAAAAGAATAACTCTAATGATATTAAGACCCCCATCTACATTCATGTTTTGGGGGTCTAATGAAAAAGTTTCTTTTTACACTTTTCCTCGTGTCTTTGTTTCCGCTTTCGACTGCTCTTGCCCTTGAGACATCTCTAAGAGGCTTCATCGCCCTCGACATGCTTAACTACGAAAAAATTCATCGTGAAACAGGAAGCGCTGTTATCGGTATCGGTGTTCTCGATCTAAAAGTATTCGCAGAACAAGACGACATGACTGCTTCAATTAAGCTCGACCTTGATGGAAAACTTGAAAAAGAAAATAACATTTTCGAAGAGGCCTATGCCACTTACCGCGGATTCAAAAATTGGAGAATCTCACTAGGTAAAGGTGTTGTTCGTTTCCAAAACCTTCACTGGGGTGCAATCGAAAACTCATACCAGGACGGCGGATCTGTTATTGGTTCAGAAAACTCTTTTAGAAAAGTCAGCCGTAAGGCCTTCGCAGCTGTTTCATACGGCGGCCGTTCTCAAGGATTCATTAACCAATTCACATTCTGGGGTGAATCAGATGAGTTTGATTACAACCAGGATCAAAAACTTCAATACGTAACAACTGGATCAGGTGCTAACCGCCAAATCACTGGTTATAAAACGGAACAAGTAACGGCATTCAATACAAGCAAACAATTAGGTTTTGCAAACCGTCTTGAACTTTTCGCTAAAGAAGATTGGAAATTTTCATTCGGACAACTTTTCTATAAAAATGAATTCGCTGATAAACCAACATACGCAATCGATCTTGGTGCTAACTACGAAACAGCAGCAATGGAAATGTGGTTTGAAGCTCTTTATGGTGTAACAGAAAAACTTCCATACGAATCATATACAACAAAAAAGAAAAAAGAATACTTCATGCAATTAGGTGCTGAGTACTATCTCGATGAGAAATACTCGCTTGTAGGTAACCTTGAAGGTGTCTACGCTGAAGATCGCGCTCACAGATATGTAACATTCACAGAAAACGGAACAACTTATGTCCCTACTTCTGATCAGGCCGCAAAAAGTGGCTCACTCGTTGAAACGTTCACAGGTAAAGTTGAAGGCGCTGTTAAATACAAGCTTAGCAAATCAGCTCAATTCACAGTGGGTGGTCTCTACGAGCGTAAATTGGCCGAAAAAGACGGTGTAAAAGGACTCTCTTTCATCCGTGGCGTGTACAACGCAAACTCGGAAGCCTTTAAGCTTGCTTCTACAATCTCATTCTGGTTTTAATTTCCTTATATTAGGGACCTTCGGGTCCCTTTTTTTTGTCCACTTTTGTCCTATAAAGACTACACACTCCCTTGCCATCGTTTTTCCGGGGTCATATTAACACCAGAGGATTTCGTATGCCTTGGGGGGCATTTACTATGGGGCGATCAAAACTTTGGTCATTGGGTGCTTTTGCACTTTTTTTAACATTTACAACAGAACTTCACGCGCAGATTGATCTCGATAATCAAACCGATCTGATCTATGGCGATGATGATCGCGTGGAAATTAATAATTATAACGATGATCGATTCATCGAATTTTCAAAATCAGTTGCCGTTAGAGTTTCAAAAAGAAGATTAACTGTTGATCGCACTGATGAATCAAAAATCATTTTTCCTCTCGTCACACTCGAGCGATCTATGCCTCAGCTTTGTAAAGATGAGCGCTTCATGGATCAAATTTCATTGGGAACGTGCTCTGGATTTTTAGTTGGACCTAAGACTTTGGTGACTGCTGGTCACTGTATGACGTCTGAAAAAGAATGTGAAAACAATAAATGGGTATTCGGATTCACCAATGATTCACGTGAATTTAATGTGAATCAAGTTTATAGCTGTAAAAAAATTGTTCGCCAAAAAAACATCTACGATAAATTAGAAGTGAGCGACTACGCGGTGATTGAACTCGATCGAGAAGTTGTTAATGCAAAACCGTTAAAGACGAGAAGATTTGGACGCGTGGGTCTTGGTACTCCCCTTGTCGTTCTTGGTCACCCACTCGGACTTCCGATGAAGGCAACAGATGGTGGAGTTGTTTCACGAATGAATGATATTGAACGTGAAAATCCTCTTCGTTCACTGTGGCTTCGCAACCATTATTTCACGGCCAACCTTGATGCTTACAGCGGGAATTCAGGTTCACCAGTATTTAATGCGAATACAGGAAAAGTGGAAGGGATTCTTGTTCAAGGGGCGGATGATTTTGTCTACAATCCGAAAAAAGAATGTATGCAATCTCGTAAGCTCAAAGATCATCACCTTGAGACTTACGAAAAAGTTATGAGAATAACAAAAGTTCCTGTTAAGTAATTTATTTATTCAAAACGCGTGCGGCTTCTTTAGCGAAATACGTTAGGATCATATCAGTCCCCGCACGCTTGAAACTCCAAAGCATTTCGATCATGACTTTCTGGCCATCAACCCAGCCTTTTTCTGCAGCGGCTTTAACCATAGCGTACTCTCCACTGACATTGTAAGCAGCAATAGGAAGAGTTGTGTTGTCACGAAGAGTTTTAATGACATCGAGGTACGGTAGACCCGGCTTCACCATAAGGATGTCAGCACCCTCAGATTCATCCAGGTAAGCTTCGCGAAGAGCTTCACGAACATTAGCGTAGTCCATTTGATAAGTTTTTTTATCGCCTTTTTTAGGAGCGGAATTGAGCGCATCTCTAAAAGGTCCATAAAATGCTGAAGCATATTTTGCGGCATAAGACATGATCGCTGCATTCGTAAAATTTTCTTCATCAAGAGCGTCGCGGATAAAACCCACGCGTCCATCCATCATGTCTGATGGACCTAGAATGTCTGATCCAGACTTTACTTGCACGAGTGACATTTTTGCCAGAACTTCTAAAGTTTGATCATTGAGGATTTCACCCGTTTTCGGATCAACAAGTCCATCGTGTCCATCCGAAGAATACGGATCAAGGGCAACGTCAGTCATGACTAATAAATCAGGACAAGCATCTTTAACGGCCTTAATGGCGTTTTGATAAAGTCCATTTGGATTGTAGGCTTCAGAAGCTCTTTCATTTTTTAAAGAGTCGTTAATGGCCGGAAACAAAGATACGCAGTGAATGCCTAAACTGTAGAGCTCTTTACATTCAAGTACTAGTTGATCGATTGAAAGACGTGAGATGCCTGGCATAGAAGCGATTGGCTCACGAACATTTTGTCCATCTTTAACAAAGAGTGGAGCAATAAGATCGTTTGGTGAAAGATGAGTTTCACGAACAAGTCTTCTGATGGACTCGTTTTTTCTGTTACGGCGCGGTCTTGAGATATTCAGCATATTATTGTCCCATTTGCATCTTGGCCTTGAAGGCCATGGCATAAAAAGTAATTTGTTTCATCATTGAGTTTAATCCATTCGCCCTGCTCATTGAGAGATGCTCGCGCAATCCCAGGTCTTCGAGGAATGTGGGTTTGGTTGTGAGAATTTCATCCGGAGTTGATCCTGAATAAACTTCCACTAACAAAGCAACAATACCTTTAACGATGGAAGCATCACTATCAGCTTCAAAAAATATTTTTCCGTTTTCCAGTTTAGCTGAAAGCCATACTTGCGATTGGCATCCTTTCACTTTGTTGCTTTCTGTTTTTTCCGCTTCATTCATCGCTGGAAGTTTTTTTCCCAGATCGATGAGATGGCGGTAACGGTCCTCCCAATCTTTAAATTGGGTGAAGTCTTTGACGAGGGATTCGATTCTCTGTGTGATCATTTGATTCCAAGCTCTATTCGGAGTGTTTTAGTCAGACCTTTTTAGCATGAAAATTGCCTAATATTAAGCAAGATTTCATATACTTTGCTCCACTATGGTAGAATAGGGATATGGAGAAGCAAACACAGAAAAATTCAATCAATAAAGGCCGAATTCTGCTCTACCGCGTCTATGACATCGGGGAGGAAATCGATCTTGAAAAGGCCGAAAAAATTATTGAGCAGGCCACTACCCGCTCAAAATTTCGCCTTAAAAATATCAATCGCCAGGCGGTCATCGTCTCAAATGATCCACTCTCCATAGCACTTGGAAATTTTACTTATCGCTCAGGCGGTGAAGAATATAATTTCGACATCTCCGGTAAACTTTGGGACTTCGGTACGCTCTCTCTTACTTTTGAAATGGTCATTCCCAAAGGAACGACGATTGAGCAATTGAGCGTCATCGCGGATAAAATTCAAAACTATGAAGAGCTGGAAATTTACGCCCGTTTAAAAGCGCGCGAGCTCACTCAGCAGATTCTTCCTTCCATGGCCAAGAGTAACGAATGGGAAGTGAACGAAGATTATATTCTCTACTTCATTGAGAGTTTTGAAAAAGATTATGAAGACGCGTTCAATATTCTTTATGACGAAGACATTGCTTCTCTTGTTTTGAATGAAGAAAAAGGAATGCTCTCTTCCCAGGTTTCGGAGAGAATTTATTCCAGCAAACTTCAGTATTACAGAACTGATATGGCACTCATCGACTGGAACTCAGCTTTTATCATAGAGCCATCAGGGTCAATGGACGTTCCAGACGTCATTGAGTTCGCGCTCAACCAGCTGCTTGAAATGCGCTACTACGATGATCTTCTCGATAAAAAATTAAATGAGATTTATTCGGCGGTTGAACTTAAAGACATCAGCATTTTTTCGTCGAAATACACTGAGCTCGCTTTGGAAGCAGGTCAGCGCTATATTGAGATCGCAGAGATTGTGGAGTCGGTTGAGAACTCTTTAAAGGCCATCGGTGATGTTTATCATTCGACCGTCTTTAGAACGGCCTCGACGAAATTCAGGTTTGCTGATTGGCAAAGTTCAATTGATAACAAGCTCGACAACCTGGCCGAGCTTTGCAAACTCCTCCTGGATAACATCAATTCCAAGCGAAGCCATCTTTTAGAGCTGACCATTATAGTGCTCATCTCCATTGAGATGATTCCGTTAATCTATCAGGCCTATAAGGCACTACAATAAATATTTAATTGAGAACGGGAGTCACTCTTAGAGTTGTTCCACGGTAAGAAATCTTCGACTCTTGGTTGAGTTTGGCGATGATTTCTTTTTTGTAGAAAGCTTTTGAGCCCGATGCTTTGTAAAACTTTAGATCGATGGCCACTTCGCCGGCCTTCTTTCCTAGCTTTGGATTCAATTCAATAAGAACATTCTTATTATCGATTTTTCTTTCCAGCTCTGCTGTTTGGTAAAACGGCATTGCAAGAGAAGATTTTGAATTAGTATTTTTTGATTTGATATGAAGATTGAGGTTAACCATCTGGGCCTTGAGCGAGCCTTCAGTGTTCGCAAAAGTAGTTGAGGCCAGAGAGAAAACAAGTGCTGTTAAGGCTAATTTCATTTTAGAGACGACCATTTTTTTCACCCTCATAGTAAAAAAAGAAAAATATATTTTCAGTATAAAGATTTCAAAGACGCTTCGGCAATTTTTTTCAGCGATTTTTTTTACAGCAAATTGAAAGTTTCGATTTCAATTTTTTCTGGAAGAAGAAAATCTTTCGCCTTCGGCGCTCGAGAAAAATCGATGCGAAAAGATCGCAGGGCAATTCCTCGACCAGGATATTGTGTCGAAGATTCGGGTGAAGCACCATAGAGAAAATCATGCAGGATGGGTTGATCGTGACGGAAAAGTTCATAGCGAAGTTGATGTGATCGTCCGGTTATTGG
>CAMLKK010000044.1 GCA_946480715.1 uncultured Bacteriovorax sp. | reverse complement strand
GTTTTTATGCTCGAAAGATTCAGTCTGAAGGTAAAGCTTTTGTTTTTGTGTGGAACGCTTATTTTTTTCATTTTACTTGTGGGGGGTGTGAGCAAGTGGGGGAGCAATCAGATCGACGATAGTTATAATAAAATTGTCACCAGCAGTTTGCCTAAAATAACGAGTATCGATCGCATGTACCTAAGCTATCAGCAGGTCCGTATACATTTGCGCACATTAGGCTTTCTAGGACTCACTCAAGCACAAAAAGATGAAGCAGTTGAAAAAACTTTAGAGGCCATCAAGCGATATGAAGCAGAATTCTCTCTCTATAAAAAAATGCCAGTCATCGAAGGTGAAGAAAAGCTAGTTGCTGATTTGGAGCACGAGTGGAGCGACTTCAAGCAAATTGGAAATCTGGTTTTAGATCTGCATAAAAAAGGCGGTGAAGAAAATCACAATAAAATGCGAGCTATTTTTTTGAAAGATTGTCCGGAAGCTGCAGCCGCTTATGATCGTTCAATTAACAACCTTCTTGAGTTTGAAAATAAAAATGCTAAAAGTTGGGTTGATTCTGCCATCTCGACCGCAAGAGAAACACACAACATACAAAATATCATCATGGTTTTTGGTCTCGTAAGTGGACTTTGTATTGGATATTTTTTTGCTCTTAACGTTTCCCAAATGATCAATGCTATTTCATCTAGATTGGATCAAGGATCTGATACGATTGCCCAGATCATCACTGAGGTAGCAAAGGCCAGTCATTCACTTTCAGCGAATATCACTCAACAAGCTTCTGCATTACAACAAACAACGGCAGCTGTTGAAGAAACAAGTGCTACTATTGAAAGTAATGCTGAAAACGCTAAAAAATCTGCTGAAGTTTCGGAGTTGAGTAAGGGGAGTGTTAATGACGGCAAAGCCGCAGTCGAAGAAGTTATGGCGTCGATTAATGATATTTCCGCTAGCACTATTGAAATCAGACAACAGATTGAACAAAGCAATCAAGAGATTTCAGACATTGTAAAAATTATTGGCGATATAGAAAGCAAAACGAAGATCATTAATGAAATTGTTTTTCAGACGAAACTTCTTTCTTTCAATGCTTCAGTGGAAGCGGCGAGGGCTGGAGAACATGGAAAAGGATTTGCGGTGGTGGCAGAAGAGATTGGAAATCTGGCCCGCATGAGTGGTGATTCCGCAAAAGAAATCAGCTCACTCTTAGAAGCAAGCACAAATAGAGTTCAAAAAACTGTGGAGTCATCGAAAACAAGAATTGCATCTCTTGTAGAAAAAAGTCAGAAGAAAGTGGATCAAGGAAATGAAACTGCTCAAAAGTGTAGTGTTGTGCTGGATGAAATATTTTCCAACGTTAACAGCGTAAACAATATGATCATGGAGATATCCACAGCAAGCAATGAACAATCGCTTAGTATTCAAGAAATAAAAAAGGCGATGACGGAAATTGATTCTGCATCAACTGAAAACACGAGATCATCAAGCCAGGCACGTGAAGCAGCGGAACATCTAGAAACTCAGGTTCAGGATTTTAAAGGACTGGTGGTGCAACTAAACGCCATCGTTAGTGGGAAAAAAGCTGCCTGATATTTTTATGATCTTGGAGTATTCGTCAGCTCGATGATCTCGATGCCGTCTCCTGGAAAAAATGTGAAGTGAGGATGATTGATAAACATTTTGGCAGCCTCATCACGTGAGGCTGCTTTGATAATCAAAAAATAGCCCATTTTACTCGGGATGTTTACAGATCCATTTTTATCAACAAGTGTAGTGGTTTCTCCAAGCATTCCACCTTTGTCCACAATTTGTTCTTTATATTTTTCAAACCATTCATTATTGGCGGCCATTCCCTTTTCACTGCGGGTATGTTGTTCATCTCGAGTTAATTTCTTCCATGCTTCGTGTGCGATGCTATTTTCCGCACAAGTGAAAATTGCTAAAAATTTGTTCATAAAACCTCAGAATAAGCTTATTCTTTTAATAGGGAGTTTTCAATTCATTAGAATAATGTCCCGAATACAACAAACAATAATGATTAAAAATGACAACATTAGGTATCCTTTAAGTCATGATCAATCGCGCCTATGATGTCGTTTTAATAAAACTACCGTTTACGGGTAAGCTCAATGCGCCTTCGTTGAGTCTGGCGATTTTGAAAGCACTCAATGAAAAAAACAACATTAAAACACATGTCATAGAATCAGAGGTGGAGTTTGCTGAAAGCATTGGTATGGATTTGTACCATGATTTAGTGTGGCCCAATACCGAAGTTTTGTTTTTTGATGCTTTGTTTTCTACAATTATTTTCGATGATCAAAAAATTGATTCCCACTACTTTCGGGAATATTTTAAAACTCATTCTCTAAGCGAAGCTCAACTTGGAATTATACAAAAACATTCTTTTTTAAAAGGATGCGAAAATCTAGGTGAATTTCTGGCGATACTGTTTGATTATCTTCAGCCTCGCTGTGAGAAATTTATTGAAAAAATGGCTTTCAAAATTTGTGAGTTGAATCCAATTATTGTGGGCTCCACAACAACGTTTGAACAGACCCTTTCTTCAATTGCATTATTTAAGAAGATTAAATCCATTAATAGTTCTATTCTCAATGTTTTGGGTGGATTCAATTGCGAGTTGTATGCTGGAAAAGTTTTAAAAAAGAATTTTTCAGATGTGGATATAGTCTTCTCAGGCGAGGCGGAAATTGAGTTTCCTTTTCTGTGTTCAGAAATTAAAACGAATGATTTGAATTCTTATCTGCACAAGAAAAAGGATGTAACCTGGAACAAACTAAATGCATATTTAGAAAAAGATGATGTTCCTGCAATTAGGTTGTCTGTTGAAAATATGGAACATTCACCCACTCCTGACTTTCGAGATTTCTTTTTCCAGATTTGTGTTGAGAAGAAGATCCCTTACAAAAAAGTTGTGCTTCCGTTTATCTCTTCGAAAGGATGCTGGTGGGGAGAAAAGAATCAATGTAGCTTTTGTGGGCTCAATGAAGAAACATTAAAATATAAATCAAAAAATCCTGATGTCTTATTCAATGAGCTTGTCGAACTTCATAAAGAATATGGGGTTACTAAATTTTTGGCCGTTGATCTCATTTTACCTGCCCACTATTATTCAACTGTTGTTGAAAAACTTCGCCACCTTGAACCAAAGTTTTCAATTTATTATCAGTTAAAGTCTAATGTAAATCTAAATCAGGTTCAGTCATTGAAAATGGCAGGTATTGATCATGTTCAACCAGGTATTGAAAGTTTTGATGACGAAGAGTTAAAAGAAATGAATAAAGGAGTGACAGGAATCCAGAATATCGCTTTTTTAAAATATAGTAAGATGAACGATATAAGAGTGACATGGAACATTCTTTATAACACGCACACGACAAAAAATAATAAACTTAAAGATTTAGAAATTTTATTACCTCAGCTTACACATCTATATCCGCCTAAAGGAATTAGACCGATGAATTATCCTCGGGATAGTGTTTTGTATAAAGATCGTGAAAAAAATGGTTTGGATTTGAGACCCAATCCGCTCTATAAACATATTTACAGATTGAATGATGAAGACATTCAGGACTTTGCTTACTTTTACTGTGACTTTACAGAGGCCAGTAATGCAATTGATACACTATTGCTGGAAAAAATAAAAAACATTCATGCGAATTGGAGCAATAACTACTTTCACCAAACTCCAGAGTTAACGTTCAAAGCGGAAAAAGATTTTATTCATATATTGGATACTCGATTTACAGAGAGAAAAAATTATCAACTTCCCAAAGAAATTTTGCCAATGCTTGAGCTGGCCTTAGAGCCAATATCCATAAATAAACTTAGCGATGTTTTAGAAGATGTTCACGTTGAGGAAATACTTAATGACCTTTTGGAGAAAAAGCTTTTTTACAAATCAGATAAAAAAGTTTTGAATCTCATGATTCCTCTCTAGTTTTCACACACTTAAAAAAATGATATTTATCAGAGAAACCTATTTCGGGTTGCGTCTACCATTAGGACTCACAATCTCTATAATATGATTTTTTATTTCAAATCCGAGGTTCTCATGTCAGACGAAAGTCAAACTTGTCCTAAATGTAATTCACCTTACGGTTATCAAGATCAAAACTTTTGGGTTTGCCCAGAGTGCGCTCATGAGTGGTCAGCGGCCGTTGAATCATCAGCTGAAGAAAAAGTAGTTGAAAAGTTTCTGGATGCAAATGGCGTTAAATTACAGACTGGCGACACCGTTAGAACAGTGAAAGATTTAAAAATGGGTGGTGACACTTTAAAATCCGGAACGAAAGTTAAAAACATTCGTTTATTAGATGATCCTATTGATGGACACGACATCTCTTGTAAGATCGATGGTCATGGATCTGTTTATCTAAAATGTTCTGTTGTTCGTAAAGATTCTTAAATTATAATCCAGAGGCGATCGTGCGAATATCAACTTCGCCCGATTCGCGCTCTGCGAGTTCCAGCGCCGCACCTGCATCTAAACGTCCATTCGTATTACATTTACCAATCAGAGTAGTTTCTTTACGTGCAGAATTTTTAATGATGTTTTTAATCTTCATCATAGATAGTGTTGGAAATTTAGATTTAATAAGGGCTGCAACACCGGTTACGAAAGCTGTTGCCTGACTTGTTCCCGTCAAGAATCCCACTCGGCCGTTACTTAGCGCTGATTTTATTCGGTATCCAGGAGCAGAGATATCTACTAGATTTGCACCGTAATTTGACGAATCGAGTGTCGTTAAATTTTCATCATGAGCAGTGACAGTGATGATGTTGCTTAGGCCATAACTTGCAGGGAAAAAGCCCTGTCCTTTTGAATCAAGGTTAGCGCTCTTATTTCCTGCGGCCGCAATGACCATAATTCCTTTTTTCTCTGCCTCTTTTAAAACTGCAAGTTCAGTAGCAACTGCACCTGGTCCACCACCAGAATAGTTGATGATATCAACGTTGTGATCGATGGCATAATTTAATGCCTTCACTGTGGCCTTCACACTTTCATCACCAGAAGCCGATGGATTATAATATTTAAGGGCCAGAATTTTCACGTTAGGATAAATGCTTTGGATAATGCCTGCTATATGCGAGCCATGTCCATGCGTATCTACAGGTGTACGCTCCAGAGAAGATTTGGAGAAATCCACACCGAAATTATTTTCACTAAGTGAGCCTTCTTCAACAAAAATATTTTTTGAAATCATCGGATGTGTATTGTCGATGCCTGTATCAACAACAGCGACTACGATTTCCTTTTTTTGTTTGAATTTTTTCCAAGCAGAAAGCAGATTGATATTCGCTGAGCTGTTAGGATTTATTCCCCAATTGGTATTTGTCAGAATTTGTTCATCGAATGGCAGCGATGACGACGTGTTGTCAGCAAATGCACTGCTCGTGATGATCAGAGTAAGAAACAATAAATTTTTTAAACGCGATGGTTTTTTCATGAGCTCCATTCTGTCATGTTTCAAATCCAGGTTGGTGTTTTCAGGGGAAAATTACATGCTGTCTAAACTTTAGACAGCTCGCAAGACTATAAAATCACTTAGGTTTTCAGGACAATATTTTGATCCTCTTAAATTGAAATTGCCTAATCAGGGCGAGATGATCGCAATCGACGTCTCAATTCAAACCGAGGAGGAATTATGCAGACTTCAGAATCAACAAATGAATGGATTACGAATAGAGAAAGCGTTTCGAATAATGAAACAGAAATAAAAAGTTTTAATAAATCGGATGAGACTCGTAATTTTCCGCATGGAAAATTAGAACTGATTCATGTTGGTGGAAGAGAAATCGGTCGCGCAATTCTCGAACCAGGTTGGCGTTGGTCAACTTCAGTGAAACCGATTGCTCAAACTGAAAGTTGTGAAGCCCCACATTTTCAATATCACGTATCAGGTGTTTTAAAAGTCAAAATGGATTCCGGTGAGGAATATGAATTAAAAGCTGGAGATGTTTCCATGCTCAAACCTGGACACGATGCTTGGGTTGTAGGAAATGAGCCAGTAGTGCTTGTCGACTTTCAAGGTATGCGTGATTTCGCAAAACAACACATCCACTAATAACAAGGAACACCTTTATGAAGAAAATATTTTTCCTTTTTGCTGTAACTTTCTTTTCATCGCAAACAATGGCCGCGGCCTGGAGATACGGATGTATCGGAACACTACCGGATGGATCAACTGTAAATTTCAATAGAGAGAAGCTGGCCATCGTTTCAACATCTCAACCTGCGCTTTATGCTGCCACAGCGGATATTTCAAAAGAAATCAGAGTAGGTGATGCCCTTGATCCAAACGCTGGCCTTGAAACCGAAATGGAATTCAGAAACGCTGATGGTGAAATACTAAAATTAGTTCAAACACGATCAGTAAGAACGGCGAATCGAGAAAGAACAGAAAGATGTACGGGAAGTGCAGTACGTTCACTCATTGATGAGCGCTTCAACAAAACTTACAAGTTCATTATTCCAGGTTCAACAACAGTAAGAGGAAATTTAAAATGCTATGACATTACGATTTCTACGTGTGGATGATATTATTTTCGAAATGAGATACTTGGCCTCTTAAAATGAAAAAGGGAGATTTTCTTCTCCCCCAAATTTTAGAAGCTCACGGCATTGAAAACATCTCAAAATAGGCTAAAATAAATTTCCCCCAAGTTTAGGCTTGTTAGACCTCTTGGGAATTTTCAGTGCAAAACCCCTCTTATCATGAGGGTTTTTTTATTTGGAATGTCCTTGTGCTTTGAATTGGTTTTTTGAACTGAACTGATTAATGCTTCAATAAGTTTTCTTCAAGATTGAAAGTGACTAAATGAGTTATCCCAAATTATTTATAGAAAAAAGATCCTTCTTCGAGACGGGAATTTCATCGCCACCAATGACTCTTAATTCATAATTTGAATAATTTCCATTTTTTATTAAAGTAACAAACTCATTTTTTTTCATGACTATTTTTTTGTTCAGATCATAGAAAATGCGATTCTTGCCATTTTTATTTTCATCTAGAACAATGACCAATTCCGATGTATCACTTTTTATTTCTCCTGCACCTATATACTTTCTTTTGTCATTCTCAGGATCAATAATCAATTCACCATTCTTCAAGGCTTTCAGCAGTCTTTTAAACAAATCTTTTCTTGATTTTGTTTTCTTGCCATATTTTCTGCCGATACTATTATTCCAAAGGTCCATGTTGGTAGAGTTTTCAGCATTAGAAGAAGAACTATTTTCACCAGGAAAATATTCATTTAATCTGCCAAAAATATCAGCCGCTTTCTCGCCGTATTCTTGGGTAAAAACACCACTGCAGTAAGCGTGTCTTAATGCATCGACATCATTGTCATTAAAGTCGTCTGCTAATTCATTGAAGGTGCCATCGTTATTTTTGGGTAGTTTTTTGAAATATTTATCAATTAAATTATAAGCTTCATGCTTCGTTTCTTTTTTGAGAGCAGGAGGCCAAAATTTCATATTGTTTTTCCTTAAATATCTAATAAGAAGTATAAGCATTCCACCTAATAATCCCCAATGTAAAACATCATAATTTAAAGGGAGTAAAAGCGGGGAAGTAACGAGCGAGGGAATAAAAAGTAATAACCCAATAATCTTTCTATTTTTAAAATAATCAAAACTAATCAGTAGTACACCCGCGTTCCAGATCGAAACCATTATTAACCATTTGAGAAGAAGCAATGGTGTAAATTTTAAATAGGCAAAATGATCTATTAACGCATAAAAATAGAATCCAACCAAAAAGACATATAAAGTGCGTAGAAAGATTTTCATGTGATTAGGCTAATAGATGAATCGGAATTTGAAAATAAGAGACTTGGAACTTCGAAATTGACGATCTTTGAACAGAGATTATTCCGCTTGTCCAAATTTTATAAAACTATTTAATGGAGGAGATATAAACTCTTTCACGTTTTTATAACCCAGTGATTTATAAAATTTGTGCTGCTATTCTTCGTCATCAAGCTATCATTTCATCATTGTCTAAAGCGATACAGTAAATCGAAAGTAGATAAAGCTGGTGAAGTATTAAAAAAAGCGGGGTTAAAAACTACTGATGAAAGTACTGCTTTTGCTCTAGATGTACTTTCAAATTGGAGAGCATGTCTATACAGCGATATATAGAATTAGCTCAAATGAGTTTCGCGATAAGGGGCGAAGCGGAAGTTATAGTTTAATATTGCTAGACTCTCACAAGAATACAATTTCAGTTCAATCATTTAGTTCTAATCATATCGAAGAGGCGACATCAAAATATATGGAGAAAGAAAAAGAATTCTATAACGATATTAATGTAAACGTAGTACTTGTTAATACTGGTGATGTGAAAAAATTAGAGGCAAGCTATCCAAACTACTTCATGGACACTAGAACACTAGTCAGATATTTATCTGAAATAGCTTTGGATAGATTTAATATTTAATATTAAAAATTTTATTAATTATATAAATTCGCAATACCACTTCTTCAAAATATTCTCATGCGAAATAAAAATTTCAATTAAGCCTTCTCTGAATATTTATTTAAATGCCTGTAAGGGAGAAGAGTCGAAAAATCGGATTTTGAAAAGAAACATGGTGCCTCGGGCGAGACTCGAACTCGCACATCCTTGCGGACGGCGGATTTTGAATCCGCTGCGTCTACCATTCCACCACCAAGGCACTGATTGGAAGATCCATCTTAATGGAATCTCCCAAACCCCGTCAATGATTTTATCCTCTGATGAGCTAGCTAGGGCGCATATCCCAAGATGTCTTCTTGGATAAAGCCGTTCCTGATTCCTTCTGCTTGATCCGTAGTGATGAGGTGCTTACCAGGTGCTTTTTGAAAGCGATAAACGGGTTTTAGTGAATCAACCTTTGTTCTGAAAAGATAGCCGATAAGGCCTTCAACTTTTTGGCCTTTACAGTTGGAAGAGCGAGTGAAAAAGTGATTGCCTGGTGAAGAGCAGCGGTAGATCGCCACGCCTTCCGATTTTACGGCCGTTAAAAGGTGATCACCATTTTTATGAAATCGATAGATGGGATATTTTGTGAGTGCAGTTAATGTATTAGTCGCACACCCTACACCATATTGAGTACAGCAGTAATGATTGTTGTCTTTTTTCCACTAAGCACCCGAACCTTCAAGTGCCGACCAATAGATATTGTATTGACGATATGATGTTCCAAGCGTTTTTAATTTTTTATATCGTAATTCAGCATCTGCATCACTCATCTGCAAGCGACCTTCGCCAATTCCTTATTTGGAAATGAGTCTCGGGATGTTTGTTGAAAATGAATATTGCGGATGAATATCAATTACGCCGGAGCTTGTTTCACCCACTTGAAAAATCGTTGTACCATTCGATGTAGAAGATTTTCGATTAGATTCCGGCTTACAGCTCACGAGTACGAAAGCCGCAAAGATCAAATGAAGAATCGATAATTTCGATAAACTTTCCATCCCAACTTATCGGTTGGTTTTAGTGATATTTCAGCAACTCCAGCGCTTCTTTAGCGTTAAAGCGGAAAGAATCCGTCCCGAGAGCAGACTTCAACTCAGAATTATCAAGCGTAGAGGGAAATTTGATATAGTCGAGTAAATAGAGCGGGAATTTCCAAAGCGGAGTCATAAATCGAGCAAGTTGTTCAACGGCGATAATAGGAACCTTGATTTTTTTCACGCCGATAATTTCTGCAGCTTCATGCAAACTAATCACATCATCGCCAGCAATATTGTAAATTCCTGTATTCAATTTATCGAGTGCCTGAACAATCATATTTGCCATATCGAATTCATGAATAAACTGAAACATCGGATTGTAGTCAATCGGCAGTGGAGCGTAAGGCGTTTTCAAGTATTGGGTAATGGAATTTTTAATTTGGGGGCCAATAATGTTTGAAGGTCTCAAAACGACTGTCTGAATTTCGTTTTGATATTTCCACATCCAGTTAGTACACATCTGATCCATCTCGACCACATCTCGAAGCTCAGCATATTTAAAACTTGCTCTCAGCGGAGCATCTTCACGCAGGAACATGGGATTATCGGGAAGAGCACCGTAGACGTGATGAGTACTCATGATGACGACTTTTTTCGTATGAAACTTTTGTGCCAGATCAAGAATGGTATTCGTACCAACAAGATTAATATCGATGCGTTTATGAATATTTCCCATGGCAGGAGAGTGACCGAGGCGACCTAAGTGCAGAACATTTTCAAAGTGATGTTCACGAAAGAGTTTTTCAAAATTGGTTCGATTGTATTTCATCTGCTGAGCAGTCAGCTGTGATCGTTTGGGAAGTCCATCAATCGATCGCGAATCAACTCCATGAATGATCACATTAGGATCACTTTTGATGAGAAGTTCAGCAGTCATTTTTGCCAAAGCACCTTGAATACCAATGATGAGAATCTTTTTTTGTTTCATGATTTAATTCTTTGGGCAATCGTACGTTTTTGAGCGAGACCAATTTCAGTGAGACGTTGAATTTCTGCTTCAAGCGCCTGAATGTGAGGCTCTAATTCTTCATCTAATGCTTCAGCACTCAGATGATCAGGAAGATGATAAGGAGTACCGATATAAATATCTACAGGAGATGGGAGAGGAACTAGATTGGCGGTAATAGGAAGTGCAGGAAGTTTTAAAAATTTTGCTAACTTTTTAAAATGAACTACGAATGGAAAAAATTCTTCAGCACCAACAACGGCAATTGGAAGAATTTCTACTTTAGTTGATAGTGCCATTCGCAAAAATCCTTTTGTAAATCTTTGCAGGCGATAATGATCTTTTGTATCTTTTGCAATTCCACGGACACCTTCCGGGAAAACGAGTATAGATTCTCCACGCTTCAAAAGATTTAGACAATTTGTACGATCGCCAAGAACTGCGCCACCTTCGCTCGACCATCGCCCCAAAAAGGGAAGTGAAGTGAGGAATCTTTCAACAAGTGGACGTAAAAAAATAGGTCTTTCCAACTCTGCTGCGAAAGCGGTGCAGATTAAAAGGCCGTCAATAGGAATTTGGCCGGTGTGATTGGAGACAACCATGTAGGCCTTTTCTTTGATGATCTCTTTGTTGTGAAGTCGAACATCAAAATAATATTTGTAAAACGGCCAGATGACTTTTAGATCTTTGAGCGCACGATCCGGCTCTAGTCCCCAAGGATCTCGCTTGTTTGAATAACGATCTTTAAGAGCGCGTTCAATTCGAATGAATGTCTGACTAAAATCTCGTGTTTCGTTAACCAACGTTTTTTCTCTGTTTTTCGATTGCTTTAAGCAAAAAAGTCACCCTTTCATGCTATCAAAATATTCATTCTTCACAAGCATTCTGTAGGGCGATAAAATCTAATCTTCGTTAGGCCTTGGGAGAAATTCATGAAGATTGTAAATTGGTTAAAAATTTGTCGCAAAATGCTTACTGCATCTCGTACAAATGCTCATATGAAAGAAACGTATGAAGAGTTAGGACGTCTTGTTGAAGCAGCGGTCAGAGACAATCAATTGCAAATCGATAACCCAAAAGTGAAAGCATTGATTCACACTATTGAAGCGTGCAAAAAAGATTTAGTGCATTTGGAAAAACAAGTGAACAAAATTCGATTTGCTGAGAAACACGCTTAATCATCAATCTCAGTTTCACGTTCAGATTTTCTGATTTCGATTTCTTCCAACAAGTGGTTGATGATTGCTTCTTCAACTTGAGGAATGCCTTTTTTATCTTCTGCCGAAGCAAAATACATTTGGCGAATCCATTTATACTCTTTTGAAAGAACTGGTTTTAATTTTTCAAGCGCCGCACGTTCTTTTTGCGTTTTCAGTTTATCAATCTTATTAAAAACAAGAATCGTCTTACGATTAAAGTTTTTTAAAAATTGGTGAAAACCTTTATCTGAGTCTTGATTTGGGTGGCGAGCATCCTGCAAATTCACCAGCAACATTGAAGGTGAAACGTGAGAGAAAAACGCTCCCATCAATTGATCCCAGTTTTTCGACATTTCTTTTGAGACTTCCGCAAATCCGTATCCAGGCAAGTCAATGAGAACGAAAGTTGGAAGATCTGTTTTTTTATTATCGAAACTTAGTGAAAATTCAAAAATATTTATCTCGCGTGTGCGTCCAGGTGTTTTTGAAACGCGTGCTGTTTTATTTCCGAAAAGAGCATTAATCATGCTCGACTTTCCAACATTCGATCGGCCTACAAAACTTACTCCAATAACTTCAGGATTATCACGAAGCCATTGTTCGAATTGTTCTACGGAACTGATTCCCATTTTGAAATCAGCACTTTGTGGTTTGATATGGTAGCTCATAAGTTGGACCTAGGTTTAAATCAATTGGCCCATTCTAACCGAATTCTCACATTATGCCTAGTAACTAGGGAAGGCACTCAGATTGAAGCCCATTTCTCCACACTTAACCAAAGGAGAAAGAGATGCAGACAGAAAGAATCCTAAATAATGAGTACGCAATGGATGTAGGATTGCGTGGCGTTCGCGAAAATGATGAATGGTTGCTGGATGTATTTCAAGACCGAAAAAAGCAATTCAAACTCAATCGCACTCGCTATGAAATTACGAATGGCGCTCACTTTGAGTTCGATCAATTAAATTCAAAACTAGTTCTTCCGCATGCGAGAAATGTCGGCTGGCATTTTGAAATCATTCTGGTTGCAAGAAAATAGCAAAGGACATAATGAAAATTCACGTTATCTGATCCGCAGTTTGGGTGCCATGCCTTTTAAACTTAATGGCATGTTTTGTTTTGAAGCTTTTCTCGAACGAGGTGATGTTGTCGATATCGGTTACAATCGCATTCATTTTCTGAAACCAAAATCACTGTTAACTCTTGTTCCTGACAATACGAAAATCAACGAAGACGTTATGAAGAGCACAATGCCTATTATGCTGGAAGGAGAAACGGGAAGCGGTAAAACGACTCTTGCTAAAAAGATTCATGAGGAAAGTGGAAGGGCCGGAAAATTTGTACATATCAATCTTTCGGCGTTTGCTCCGAGTTTAGTTGAATCAGAAATTTTTGGTCACGTTAAGGGTGCTTTTACAGGCGCGCTCAATCCGAAAAGAGGCGCGATCGTTGAAGCTCACAAAGGAACATTATTTCTCGATGAAGTAGATTCACTAACATTGGATCTTCAAACAAAACTTCTCCTCTTCCTCGATGATTATCAAGTGCGCGCTGTGGGAGGTGAGCACTCTGTAAAAGTTGATGTGCGATTAATTTTTGCATCCGGATCAAAGCTTAAAAATTTGGTAACTGAAGGAAGAATGAGAAAAGACTTTTTCTATCGTTTACACTCTGGCTGCACATACACACTTCCGGCACTTCGTGATCAACCAGATTTGATAAAAGATCTTATGAGAACGTTTGAGCAAACTCAAGCTGTCGTCTTTGATCAGGAGTTGTTTGAGTTCTATGGCCAATGTAAATGGCCTGGTAACATTCGGCAGTTTCATTCACATCTTATGAAGAAAAAAATCTATTCAGGTGGGAAAAAAATTATTCTTGATGAAACGGACAAAGAGTTACTGTCCGATGTTGGTGAAGTTCAACATTTAAGAGGAAGCGATCTCATTCCTTTGGAAAAAATGAAAACCGATTACTGCTACAACGTCTGGGTGAAGTTCGATAAAAATACCTGTCGAACAGCTAAAATTTTAGAGGTGAGCCCCAACACTCTCAAGGTCTATCTCAATCGCAAACAACTCGAATTGAAAGGGGACTCGAAAGGGGACTCAAGATACGATGAGGTAGTCGATGTAGATCTCTAGGACTTTACCTTCAACGCCTTCTTTTTTGAGAAACTCATTGAGTTCCAGTTTGATTTTATCTTTTATGATCTGGCGTCCTTCGTCTTCAATGGGAAGGCGAGGGATGACAGGTTCTACGTTTACATTCAAATGATCTTTGACCTGCACTAAATGTTCTTTTAAGTACATGATGACGAAACGGTTGGAAGCCAGTGCTGTAAAATCTATCCACACCTGACGATTGCGGCGGGTATCTTCAAGGAAGAGTTGCAAATTCGTATCAGTGAAGCTCAACAACTTTTCTGTCTGCATGAAATATTTCGGACGTCCATCGAGCACTTGTTTAATGTGCAGGGATTTCAATCCTTTTACATGCAGTTCATGCGCGAGTGACGCTAACATTTTTTCTTCGATTTCTTTTTTATTTTCCGGGCGTAGGGGGAGCTCATCAACTTTGATGGGAAACGCAGTAATGTGTTCTAAAATCTGCTCTTCACCTTTAATCATCAAATCGAGATCTTCATGAGATTTTGCAAGTATTTCTACATTGATTAGAACTTCTACCTCCTGTCCGGCAGGAAGTTTTGTCGTGTATTTAATTTTTCTAAGTTCGAGAAGGGGTTCTTCAGTTTCGCGTGCAGAAGCAGGAGCTCTTAGTGATTTTGTTCCGGCAACAATTTTCGCTGTATTTTGAAAGATCAAAACACCGCAACCAACGAAAAAAGTCAGAGCGAGCGTGACACTGAATGCTTTGATAGGATCTGTTTTAAATTTTCGAAGCGGTCCGAAAACCATCTCCCATTTATTTTTCTTCTTGAATTCATCGGAGCGAAGATAAATGAGAGTGCCCACAAAATGGCCGCGCACCATGTTTGTATAATGTTCAGTGTAACCAATGAACTTTAACCATTTCACACGCAATTTAGGCTGAAGTGTTTTGAATTGTTTTTTTATCAGTGAAGGTAAATCGAGAAACCAATGATAAAGAGCGAAGACGAAAGATGGTGTAAGGGCCTTAAACTTTCCAACAAGTGAAAGAATGAGTTTATCCAGGGCCTCTTCAATTTTCAGTAAAAAGTTCAATTTAGTCGTCTCCTTCAAATGCCTATCGGCAATCAAAGCATTTTTATTAATGAATCCTGAGCCATTTACTCAACGAAGCATTTTTTGCCATATTCCCAAAGGGGCTCCCGGAAACTTTTAGGCCGGAGTCTTTGTGACGAAGAGCGGGAAGGACATTTGAGGAGAATTTTATGAAAGTAGGTCTATTGAAATTAAGTTTATGTATCTGCATCGTAACCCTGACGAGTGGATGTGCGCTGATGCTTCCCGACCGCACTTTTATGGAACAAATGGAAAGGGAGAGTGATCCTTTTTATTCTCCAGGTAAGGATTTTCCAATCGTGGGCGGAGATGACGGTGAACGCCATATCAGTCGCGAAGAAATGATGGCCCGTACTCCGGCGAGCAAGCGTTCAAGCACGCTGACGCGTGAATCTGCTTCTTTACGAGAGGAATTGTCCGAAAAAGAAGGTGATTTATCAGAATACGAACGAGCAGAATACACGGCCAATCAACGTTATTTACTCACTGACTCCGATAAACTTTATTATTTGAGCCTCGATTCTTACGAGCGCGATTCTTACATCAAAACATTGAAGGCGGACTACCGCGAAGAAATGGAATTGCGAAGTAATATTGTGGCGAAACGTTCAGTTCACGCCAGCGAACTTTTCCTGGGAATGGATAAATCTGAAGTTATGGAAGCCTGGGGAAAACCGGCCAAAGTTGAAATCGCCGGCAACCCATCAAACCAAAATGAACGCTGGTCTTTCAGAGAGGACGGAAGCTTAAAGCAAGTCTATTTTGAGGGCGGAAAGGTTCAAGGTTGGGCCCTTGATCTCTAAATCAAAAAGTCGTATCCTCGGCAAACTTCACCAATAAGCCCCGAGGGACTATGACAGCACAATCAATGACCGGTTTCGGTCAATCTGCTCAGCAATCTGAAAATTTCGTCGTGTCAGTCGAAATTAAAAGTGTGAACAATCGTTTCAAAGACATAAGATTCAAGATGCCTTCAACTCTCAATTCAATGGAAATTGAATTGAAAAAAGAATTGAGCGATCTTTTTTCACGCGGAAGTTTTGATGTTTATGTGAACGTGAAGCGCGGTGAAAACAAAAATAAATTTGATGATCTCGATGAAAAGAAAATTTCTCAATTCATTGATAAAGTTCAAGGCATGGTCAAAGGCAAAGGTGTAACACCAACTCTTTCCATGACAGATCTTCTTCGTTCAGAGTTTTTGATTGAGCAAGATGAGACTAATCAAGCTGAACTTGCAGCGATGGTCACGAAGGCCTTCAAGGGTGCTTTAGAAGAATTGCAAAAATCACGTATCAGCGAAGGCGGCAAATTAATCAAGGTTCTGGAAAAACACCTCGATATTTATCGTACGCAATTCAAGACTGTCGAAGCAAATACCGAACACTTTAAAAATAACGTAGAAGAGAAATTGAAAAAGAGAGTGGATGAATACAAATCCCTGATCAACGTCGAACAAAGTCGCTTGCTTCAGGAAGTGGTTTTTTATTTGGAAAAAATGGATATCCACGAAGAGATTAATCGCATTCATTCCCACTTGGAAAAATTTCAAAATCTTCTAAAATCAACTAATGAGGTTGGCAGGCAGATAGATTTCCTCGTTCAAGAACTTGGACGTGAGACAAATACTATAGGGTCGAAGTCAACTATGAAGGATATTTCAGATGCAGTTGTTCAGATGAAACTGCAACTTGAAAAAATTAGGGAGCAAGGGCTTAACATTGAATAGAGAAGCTTCCAAAGGAAAATTGATCGTGATTGTCGCTCCCTCGGGAACGGGCAAATCGACTATGATCAAAAGACTTAAAGTCGATCAACCATCATTGGTTGAATCGGTTTCTTTTACCACACGTCCTATGCGCGCGGGTGAAGTTCATGGTCAAAGTTATTTTTTCATCAGCAAAGAAGAATTTTTCAGCATGCGTGAGCGTGATGAGTTTTTAGAGTGGGCAGAAGTTCACGGTAATTTCTACGGTACGAGCAAAAAATTTGTTGAACAATGTTTAGCAGAAGGAAAGCACCTGCTCTTTGATCTTGATGTTCAGGGAACAGATTCGATGAAAAAATATTTCGGCGATCTCGCCAAAGTTATTTTCATCTCTCCGCCTTCAGTTGAAGAACTTGAAAAACGATTGCGCCACCGTGGAACTGAAACAACTGGAATTATCAATCTTCGTTTAATGAATGCGAAGAATGAACTTCTTAGAAAAAATGATTATGACTTTCTCGTTTACAATGACGACATTGAAAACGCATACAGCAAGCTATTAGAAATCACCGCAAGCATTTTGCAAAAGTAGTGGGACATGTACCAAAATTTAGATTTTTCCCATGAAAGGGATTTGACCATTGAAGATCTTGTTAGAAGAGTAGAAGCGTACTACCCGGACGCTGACTTCACAATGCTTCGTAAAGCTTACCTGTTCGCAGAGAAGGCCCACACTGGTCAGAAACGTTCTTCTGGCGAAGAATACATCATTCACCCCATGAACGTGGCAGCGACACTCATTAAGCTGCACATGGATCTTGATACAATCATGGCCGGTCTTCTTCACGATGTTGTTGAAGATTGTAATGTAAGTCCTGCGGAAATTGAACGTGAGTTCAATAGCGGTGTTGCAGATCTCGTTGTCGGTCTGACTAAAATTTCTAAAATTAAATTTAAAACAAAAGAAGAATCGCAAATCGAAAACTTCCGTAAAATGGTTGTGGCGATGGCGAAAGATCTTCGAGTTATCATCGTTAAGCTTGCAGATCGCATGCACAATATGCGTACACTTCAATATGTCTCTGATGAAAAACAAAAAAAGATCGCACAAGAAACACTAGATATTTATGTGCCGCTTGCTTCTCGTCTCGGTATTAACTCTGTTAAATCGGAACTTGAAGATCTTTGTTTGCGTTTCTTGAAACCAGAAATTTATTACCGTTTAGCTGAAAAAGTTTCGATGAAAAAATCGGAGCGTGATGCTTACATTCGTGAAGTTATTACGACGATTAAAGAAAAACTTCTTGAGTACTCCCTGCATGCAGAAGTGAAGGGCAGGCCAAAGCACTTCTATTCGATTTATAAAAAAATGACTTCTCGTGGAGTTGATTTCGAACAAGTTCAAGACTTGCTCGCATTCCGAATCATTGTTTCGAACATCACTGAATGTTACAAGGCCTTGGGGATTATTCACTCGTCGTTTACGCCAATCCCAGGACGTTTTAAAGATTACATCGCTATCCCAAAAGTAAACAACTACCAGTCTCTTCACACGACTGTAATGGGTCCACGTGCAGAAAGAATTGAAATGCAAATTCGTACGACAGAGATGGATGAGGTTGCTGAAGCAGGGGTTGCCGCTCACTGGAAATACAAAGAAGGTCTTGCTGGTAAAACGGCACCGAAGCTTGATTGGGTTCAGGAGCTTCTGGAGTATAATAAAAATACAGACAACTCTCGCGAGTTCCTCGACGTTATTAAAAACGATCTGGAGCTTGATGGTGTTTTCGTTTTCACTCCGAAAGGAGATGTGCGCGAACTTCGTTATGGTGCGACTCCTCTCGATTTTGCCTACGAAATTCACACAGAAGTTGGGCATCACTGCGTGGGTGCGAAGATCAACGGAAAAATCGTTCCGCTTCGTCACACATTGAAGTCAGGTGACTCCGTAGAAATTCTCACATCAAAAACGCAATCACCATCGAAAGACTGGTTGAATATCGCCAAGAGCTCAAAGGCGCGCTCGAAAATCAAACAATGGCTGCTGAAAGTTGAGCGTGATGAAAACCGCGAACTTGGCCGCGAGATTCTCGACAAAGCTTTCAAAGTTTTTGGAACATCCATCAAATCGCTTAAAAAGAATAATGAATTCCGCGAAGCTTTTGATGAACTTCACATCATCGATGAAGACGAACTTTGCGTACAAGTTGGTGCGGGAAAATACACACCAAAATTCATCATCGAGCACATTCCAAGCTTGCGTGAACTTGCTGCTAAAGCAGAAGTTAAAGAACTCGACGAAAAAATCCAAGAGATCGAAACGTATTCAGATAAGATCACTAAAAACGTTCGTAAAAAAGCTAACAATGACAATGCCGTTATCGTTGATGGCATGTCAGATGTAATGGTTCGTATGGCCCGTTGTTGTAATCCAATTCCAGGTGACAGCATCGTAGGCT
>CAMLKK010000043.1 GCA_946480715.1 uncultured Bacteriovorax sp. | reverse complement strand
CTTTAAGAATCAATAAAAGTCCTCTAAAGAACTCTCGTATAATTATCGAAGAGATAGTGAAATACGGCCTTTATAAAGGACTCTTTATGAATTTAAAAGCTGCCTCTACCTTATTTTTAATCGCCAGTTTGAGCGTACAGATTGCCTCAGCAAACGATAAAGTTGCTAAGGTCATTCTGCTCAAAGGAATGGTAAAGGCGAAGCTCGTTAGCGGCGAAATCATTGATGTAAAAGTCGATCAATCACTACCTGAAGGTGCCGTTCTTCAAACAGCAGAAAAAAGTTTTGCAAAACTCTTATTCGTAGATAAATCAAACATGGTTTTAGGACCAAATTCTCAAATGGTGATCAACTCTTTTCCAAAAAAAGAAGCTGGGATCATCACGCTTGTTAAAGGACAAATCAGATCGCAAGTAACAAAAGACTATATGGAAATGGATGATAAGAGTAAAAGTAAACTCTATATCAAAACGAAGACGGCCGCGATGGGTATTCGTGGTACTGACTTCCAGGTAAACTTCAATCCAGAAAACCACAACACTTCTTTGATTACATTTGAAGGTAAAGTCGCGATGGCCAGCATTGAAAAAGGTGCTCCAGTTGTCGACCGCTCAGCTCTCGAGCGAACTGTTTCATCTGACAAAGCAGTTCTCGTTGAACACGGTCAAATTTCAGCGGTAAACCTAAACGTTGCTGCAAGGGCCATGCTTCCAACTAAACTTGGTTTAAAACAGATTCAGGCCCTAGAGGCTAACGAAACGGGTGTTAAAGAAGGTGTAGCTGAAGATAAAAAACAATATAAAAATCCGATTCCACCTGGAGCAGACGGTGCAGCTTTTTCAAACGCATCTCCTGAACTAGCAGCGGAATTAAAAAAGATTTCTCCTATCGCTGCTACTGAGCTTGCTAAAAAATCAATCGAAGTTGATACATCAAATCCAAACGGATACTTCAATGACAAAACTGGTGAATATAAAATGCCGGCAGGAAGTATCATCGATTTAAACACAGTTAACATCATTCCACCTCCGGTAAATGCTGTGTACGATGCCAACACAAATACATATGTCGTTCCGGAAACGTACGGAAAAATCGATAAAGTAACAGGTGAATACAAAGCGCCTGAAGGTCTTGCTCTTGGCCATGATGGAAAATTCGTCCTCGTTGATGCTGAAGCTTATCAGAAAACACAGGAAGTTTCTGCTGGTGATGATTCAGAAGAAAGTAAAAAAGAAGATAAGTCTGAGAGCAAAGAAGATAAGAAAGAAGAAAAGAGTGAGGAAAAAACTGAAGCAAAATCTGATTCTCCTGCTGAATCAAAAGATGAAACTAAAGGAGACATTAAGAGCGAGGAAAAAACTGCTTCAACAAAAAGTGATAACAAAGGCGATGCTAAAGGTGAGGGCGATGGCCGTGCTCCGGCCAGCGTTGGTCCAGCACCGGTTGTAAAACTAGAATTACCTAAAATTTACGATGCTCGTCCGGAGATGGCAAACTTTGCTACGAAATTTGCGGCTTCTCCAATAGCTCCTCCTCCACCGCCTCCGATGATGAACCCTACTACACTTCAAAACATCGCTACCGAAGTTCTGAAGAAGACTGAAACAGTCAGAAATACGGCCACAGATCTAGGAACGAACAATCCATCTACGAAAGTAAAATTTATTTTCAATGCACCTTAAAGGGTTTCCCTTTATAATATTTTCAAGAAGACATATTTAGAGGCACCCTTCAGGGTGCCTTTTTTGTTATAGGGAAGTAACAAATGATTGCTAGGCAAAAAGCAAAGCTGTGCACACTCTTGACCACAACTCTTTTATCGATCGCACCAGTGTATGGTGCAGGTCTAGAAGACTTCTTTGTTAATTTCAAACAAGGTAATTATCCAGCGGCCGCTGCTATTCTGGAAAAATTAAATACAACAGATAGTTCAGAATCGCGATCATATCTTCTTGGTCTCACCTATGCTCGCATGCAAGAATATGACAAGGCCATTGCTGCTTTCGAAAAAGCGATCAACGAAAAAAACACAAGCAAAGATTTACATTATGAATACGGGCAAGCGCTCTATGCGGCTAATGAATTAAAAAAAGCGCGTACTGCTTTTAAAACATCTGCCGAACTCGCCTACAATAAACCAGCGTCGCTATACTACATTGCTCACATTTCTCAAATTCTTGAAGAGTTTGATATTTCACGTGAGTATTACCTGCTCGTCTTAAAAGAAAAAGAAACTGATTTGAAAATGAAACAGATCGCTCAGTTTCAATTGGCAGAGACACTACTTTCCATCGCACGTGAGAAATCACCTACACCTGATGATCTCAATCGACGAGTTGAGCGCTTTATTCTTCCTATGATGAGAACAGCTCAAAAAGTGGATCTCAGTACACCTGTCGCCTACGACATCACAAACAGACTCAACGAATTGATGCAAGAATTCAGTCTGGATCCCGACCAGATGGCCAATGGCAGAAGACTTAATCCGAAAAGACTATCAGGTTATGTTCTTCAAAAAATGAAATTTGATGACAACATTTCAAATGTCAGCGAAGAAAATAATGTTACTCAATCACGCAAAGAATCTTTTATTTTCGAAAGCGAAGCTTACATTAAAAATGATTTCTCATTCAACAAAAGATACATCGTTTCTCCAGAAGCACGATTGACTTACATCCAACATAGCGATCAAAGTTCACCTGAAGTTTACACGAACGATTCGACTGTTCTCAATTTAGCGCTGAAAAATAAATACGAACACACTTGGATGGAAAAACCAGCGAGTCTAATTTTTGACGTCGATTACTCTCGAACTTACAAAGATTGGCAATTAAGACGAAGCAGAGACATCTATGCAAATGCTGTGACTTTCACTCTAGGTGAATCGTTTTCGTTTTTTAGCTTTGGTGATTCAACTGTTAAATTAAAAAGAAAAGATTACAAAGGCGAAAACGCTGCCATCAGCAACAAAACAACTTCACTGACTTTTGATCAGACTGCATTTCTTCCTACTCAGCATCTCGTTATCTTCCTCTTCGATGCAAGTTTTATCGATAACTTCAATAACTCTGCCACCAATACAAACACCTTCCTCGCCCGTGTAGATTATTTAATACCTGAAATCTATCCGACGTGGACGCTTGATATTGCCTTTGCTGGAACGATTACAGACACCAAAGCGCAAAAGGCCACACGTGGAACGGAAAAAACGTTGAATCCTTCGCTGGATCTTTCTAAAGAGCTCAATAAGAATTGGAAAATCGGATTTAACTACGATTTCACTAAAAATAGTTCTAATGACCCATCATACGATTATTCTAAGAGCGTATTCACGACAGAACTTCGCTTTAGTTTTTAAGGGAGAGAGACATGCTCTTTAGGATTTTTCAATACGTTGGTGTATTCGTCATCATCGCATTCAGTGCTTTCAGTATTTTCCTTTCTACAAGTTCAAGAGAATTTGATTTGTATGGAGACAGTAACTTCATTTACAACTATGCCTCTTTTTTCGAAGATCGCTTCTACGATATGCGAATGAAATTTACAATCGATAGAAACAAAAAAGATGATCGTCTTGTTCTTGCCGCGATCGATGATGAATCACTTAACAAATTGGGAAGATGGCCGTGGAGCCGTACTAAGCACATTGAACTTATCAATCGTTTAAACGGATTTGGCGCTAAGATTGTGGCCTTCGACGTTTTCTTTTCAGAACCTGAAATCGCCTGTAATGCGGAATCACCTGATATTCAATTTGCCAACACCATTAAAGATTTCGAGTCCAATCCTTCAAAAAAAATTATTCTTCCATATTCGGTGGCCAGAAAAGAAGATGAAGCTCTCGATGAGGAAAAATTCTTCAAAGATCCTCCTGATCAATTAATGATGAACTACATGATGGATGCAACCATCACCGCAGGCAGTGATCTTCGCGAACACATCATTGAGAAAAAAGTTTTTCCAGTCGAAGTTTTAACCAATACGGAAACAGGTCTTGCTCACATTGAAGCTCAAGCTGACGTTGATGGGGTTTTCCGCCACTACCCAATCGTAACCAATGTTGGAACGCTCTACTTTCCATCGTTCTCACTGCTTGCCTATGAAAAATTCACAGGTAAAAAAACCAAAGTTGTTTCTAATCCGGGAGAGAGTTTTCTCCAGACTGAAAAAGGAAAACTTTTTGTCAATTTTAACGGAGAAGCTAAAGTTCGTTGGTTAGGTGGATTGGATCATTTTCCTCAAGTCAGCATCTACGATATTTTTAAATCAAAACCAGATGATCCTGAGATGAAAAAAATATTCAAAGACAAACTTGTCTTTGTTGGTTCAACTGCTTTCGGTGCAAACGATTTAAGAAATACACCTGTTGATCCCATCCTTCCTGGAATTGTGTTTCACATGAACATGGTTCACATGCTTCTCGAAGGAAAGTTTTTTGTTTCAGAAAATACTTCTGCTCAAATGTCCTGGACTATGATGGGAATCGGATGTGCTCTTATTATCATCGTCATGCTCTTTGGAAACGCTGTCCTCGACTTTGTCAGCGTCATTACTATTGTTGCCGGACTTTTTGCGCTTGATACTTATTACTTCATCCCACAAGGCTACAACAATCGACTGTTCTTCTGTCTCTTTGCTGTTTTAAATTGTTATTCGTGGTCGACATTTCTCCACTTCTATCAATCAAATAAAGAGAAGAAAAAAATCAAAGGAACATTTTCTCGTTACCTTGCTCCTTCAATTGTAAATGATCTCCTTAAGAATCCAGAGAAAGTTCGTTTGGGTGGTGAGAAGAAAAATATCACGGTATTCTTTTCTGACGTTCGTGACTTCACCAGCATTTCTGAAAAACTCACACCAGAGCAACTCACTCATTGTTTGAATAAATATATGACGATGATGACGGACACACTCTTCGAACATAAAGGGACTCTTGATAAATACATCGGGGACGCCATGGTTGCGTATTGGGGAGCTCCGGTCGACCTTGAAAATCATCCCTACTGGGCGGTTAAAGGCGCTATTCAAATGATTGAGAAACTGCCTCCAATCAACGAAGAATTTGCTCGTGAAGGCTTCCCACAATTCAAACATGGTATCGGTCTTAACACTGGTGAGTGTTCGGTTGGTAACATGGGATCCAACCAGATTTTTTCTTATACCGCTCTTGGCGATAACATGAACCTCGGAGCACGTCTCGAATCGCTTTGTAAGTATTATGGAGTTCAGCTTAACATTTCCGAATACACAAAAAATGCGATTCCGGCAGAGCTACAAAAAGAATTTGTTTTCCGAACGCTCGATAAAGTAAAAGTTAAAGGAAAGGAAAACGCCGTTACGATTTACGAAGTTCTTCATCCAAGTCACCCACTCATCAACGAATCAGAAAGTCTGGCCGAATATGAATTGGCATTTAGTTTCTACCTAGAACAGAAGTTCCATGCAGCGGCAGAGATATTCAAAGGTCTGCTTGCGAAATTTCCAACAGATCCGAGTTTTGCGCGCATGCTGCACATGTGCGAAGACTTCATGGAAGTGCCACCTCCACCGAATTGGGATGGGTCTTATACGCATAAATCGAAATAGTGTAAGTTTAGGTTGGTTGAAATAGTCTTTCGGCCAACCTAAACTTTTTCCATGAAAAAACTAATCATCATCGTTCTCTCGTTCCTGTCACTTTCAACAACGGCCTTTGCCGCCCGCAAACCCGCAAAGCTCAAATACTCGCTAGATTTCTTGCTGGAAAAATCACTGGAAATGAAAAAACTCACAAAACGTGATGATGTTGAAGTTCCAAAATTCTATTTTAAAAGCAGCACGCCACTAAAACAATTCCAAGACGCCATCGAAAAACAATGGGGCTTCCGTCCTGACGTTTTCACAAACGCTTTTGCTGTCGACAATAATGAAGTCTATATCTTAGATGATGCTGAATATTACCGTCGTAACAAACGCTGCATGGATGATTCTGTTGTTCATGAGCTCGTTCATTACATTCAAGTTAAATATCAAAATTGGGATCTCAGTGACGAAAGTCTCGAATGGGATGCGATTGATAAGCAGACTGAATTCCGCAATATCTATTGTCCAACAAACTAAAAGTTAAAAGACAATCCAATACGGGCATTCCGATGATACTCTTTATAGGCCAGGAAGTATTCATTTCTGCCAGTAAAGTACTGGAGATAAAGGTCAAAAAGTGCATCTTGAGTTGGTTGTAAAAACAGCCCTCCTTCAAGGTTACCGTTTTCAAATTTTGTTCCTGATTTTCCACCGGAATGGTAGCGAACTTCAAAACGGTGATTTAATGCTAAACCGGGGACGAAGTTTTTCAGACGCATAATTGCGGCCCAAGGACCAAAATAATTATTCATATCAGGACTTCCGTTATCCATTTTGTAAGTCGCCAATAGTTTTAAGCCAAGATCTAATTCTCCCCAACTTTCTTTGAATCGCTTCATACCTTGAAGCGTTGACATATTAATTCCCCGAGAACGGTTCCCCGTTTGCCCATTGGAAAGATGCTCGAGAAGGCCAAGAGTCCATTCAATATCTTTCCATTCATTGAGTTTATAGAGGATTTGGGGATTATAATTACTATCCACCACTGGCGATGAACCATTGTTAATGTCCCAGAATGACCTCTGATGATATCCCAAAAAGAGATTGCCTTCTTTAAAAGCGGGAAAGATAAAACCGAACTCAGCTTTGATGGGAGTGGAGCGATCACCTATCGCCAGATAATTTTTTTTTAATTGAAAAGCATCAGGTGATTCGGCAAAGACCTGAGTGGAAAAAATAAAAAAACATAAAATAGTGAGTTTTTTTCTAATCACGATCGTCCCATTTTGTTAGCTCAATTGATGAATACGGTAATTGATAGTAGCGAGTGACTGCTGCCGCCCCTTGAGCGAATTCACTATTAGGGAATAAATCTTTAAGCAGCTGAGAAAAATTTATCGAAACTCCAGTATAGAGATGCCGTACAGTTTCCGTATTATTAGCGTTTGTTGTTTTATAGCCACGAGACATGTAGCCTAAATCCAAATTCAGATAGCGAGTTCCAACAAAGTCTTTTACACCTGGAATCGCCGCCATTCTAAAGTTAAAAACATATTTTTGATTGTTATAATCATCAATAGGATCGCGAAGCTTTTCACCCTTATTATGCCTTCCTGTTGCTGTATCATCATTCCACCACCACAATTGAAATCCGATCAGTTCATCAAGGTAACTATTTTGATTGAGCAGATGGGCCAATCCAATTCCGGCCAAATCGCTGATGAGATCATTTACGGCAAATCCATAATGGCTAATGCCATCACCGACTTCAATCATTAAGCCAACGGCAGATCCAAGAATGAAAGAATGCTTGAGTGCTTCTTCATGAGTAAGCCCGCTATGTCTATAAAAAGCATAACTAGAGCGTGTTAAGAGATAATGTGAATACATGTGGGCCAATTTATCTGTCCCACCGGCATAAGTATTTTTAGTAAACCAACCTTCATCTCGAAAGGTAAATCCAGCATTCCTTCCCCAATCCCAAAATAGAGCTCCATAGGCCGCAAAGACTAGTGGAACGCCCCAATTGATATATTGGACATTGTTGCGATTAATGAAATGTTCTTCTTGAACCTGTACTTTTAAGTCAAGATTTGGATCATGGACAACCTCTTGGGCCATTAATTGGCCACTCAGAAGTAAGAACGACAAAATAAATGAAAAGATATTTTTCATTATCCAAGCATATGCCTCAATATTTGAAAATGAAAATTAATATTTTGTCATATTTGGATCAAAGCGGAAGTGTCGTCAGCGTCTGCACAATCTTGATATAGGACTGCGATTGAAACTCTTCCGTCAACTTAGGTATAATAAGTTTCATTTCCACTTTTCGTTTTTCACGCTCACACAACATGAACTGCTCGACGAAGGCTTCGGCGACGACAAGAATTTTAGAAAGTGGTGATAGGTCTTCAGGAAATTTCAACGCGAAACCGGTTCCCTTTTTCATTCCATGATGTTGTTTAATAAGGACATCGGCGCCCATTGGACAGCGTTTGTAGCTCACGACAAGTTCAGCAGCAAGCTTGGCATGGTTGAGAAAAATCTCTTTTTCTTTGTCGGATAATTGTTTGCTCATGAGAGTTTCTTGTTCAAGACTCAATTGAGGATACTTCAGATAGAGAGGAGCGAGATAAATGTCGTGGAAGAAGAGAACGAAATTTATTTTTTCACCCTGCCCTTCTCCACCCCAAGTTACATTTTTGATAATGTGATTGGCAACGTAACTTGATATTAGAGAATGCGTGAAGATGTAGCCGCTTTTATTATTGAGCATCGTTGCTAACAAATTTTTCAATTGAGTACTGTCTTTCACCACATCTTGCATAACTTTGGCTGAAGCAGTAGCAATCTCTTGCATCTCTTGCTTAATTTCCTCATTCGAAAAAAGATTGGCCGCCGCGAATTCATAACCTTCGTTCAGCAACTCTACTTTTTTATCCATAGGAAGATTGCCGGCATTTTTCAATGCAGAAGTAATTTTCTCGATCAGTTTTAATGAGATGTTATTTACAACAGTAAGTCGGTCAGTGCTTTTTACGTAGAGCTTTTCGACATGTAAGTCTCTGGCCTTTGCAAAACTAGCAGCAAACGGATCATTTGTACGCGCAAGAATTTTGTACGTTTGCTCGATTTCAAGATACATTGTACATGGAACTTTTGTGAGCGACTCCAGCGGTGCAAGTGAAATGGGGTAATACTCTCCCACATCTTTTGCGGCCATATCTTTAGCAGTGACCTTTAAAATGGCAGCTGCCTTTTTTAACAACGGCTGAATACTATATTTGCTGGAAACAACAAATGTCTTGGGATCGATTTCTTTTTCTTCTTCACCACCGACTTTAATAAGAGAATACTTGAGACCATAACTGCCCCTGAATTCCATTAGGGGGGGTAGAGTTTCGAATTTGTTTAACTGATCAAGAGCAATAACAAGATCGAATTTATTTTTAGATTTGAGTGCGGTCATTCCTGCTTCTAAAGATGTGGCCACTTCCACTTCAGTTCCCAAATAAACTTCAAGATTCATCATATAGAGAATGTTGATGTATTCGTTGTCGGAAATGACGAGTGTGCGACTCATGAGAAGACCCTTGTTTGGTCCTCTTTTTCGGAAAGCGAATAAAAAAATGTAGCTAAAGATTGATGAGAAAAACTTCACGAATCTTCAAGACTAAATGAAGATTCGTGAAATTATAAACTGAATTAGTATTTTAGAAGTTCCAGCATTCCAGCTTGAATTCTTTCTGTATTTGGTAAAATAGCACGCTCAAGAATTCTGTTGAATCCAACAGGAGTAAAAGTTGATCCAATTCGTTTTACAGGAGCATCAAGGTGTTCAAATGCTTTGTCGTTAATGATCCCAACAAGCTCTCCACCGAATCCGCCAAACACTTTATCTTCGTGAACGATGATACAGCGATTTGTTTTACGAATTGAATTAATAATTCCTTCTTCATCAAGTGGAATAAGCGAGCGAAGATCGACAACTTCAACATTGTAACCATCTTTTGCTAAATTCTCAGCTGCTTCAAGACACATGTGAGTTGTGTTTCCGTAAGTCAGGACTGTCAGGTCAGTTCCTTCGCGACGAACGCGACACTTTCCGAATGGAACTTCGAAATCTTCAGGCACCGGAGTCATAGCTTGTTTTGAGTTATAAAGTGCTTTTGGCTCAAGATAAACAGTTGGTCCTTTTGAACGGAAAGCTGTTCTTAAAAGTCCGGCAGCATCGTCAGCAAATGATGGAGAAACAATTCTCACACCCGGGAAAGTTGAAAGTGCGCCTTCAATATTTTGTGAGTGGTAAAGACCTCCACCGATGTATCCACCTGAAGCAAGACGAATGATAACGTTCGGACAGAATGCTCCATTACTTCTCCAGTAATCGTGAGTCATTTCTACGAATTGTTCCATCGCAGGCCAGAAGTAATCAGCGAACTCTGCACCTTCAACACACACGCGGATATCATCTCTAAAACGAGAGAAACCGTTTGCTGTACCAAGGATAAAATCTTCAGCGATTGGCCCGTTGAAAACGCGCTCAATTCCGAATTCCTGCTGCATTCCTTTTGAAACGTTGAAGATCCCGCCCTTTTCTTTGTTGGCCATATCCTGGCCCCAAATGAATGTGTTCGGGTTATGTCTGAATTCTGCTTTAAGTGTTCCATTGATCGCATCAATGAATTTCACTGGCTCAGAAGTTTCAGAGTGAGTTCCATCCGGATATTTTGTTGAAACGTATGGTTCAGGAAGAACGAAATCGTAGATCGATGCTGGATCTGGATTTGGTGCTTTCATCGCTTTTGTGTGAGCGTCGAGCACGACTTTCTTCATTTCATCTTCTACAGTTCTTAGTTCGTCTTCTGTGAAAACTTTGCTTTCAAGAAGTTCTTTTTTAAAGCGAAGGTATGGATCTTGCGCTTTTGCTTCTTCTCTTTCTTTTTCATCACGGTACCATTCATGCTTATCTGAGTTCGAGTGGTTTCCGATACGCACGCAATCTGCGTGAACAATTACTGGTTCTGATTTTTCGATAGCATGTTTGCGAGCTTCTTCCATTGCACTCATAGAATCGAAAACATCTTTTCCGTCACAGTGGATGATACGAAGGTTGGCAAATCCAGAGAAGTTATCTGCTACGCGCTCGTTAGCTGTCTGATCGCGTTTTGGAACAGAAATTCCGTAACCGTTATCTTGGAAGACAAAAATCACTGGAAGTTTTTCACATGAAGATCCATTGATCGCTTCATAACAGTAACCTTCTGAAACAGAAGATTCACCTTGAGAAGAGATCGCTACACCCTTGTGCTTATAACGTTTCATTGCGCGAGCAACACCCGCTGCGTGCAACGTGTGGTTCCCCGTACATGATGATACGTTGTGGATGTTCCATTCAGGTTTAGCGAAGTGATTCGACATGTGACGACCACCAGAAGCTAAATCAGTCGCTTTTGAAATCCCGTTTAAAATGATTTCTTCCGCAGAAACACCAGCTGCAACAGCAGTAAGCATATCGCGGTAATATGGGAAGAGATGATCTTCTCCGCGCACGAATGTTTGTCCGATCGCTAATTGAATAGCATCGTGACCAGCGTAAGGAGCGTGGTATGACCAACCAATGGCCTGCTTCAGGTAGTTCGGAGCTCTTTCATCCAATAGCCTGCCGAGTGTCATCAGCTCGTACCATTTTTTCAGTTGCGCCTTTGGCGTTTTTTTAACGGAATATTTTTTTTCTACTTTTTTAAGCATTGTTCGTCCTTGTAGGGGTTAGCCTTGGGTCTACATTAAACTTTTTTTGGATTTTTATAGTAACCCAAAAGAAATCATTCTACAATTTGCGGGCGTAATTTTGACCGACTTAACGTCTTGTGTAAGGAGTTTTTTCATGCCAGTGGCCACACCCCAGCAGTATAAACAAATGTTAGAAAAGGCAAAACAAGGTGGATATGCCTACCCTGCCATCAACGTCACTTCAATGTCGACAGCAAATGCCGCACTTAAGGCCTTCGCTGATAAGCGATCAGACGGTATCATTCAAGTATCTACTGGAGGAGGAAAATTCGCTTCCGGACAAGGAGTTGGAGATATGGCCATGGGAGCGATTTCCATCGCTCAACACGTGCATTTAATGGCGGAGAAATATAATGTTCTTATCGCTCTTCACACAGATCATTGCCATCCTCAATATGTTGATAGTTTCATGCTTCCATTGGTAGCAGAGACTGAAAAAAGAAGAGCAAAAGGCCTCCCTAACCTTTTTAACTCACACATGTTCGACGGATCTGAACTTCCTCTGAATGAAAACATCAAACAATCAAAAGCATTATTAGAGCGTTTTGCTAAAAGCGAACTTATCCTAGAAGTTGAAACAGGAGTTGTTGGTGGCGAAGAAGACGGTCACAACAACGAAAATGCTCCAGCTGATAAACTCTATACGACATCAGAAGAGATGGTAGAAATTGCTAAAGCTCTTCGTCCTATCGGAACTTTCATGTATGCAGCTACATTCGGTAACGTTCACGGAGTTTATAAACCTGGAAACGTAAAATTAAAGCCGACGATTCTTCGTGATGGCCAAGCTGCTGTTGCTAAAACTTTTGGAAAAGAAGCTGAACACTTTCTTGTTTTCCACGGAGGATCTGGATCAGAGCTTTCTGAAATTCATGAAACACTTGGATACGGTGTGATCAAGATGAACATCGATACAGACACTCAATACGCGTACACTCGCCCTGTGGTCGATTTTATGCTTAAAAACTACGATAAAGTGCTAAAGGTCGACGGCGAAGTTGGCTCGAAAAAGCACTATGACCCACGTGAATGGATGAAGTCCGCGGAAAAAATGATGACCGAAAGAATTGCTCAGGCATGCGATGACCTGAAATCTTCGGGTAGAAGCCTTCTTCAATAAAAATCCTTAAGGGCCTCATTGAAGGCCCTTTTTTTTGCCTTAGATTTCAGGCACCTAAAGCTTTCCACTTTAAGACCGAAAAGCCTACAAGCGATTGGAATCATTCGATTCAAAATATCTTGAAAAGAACTCTTACCATGAAGCTTAGTAGGTGAATGAAAATAGTATTCATGATGTTCGCACTTCTTTTTTCAACACAAACATTCGCTCGTTCGTTTGAGTGCGGAGTGTATTCTGTTGAAGGAACCGTTCGCATGATTAAAGGAAGTCCTACGCTCATCATCAACGAAAAAACAAAATCAGAACTTACTCTAAGTGCACCTCTCCAAGTTGGAATCAGACTAGCTGCTTACGTCGATCAACCAGTAAGCGGACAAATTGTGATCACAAAAAAAATGGATGGCACTCGAGGAACGATCTCAAAAATTAATGATCTTAAAGACCGCGCGCCTGATCCACTTCATAAATTTGAAGAGAAATTTGATGTTATCAAAACCATGGATTGCAAATGAAGAAAATCTTCACTACTACATTTTTGTCATTCACTCTTCTTTCCAATTCAAGTTTTGCTGGACCTACTCCAACAAGTCTCATGGTTCTAGGTGGTGGAGGCGAACCTAAAGGGTTCGATACCATTTTTGATAATAGTTTAAATAAACTGGCCGATTATACCCAGGAAGCGAACCTCAAACAGATGTCCATTACTTTTAATGGTGGTCATGAACGGACAGAAAAAATTATTGAAAGAAATTTTTCAACAGCACAAAATCTTGGAAAATTTACAGAAGACCACTACAACAAAATCATCGAGGACTACACTAAGAAAATAAACTCGAATGATATCAAAAGTGGCGAACAAGTTCTTGTCTACATCAATACTCACGGTGCTCAGAAAAAAGATGGTCAGACTACTCACAACATCTCAACGACCACTGGTGGGGCCATAAAAGATTACACAACTGGCGATGGTACAGACATGGTCAGTATGGATAAACTTCTCGAACTGAAAAAGGCCGCTGAAGATAACGGTGTTAAACTTGCGATCGTCGATCTTTCTTGTCATTCCGGTGCCGCACTCAATTTAGCTGGCGATAAGACGTGCGTGATTTCTTCGACCGGCCCAAAACATCTTGCTTACGCAAGTCCAAGTGCGTTCGGCGATCAGTTCACAGGCCTCATGCAAAAAGGAAAAAATCTTGAAGAAGTTTTTCTAAAAGCTCGCGATGTCGCCGATGATAACGGTGTACCAATGATCTCCACTCCGGCCAATTTTGAAATTACAAAAAATCTCTACAGTGCAATCACACCATATCTTCATGAAAGTAATCGCGATGGTGACAAACTTGGAAATTATCTCGTTCACACTGTCGACAATATGTGTGTGGCAAAACGTGAAGATGATTTTAAACAGATCATGTCGCTGATTGATCAAGTAGAAAAAGTAAACAGCGTTGAAAAACGTTTTCTCTTCTGGAAATACAGTGAAAAAACGATCGATCTCTCTAAATTAAAAAGTGATCTCCTCGAATACAAGGCCATTCAAGATAAGATGATCAAAGAACTTTCAGGCCTTAACACAAAATTACTTGCCGAAAAAATGGTGATTCCTTACGAAGGACTAATGGATACTATTATTTCAGCAGGTGAATTACTCCGCAGTGATTATGCGGCCATGATTGAAACAAAAGAAAGAGAGATTTCCCAAGATCGAGAAAGCGAAGTTCCAAATCCTCAACTACAAGTCGATCTCGCCTGGCTAAAACATATGCAGGCCACTCAAAAGCGAGTCAGTGATTCTAATCCAGGTCTCGCGAGAGCAGCGACGATGGCACGCGAATTCCATCTGAATGTGCAAAACACTTATCAGTTAGCTAATCGAATTAAAGAAAATGAAAAAAAACTCTACTCTGCTCTTTATAAACATTATCAAAAAGCGCAGCCGGAAAAATCAAACCCGTGCAGAGATTTTGTGCTCTAGTTTTCTTTTGATATAAAGAATTTTTGTGACGACAGCGATGACTTCACCTCTTCCATCAGTCACTTCGACTTTTAAAATAGGTTCGATTTTTTTACTGTGCTCAAGTTCTTTCTTGAATTGCAGAATTTGTTCCTGAGAGAGACGAAATCGGGCGTAAACTTTTGACGTTCCCGGCTTCTTAAAATCAATCGATGCTCCTTTATCCCAAACTATATAGCCAGGACCAAGCATTTTAATAAGCATCAACATATAGAAGGGATCTGTCATCGAATAAAGAGAACCGCCGTATTGAGTACCAACATAATTTCGGTTCCAGAAAGCGAGCTTTAATGAAACATCTACTTCTGAATGATCATCAGAAACGCGGTCAACATGAATGCCGGCCGCCAAAAAAGGCGGCCAGAAATTCACGAGATGGAAAAGTAATTTTTGTCTAAAACTCATGCACCCAAAATTTTTGAAACGATTTCGAAAACGTTTTTCGAAAGGCCATCAGTTTTAAGAACTCGCTCAAGTTCAGTTTTCATAAGCGGTTTAAGAGTCGCAGGAAGACGGTTGTAGTCTTTGTAGGCAGAAGCAAGTCTTGAGGCCACTTGAGGATTCAATTTATCAAGCTCCAGCATACGATCCGCAATTAACTTATAACCACGTCCTGATGGATGATTGAATTGAACTTTGTTCACGCTTGCAAAAGTCAGGAGCAGTGAACGTACAAGATTGGGAATTGTTTTGTCATATACAGCGTCGTTTTCAAGTTCCAGAAGGCGATTAAATGTTCCCTCTCCTGGAGCCGCTGCTTGAACCGTTAACCACTTTTGCATAACAAGTGTTTCGTGTTTCCATTTTTTATAGAAAGACTGCACAGCTTCGCCAGCTTTCGGAGACTGTGAATGAACAAGTGCTGTGAAGGCCCCTAATTCATCTGTCATGTTTGTGGCCTTTGTATATTGCGTGTACGCAATATCAGATCCGCCATCAACATATGTAAGGAGATCAAGACACTTATTTTTCAGATCACGTTGTCCCATTGAACGAGGATCGATTTTAAACTCTCCATCAACATTAACTTGAGAATAGACGGCCTGCAGATCGTTTTGATGAGCAGTCGCCAATGTCTTCTTAACGAAGTTTCTCACTTTCTCTGTTTCTGGGTAGTAAATTTCTTTTTGATCCTGGTGTAGTAATCCTTCAGATGGCAGTGTCATCGAAAGTGCTTTGAAAGCTTCATCAATAGATGAGTCTTTTAAGATTTTTCCCCACGCTTCAACATATTTAGATGGAACTTCAAGAGTCTTTTGTGCTTTTGCATCTTCTAATAACTCAAGCATGATTTTTGTCGCGACAACTTGAGAAGCTTCAAATCTGTTGAAAGCATCTTTGTCGTGAGACATTAAGAACAGAAGATCATCAAACGAGTGATCAGTTGTTAGTTTTACCGGAGCTGAAAAATCACGGTTAATCGAGGCAATCGGTTTTGAAGCGATGTTTTCAAATGTATAAGTTTGTTCTTCTTGTTTTAGCTCCAGAACTTTTTCAGCAAGATCTTTCCCGTCAGCACCAATCAAACCGACTTTAATCGGCATGTGGTAGAACTTCGCTCCTGCAGGAGCATTATGCGGAAGAGTTTGCTTAAGTGTGAGTGTAAATGTTTTCTTCGCTTCATCGTAAGAAGTCTTTGCATTTAAAAGAGGTGTTCCATTTTGCGAATACCAGTTTTTAAACTGCGTGAAATCGAAGTTATTGTTTGCTACACTCATCGCGTGGATGAAATCTTCGGTACGAACAGCTTGTTCATCAAAAAGTTCGAAATATTTATCCATTCCTTTTCTGAATCCATCACGTCCTAAAAGTGTTTGGATCATACGGATAACTTCAGCCCCCTTCTCATAAATCGTTGCCGTGTAGAAGTTGTTAATTTCCATGTACGTTTCTGGTTTAATGGGGTGAGACGTCGGCCCTTGATCTTCAGGGAACTGCGCTGAACGCAGACCTTGAACGGATTGAATGCGCTCAACGTTGCGTGAGTTCATGTCCGCTGAAAATTCCTGGTCGCGGAAAACTGTTAATCCTTCTTTCAACGTTAATTGGAACCAGTCACGGCAAGTGATACGGTTTCCTGTCCAGTTGTGGAAATACTCGTGACCAATTACAGATTCGATACCGTAAAAGTTAGTATCTGTTGCTGATTTCTGATCTGCTAAAACATAAGCGCTGTTAAAGATGTTGAGACCTTTATTTTCCATTGCTCCCATGTTGAAAGCATCAACGGCCACGATCATATAAATGTCGAGATCGTATTCAAGGCCGAAGCGATCTTCATCCCACTTCATTGATTTTTTCAACGATTCCATAGCGTGATGACATTTATTTTCGTTTCCTTTATCGCAGTAGATTTCAAGCGCAACTTTGCGGCCTGATTTTGTTGTATATGTATCTTTGATCACTCCCAAATCACCAGCAACTAGTGCGTAGAGGTAACAAGGTTTTTTGAAAGGATCTTCCCATGTGACGAAATGTTTTCCACCTTCAAGATCTCCACGAGCGATCGGATTCCCGTTAGAAAGAAGAATCGGATAAAGTTTTTTATCAGCGATAATTTTCGTTGTGAATTTTGCCATGTTGTCTGGACGATCAACATAGAAAGTAATGCGGCGGAATCCTTCTGGTTCGTTTTGCGTACAGAAGATTGTTCCTGATTTATAAAGACCATCAAGCGTTTTGTTAGCTTCTGGATTGATGATGTTTTCAATCTCTAGTGTGAAAGACGCAGGAACGTTTTTCACAGTTAGCAGATGCGTTTCTTTATTGTAGTCGTAATCAGCATGATCACGTCCATCTAGCTTTAGTGATTTAAGTTCAAGCTCTTCACCGTTTAAAACAAGATTGGCACCGGCTTCACCGTTTCTTTTTAATTTCATCTTCGATTGAACAAGTGTTTTTGTATCATCAAGATGAACAGTCAGATCGATCGTTTCAACGAAGTAATCTGGCGCTTTGTATTCTGAAAGTTTAATAACTTTTGGTGCATCTGTTTTCATATATCTCTCCTATTTCTTAAAACTAAAATTCGCATTTTACTTTGTAGCCAGTATGGCTTCTTATATTGATTACGCCAGTGTTAAATATAAGGTATTGTCCTTTGATACCCTGGAGTATTCCTCCAACAACTTCGTGCTTATCAAATGAGAGCGAAGACACTTTTGTCGGAAACTCTTGGACAGGATATTCAATGGCGACAGGTATTTCTCGTTCCAGAATCTGAACTTTATCAGATCCATAATCACTTTCCATGCGGTCGATATCTTCTCCGAAAAGATGGAAAATTTCATCGCGCTTTTCTTCGAGGTTGATGATGACCTGCTCGCCCTTCAACATCTTTCGCCAATCAGTCTTATCACTAATTTCTGAAGAGATCAGTTTCTCAAAGAGGCCTGATAGGTGTCGCGTACCGACTTTCATTATAGGCAGTGCTGCAACAGCGCCTTGATCAATCCAACGGGTAGGAATCTGAGTTGTTCTAGTGATCCCTACTTTAAGTCCTGATGAATTGGCCAAATAAACATAGTGTTCAATCATACAGTTTTGTTCGCCCCAAGCAGGTTCTCGACATGTGCCGCGGGCAAAATGGCAGGTTTCAGGTCTCAAAATACAAAGATCGCATTCCGCAAGCTTCATAGAACAGGGAAAACAATATCCCCCTGAGTAGCTTTTATTGGTTTTTTTGCCACAATGGCAGCAGTTGATTTCTTTTTGGTAGTGAATCTTAAATTCACGGCCAATAAGCTCGTGGACCGCAATTGGACCTTCTGGTGTGGTGATTTGATACTGGGCCAATCCGCCATGGAGTTGAACCTCCATTTTATCGAGATTGAAGGACTTTGTTAGTGTTGTCATGGCCGCAAATTTTACTGAAAAAAGAAGCTAAAGTCACTCAATCACGAGCTTTAGTTAAAGTCTTTTCTATACTTAACCGAATATTAAAGTATGACAGACAAAAAGGATCCCAATAAAAAGCACTACTTTCAGGTGGCCACAGAAGCAGAGTTCACTGAAAGTATGAACATGCATTGTACGCTGGAGAATTCTCCTCCACTTACAATTTGGGAAAAGGGCGAGACGGACGAGCAGGCCGAGCTTTATGAAGCCGTTGAGTATTATCCTAATCCACGCATCATCAAACTTCGTCCGACTGGAAAACTCGTGACAAAGATTACGGGCAGCACGAAGGCCGGAAAACAAGTTTTGGTGAAAGTGCCTATCGAAGAAAAAATCAATTATTTCTCGGCCGGCAGACTAAAGTTTCATCCGGAAGATCTCACTTACAGCCTCGAACTCAATGACGTTATTTACAAAAGCCAGGCACGCGGAAATTATCGTCTCAACGCCAGCGACGTCATCCCTATTCAATTTAAAATCGATGACCAGGTCTTCGATGCATTGGACATTTCGGTGGGAGGAACAAGCTTCCTGGTTGAGCCCTCGCAACTTGAGCGCTTCTCTAAAGGAAAACTCTTCACTGAATGTACTCTGCGTTTTGATCGTAAGAACTACTACATTCCGATGGCCCAAATCGCCGCTCACATTCCCGTGAACGATGAGGCAGGAAAACCTACCGGTATGATGAAAATCGGGATCGCTTTCAAGGATATTCCTCGCAAAACAGAAGACGAGCTTTATATCAAAATTTCAACAGAAGCTCGCGGTGAGGAGATGAAGAAAAAGTTCGATACTATCCTCTCAAAAAAGACCGAAGGGGCAAGCTAAGGACTCCACCTAATCTCGCGATTTCATAGGCCCTTTTAATCAGATATAATTTTCACACCCGCCCAAATTCATTGACGTTAAATCCCATTCCTAGTAGTTTTGGCCCTTAAGAAATGATCAAGACCTCTTTTTCAAGGTAATGCGATGATGGACATCACAACTGCTTCTCGTGCCCCTTTTTCTGAAAGTAAAATTATCGAAAGGGCGAACTTACTTCGTAATAACGACCTCTATCCTTTTTTCCGCGCAATTGAGGAAACGGCAGCATCGACTGTTACGGTTAAAGGTCAAAAGCACATTATGATTGGTTCAAACAATTATCTTGGTCTTACTCACCATCCTTACGTTCAAGAAGCTGCGATCAAAGCAATTGAAAAATACGGTACAGGTTGTACTGGTTCACGTTTCTTAAATGGTAACTTAAATCTGCACGAAGAACTTGATGTTAAACTTGCAGAGTACTTAGGTCACGAAGCGGCCATCGTTTTCTCAACAGGTATGCAAGCCAACCTTGGAGCTCTATCAGCTCTTTGCGGTCCGAAAGATTTAATGCTTTTTGATTCTGAAAACCACGCCTCTATTATCGATGCCTCGAGATTATCTCTCGGTACGACTTTTAAATACAAACATAACGACATGGCATCTTTAGAAGAACTTCTTGAGAGCAACGTTCACCGTTTTAATCGCGTGATCATCGTTGCTGACGGTGTCTTCTCTATGACAGGTGATGTTTTAAAACTTCCGGAAGTCATCAAGCTAGCTAAAAAATATGGCGCATACGTTTACGTAGATGATGCTCACGGTATCGGCGTTATGGGTCCACAAGGCCGCGGGACTATGCACCACTTCGATCTCGCAAAAGAAGTTGATTTCAACATGGGAACATTTTCGAAATCATTTGCTTCAATCGGTGGCGTAATTTCTGGTTCTAAAGATGCGATCGATTACGTTCGTCACTCTGCTCGCTCATTCATGTTCTCAGCTTCAATGCCACCAGCAGCGGTTGCGACTGTTTCTGCTTGTATCGATATGGTGACTCAGGACGCTTCTATTTTAGAAAATCTTTGGTCAAACGTAGCGATGATGAAAGAAGGATTTAAAGAACTTGGTTTCTATAC
>CAMLKK010000042.1 GCA_946480715.1 uncultured Bacteriovorax sp. | reverse complement strand
CATTATTACTGATGATTCAATCAACATCAAGGCCTCTATCACGATGAAGGAGAATCTGATTGCCCAGAATCTGGATTTAGATATTCCCACACCTAAATTTCCTATTCAGGCCCTCCGTCTACTGAATGCTTATCAGTTTACAATGAGGATTATTGGTCTCTCTAAAGAGCAAAAAGAAATTTATCGTAAATCTTTCGAATCAGACTCATTCGGAAACTTTAACTTTAAAATCCCTCTTACCAAAGATCGTGAATCAATCGAAATTCTACAAATTTATGAGACAAGTAAACGCCCTGGTCTTGAATTGCACTTGGGAACATACATTCCGCTGAGGATATTCACGCCGAAAAAACTTATTATCTGTGATTTTGATAAGACGCTCGTAGATACAAAATATTCTACGACGAAGGAAGTTTATTTTTCACTGACAAAGCCTATAGGTAATAATCCAACTGTTGCTTCCAGTGTAGAAATTCTTCATCGTTACATTAGACGAGGTCATCATCCTTTTATTCTTTCGGCATCACCGCATTTTTATGAGGATTCTATTCGCGACTGGCTTTATAAAAACAGCATTTTTTCTGCCGGCATTTTTTTAAAAGATTACCGACACTTTTTTTCGTTTCTCGATGGAGAATTGACGACGAAAGATTTAAAGCTGCAAGGTCTCTATAAGCTCAATCATTTGCTGGATATTTTACTCATGACCGGTATTCCAGATGATCTCATCCTCATGGGCGATAATTTTGAATCTGATCCGGCGATTTACTTAACCCTTGCTAAAATTCTCTCCGAAGATATCGATCCGTGGGTCACGTGGAACGAACTTAAAGAACAGGATATTTTCCAACTCAAACGCAAACAGAATTCCCAGTTCCTGAATAAGATTTATCAATTAGATAATTTGCTTACACGTAAGCGAAAAGAAAAGACCAAAAAAATTACGATCAAAATTTTTATTCGCAAACGCTCACCTAATGACAAATTGATTGCTCCGGCCGCATTTGAGAAATCAAAAAAATATCTCGACCTGATCGAAATGTACGATGGGCTTTACCAAGCAGAATTTGAAAAGATGATGGAAGCTCAGGAAAACAGCGTGAAGGGTGCTGACAGCACAATATAACCCACGCACAAATACAATCCCTGACGATGAAAAGATCGGGCACGTTCCGGATCGTTAAAAATTCCCTTCGTTAATGGCAATACACTAAAATCAAATTTGATGATTTCGAGATAAACGCGAATCATGGCGAAGAGAAGTAAAATGATATTCAACCATTGATTGCTTGAAGTTCCGATTGCCTCTACAATATTAAACATGCATTCCCCCGACCAAAAAGGATAGTCTTCATGGATCTCATTACCCTCATCGGAGACGCTGATGAGAATTTTTACCAACTAGGCCTTCGTGACAAAGAAAAGGCAAAACTTGTCCATGCCGATGTTAAAAACATGCTTAGAACTCCTTGGAACAAGGTCAACTTGATCATTGAAGAAGTCGCAAAAGTTGTTATTAAAAACTCCCTACTGAAAAAGACTGAGCATTACCGTCACCTTCACGCTTACAGTGATGGCCTGGGTGTTTCTGTTGAAGAAACGGCCTATGTCATGCTGATCCCGGAACTCGTAAGTTCAATGAGCAAATGGGCCCCAGGACTTATAAAAGGAAACTTAGGTTGTTCGAGTTTCATCACTCGCAATGCTGCTGGTGAAGTCGTTCATGGTCGTATCCTCGATTTTCCACTGCAGGGATCATATGATCACTTTGAACGCGCGATCATGTACGATCTGAAAGGTATGCCTAAAATGTTGGGATTCGGCTCATGTGGAATTCCCTATCCTTCCATTACTCTTATGACAGAAGATGGAATCACGCTTGCTCTCCACCAAAAATTTACGAATGTATTTAATTCTCAAGGACAATCAATATTCGAATATATTTTTGATTTGATTAAATCAAGTCGAGATAAAGAGAGCGTCGCTCAATTTATTCGCTCACGTCAGACCGTCACGACATGGTGTCTCTATATGACATTTAAAAATGGTGATGTGCTGGCCGCTGATCTCATGGGTGAAAAGAGTTACATTCATTTCCCGGAAATTCCTGAAAATGGAATTCTCTATTTCTGTAATCATCTTGAAGATAAATCAATGGAACAAAAAAGTTTTCTTCCATTGGGTTTTGATAGTTATAATCTCATGCGAGAAGAATCAGCTGCTCAAAAAATTCAGGCGTATTTGCAGAAAAAGAAAAAAGTTCCCGAGCCGCTGGATCTCATGCAGTTAATGACAACTCCGCTGCTGCAAAAAGATTCAATGGACCTCACTAAGTTTAAACTGGATAACATTACACCATCAAGTTTGAGCGTAATGACCATGAATCCAACCGCACAATCGGCCCTTTATCTCGAAGGTCCAGCACCAAAACTTTTTAGAGATTCAGTGGTTGAATTAAAAAATTGTTTTTCTCGTCCTGAAAAAATTCCCGTAAAAATCAAAAAATCACAAGAGGTCTCACACGATTACTACCAGGGGCTCCATGCCATCATGGAAGCTCAAAAAGGTTTTGATAGTCATCAACCAGTGACCATTTATCATCAGTTGCAAATGGCGATTGATCATCTTGCTGGTCATGCTGAAAAACACATTGTCGAATTCTACTTTCTTGTTGCTCAGTATATTTATGAATCACATCCGCGCGTACTGGCCAATCTATTAGCTGATTTTAAGGCATTTGAAGACAGATTGCCTGAGTACCTCAATGATCACTGTCTTTTGTTCATTAACCGCTTAGAAAAGGTTTTAAAGATTGAAGGACATGCTTTTGAAGAAGATAGGATAAAAAATTTAAAGTTACGTGAGATTTATCGTTTGGAAGAAAAAATTCCCCGAGCGATCTTCCATATCACAACAAAGAACTTAATCGTTCCTCGTATGGACATTCTCGACATTATTTACATCACGACAAAATAAAAAAGGCCGCTTTAAGCGGCCTCTTTCACAAAGATATAATCTTTAGGATTAAAGAGAACATCTCTTCCATTGAAGTTTGTAGAGCATTCCGGCCTTGAAGTCAGCAGAGTCAACTGTGGCCAGAGCTTCATCGTTGTAGCGGTTTGTACGAACAAGCATCGCTGCGTTTACACGAAGAATAGTGTCCGCTCCACATGGCGACCAAACTTGGGCCTGCACACCAATCGCATTTGAGAATTGGTAGTCTGTATCTGTTTTACCGATAAATTGTTTATCGAAACGTGGACCTAAGTATCCAGCGAGAAAGTATTCAGCTGTTAATCGCGCTTGAGCACCAGCTGGAAGAGCAACGTATCCGCGGTAGTCGACATCAATAACTGAGACTGACATTCCCTGAGGTACGTGAACCGGAATGGCGATATTACATGTTTTTCTTTCTGTTGATCGGAACATTCCACCGGCCTCAACAATAAACTGATCAAAAATAATTGAAAGTGATTTTGCATCTGGACTGAGTGTTACTGAAGCAGAGTTCGCCGGACAACCGTTACCACCGTAACCTGGAGTTCCTAATGAAATATCATTCAAGTCAGCATGAGCTGTTTGAATCGCAGAAGCTAATCCAAGTGCAAGTGTAGCGAGCAGTGAACATTTTTTAAGTAGTGCTTTAATTTCCATTTGTATTTCCCCTCATTAACATCCAAGGCTTCAGTGCCTCTTGATAATTCAATTTGTAATTCAGAAAAAAAGAGGAAGAAAGTTCAAAATGCATGTGCTGATTGTTTGATCGCCACGTGGTTGAAGACCATTCGCCAGATGGCGGTCAATGTGAATGACGTTCAAAAAGAATCTAGCAATGAACAATAATGTCGACTATATCTAATGACAGGGGGACTTATGAAAAAAATACTTTTACCACTATTCTTTTTTACCACTTCATTAATGGCGCAAGATATTCAATTTCAAAATATTCGCGTCGGAGGATTAGGATGCCCAACAGAAACAACTTCTATAGTGATGGCGCCCGATCAAAGCAGCGCGAGTCTCATCTTTAATCAGTTCGAGTCGAGAGTTCCTCAAACTGTGACTTCTCCAAAAGTGAGTCGCAACATTCACATCATCAATTGTAATATTTTCGTCGACATCAAATTACCTCAAGGTGTGAAGCTTGAGGCAGTGGACATCTCATACGATATGCGTGGGCTGGCCAATCTTGATCGCGGTGTTTTAGGAAATTTTAAAAGTGTGTTGATTGATCGTGTGGGCCCTGGAATTCCCAATACAAGACAAGCAGAAATTCTGCACGAAAAAGTTTGGGCCAATACATTCGCTACGCAAGATGAAGACTTCATCATTCAATCAACAAAAAGATTACCACTTAACTCTCAATGTGCTGTGGGATCGGCCAATGACATTGTCTCTATAAGGTTGCAAAACACACTTACGAGTCAAATCTTAGCGGGTTTTGAAAATGCTTCACAAGGGATGATCATTGTCGACTCCTCAGATTTTCGAGGAGGATTGCGTTTGAGTGCTGCCACTTCCAGATGTGCTATCGGTAGACCAAATGTTCCACCAGCACCACCGACGGCCAATCCTGGACGCAACTGTCGCGTGGTTATTGTAAACGGCAGACCAACGCAAGTTTGCAGATAGACATGACTCATTTTGGGGCCAGCTTGGCCCCAAACCTTCTCTTATCCCTAACTCTTTCTTGCTGGAATCATGTTTTTGTAGAAACGAAAGAGTGAGCTTGTTAAAACTTAACTAATGGAAAAACAGCAAAATGATAAATCCATTCCCGTTGCAAATTCAGTTAATGAACAGCTTCGTATGATGACGGCGGATTATCTGGCCCTTCACCCTAGTCTGTCGCTCAATGCTCTGGCCACGAGATCCGGAGTTGCGGCGACCACGATGAGAAGGCTCATGCAGGCCGACAGCATGGGTGAACTAGCACCTCACTCAGTTCTCTCTCTTGTGTCTTATCTGCTTCGTGAAAAAAAGATTGCTAAAATTCTGCGTATGATTGAAGGCCCGGTGGCCGAATTACTCAATCGCTGTTTTGACCAGTTTATTTTCGATGAAAGTACTGATCACAAGTTAGATCTGCCACTCAATGAATTGTTGAAAGAGAGAACAACATATCTCGTCTATAAAATGGCCGCAACGGTAGCTGGTACAACTGTAGATGACATCAAAGATGCATTCGGATTAACCGGATTAAAAAAATGTAATGAACTCATCGAAAAACAATGGATCACGGTTGATAAAAAGGGCCGCTTGCATGCCAAAGAAAAAAACTTTTCCGTAGACCTTGCCCTCGCTCATCAACTCACCCATTCGCTTGTTGATCAATATAAACCCAGTGATGTTGATCGCGGACTCAATCTCTTTTATTCGCTATCCGAAGGAATGAACGAAGAAGGAATCAAAAAAATAAAAGAAATCGAAAAAGAAGCAGTCAAAAAAGTTTACGAAATTATGAATACAGAAAAATTTCAGGGCGAACTTGCTTACTTTTCTCTCTTTCTCTCCGATGTGATCGGGGCCACACCTTTAAAAGAAAACGCTGAAGGAGCGCTTCAATGAAAAAACTACTACTCATTACCTTAACTTTTTTTGCCGTCATGACAAATGTCATCGCCGCAGATTTGCAGCAACAATTAGAAGAAGTTCGCAAGCTTGGTCTTGTTGTTCGCATGGGAGAATTAACCGGAGCTGGCGGAAGGCTTTCTCTTAAAAAGGTACACGCTTTTGTTCACCCAGAGGGGCTTATTCAAAAATCGGCCTGCATAAGTATTGCTGTTAAAGCTGGAAGCGACCAAACAAATCCAAAAGTATCGGATGTGTCGGTCCTCACACTGGCCGGTGAACATATCAGTGCGCAGGAAATTATCGGAATCGTCAGCGTAGAATAATAACTATTAAAGAAGCTATTTTGGAAAACGCTCACGCACATCCAGAATAGCTTCTTTCATGCGTTCGATTTCCTTTTTCATATTTTCTATTTCTTTAAAATCTGCTTTTAATTTTTCAATTTCCCCCACAGCTGATTGAACATCACTCGCACGTTCCCCAAGTGCTGCTCGCACGCGTTTGTCATCATTATCTTTTAGAACCTTCACCGTTTTTTGAAGTTCAACAATGAGTTTTCGCTGCTCTTCAATGGTTGATTCCATGTTTTTTATGGTGGCCGAGTATTGAATGAGTGATTTTTCAATTCCATCAATACGTTCAAGTTTATTTAGACCTGTATTATCCTGAGATTTAAAGACTTCCACATCTGCGAGCAAAGGGGCAGAGATGAGAAACGAAATGGCAAGGACAAAAGTTTTCACTGCGTAAATCTCCCTAAATATAAGACCTATCACTGAAAAAAATACCAGATTTTCGATATTTTAGTGAACAAAATCAATTCCTGACTAACCAATTCAAATTATCTATGTTATTTTCTGCCACACATTTTTTATTATAAACCGTTGAATTCTTTGTTTAAGGAGTTTCCATGATGAACTTTAAAAGACCAGTTCTAGGCCTTTTGATGCTTGCAGTTTCAGTTGTTTCTTCTGCTACTTTTGCTGAAGATAAACTTGGAACACGCGACAACCCAGTTAAGATTTACTTCACGCCGTCTGTAGATGCTAATGCAATTGCAACGAACTCTGATCACTTCTTAAAATTCATGGAAAAAGAAACAGGACTTTATTTCAAGTCTGGTATTCCATCAAACTACATCGCTGTTGTTGAAGCTTTCGGTTCAAACCGTGCTGACATCGCTGTTATGAACTCTTTCGGATACCTTCTTGCTAATACAAAATTCGGAGCTGAAGCAAAGTTAAAAACTCTTCGTCACGGAAAAGATTATTACGCTGGGGCCATCTACGCTTCAGAAAAATCTGGAATCAAAACACTTAAAGATCTTAACGGAAAGAAATTTGCTTTCACTGATGCATCTTCTACATCAGGATACCTCTTCCCACTTAAAATCTTAAATGATGAAAAAGTAAAACTAGGAAACCAAACTTTTGCTATTAAGCACGACAACGTCATCACGATGATTTACCAAGGTCAAGTTGATGCTGGTGCAGCTTTCTATTCAGACGCTTTTGATGGACAAATTAAGGATGCTCGCGAGAGAGTTCTTACTCAATTCCCAGATGTAGAAAAGAAAGTAAAAGTTCTAAAAATCACAGATAAAATTCCTAACGACCCATTCGTATTCAGAAAAGGTATGGATCCAGCTGTTGTTAAGAAATTCATCGATGGTCTTAAAAAATACCTAGCGACACCAGAAGGAAAAACAACTTTCAAAAACATCTACGCTGTAGATGGTGTTATTCCAGCTTCAGACAAAGATTACAACTCTCTAAGAGCAGTTCTTAAGTCAACAGGTACAGACGCAGCTTCGTTAGTAAAATAGTTAATACGTTTAATGAAGGAATGAGACGAAAATGTTAGAAATCAAAAAAGTTAATAAATACTATCCCAATGGTCTGCATGCCTTAAAGGACATCAGTTTTACTGTTCCTCAAGGTGAATTTCTCGTGATTATCGGTCTTTCAGGCTCTGGAAAATCGACAATGCTCAGATGTGTAAACAGACTGCACGACACTACAACGGGTGAAATCGTCTTTAATGGTGTTGATACAACAAAACTTAAAGGTCGCGCTCTCCGTGAAATGCGCGCAAACATTGGAATGATCTTCCAACATTTCAATCTCATTCCTCGTAAAACGGTTATGGAAAATGTCCTTACAGGAAATCTTTCTCGTACTGGAATTTTAAAATCAATCCTTGGTCTTTATACGGCCGAGGATAAAGAACGCGCGATGAAGTACATCGAAATCGTGGGTCTTAAAGGTAAAGAAAAAAACCGTGCTGACAATCTTTCAGGTGGTCAGCAACAGCGTGTGGCGATTGCTCGCGCTCTTATGCAAAATCCAAAAATCCTTTTAGCAGATGAACCAGTAGCTTCTCTCGATCCAGCTACTTCTCACTCAGTTATGCAGTACCTTAAAAAGGTAAACGAAGAATTAGGTGTAACTGTTGTTTGTAACCTTCACTTCCTTTCACTTGTTCGCCAATACGCTCATAGAGTTGTAGCGCTTAAAGGTGGAGTGAAGATCTATGATGGAAAACCATTAGAGATCAATGAAGAATGGTTCAAAACAATCTACGGTGAAGATGCTGTAGAAGTGACAATTAACTAAGATTTAAACGGAAAAAATATCCATGCAAAAAGTATATAAAACCGCACCTAATAAATATGTCCAAACGGTAAAGGCCTTCATTCTTGATGCCCTTGCTTGGGCCTACCTCGCCCTTATAAGTTACAAAATCATCTATGAAAAAATCATTATAGATGTTCGTTACCCGGAATTCAGCTGGAACCAACCACTTTATTCTCTCTACATCGGTCTTGGTATCGCTGCCGTTTTATTCTTCACACGTTTTTCACTTGGTCGCGGACTCTTTGGACTTTTGAAATACGATGAAAACGAAACAGCAACATCTCAACCATTCGCTTGGCTTGGGTACCTTGTTATTCTTTTAACTTTTATTACTGGATTCTATGTTTCTCAAATTTCACTTAAAGAATTCCTTTCTGAAAGTGGATTAGAAGGAGCAAAGAGAATTTTCACAGCACTTTTCCATCCAAATTGGGGAATTTTCCAGGAAGGATTGTTTGCTGCTATTGAAACGATCTACATGGCCTTCATCGCCACTGCAGTTGCTATCCCTATTGCCTTCCTATTAGGCTTTTTTGCCGCTAGAAACCTTATGAGCGGTAATCCTATTGCCTTCTTCGTGTACAACGCTTTAAGAGCTGTTTTAAACATCTCTCGTTCGATCGAGCCACTTGTTTGGGCGATTATCTTCTCAGTATGGGTTGGTATCGGACCTTTCTCAGGTATGCTTGCTCTTTGTATCCACTCAATTGCCTCTCTTACTAAGCAATACTCGGAGCAAATTGAATCAATCGACGACGGTCCAATTGAAGCGATTACTGCAACTGGTGCTCACCCTATCCAAATTGTTTGGTTCGGTGTTGTTCCGCAAATCGTTCTTCCATACCTTTCATACACAATCTACCGTTGGGACATCAACGTTCGTATGGCGACTGTCATCGGTCTAGTTGGTGGTGGTGGTATCGGTAACCTTCTTATGCAATACCAAGGTCAAGCACGTTGGAATGAAGTAGGAATGCTGGTTATCTTGATCGCAGCTATCGTTTGGACGATGGACTGGGCGTCTTCTAAAATTAGAGAAGCACTTAAATAAAAAAAGGCTCCAAATGGAGCCTTTTTTTATTTAAACTAATTTAAGTTTTTTATTCAGTAGACCGGACTCGTTAGCACGCTAATAGACTTTTTATCTTTTCATAGCGTAGTAAAAACAGTCCACCGGACTGTTTTTCCGGTCTACTTACAAGAAACAAATTCCACTTCATCAAGCGCCGTTTTTTCATGATTCAAATATTCATCCATATCCCACACTCTCGGCTCAGACCAGTCTGAATCAACCATCACAAGATATGTTTTAGCACCAACTTCAAACGACCCAACAGCAACGATTGTATGTCCGCCGCTATTTCTCTCACCCACTCGACGAGGAATCCAAAGACGTTCATCAAGGGCCGGACCTTTTCCTTCAAAAACTTCCATCTTAAATGGACCTTCGACCATTTTAGGACCGATGTTGTATGAGAAGATGACGGGCGAGCCCGTTTCTAAATGAGCGAGTACAGATTTTTTTGCTTTCTCGTAAGAATCGGTTTTGAACATTTTGCATTTGAAACCAAAACTCTTTCCATACTTATCCAAAATTCCACGAAGTGAATATCGATGACTTGGAGTCATATAATATTCATGAATAGCATCTGCCAAAAGTGTTGATCGTCCTTCTTCTGATTCCAAACTTTTTTTAAGTTCACCTGTACCAGTGAATCCTGTCAGATGTGTTTGCTGTAAAAAATTAAAAATCGCATAGGCCGAACATGTTCCACCGGCCTGTGTATATGAATCAATAACTCTTTGTTGCGATCCTTTAACGGATGAAAAAAGATCACCAGGAACAAGATAAAACTTTTTTGATTTTTTGTTCAGATACATTTGATAAGAGCGCTCACCACCTGGAAGTTGTGTGCTTCCTAAAAAAACAGCTTCACCACTAAGATTTTTTTCTTCAGTTGCGAGATTCATGATGGTACCAATGCCAATCGGAAACTCTCCTACTGCTTTTGCTTTAACAACTGTTGCTTTCCACAGTGGATTAGCGAGTACGTTAAATGAAAGGAGCGAAAAAAATAAAAGAAATGAGACTTTTAAAATGTGCTTCATGATGGACCTCTCTAAAAGTAATTCGAGCGAGGTTACATTGTGAAGGGTAAAATGGTCAATTTGAGTGAGGAAATTGTCAGGCTTTGTGAGAATTATTTTGCCCAATCACTAAGCCCATATTTCTTAAGAATCTCTTTAAGCTTTCCACTTTTTCTCAAGTCGTGAATGCCTTCATCAAGCATTTTTGCGTACTTGTTGGAAGTAGATTTTTTTGGTGAGAACGCAATGAAGAGATCAGGATCAGAAGCAAGGTTGCGACTTGCGGGTTTAAAATCCTGAACATTCTTATTTAATTCCATGAGGGTGTAATAAAGCACCATGGGATTTTCAACAAATCCATCAAGTCTTTTTGCTTCGGTCATCTGAATCATGCGTTTTAAAGCGTCGTTCCCTGAAATAATTGTGAGTGAGGGATTTTTTTTGGCCACTTGCTTATCAACTTCGTCACCATAGCTGTAATCATTGATCACACCAAACTTGACATTCTTTAAGGACTCCACTCCCCTATAACTCCAGTGATTCGAGCTCAGTGTGAAATAATAATTTTCCATATTTCCCGTGGGAGTTTTGGGAATAATGAATTCTGGAACATCAGCTTTACTCGCCCCAACGATCCCATCATATTTGCCGGCCTTGGTGTCTTTAATGGCACGGGCCCAATTTAACAATTCATAACGAACCGTATGTCCTTTGCTTTTAAAAACTTCCTGGGCAATTTCTATCATGAATCCCGGTTTATCTGATGCTGGATCACAAGCGTATGGACACCAAAGATCTGAGGTAAGTTTAATTTCATCTGCATGGACTTGGGCCGAAAAGAAAAAACCAAACAATGTGATAATTCTCGTTGCTGTTTTCATGCGGCCAGCTTTTTGATTGGTGCTTGGGCCTTTGAGGCCGTTGCATCTCGTTTTAAAGTAAAAATAAACTGTGTATTTTTCGATTCAGCATTATAAAGAAATTGACCTTCGTGTTCTTCGACAATGTTTTTTGAAATCGATAGACCAAGTCCCGTTCCTTTGTGCGCACCTTTTGTTGTAAAAAATGGTCGCATGATATTTTCTTGCAGTTCAACTGGAATTCCGTTACCGCTGTCAGTGATGATAAATCTCACCGTTGATTCACTCGCACGCACTTCTAGTTTCACCCATCTTTCAGGAAGATTAGTAATGGCATCAACTGAGTTGTTGATGAGATTAACAAGGACCTGTGAAATCTGCACTTCACGCCCAATGACGTAAGCATCTTGATCGTTGAGAGTTGATGTAAAAGCAATCTCCTGACCTTTAATTTTCATATCAACGAGAACTTTAACCTCTTCTAACATTGAAGCGACCGAGAAGCTAATCATCGGATCGTTATTCCCATCGCGAGCGAGAGACTTTAATCCCTTGATGATTTTTACAATACGTGAAACCATGCTCTGGATTTTTTCAATAGATGCCAGAACATCATTTTTATTTGGTTCACTCGAATAATGTAAATTGATTTTTTTAATACGGTTGACGTGCAGATCAATGATCGTCAATGGATTGTTGATTTCGTGGGCGACATCCGCCGCCATCTCTCCAACAGCAACTAACCGAGCGGCATTCATATTTTTAGCAATCTGTCCTTCGAGTTCTGCCGTTCTTTCGAGAACCAAAAGTTCCAAATCATCGGTATAACCCATAAGATCGTCATTACGTTGTTTAACGAGCGCCCATGATTCATTCAAACTTTTAGCAATTGTTTCAAACTCATCTGGAAGATCAGTCGTCTCAAAATTTTCGTAATTCTGGCGTTCAAAAGCGCGAACGTGTGAAAGAATTTTATTAAGCGGCATTGTCAGCAATTTGTTGAAGTAAAATCTCAGCATCAAACTTACAAAACAAAGAACTGTCAGCGAAACGGCCAATACACGTAAGAGCTGAGTGCGAATCGTTTGAACGAAACCTTCATTAGTGATAGCAATTGAAACTGTTCCAATTTCCTGCCCTTCACGAACAATTTTTATAATCTTTGATTTTGTAAAAGGCCTTTGTGCTGCTTTTTCAAAAGATACAAATGTGCGTGCTGTTCCTCTTTCAAAAAGAATTTCGCCGGCAGAGTTTTGAACTTTTAGCGCGCGAAGATAAATATACTTACCATCAACGAGCATTGAGTTCCCTACTTCGACTAGTTGAATTTTATCGTAGTTCCAAAGAGGTTCAGAGAACGATCGCTCAAGAATGCTTGTGCGTTCATTAAGCTCTTCCATGAGAAAACTGTTACCAAAGCTCATGACAGAGATGTAAATAAGAGATGTGATGAAAATGAGTGAACTGGCCATCAAAACGACAGTCGATACCGTTAATTTTTTAGCTAGCCCCAATTTTTTTAGCATTTTCATTACAGAATTTTTCGGAACAACGAGTCATGTTCTTTATGACTAAATAGATTTTTTTCATAATTTTTTTTAAAGTTGTCAGACCTACTCAAATATTACACAATGGGTCTCACACGTTAACTGAAGGAGATCACTATAATGAAGTTTTTAAACATACTTCTACTGTCGAGTATTTTCTCTTCGCCTTTAATGGCCAAAACATTTGTTTACTGTTCTGAAGGTTCACCAAGTTCGTTTAATCCACAACTCGTGACAGACGGGACATCGGTTAATGCAACTGCGGCGACAATCTACAATCGTCTTGTCGAATTCGAGCGCGGGACAACTAAGATCATTCCGGGACTCGCAACAAAGTGGGACATCTCGGCGGATAAAAAAGTTTACACATTCACTTTAAGACCAGGTGTAAAATTCCACAAAACTAAGTATTTCAAACCAACTCGCGACTTCAATGCTGAAGACGTAGTGTTCTCAATTGAACGTCAACGTACAAAAACTCACCCGTTCAATAAAGTTGGTGGCGGACAGTACGAATATTTCGACGGTATGGAAATGGGAACTCTCATCTCAAGTGTGAAAGTCCTTGATCCAATGAAAGTTCAAATTACACTTAACCAACCAGAAGCTCCATTCCTTGCCAATCTTGCCATGAGTTTCATGAGCATTCTTTCAAGTGAGTACGGCTCTCAGTTACAAAAAACGGGAAAGCTTGCTGATATGGATACTCTTCCGGTGGGAACTGGACCATTTGTTTTCCAATCATATGCTAAAGACAGTGTGATTCGTTATGAGGCCAACAAATCATTCTGGGGAAAAAAGGGAAATATCGAGAAATTAATTTTCGCGATCACTCCTGATGCTAACGTTCGTACGCAAAAACTTAAAGCGGGCGAATGTCATTTCGTAAACGAGCCAGCTCCAGCTGACATTGCTGATCTAAAAAAAGTAGCTTCACTCACTGTAATGGAAGGAGCTGGTTTAAACGTTGGTTTCCTCGCTATGAACGTGACGAAAAAACCATTTGATAATGTTCTTGTTCGTCGTGCAATTAACCACGCTCTCAATCGTCCAGCATACATCAACGCTATTTATATGGGGAACGCTTCAGTAGCAAAGAACCCGCTTCCTCCAACAATTTGGTCTTATAACGACTCAATCAAAGACTACGATTACAACCCAGCAAAAGCGCAAGAGCTTCTTAAAAAAGCTGGATTAGCAAACGGATTTGAAACAGAAATTTGGACACTCCCAGTTGCTCGTCCTTACAATCCAAACGGAAAAAAAATGGGCGAACTTATGCAAGCAGACCTTGCAAAAGTTGGTATCAAAGCAAAACTCGTTTCATATGACTGGCCTACATATTTAGAAAAATCTAAGAGCGGAAGCCATCAAATGCTTCAAATGGGTTGGACAGGAGATAACGGAGATCCAGATAATTTCCTAAACGTTCTTCTTGGATGTGCGAGTGTTAAATCTGGAAGTAACTACGCTCGTTGGTGTCATGAACCGTTTGAAAAACTTATCAGCGACGCTAAGATCAACTCTGACGTTAAAAAAAGAACGAAGCTTTATATGGATGCTCAGAAAATCTTTAAAGATGAAGCTCCATGGGTAACTTTAGCGCACTCAAAAGTTTTCCGTGTAATGTCTAAAAAGGTTAAAGGTTATGTTATTCATCCACTTGGGCTAGACTCTTTGGCCGAAGTTTCAATCGACTAAATCTTTATATGAAATTTATTTTAAAAAAAGGATTAGACTTGATTCCAACATTGCTTGGAATCAGTCTTATCTGTTTTGTTCTCATTCGTCTTATTCCTGGAGACCCGGTTCTTAATCTCATTGGAGAAAGAGGGGCCGATCCTGCTCGCTATCTTGAAATGAAGAAGGCCTTAGGTCTTGATCTGCCAATCATTCAGCAGTTCTGGATCTATCTAAAAAACATTTTAAGCGGTGACATTGGAACATCGATTCTTACCAACAATTCCGTGTGGAGCGAATTCATCGAACGCTTTCCTGCGACGATGGAATTGGGAATGGTCGGACTTTTTATGGCCACAATACTGGGAATCCCTCTGGGAATTTGGGCCGCTGTTAAACGCAACAGCTTCTTTGATTATTTCCTCATGAGTGGTTCTCTAGTTGGTTATTCAATGCCCATTTTTTGGTGGGGACTTATTCTCATTCTCGTTTTCTCTGTAAAACTTGGACTCACTCCCGTTTCTGGTCGAATTGATTTTCTTTATGAAATCCCATTGTGGTCTGGTTTTTATCTAATCGACACGCTTCAGACATCAGTGCGTGAAGCAGATGGGTTTGCTCCTTTTTTAAGTGCTCTTCGCCATCTCATTTTGCCAAGTATTGCCCTTGGAACAATTCCTCTGGCCGTCATCGCACGTATGACAAGATCAAGCATGCTGGAAGTTTTAGGTGAAGATTATATTCGTACGGCAAAAGCTAAAGGTCTTGGCCGCAGTCGTATTATTTATATTCACGCTCTAAGAAATGCTCTGGTTCCGATTGTCACCACTCTTGCTCTCCTATTCGGATCAATCATTACTGGTGCCATCCTCACAGAAACAATTTTCTCATGGCCTGGAATTGGTAAGTGGATTGTTCAAAGTATCACGCAAAGAGATTACCCCGTTATCCAGGGTGGTGTTCTCATTATTTCTTTCATCATCGTCTTCACCAACATGGTGGTCGATATCATTTATTATCTTCTAAACCCAAGGATGAAGAACTAAATGGGACCATTTTTTAAAGAACTCTTTTTTGAACTCAAAAAAAATAAAGGTAGCTTGATTGGAATTATTCTCATCATCCTTGCCACACTCATTGCTCTGCTTGCACCTGTACTGGCCCCGCATGATCCTACGGCCGTTTATACAGACGCACTAAGACTACCTCCATCATTCGTTGAAGGCGGAAATTCTCTTTTCCCTCTGGGAACAGATGACTTGGGTCGCGATCTTTTATCGCGTCTTATTTACGGATCACGTATTTCATTGAGTGTAGGATTCATGGTCGTCATTCTCTCATTGATTGCCGGAACAATTCTCGGAGTCTTTGCTGGTTACTACGGCGGCTTCGTTGATAAAACAATCATGAGAATCACTGATCTCATTATGTCACTTCCAAGTATTCTCTTTGCTATTGTAATCGTGGCGGTCTTAGGACCTGGTATTTCAAACGCAATCGTTGCCGTGAGTGTGGTCGCAATTCCCAACTTCGTAAGAATCATCCGCGCGCAAGTGATGGTTGAAAAAAACAGACAATATGTTTCTGCTGCAAAACTTTATGGAGCAGGACATTTCCGTTTAATGTTTATCGAAATTCTTCCTAACTGTTTAGCTCCGCTAATCGTTCAAGCAACACTTGGATTCAGTGATGGAATTCTAAACTGTGCGGCCCTGGGCTTTTTAGGTTTAGGTGCTCAGGCCCCAATGGCAGAATGGGGAACGATGTTATCAGATGCTCGTAGTTTTATTGAAAGCTCACCTTGGATGGTTACTCTTCCAGGACTTTGTATTTTGATTGTTGTTCTCTCCTTTAACCTTCTCGGCGACGGTCTCAGAGACGCGCTTGATCCGAGATTAAAAAAACAGAGTTAAGATGAGCGACTTATTATCGATAAATAATCTGAACATCCATTTTAAAACAGACAGGAGTAAAACTCCTCTACACGCCATTCGCGATCTTTCTTTTCATTTAAAAAAAGGAGAGATGCTCGGAGTTGTAGGTGAATCTGGATCAGGTAAAAGTATTACTAACCTCGCCCTCATGGGCATTCTGCCTGATAACGCTATCGTGACTGCGAAATCGATGAACTTCGATGGGCAGGAATTATTGTCTTTATCAGAAAGCAAAAGAAGATCATGGCGTGGAAAAAAAATGTCTATGATTTTCCAGGATCCAATGACAGCTCTCAACCCTTTCCTCACGGTTGAGTTTCAGTTAGTCGAAACAATTCTTGAACATGAAAATATTTCAAAACAAGAAGCTCGTAACCGAGCTGTTGAACTTCTCACTCTTGTGGGAATTCCATCACCAAAAGATCGTTTAAAATCTTATCCATTCGAACTTTCGGGAGGGATGGCCCAAAGAGTGATGATCGCTATGGCGATCTCATGCAACCCTGAACTTCTCATTGCTGATGAACCTACAACCGCTCTAGACGTGACCATTCAAAAACAAATTCTTTCTCTCTTAAAAATGCTTCAGCAAAAAAATAATATGGCCGTCATCCTCGTCACTCACGACTTAGGTCTTGTCGCCCAATACAGTGAACGCATTCAGGTTATGTACGCTGGTGAATTAGTGGAAAGCGGAGAAACTAACGAAGTACTTCGTCACCCACGTCATCACTATACAGCAGGACTTTTGAACTCCCGTCCGAGTGCTCATATTCGTGAACCAAAATCAGATCTTCCGAGTATACCGGGAATTGTTCCGGCGTTTCACGAGAGACCAAATGGTTGTCAGTTCAATCCACGCTGTAGTGCCCGTCAGACGGATTGTACACTTGCTCCGATTGAACTTTTCAAAGATCAGCATGAGTACCGTTGCCTGCACCCTCTGATTAAAGGAGCTCGCTCATGACCTCACTCCTCGAAGTCAAAAATGTTTCTAAGATTTACGAAATCAAAAAGATGTTTGCAGAGACAAAACAACTGCGTGCTCTTAATAATATTAATTTCACACTGGCACAAAACGAAACACTAGGAATAGTTGGTGAATCAGGATGTGGAAAAAGTACGTTGGCAAAAGTTCTCACTCAACTCGAAAAAAAGACACTCGGTGATTTAAAAATCGATGGTCGTGCATTTGAAGATATGAGTGCGGAAGACTTTCACTCTCAAATTCAAATGGTTTTCCAGGACCCATATCAATCATTAAATCCTCGCAAAAAAGCGTTCGATATCATCGCTGATCCGTTAAGAATCAATACGGATAAATCAGCAGCAGAAATCGAAACTCTTGTTATGGAGATGATGAAAAAAGTTGGTCTGCGTCCAGAGTTTGCAAAACGCTACCCACACCAATTCAGCGGTGGTCAACGCCAGCGATTAGGGATTGCCCGCGCTCTCATGCTTCGTCCAAAAATTCTCATTTTAGATGAGCCAGTTTCGGCCCTCGATGTTTCCATTCAAGCGCAAGTTCTGAATCTTTTAATGGAACTGCAGCGTGAATTTAAACTCTCCTATCTTTTTATTTCACATGACCTTTCGGTTATTGGTCACGTGTCTGATCGAATTCTTGTTATGTATTTAGGTCGTATCGTTGAATATGGAACAAGAGATGCAATCTTTAAAAACCCGACTCACCCTTACACCAAAATTTTATTAGAAAGTGCACCACACCTCATGGATGAACCAATTAACCATGAAGGAATTCCAGTTTTCGGTGAGATGCCAAGTCCTTTGAATATTCCAGTTGGTTGCGCTTTTAGCACTCGCTGTCCGATGGTCCAACCAAGTTGTAAAACTCGCGTACCTGAATTAGAAGAAAAACAAGGTCGCCTCGTCGCTTGTTTTGAGGCAGAACCAAAAACTTAAAATCTAGACGGAAATGTTATGGGATTGATGTATATTTTTCCAGTTACTGATAATCAAGATGAAGGTGATCGTGTTGAAGTTAAAACAACTGAACCGAAACAAATCACTTTAAAAACTTATGGTCTCCCGATGATTTTCTGGGGATATCTTGCCGCTGCTCTCGCTGTACTTTTTCTTATGTGGCTTGCTGCTCGTGCAGTTATTGAAAAACTTCTTACCTACGAAGACCCTAGTTTACTTTTTTTAGGTCACCTCGTGCAATGGACTCTCATCCTTACGCCAGTTATATTGTTAGGCTTTTATTTCTACGAGAAAAACTTAGTTAAACAAGGAACGAAACTAACACTTATTTATAAAGTCTTTTTTATTCCTGTTTGGCAGACAAAATTTGAACTCAAAAGCAGTGACTCACTCACAGTTGAGCACTTCATTGATTCACCCAACATGGCAAAGATTCGCAATCAGTACGCTCAAAATAAAGAGGCGCTCAAACATTTTGAGAACAAAGGTTATTTTGAATTAGTGATTGATACGACGAAAGGTAAAAAGTCTATCGATCGCCATTCAAGAAAAGCAGACCTCATCAAAATGAGAGATCTGCTTTGTCAGTATTAAGAATTATTGTTCGTCAGATGATTCGACTTCTTTAAGACCAAGTTTTCCGCGAGAAGAGTTGTAACGTTCAGAAATTTTCTTGAACAAATCTGGTTTTTGAATTTTTCTATATTCAGTTGTACCGCGAGCTGAATTAAAACCGTTTGCTCCCGAACGACGTTCACCGCTGTCAGAAGGATTTGAATCACTTCGTGAGCTGCTTGAACTTCCACTTGAACCACCGCCGCCATTGTAAGACGAATAAGAACCACTTCTATTATAGTTTGAATTCGATGAAGACGAAGGTGTTGTCGTTGTCGATTTAGAACCTGAACTAGATTTTGCAAGCGCGTCTTTTGCTGTATCTGGGTCATACAATCCATTCATCGCTTTAGCAAAACTTCCACTGTGTTTAGCAAGGAAATTTTTGTCGAGCCCCTCACCCATTTTTTTAGAAAGGCCAGCAACAATAGCATCTTCATTTTTGATCATGTTTTTACCGGCAGCAGTTCCCATTTGTCCGTATTGAACTTTATTTTTAGAAGATGATTTTTTAATGGCCTCAAGTTGTGTTCTGGCCGATCCAGAAACTGCATAGTTTCTTCCACCAGCTGAGCGCACGCTGTTTCTTCCACCAGAAGACATTGTCGTTGAGTTACCACCAACAGATGCATTTGATGAAAGTGTTGCTCCCGTATCAGCTGAAGAATTGCTTGTGAGAAATGCTGCTTGCGAATCAGATGAACTGTTTGCTGTTTTAAATGCATTTCCTGCTTGTCCAGCAGCAGATCCTGAAGTGTTTGTCCCTGCGAGAGTCACTGTCTGACTGCTGCTCACGCCGGTTTGTCTTCCCACACTCACGTTTCCTAGACCCGGCTGAGTCGTAGGATTATTTTGCGGATTATTACCCAGACCACCGCTGTTGTTTTTTCCGTTCATCAATTTCTTAGTATTGTTATAAAGCGTAATCAACTTCGCTCTACGAGCAAGAAGCGCTTCTACTTTTGCTTTATCCGAAACAAGAATTTGATTGATGAGATTTTCAGCATATTTAAAATAAAGATTTCTATCAATCGGCTGACCAAGATAAAGATCCATTAGGTTCCATTGTTCCTGAAATTTTTTAGTCGCATCTTCAAGCGTTGGCTCGTAAATTCCCATTGATGATAGGAATGACTTAGCACTTTCTGAAACAGAAGACGTTGGAGGAAGTTTATAATCTGGTTCTGGTTGTTTTGTTCCTGTGAACCCTGTACATGTATCTGAGTTACAAGCAACAACCTCTTTATTATATTCTTTTGCAAGTTGATCGTGGTAAGCGCGATCGGCAACTTTATCATAAGTGCCATCAGAAACGAACGCTTTCCCTCTCTCTGTTTTAATAACCCAATCATTCATCGCCGCTTCAGCTTCGAAATCAGACATACCTTTTGATTTAAAATCATCGTACATACGTTTACCGTATTCATACTCAACCTGGTTCATTTGCACACCAAGAGTATATCGGCCCAACTGCATAATAGGATCGTTAC
>CAMLKK010000041.1 GCA_946480715.1 uncultured Bacteriovorax sp. | reverse complement strand
TTAAAAAAAGTGCATTGAGTGATGATCATCTCTACCCTAATAAAAATTTTTATATCTTTCTCGCTCTAGGAGACTCATCAACAGATCGAACGATTCAAAAAGCAGATTGGGACGCTATCTACTACATCATGAACTATGTGGCGGGATTAAAATTTAGAGTCATGATTAATGCCAAAGCAACGAGTGAACATTTGCGATTGGCCGCTAATGATAAAGAAACCTCTGTTATTCTCTGGAGCTCGCATGGAAACACAGAAGGTTTTTACGACAGCAATGGCGAGAAAGTTCCTTATGATGTTTTCGAAAATAAAAATCCAAACTTCTATCAATTTATTCTTTCAAGTTGCGAAGGACGAATTGCTCTCGACAATCACTACAATATTTCTGGACTTCGAACATACTCATGGGAAGGTTTAACCAATTCATCGGAGTTAAAAAGTTTTATCATCTCTGATGCCTGGTCAATTGAAGAAGGAAAAAATCTCGTCACACCAATTGCAGGACTAACGTGTACGATGAAAGGAAATCAAATTTTCCTTATGAATGTAGAGTCTCGCCTTTTCACTTATGGATATCATTTTGAGAAACTGGCCGATTGTCAGGACCGCTTAGCAACAATTAAGAATGATCAAATTTGCAGACTCGGTGATGAAGGAATGAAAAAAGTGAATACCTATACTTTAGAAGTTTCGGAAGAAACCTATAATGATCTAGACGAGTGTTTACAATAATTCGCCAAAGTTTCCGGTGAGTCTACTTTTAGCTTCATCTCTTGTGAGCCAAAAAAAATCGAAAATGAGTCCGTTGTCTTCACCGTCACTTACGACGGTGTGAGACCACGTCGTTGGCAGATCATTACCGATGATCTTGAAATAATGTCGTTGATTGATTTCAGGTTTATCTTTGCGATGGTAAGTCGTTTCGCCCAGGGGGGTCATGTCGTCGACATTAATAATGAGACCTGATTCTTCGAGAATTTCGCGAACAAGTGCGGACTTAAAATCTTCTCCACTCTCCACTGTTCCACCGACAACTTGAGTGCCTGCTTCGGGCATGCCACGATGATCGAAGACTAGAATTTCGCTTTCATCGTTTCTGAAAATGTAGCTGATAACTTTTAACCTAGTCCTAATGTCTGCCCCTTTTGATCAACTTCTTAAGAAAAATTCATTTAACTTTAGAATATGCCGTTAAGATTTTAACTTCGTAAATTAACTCGGATTTAAAATGGATTTTATTTTATTCATTATTATCGTATTTATTGCAATTAAAAACAACTCTGCTGAGAAAGAACAAAAAAGAAAAATTGCAGAGCTAGAACATGAAATATTTAAACTCAAATATCATTTAAAAGCTAAAAATATTTTTGATGAAACTCCAATCGAACAAAACGTAGTCGTCGAAAGAAAAGAAAGTGGTGAAAGTTTCTTTGATGATTTAGAAGACGAACCATATCAAGAAACCTCGAACGAAGTAGAAGTTCAAAGCAAATCAGATTTGCCTCCTCCTATACCCAATGAGCCACCAAGAAATCCTCTTGGTCCGAAAGAAAAGTCTTGGTGGTCAAATTTAGAAGAGCAGTTTTCCACTAATCTCACTGGTATCATGGGAACAATTGCCATGATATTTGGAGTGATTTTTTTAGCAGTTTATGCCGCTATTCAATTACCTCCTATTGGTCGATTCGGAATGGTTGCGGCCTCATCTGTACTCTTTTATATTTTGCATTTTTTTCTTATCAGAAAAGAGTTTTGGCAAACTATCGCTTTATGGATGAGAAGTGCTTCTGGTGTCATTCTAATTATCGGATGTTTGGGGTCTGTGGGTTTTACCTCGATGAAGTGGATTGATGACGCCAATTTGGCAATATTGATACTTCTTCTCGGAATAAGTTTTAACCTTGCGCTAGGGTACTACAGTAAAAATCAGTTTTTTGCTTCTCTTCATGTTTTCACCAGTTTTATAAGTTTATCAATTGTTCCGTATAATCCAATTCTGTTCTACATGGCGACATTAATAGCTATGTGTGGATCTTTAATGTCTTATCGTGAATATGTATGGGACAAAAATTTAATAGTAACTAATTTGAGTTTTCTCATATTGAATGTTTTGTGGTTCCAAAACCAAACTCACCAAGTTGAAGGCCACATTTCAATACCTCTCTGTATTTGTGTCGCCTTAATCGGTTTAGTTTGTCATTACAAAAACGTCATCGCTCAGAATGAAGGTCATTTTACATCTTTAGCTACACACATTTTGATCTGGGGTTCTTTAGGATTCAATCTTTACTTGCATTCAAAAGAAACGCTCTTAAGCGCTATCGTTCTTTTGATATCGTCAGTGGCCACTTATCTTTTGTCAAACAAGGCGAAGAAAAATTCAGTTGGCTGGTTGTTCACAACTGATAAATTTATATCGTTAATCCTCCTTCTTCTCGCGGCCCTGTCCACTAATAAACTCGGTATTTCTTATTACGATATAGGAATATTTTCCACAATTATGATTTTAGTTTTTCTTAGAATTGTTTCGCACAGTGATCATTCTTCGTTCAACAAAGATATTTTTAATCTCGTCAATGTTACGTCGTTAGTTTCATATTTTGTACTCTTTATCCTCACAGTGAAGGCCCAGACTGAAAATCTGTTGGTGAATGTAAATGGCTCAATTGGTTTACTAGCATTGAGCTTTATTATGTTGATGCTGATTTATCTGCGAATTGAAAGGACTGCGAGTTTAAACAAATGGGGTTTTTCGTTTGGTGGAAAAGAGTTCTCTACCTATATTGGTATTCCATTCGCTATGCATGCCCTGCTCGTTTTCATGCTTATTACATCTTTAAATTTGCCAGTTACATTTTTATCTTCACCGATTGGTATGACGTTCATTGTTTTTTACATGCGTAATAAAATACATAATTTTGTATTCGACATTTCAACTCTCCTCGCTTCCGGTTTAATTTTTTTCATTGCGTGTACTTTATTGTTTAAAGAAACATCAACTCTCTACTTTAAAGAGGGTCTATTAGTTTTATTAACATCTTTTTCTCTAATTGCGATCATCTTCAATTGGATGGAGGAAATTAAACAGAGAGTTGTATGGCCAGGTGTTGCGTTTGCGTGGTTTACACTAACAATTGCTGCCTATTACTATACAAGAGAAAATTTCACTAATTTGACGGGCGTTTTGATATTAATTATTTCATTGTTGGCCCTTGGAATTAAAGAATTCGAATTTAACCGTATATCTGGACCTGGAGCTCATGAGCAATTCAAAACGTTCGTTACTTGGTCAGGGCTAATCAGTATCTTCCTCTTCACTACCAGATTTTTTACAATCGAAATTCAGTCTGAGCTATGGATAGGCCAGTTCAAACTGCGTTGGGCGGTGGAGCTTCTCTATTTAGCAGTGTTGTTTTTCTGGTGGTTGGATACTCGCAAATTTGAAAACAATTCGACCAAGAGTTTTTGCGACTATTTTCTTGAATTCTTTTTAATGATGTCTTTAGTTTTTTCAATTTATGAAATGAATGGTCAATATTTAGGAGTACTCTGGATTATATGCAGTTTTATAGCAATCCTGGCATCGTCACTTATTGATGAACTGAAACGACTTCGTCATTATTCCTTTTTAATGTTTCTTTTTTCGGTCATCCACATTGGATTTGTCGCTACAACGATATCTACTCCAATAAATTTTTTATCTGAAGTTCCTTGGATAAGTTCGGCAGCTGCTTTAGCACTTGCATTAATATACATAATAATAGTGTTAAAAAAAGATATTTTCATATCTGATGAAAATGAAGATGAACGTTCTGGTTTCGAACAATTTTTACAGACATTTCAAATCAAAGTTTTGCTTTACCCTCTTTCCATAAGTCTTGCCGCATTTTTGACATGGACTTTCAGCCACTCTTTTTTATCACTGCTACTTATTGGTGAATGCTTCGCTTTTTTTATCGTAAGTATAGTCCTTCGCGAACAGGAGTTCAGATTAGTGGCCATGGGTGGTGTTGCCATTATATTCGGCAGAATTATTTTTTACGATTTAGTAGGAAAAGACTTCTTCATTAAGGCCATTGTGTTTATTTCTGTGGGAGCAATCTTAGTGACCATGAATATCATCTATAATAAATATAAATATCGTTTTGAACCGGTAAAGGTTGAATGAAAGCAACTTTTTATTTTGTTCTTCTTTTTTTAGCATGTCTGCTAGCGACCACCATCGTTAAGACAAAGACCCCAAAAAAGGCGCAAAGCTTTTCTTTGGAGCCAATTGCTAGAATAGCTGGACAAATTCCAAATGCTGCCAGTAAAGGCGTTTCCAAGGTCGCGACCTTAGCAAATATTGATGAAGCTGAATTAGGGAAAAAGCTAAAAGAACAATTGCAGCGTGAAACTTTTTCGGAGAAGAATGAGTATAAGCGGATTTATTTACAATCGTTATTGGATTACATCTCTAAGTTTAAAAAGAAAAATTTCGGATACAGTGTTTTTATACTTGATAATGAAGGGCCAAATGCAATGGCCCTTCCCGGTGGTGTTATTTTAGTAACCATCGGTTTAATTGATACATTAAAGAGTGAAGCAGAAATGATTGCCGTTCTTGCACATGAAATGGGCCACATTGAGAATTCACATTGTTTAAACTCTGTAAAATATGAACTATTGGCAAAAAAAATTGAATTAGATCAACTGGGAAGTCAGTTAGATATACTAAGAAACATTCTTTTGCGAAAAACATTTAGTAGATTAGAAGAAGAAGAAGCTGACCAGTACAGCTTTGAAACTCTTCTCATGAGTCTCTATGATCCATCTTCCCTTTCACACTCGCTTGGAAGATTAAAAAATCAAATTTCTAACGATTCAAGAAACATTGTATTTGGCACACACCCTTCAATTGATTCGAGATTTAATAAATATAAATTTTGGTCCCAACAGTGGTGGAAAACCAATGCGGGTAGGATTCGCTATGTTGGTAAAAGAAATTACATTCAGTTTACAAGTGTGCGACAAGTTGACTTTGGAAGTGAAGAATCTGTAACGCATTATAACGACTTGGAAAATCTATGAAAAATAAAAACTTATTATTATCAAAAAAATTCTGGCCGATTTTTTGGACTCAATTTTCAGGTGCAATGAATGACAATGTTTTCAAAAATGCATTAGTCATTCTGATCGCCTATCAATCAAGTACAATACTGGGTTTCCATTCGGAACAAATGGTTGCGCTTTGTGGAGGATTATTTATCCTTCCATTCTTTTTGTTTTCTGCCCTTGCGGGGGAACTGACAGACAAATATCCCATGCATCTTCTTGTTAGAATGACAAAATTGTTGGAGCTTTTCATCATGGTCGTAGGTGCAAGTGGCTTCATTTTTCACAATATTGTTCTGCTGCTCATGTCTCTTTTCTTACTTGGATTACAGGCGACTCTTTTTGGACCAGTTAAATATTCAATTCTTCCTGAACTACTTTCAGATAATGAACTTGTAAAAGGAAACGCTTATGTTGAAATGGGTACATTTCTTGCGATTCTTATAGGAACCATTTTGGGAGGTGTGTTCATTTCATCACCTAATGGACAATGGTTGACGGCAATAGTTGTTGTTATTTTTGCTTTCATTGGATTTTTAGTTTCTTTACAAGTGAAATCTATTGAACCAATTGATTCGAACAGAAAAATAAATTTTAATATCTTCAGCTCAACAAATGAAATAATTGCAATTGCAAAAAAAACTCAAAGTGTATTTATGTCTATATTAGGTATTTCATGGTTTTGGTTTTTTGGTGCTGCCCTACTTTCAATGTTCCCTGTTTATGTAAAAACTGCTCTTAATGGTGATGCTAATGTTGTTACATTATTACTCGCAGTATTCAGTATTGGCGTTGCCATAGGATCAATCATTTGTGAAAAATTAAGTCATGAGCGGCTTGAGCTTGGACTCGTTCCATTTGGATCGATCGGTTTATCATTATTTGTTCTAGACTTATATTTAGCGGGCCCTCTACCATCATCACAATCAGTTCGTACAATCGCCGAAGTGCTTACAGCACCAGGCATGTTAAGAATCCTTGTTGATTTAGGATTATTATCGATTATGAGCGGATTTTTTATAGTGCCTCTTTACACTTTTATTCAAACCCGTTCTGATAGAACTGATCGTGCTCGAGTTATTGCTGCTAATAATATTTTGAATGCGCTATTCATGGTATTATCGGCAGGCATGCTTGTTCTTCTCTATTCTTTTGGTCTTAAAGTGACAGATATATTTCTTGTACTATTCATACTTAACTCACTGGTTGCCATTTACATTTATACTGTCATTCCTGAATTCTTATTACGATTTGTATGCGTGATCATGACAAGGCTTATTTATCGTTTAAAAATCGTTGGCCATCCCCATATACCTCAAGAAGGTCCCGCCATTCTCGTTTGTAATCATGTGAGTTTTGTCGATTGGCTGATCATTGCTAGTTCAGTTAAAAGACCAGTGAGATTTGTTATGCACTACTCATTCACAAAAATACCATTCACTGGATTTCTTTTAAAAGGCGCCAAAGTTATTCCTATTGCTGGAGCTAAGGAAGATCCAAAAATTATGGAAGAAGCATTTGTGAAAATTAAGGCCACATTGGATGAAGGAGAACTCGTGTGTATCTTCCCAGAAGGTCAAATTACCAAAGATGGAAAATTAAATTCATTTCGCCCTGGCATTGAAAGAATATTAGAAAGCAATAAAGTAAAAGTTATACCTATGACCATTAATGGTATGTGGGGCAGTTTTTTCAGTCGAAAATATGGGAAAGCCGCCACTCACTTTATGGCAATTCCGAGAACAATTTGGTCGCTGGTTACTGTAGAAATAGATCCGGCGATTGTGCCACAAGAAGTAACAGCAAAAAGTTTGGAAGATTATACTCAAAAAATGTTGGATCGTAGAAAGTAGACAAAAAAAAGCCCGCATTAAGCGGGCTTCTTTATAAGACTAATAACGGCCTTGAAGTTCGTTTCTGTCGAAGAAATAGTTGATCTCGCGATCAGCAGCTGCTTGAGAGTCTGATCCGTGAACAGCGTTTGCTTCGATTGATTTAGCATAAAGCTTACGAAGAGTTCCCTCTTCAGCGTTAGCTGGGTTAGTAGCACCCATGATCTTGCGGTTTTTTTCTACAGCGTTTTCGCCTTCAAGAACCATAAGAACAACTGGACCTTCAGTCATGAAGCCTACAAGAGATCCGAAGAATGGACGCTCTTTGTGCTCGATATAGAAACCTTCAGCTTTTTCTTTTGAAAGTTTTGTAAGTTTTAGTCCTGCGATACGAAGACCTTCTTTTTCGAAACGAGCGATGATGTTACCGATGTTGTTATCAGCAACTGCGTTTGGCTTAATGATTGAAAATGTTCTTTCCATTTGTGTACTCCTTTTAAGTAACGAACTATGAATTTCTGATTGTAATGTTTTTTGCTTTCATTGCTTCTTCAAGTTTAGAAGCGAGGTCAGCTGGCGATCTTGCCACTGTGATACCACACTCTTCTAGAACTTTAAACTTTGCTGCAGCAGTATCGTCTTCTCCAGAGATAAGCGCACCTGCGTGACCCATTCTCTTTCCTTTAGGAGCAGCTGCACCAGCGATAAATCCAACAACTGGCTTCTTCATGTTTTTTTGAATCCAACGAGCAGCATCTGTTTCCGCAGATCCACCGATTTCTCCAATCATGATAACGCCGTCAGTATCTGGATCTTTATTGAACATTTCAAGAACGTCGATAAAGTTTGTTCCGTTTACTGGATCTCCACCGATACCAACACATGTTGATTGACCAATACCTTTAGCTGTTAATTGTCCTACAGCTTCGTATGTAAGCGTTCCAGAGCGAGAGATGATCCCGATTCTTCCTGGAAGGTGGATGTGTCCTGGCATAATTCCGATTTTACACTGACCTGGAGTGATAACGCCTGGACAGTTTGGACCAACTAAACGCACTTCTGGATTTCTAGAAAGTGCATCTTTTACTTTAACCATATCTAGAATAGGAATTCCTTCCGTGATTGTAATGATGATAGGAAGTTTTGCTTCAATACATTCTAAGATAGCGTCAGCTGCAAATGGAGGTGGTACGAAAACCATCGCTGCGTTTGCTTCTGTTTTTTTAACAGCTTCTTTAACAGTGTTGAAAACCGGCCATCCTTCGTGAACAGTTCCACCTTTACCTGGAGTGACTCCTCCAACAACTTTCGTGCCGTAAGCTTCAGATTGTTTTGTGTGGAAAGTACCTTGTTTACCAGTGATACCAATTGTAATGAGACGTGTATTTTTATCGATCATGATCGCCATGATTAAACTCCTTTTGCAGCGGCAACGACTTTTTTAGCAGCGTCACCTAAATCACCAGCAGCTGTAATCGCTAGGCCTGATTCATTTAATATTTTCTTTCCAAGATCAACGTTTGTTCCTTCAAGACGAACAACTAGAGGAACTTTTAGCGAAACAGCGCGAGCTGCGGCCACAACACCTTCTGCGATGATGTCACACTTCATGATTCCACCGAAGATGTTAACTAAGATTGCTTTTACGTTTGGATCAGAAAGGATAATTCTGAAAGCTTGCTCAACAGCTTCTTTCGTTGCTCCACCGCCTACGTCGAGAAAGTTAGCAGCGTTTCCGCCGTGAAGTTTAACGATATCAAGAGTTGCCATCGCAAGACCGGCACCATTTACAAGACATCCGATGTTTCCATCAAGCTCGATATAAGAAAGACCGTATTTTGAAGCTTCAACTTCTTTTGCTGATTCTTCTGTAAGATCTCTGTAAGCAGCGATATCAGGGTGTCTGAAAAGTGCGTTTTCATCAAAGTTTAATTTCGCATCAAGAGCGATCATTTGATTGTCACCTGTTAAAACAAGTGGATTGATTTCAGCGATTGAGCAGTCTGATTCAACATAAAGTTTGTATAAACCTTTGTAGAAAGCGTCTGCTTCTTTTGATTGAGCAGCATCAAGCCCAAGTGCATTTGAAAGAATGCGGCCGATGTATGGCTGGTAACCAGCTCCTGGCTCAACCGGAACTTTTACGATAGCGTCTGGATTTTTGTGAGCAACTTCTTCAATTTCTACTCCACCTTCTTTCGAGGCCATGAATGTTACTTTTGAAGTATTTCTGTCGAGAACGATCCCTAAGTAAAATTCCTTAGCGATGTTACAGCCTTCTTCGATAAGAAGTGTATTTACTTTTTTACCTTCTGGACCCGTTTGGTGAGTAACAAGAGTTGCTCCCAAAATTTCGCTCGCATATTTTTTTACTTCGTCTAGTGATTTAGCAAGCTTTACACCGCCGGCCTTTCCTCTTCCGCCTGCGTGAATTTGAGCTTTAACAACCCAAACTTTTCCGCCTAATTTTGTGGCGCCTGTAACTGCTTCATCAACAGTCTTTGCGACTTGGCCGTTTAAAACCTTAATGCCAAATTTGCGCATTAAATCTTTGGCCTGATACTCATGGACGTTCATAGATTCTCCTCGAGATGAGTGATAGTGTGTTTCGACGCTCATAATAAAGGGCGCGTCTTTGTCCTTAAAGGAACAACGCCCAATATCTTGCTATTTAAGAAGAAAAAAATCAAAATAAAATCATGACGAAAAAATATTTTTCCCTCGAACCTGCGAGATTTAAGTTAGACGGCGGTGCCATGTTTGGGATTATTCCTAAACCTCTGTGGAACAAAGTTCATCCAGCAGATGATCAAAATCGCATCGAACTCGCTTTACGTTTAGTTCTTATCCGCGAAGGCGCTAGAAATATTCTCATTGATACAGGAATCGGCGATTACCATGGCGAAAAATTCGATTCACGCTTTGGTATTGTGGGTGGCATTTCCCCAATGGAAAAAGCGCTGGCCGAAATTAATCTCAAACCAAGCGACATAACAGACCTCGTCATATCTCATTTACACTTTGACCATGTAGGTGGAATTGCCAAGAAAGTGGGCAACGAAATGTTGCCAGTTTTTGATCAGGCCACTCTCCATCTTCATCAAAATCATTTTGAATACAGTATGCAACCAACCGACAGAGATACGGGTTCTTTTCAAATGGAATACTGTCTTCCAGTCATCAAATGGTATGAAAAACAAAACAAGATTCATTTTCTTCAAGGAATGGAAGGCGAAATTCTTCCAGGACTTAAGTTTAAATGTTCAATGGGCCACACGCCATACTTGCTTCACGCTTACGATGAAAAATTCATTTATATGGCAGATCTCATCCCAACATCGAATCATGTGCACATTCCTTGGGTAATGGGCTACGACATCTCACCTGGTGTCACGACAAAAGATAAAAAAGAATTTCTCTCATTCATTAATAATAAAAATCTCACGATGATTTTCGAGCACGATCCACTTTTTTATGGGGCAACTGTGAAACAAGACAAAAAAGGTGAATTCACGTGCAGTGAAAAATTTTCTTTTGAACAGAAAGGCGCTTATTCCATTTTAGACTGATAATTTTTCAATGTGATCTTTTAGTTTTTTAAGATTTAAATCAATTTGAATTTTGATTGTACGGTAACGGCTTTCGAATTTCGTTTTTAGTTGAGCTTTATCTTTATCAGTCACTTTTTTTAATTTGCGAGTTTCAGTAATCATATCTGAAGCCATTTCACCAATCTGTTTTCCTAATTGAATCTGATCTTTGTAAGGAGCAATTGGATTTCTAAAATCTTCTTTGTAGTCTGGATTGTTGGAAATATCATGTGCGGCCAAAACAAGATTTTGGATAATGGGTGAAACGTTCTGTTGATATTGAGTCTCAAACTCATTCATCTCACTTCCCTTTTTAATTTTATCCAGCAACAGTAAATAATTTTCTGCCGTTTGATTGAGGAGCGAGAGGAAAGTTGTAAGCCTTTCCTGTTTATCAAGAAATGGTTTTAATTTTTCATTGAGCATTGTCGATTGATAATCAATCAGCTTTTTTTCAAATTCGCGAGGAATCCCAGAATATATAAGAGCATCACCTTCGTATTTAATGCGTGAATTTAATTTCTTTGTGAAACTAAAACTATTGAGGAATGGAAATTTCTCATTGAGGAAGTGAATCTTTCTCCCTTCAAGGTGAACCTTATATTCTCCTGGAGTAAATTGATTGCCTTCGAGAAGATCCATACGATCAAATTTCCCAATGTGATTTCTAATTACGCCTTGAGTGAGCACAACGACCGTTTGCTGACCTAACACTCGTTTCGGCAAACTCGTAAGTTTAATTTTAGCGAGCACAACGCCACTTTTGTTTGTCGAGACCCAAATTGTTTTTCCATCAAGTGAAAGTGCCAATGAAAACATAATGGCCGGACTTTTTGATTCAGCTGTTTCCTGCAAACGCTCAAGATAAACCGGCATGAGGCCTTTGATTTTTACACTTGTTTTTCCAGGTTCTAAAAAAGCAAACCAAGCAATAAGCCCGATTAAAATTAGTGCGGCAGCTGCAAAAAGACCTGCCCTCCAATTGCGTGGAGAAGGTTTGGACTTTACTTTGGGTTCACCGGTTGGTGTCTTTGTTTGCAAAAGAGCATCTAGCGGTATCGGCGGCGGAAGATCATCATCCTCAGAAACGATTTTAGAAACTGGTGCTGAACTTTTTAAAGGCGAAGGAGGTGGCGGAGGCAATTCATCAACTTCAGTGGGTAGATCAGGCAAGGCAGGTGCCTTTACTTCATTTTTTCCCTCGAAGGCCTGCATGACCTCAGGAATTTTCGCCACAGCTTCCCACTTCTCTGAACCTTCTTTCCAAATAAGCGATTGTGTCGTGAGCTCTTCGCTCTTTAAAAATTCGACCAATTCCGCCAGGGAATAGGGACCGTGGTGATGTGTGCCTCTAAATATGAACCATTCTTTTTTCATTCTATGGATTAATGATATACTCACATCGACTTTTTTTAAACGGCTAAATATGCCTAAGGACGTCCATGAAAACTGATCCCATTCTCGAAAATGCCAGCACCCGCGACCGCGAACGCATGATCGAAAATCGCGTGCTCCCATCAGAGGCCCAAACATTGTTCTTTAAACATTCATCCGATGTGGGTGTCATTAGGAATTTTGGCCGTCGTGGTGCTTGTTATGCTCCGGAGGCCATTCTTTCGGTTGTCAAAAAATTGGCCCTGCATACTTCAGAACTTTGGTCCGATGTTGAAGTGGGAAATCCTCAACTTGAAGATGCTCAGTTCGATGAAGCTCAACAAGCGGCCGCTGAAAAGCTTGAACTCATGATGACAAGTTATCCGAAGGCCAAAAAATTTATTTCCATTGGTGGCGGTCATGATCATGTGTACCCTCTTCTGAAAGCGATCAATGCCCGTCATAAAAAAATTATTGTCATAAATGTTGATGCTCATCTTGATACACGTATCGATGAATTTCATAATTCAGGAACTCCCTTTCGCCAGTTCGCTCAGGAATTTGATGGATCATTTCAACTCATTCAACTGGGGATTCATGATTTCGCCAATGCAAAAACCACGATGAGTGAATTGGGAAAAGCGAAAGAAGTTGTAGCGACCTATGAAGATCTAAAAGTACTCACCCAAAACTTTTCCCAGAATTGGAAACAGTTTGATCGCATGATTCCTTATGATCCTGAAGCCGTTTATGTTTTAAGCCTCGATGCTGATGCGCTTGATTCTGGAATCATGGAAGGTGTATCTGCCGTAAACCATCGCGGACTTCCCTATCATTTTGTTGAAGAACTTCTCGTCTACTGCCTGGACGTTTTAAGACTTAAGCATTTTGGGATTTATGAATATAATCCGCTCTACGATAATCTTTCGCAAAAAGGTGCAAGAGCGCTTGCGAGTCTTATTTATCGCATGATGGATCACTAAAATTCGACTTCGAGCTGGCCGCCAATGGCGTTGATGTATGTTTGAGAATTTCCTGAAGTCGCCTTAGAGCGTGCATACTCTCCCGTGAGATTTATTTTTTCAAACAGCGAAAGAATAAAACCAGCGGATCCACCTAAATTTCTGGAAGAACCATGAAACTTTGTCGACGTCGCCCCTCTTGTTTGTTTCAAATCATAGGAAGCTACATCGTAAAAATGAGAAACATAAAAAAGTAAACTTTTTCCCGTCCGATATCCAAAGACAGCATCGAGACCTCCACCCATATTAGATAATTCGGCCTTAGATGGTGTGGAATTGGACTCACTTAACGTTTCAGAACCAATGCCTGCATAAGCCGCGAGAGCTCCTTTAAAACCATGATCTGAAGTATTCCCCGCATACTGCCATTTCAAGTCACCAGCGATTCCAAGATCGCTGATGTATTTCACACCAACATCAACAGATTCACTCACACCAAGATCAGCTCCTAGAGTGGTGTAACCAGTTTTAGATAGAACGGGATTTGTCGTTGATGCCCACGTCGATGAATAATTTGGCGTGAGCTCAACACTCACCCCTTTTCCAACTCCTGCGTAAAAACCAGTTTTCATTTTTCCGCGTGTCTCAGGAGATTCAAAGCGATTCGTCGGCATGTTGTAATTAACAGCGCACGATGTGAGCAGGAAAAGTAGCGGAAAAAATTTATTCATGGATTCTCACTCGATGATGATATCGAAAGATCTTAGGAGACTGAGGACTTCTGGGCCAGAGAATTTTGCTTTAGTGAGCACGGTGTACGTCGGTTCAATGTTGTAATCTGTTGCTCGTCTAAAATCGCAGTGAGATAAATTGGCGCGCGTGAAATTCGCACCACTACACTTTGATCCGCTGAAGTCAGAACTTGTGCAATCTGCTTCCGAGAATTCAACTTCCTTCAGCGAGCAATTTTGAAAAACAGTTTTTTTAATCTTCATCGCTTGAAATGATGAGTAATCAAGTTGCGAGTCAACGAATTCGACAGCGGCAAATGTGTGAGTCGTAGAAAAATTCAAACCCAAACATTTTGATTTCTCAAAACGACAACTTCGAAATGTTGCATTTTTTAAATCAGTGTTACTTAAGTTGCACTCAACAAAAGTGCAATCAATGAATTTAAGAAGTGTGAGACGATTAGCGGTGAAATCCACAGACTTAAAAATACAGTCTACGAACTCATCTGTTGTTCCAAAAAGATCATTAAATGTTGTTTGATTGATTTCTTTCATGACCGCCTAAAACAAAAAAGCCCAGAGCGTATTTCAGCAATGGGCTTTTTGAGAGACATTCACAGGAGGTCTAAAAAAATCCTTTTAATAGATTCTCCACACACACTAATACTATATCCAAGAGTCGTGCCAACTTTTAAAACGGCCTTTTGAGATCGACAATTAGCGTAAGTGATTGATACTTCGTTCAGGTTCTGTCATTTTGTAAGTCATCAAATTGACAACAGACAGAATTAGTAAGTCATTAATATGACATGGCTTTCTTACCGTTTCTTACATGCAATGTGACAACTATCATATATTAAGACTTCTTCACACTATCACCTTTTGCATAGCACAAGACGATAACAGATTATACTAATTCCAACAGGTCAACTATGAAGCCTTTAAAAATATTGATCGTCGATGATGAAGAAGCGATTCGCGAAATCCTCGGATTTTTTGTTGATGAAATCGTAGGACCTGATTCCAAAATTGTTCAGGCCGAAAGCGGTCAAGCTGCGATTTTAGAATTAAAAAAAGATCAATACGATATTTGTATCTGTGATCACAACATGCCAAATGGGATGGGCCCTTCTGTCCTGAAATTTATTACAGAAGAGAAAATGCCGGTGAAGTTTGTACTTTGTAGTACCGTGACTCCTTCTGATGATCCCGTGAACTATCCTGCTGAACTTGTCTTCGGCAATATTCAAAAACCAGAAATTTTTAAAGGTGTTGAACAAGTTTTTTCAAAACTCAATGTTAACGAAAATGATGAGTGGAAATCGGTGGATTACATTCCAGTGACGATTGAATTTCTCTCAGTCATTTTATTTGCTCCATCCGATGTCTACATTCGCTTATCAGAGAAAAAAGTCGTTAAGTGTTTGAACAAAAATGATATTTTTGATCAAAATGAAAAAGAAAAATATAAAGCAAAATCCATCAATACTCTGTTTCTAAAAACGGAAGGCGATAAATCACTCATACTCACGAACATCAGAAAGCGTATTAAAGATTTTCTGACAGGCTCAGAAATGAAAGTTACTGATCGTCTGGCACTCACTCACCATCAAATGAGCGAGATGATTAAACTTGAAGGGATGACGCCTGAACATCAGGAGATGGTTCGCGAGACAATTTTTCAGACAGCGAAAATCATCAGTCTTAATCCTAAACTTTGTGATTTTTGGGATCGTTTAGACATGCTTGGTGAGTATCCTTCTCAGGTGTACACATTGCAAGTCGTGCTTGCTTCGGCCGCTCTAAAAAAACTTTCATGGTTTAGCGAAAGTACTTTTGTGAAACTCTCACTCGCAGCTTTCGTTCAAGACATTACACTAAACAATCTTGAACTCATCAAAATCAAAGATTATGTTCACTTTCAAAAAGAAAAAGATAAATTCACTGAGCAAGAGCGCCAGATGTATCTTCTTCACCCCCAAGCGGCCTGTGAATTAGTCGCAAGTTTTAGAGATATACCACCCGATGTTGATCGTATTGTTCTTGAACAACACGAGATGCCCAATGGTAACGGCTTTCCCAAAATGTTAAGCGCTAATCATACAAGTCCCCTTTCGTGTCTCTTCATTATTAGCGGGTTGCTCGCAAAGTTGATGATTGAAAGAAAAGGTCCTTACAATAAAGCGGAATTCATGCAGAAATTTTCAAATGACGGTTACAACAAAGGCAACTACAAAGAAGTTTTTGAAGCCATTGCGGAAGTCTTACCCAAATAACTATTTGGGTTTTACATGCTGAGAGAGTTTTTGAACGGATGCTGTAATGGCCTCATCAAGATCAGGCACATTATATAAATCTCCCACATGCGCCCATATCTTTTTTGATTCTTTTTGAACAATATCAATTTCAACCCAGAACGTAGAATTCATTTTGTTGATGGAAAGACGCCCGAGTAAAAAATCATTACCTTCGAGTTTAACAAAATATTCGGCGGGAAATTCATGAATTTGCAAAATAACCTCTAACCATTCCCTTTGGTGGCCGTTGAATTTTTATCCATCTTCTCCAGATACTCGATGATCATTCCCGCAACATCTTTACCTGTTGCTGTTTCGATTCCATTGAGGCCCGGTGATGAATTCACTTCCATAATAAGTGGACCACGCGATGATCTCAGCATATCCACACCTGCGAGATTAAGTCCCAAGGCTTTTGTGGCATCGAGAGCTGCCTGACGTTCCTCAGCGGTAATCTCGATGATTTTAGCCGTGCCACCGCGGTGAAGGTTTGATCTAAACTCTCCATCTTTTGCCGTTCTCATCATTGAAGCGACAACCTGATCACCAACAACAAAACAGCGAATATCAGATCCGCGAGCTTCTTTAATAAATTCTTGAACAAGAATGTTTGCATTCATTTCACGGAAGGCATCGATAACCGATTCAGCGGCCGAATCAGTTTCAGCGAGAACAACACCTTTACCTTGAGTTCCTTCCAGAAGTTTAATAACAAGTGGAGCTCCACCAACAAGCTTAATGAGTTGGGAAGTCATTTTCGTATTGTGAGCAAAACCAGTGATAGGAAGTCCAAGTCCTTTTCGAGAGAGAAGTTGGAGTGAGCGCAGTTTATCGCGTGCTCGTGAAATGGCGACACTTTCATTAAGTGAAAAAACACCCATCATTTCAAACTGACGAATAACGGCCGTTCCATAGAATGTTATCGAAGCGCCAATTCTTGGAATGATGGCATCGAAATCATCGAGCACTCTATTTTGGTAATGGACCATCGGTTTTGTCGAGGTAATATCCATGTAGCATTTTAACGTATCGATCACCTCAATTTCGTGTCCGCGAGCACGACCGGCCTCTAACAATCTTTTCGTCGAGTACAAATTAGAGCTTCGCGATAAAATAGCTATTTTCATTGAGTCTCCGTATTAATTATTTCGACAAGAGATGCGCGCGCGCTGGGTTGATAATAAATCGACCTTTAATGGCCTCGCGACCCAGCAACATTTTAAAACCCATAAGGTTTCTATCGATCAGTGTGACTTCTATCTCGTAGACGTGTCTTCCTAACTGAATGTGAGTTGAAACGACAGGCCTCACCGTCTTGTATCCCGTTGAACTTTTAATCACGCGCTCTTCTAATAAAGGGGCCTTAATGACCTTGCGTTTTCCTTCATCATTCACCACGACAAAGCTTACACATTTCTTTCCTTTATGAACGACGTATTCAATATCTTCAGCGTGCAAGGCCGAAGTTTTCGCCCCAGTATCAATCTTTGCTTTTAAATTTTTGAGTTTAAAATCAGGAAAACTTACGTTCTCCGTCCATCCTATTAAGTCGAACTCATGCGTTTCTTTCATTCACATTCCTTAATTCAGCGAAGGCAACAACAACTATTTAACGCCGGGCCATTCTCAAAAAAGTCTAATCTTAATTAGGTTTAATGGGAATATAAAAGAGGGCACGCGCGATTCATTAAATGGGTCAAAAGAAGTCGTATTTTCGTCTAAGTTTTATTCAATGTAAGAACCATCTTTTAACTTAACCATCCATGTTCATTGAGTTATTATTCTTATGGATTAAATACCTTAGCACCAATTTTTCAAGGAGCGCTCTCAAATGACTTCTAAAAGCTCGTGCTCGTTTATGAACTCCGTGACTAAAAAACAAGTCATGGGTTTGACGGGTCTTCTCTTGTGCGGTTTCGCCCTCTCTCACTTACTAGGAAACACTTTACTCATCGTTGGATCAGATGCTTTCAACAAGTACTCGCATGCACTTGTTAGCAATCCGCTGATCTACCTTGCTGAAGCAATCTTAGGAGCAATCTTTCTTGCTCACATTGGTCTCGCTGTAAAACTTATTTTAGAAAACAGAGCAGCTCGTCCAGTTCCTTATGCGTATCCAAGAAAAGCATCAGGAAGAGGAGCAACGTTTGCTTCTTCAACGATGCCACTCACGGGTATCATCACACTTATTTTCGTTATCATTCACATTCGCGGATTAAAATTCGGCGCGTATTATGAAACTGAAGTTGGTGGAATCGTCATGCGCGATATCTACAAACTAACAATGGAATATTTTCAAGATCCACTTCACGTTCTCTTGTATCTTTTCGCTGTTCTTTCTCTTGGCGTTCACACGTCACACGGATTCTGGTCAGCGTTTCAATCAATGGGATTTAATCATCCAAAATATTATCTGAAATTAAGAAGAGCTTCATACGCCTTCGGTGCATTGATCGGATTAGGCTTCTCAGCTCTTGCGATCTTCTGTTACATCAAGGGAGGACAACTATAATGACAACGATTAAAAAATTAGATGGAAAATGTCCTACAGGTCCAATGGCCGACCGTTGGAAAAATCACAAATTCACTATGAAATTAGTGAACCCTGCTAACAAAAGAAAATACTCTGTCATCATCGTGGGAACTGGTCTTGCGGGTGGTTCAGCGGCCGCTTCACTTGCAGAATTAGGTTACAACGTTTCTACATTTTGTATCCAGGATTCTCCTCGTCGCGCTCACTCGATCGCTGCTCAAGGTGGAATCAACGCTGCTAAAAATTATCCAAACGATGGAGATTCAATCCACCGTCTTTTCTACGATACAGTTAAAGGTGGTGACTACCGTGCTCGTGAAAGTAACGTTCACAGACTAGCGGAAGTTGCTAACAACATCATCGATCAATGTGTGGCCCAAGGGGTTCCATTTGCTCGTGAATACGGCGGAACACTTTCAAACCGTTCATTCGGTGGTGCTCAAGTTAGCCGAACGTTCTATGCTCGCGGACAAACAGGTCAACAGCTTCTTCTAGGCGCATACTCTGCGATGATGAAAGAAGTGCATAACGGAAAAGTTAAATCATTCACTCGTCGTGAAATGGTTGAGCTTGTTATGGTAGATGGTAAAGCACGCGGAATCATCGTTCGCAACCTTGTGACTGGTGAATTCGAAAAGCACATGGCAGACGCAGTTATTCTAGCAACTGGTGGATACGGAAACGTTTTCTATCTTTCTACGAATGCAAAAGGATCAAACGCTTCAGCTGCTTTCCGCGCTTACAAAAAAGGGGCATACTTCGCGAACCCATGTTTCACGCAAATTCACCCGACATGTATTCCTGTTTCTGGTGACTACCAGTCGAAGCTTACTCTTATGTCTGAGTCACTTCGTAACGATGGACGCGTTTGGGTTCCTAAGATGAAAGGTGACAAACGTAAGCCTCAAGATATTCCTGAAGAAGAAAGAGATTACTACCTAGAGAGAATTTATCCATCATTCGGTAACCTTGTTCCACGTGACGTTGCTTCTCGTAACGCTAAAAACGTATGTGACGAAGGTCGCGGTGTGGGTAACACAGGTCTTGCTGTTTATCTCGACTTCGCTTCAGCCATTAAGCGTGATGGCGAAGATAAAATCCGCGCTCGTTACGGAAACCTTTTCGAAATGTACGAGCAGATTACAGATCAGGATCCATACAAAGTTCCGATGATGATCTACCCTGCTATCCACTACACAATGGGTGGTCTATGGGTTGATTACAATCTTATGTCGAACATTCCAGGTCTATTCGTCTTAGGTGAAGCAAACTTCTCTGACCACGGAGCAAACCGCTTAGGAGCTTCTGCTCTTATGCAAGGTCTTGCTGACGGATACTTCGTTATCCCTTACACAATCGGAGACTACTTTGCTTCAAACAAGTTTGATAAGCTTGATGCTAATCATCCTGAATTTGAAAAAGCGCTAAAAGAATCAAAAGACAAATACAATCGTCTTCTTGCTATCAACGGTACAAAAACTGTTGATGACTTCCACAAAGAACTTGGAAAAGTTATGTGGGACAACGTCGGTATGGCGAGAAATGAGCAAGGTCTTAAAAAGGCCATCGCTCAAATTCAATCTATCCGCGCTGACTTCTGGAAAAACGTAAAAGTTACTGGAGCAAACGTAGACGTAAACACTGAACTTGAAAAAGCTGGACGTGTAGCGGACTTCTTAGAACTTGGTGAACTGATGGCCCTTGATGCTCTTGAGCGTCGCGAGTCTTGCGGTGGACACTTCAGAGAAGAATCGCAGACTGAAGAAGGTGAAGCAAAACGTGATGATGAAAACTTCTGTCACGTAGCTGCTTGGGAATTCCAAGGAGAAGGCGCAAATCCACTTCGTCACATCGAAGAGTTGAAGTTTGAGACAGTTAAACTAACACAACGTAGTTATAAGTAAGGCGGTATATATGGCAGGTAATTCTACAGAAACAATGTCTCTGAAATTAAAAATCTGGAGACAAAAAAATAAAGCAGATAAAGGTCAGATGGTTGATTACAACCTTGATGGTGTATCTCCAGACATGTCTTTCCTTGAAATGCTCGACGTTTTAAACAACAAACTTGTTCGCGAAAAAGGCGATCAAATCGCATTCGATCACGACTGCCGCGAAGGTATTTGTGGAATGTGTTCACT
>CAMLKK010000040.1 GCA_946480715.1 uncultured Bacteriovorax sp. | reverse complement strand
TGAACAAGACCAATATGACGGCGAAGATCTTCATGTGAATAGTGAGCAAAACTCTTTCCATAGAATTCAATTGATCCGGAAACTTTTCTTTCAAGGCCAGTTAAAAGCGAAAGGAGCGTACTCTTACCTGCACCAATTGGTCCTGTGATTCCCAAACGCTGACCTTTTTTTAGAGTGAAGTTCAGACCACTGAAAAGCGGAACATCTTGAATGGGAGCGTGCGGATTATGGAAGCTATAACTCAAATCTGTCACTTTAAGCACAACATCTTGAGGAACAATTTCTGATCCTTTTTGCAACAGATAGTGATCTTTTTCATGTTGATAAATTTCAGCTAGACGCTCAAGCGCCGTCATTCCTTTCTTCCACTCAGAAATAATAAAACCCAACGACATCAGTGGATCATGCAGAAGAAAGATCAGCCCTTGCATAGAGATAAATTCTCCAACAGTCATCTTTCCATTAAAAGTGAAAGTGAGTCCAAGACCAAAAAGCACGACGTAAGAAAGAATAGAGGCCGCTCCCATCACTGGAATGTAAAGAAGGGAAATCCCCACTCCCTTCAATCGTTGAGCGCGATGATTTTCTGCAACTCCCATTAATCGGCGTTCCCAGAAGGGACCTGTCTGCGTGAGTCTTTGCAGCTTAATAGTAGACACCGCTTGAGAAGAAAGATCATTGAAATGAGAAAGTGTATCCTGAATAAGTCTAAACTGTTCTACTTCGCGCATAGAAAGTTTGCGGACAAAAAGAGGAACAAACAACAGCACCACGAATGAAAGAAGCGCCATCGGCCAATGAATAAGTCCCATCGTGATGAAAGTTGCCACACCTAAAAAGAAAACATCAAAGATCGCAACGAGAGTGAATCCAAAAATAAAACGTGCGCTATTGGTATCTGACGCCTGCGCATTCATCAAAATACCTTTCGTGAACTTGCGCTCCAGATCTTCTTTTTTAAAAAATCGAACGTGCTCCCAGACATCGCGACGAAGCTCACCGCAAGCATAATGAGTTTGACGGCCGAGCGTGATTCTCCACATGAATCTAAAAATATTAATGAGGACACGCGAGACAGCGAGTACTAAAAACAAATTGAAAAATGTTTTTTCGGGAGTCGCTCCTTCTAGAAAAGATGGCACTGGTTTGTGGTCGAAGAAATCAACAATCCATCCAATGTTCTTGGGAGCGAGAATTTGCATCAAGTTGGTGAGCAAAACGGCGAAGGCGCCAAGGGAATAAATCGCCCAACGGTCTTTTAAAAAAGACTTCCAAATGAAAACGGCGTGCTCATGAAACTTCATGTTTCTCATCATAGCTTTTATCGCTTCTGTGCTTGAAGATTTTTTAATTTAACTGATTTCTTTGACGATCCATTCTTCGAACTCTTGAAGATATTCGCTGATCATCGGCAATTCATCAGACACATTTCTAATTGCCTTTTGAAAAGCTTCTTTAGTATAGGGAATATTTTGGAGAGAGGCCATAAGATGTTCGATCATTTCAGGATGAAGCGAATCAGAAAAAATCTGCGATTTTTCCACTTGTGCTTTATGAACATCTAAATGAACTTCTACTAATCCCCAAGCGAAACGCTCTGTCATTTGATGATTAAATTGTGGTGCTTCACCGAATCTCCAGTTCCAATCACTCATCTTTTGAAAGTGAGCATTAAGAGCTGGAATTGTTTTTAAATATTCATGATCCAAAATTTCAATCGGACACTCTGCTTGGTAGTGATTGAAAAATTCCTGAATAATGCGCGAACAAACTTCATCGTGATTGATATCTGCATTGAGTTCGGCAAGATTTGTGACTCGCGCACGAACAGAAGTAATGCCTTTTGATTGAAGTTTTTTAACGTTTGGATTCAGGTATGATCCTAATTTGGTCATGTCAGCATTGATGAGTACCGTCCCATGGTGAAACGAGCGGTCTTTTGTTTCTTTGAATGCACTTCCTGAAAACTTTTTTTCACCTTCATCAGTCATAACGAGAATATCGTTGCGGCCGGAGGCAAAAGTATTAAGACCAAACGAGTTGAGGGCGTTAGTAATAATTTTGTTATTAACGGCCTTATCAAAAGTTTCTTTGCTGGATAAAAAAGTAAAGTTGGTATTTCCTAAATCATGAAAGACGGCTCCCCCGCCACTTTGTCTGCGGGCCAGCTTAATTCCATCTTCTTCCATTTTTTGTGTATTACATTCCGACCAAGGATTTTGAAAGCGGCCGATAACGACGGTTTTATCGTTTCGCCAGAGAAAGAGGATTTTTACGTTAGGGTCCATATCACGAAAGATCCAATCTTCCGTGGCAAGGTTAAACCAAGGATCAAAGGTTTCGGATATCATCACTCGTAAAGCTGGCCTGCTCATATCGCTCCCAAGAAAAAGGCGTACTCAAGTTTGTAGTATATTCTTGGGGACCAATATACCCTCCTTGAAGCATTTTAAAAAGAATGGAATGAACACTTCTTTGGGCAAAAGGAGTGAGAATTCGACGTTTGTAAGAAACAGCATAGCGTTTTGGACTGGGAAGAAGCATGGCCAGAAATGCACTCTCACGCGCATTTAAATGTTTAGGCTCTTTTTTGAAGTAGTAGCGCGAAGCTTTTCTGATTCCATAAATGCCTTCACCGTATTCGATAACATTCAGGTAAGTTTCTAGAATTTTCTTTTTATCGACATGGTCTTCTATCCAAAGAGTGAGCGCCATCTCTTTTGTTTTTCTCCAAAAACTGCGATCACTCTGGAAGTAAAGATTCTTAATGAGTTGTTGAGTAATTGTCGAAGCTCCACGCAGTTTTTTCTTTTTGCGTTTTTTGACAATTCCTTTATCAATAGCATCAGTGAGCTCTTCCACATCGTAACCAGGATGCTGATAAAACTTTCCATCTTCACTGGAGATAATGGCGCCCTGAAGGCGTTTAGAAATGTCTTTAAGTTCAACCCAGTCATCAGGTTTGGTATCGACTTGTTTGTATTCCACTCCTTTTTCTTTGTCGTAATTGACATTGAAATATGTTTGCGGAATGAGCGTAATTCCATGCATGGAATTGAAAAATGGATAAGAGTAGCTTACGAGAATACCAATTAATCCTAACCAAAAGAGGATAATTAATCTCTGGAACCACTTACCTAAAAAAAAGAGATGATGTTTCTTAATCATTAAATTAATTCAGCAATAATTTTTCTCAACTTAGAATCGAGAATTTCCTTTTCCGTTACTAAATCTGCACCTAAATGCTTACGCACGCTTGATAGACTATCTTTATTTCCTTCTGCCGCAGAAATCAAGAGCGCATTTGTCTCTTCATTCATTGTCATATTTTTTAGGACTTGCAGGATATAGTTGTCCAGCTTGCCCCGGAAGTCTTTTCTCACCTGTAGCGAGTAAAGATTAAATGTTTTGATATTTTCAGAGACTTCTTCCAGTGAAGCGTATTCCTCAGGCATCATCTCTTTTAAAAATAAATCTGCTTTTTTAAGTGCTTCACCCGATTTAGCAATTTTCTTTTCCAGATCTTCACGTGAAGTCATCTCACTTTGAAAAGGAATACCATAACCTGAACTGGCGAGCCCTTTAAAAGGCTGCGCGAACGCCGCTCCAGTTTCTTCAATCATTTTTTTCGTGCGCTCATCTGTAGTATTCATGAATTTATCAGCTGCTTTCTTTCTAAATTTTAGCGCCTGAGTTCTTAAAATCTGCTGCTCCATTACTGAGAAAGATGAGGCCTCTACCAGACGGTTCTTGAGCTCAAGAACCTCTTCATGAAGAGAATCTGCTTTGACAGTTTTCGCCTGAAAATTTACGAAACGATTCATGCGCGATTTGCTTTTTGATGTTTCGATAAATTTCAAAACAGCTTCTTTTTGCGACTTATCTGAACCTTTCAAAGTCACTCCATAAGCAGAACGGTATGCCAGTAATAACTGATCTGTTTTTGCTTTATAGAGCTCCATTTCTTTATGAGTCATTGATGTAAATTCTAAACGATCAAGATCTTCTAAAACACCATTGGGTGTAACCGATTTTTTATCATCCATTTGTTGTCTTTCAAGAGCACCACGAAGGAGATCATAAGATTCAACGGCACAGTTATTTGTAATAAATTTATAATCACCGCGATAGTTCCAGTGTTCTTCAATCACTCTTGTAACAAACTCTTCTTTTTCTTTAGGTGATAAAGCAAGCGGATAAGACATAACATCACGAAGTTCATCGCGGTTATATTCATCGAGAACATCACCAAAATTTAAAATAAATAACATTGAAGGATATCCACCCGTTAAACCTTTTAGGTAATTGAGAGTTGCATCTTCAACATTTGCCCTATAACTAACGACTACGTGATAAAGTTTATCATCTAAGCATTTTTTCCCGAAAGGAGTCGCCGGAACTGTTCGTCCACTTATAGGATCTAATCTCTCCGGAGCACACATAACAATTCTGAACATCGAGTGACCAAAACCGGACTGGATGCCTTTACCTGCTGAAGCAAGTAAATAGTCAACTCGATAAACGCGGCGGTGATCAAGATTGAGTGGGACATATCCTGCGATACTCGACATCATAACGGTCGTGTTGGGTTGACATCTTCTTTGAGGATAAGGATCACTCCCGAAATGTTTTTTAAAGAAATCAAAGATGGAAGGTTTTCTACACATGAATTCTGGATCCATGGCAAAGTATTCCATATTAACTGCAAATGATTCTTGAATGCTCACAAGTTCATACGGATCTGGTGATCGCATTGCATTTGTATTTTTGTTTTTAATTTTAAGCAGACCTTTTTTAAAACCCGCACGACGAATATATTCTGGATTATGAGAAGGGTTTTCATTATTCATGTCATAAGCGTGTGTGAGTTCATGAATAATTGTAGCTACGGCCTGATCGTAGAGAGATTTATGCTGACACTTCAGATTTTTAGATTGTGAACGTCCACGCGCGAGTTCTGCAATGACAGGAGCATTGATCGTAAGCGTGTTTGATCTATGGATGTAATGACCATATATGAAAGGTTTAACTTTAGGTTGAACTTCTGTTGTTCGTTCATAATCGTTGTAAACATCTCTTACAACTGTTTTAACTTCTTCAACCGGCTTCGGGTCACACAGATTATCAGGAATGCTTTGGTGTTCAGTTAATTTCTTAACTGTTACTTTTAAATCCTGGGGTAAACCAAGAATGAATTTTTCCGGAAGCATATCACTGGCTTCTTTAAGAACACTTTCAAGGACCTTTCTATCCTGTGCTTTTAAACTTGGGTCTAATTGTACCTTTAAATCAAGTGCAAAACTTGGAGTAACAGCGGATAGAAGGAGGAAGGCCAAAAAAGTCTTCATAGTTTTCTCCACACGAGAATAAAAGATAATGTGGAAAACATTGCAGAAATGAGGCCAAAAAAGGTCTTTTGATCTTCGCTATTTGGAGGGACAACACTGTCTAAAATATAGACAGTGTCTACGGGTTAAAGACGATTTTTTAACAGGTCAAGCATCTCTTGATGAGTATTAACGATGGCGACTCTAGAACGATTTTTGAGTTCTCCTAAATCGTAGTTGCCCTTTACGATGGTCGTAAACGGGAGATCCTGTTCCTTTTCAAGCTGGAAAACATCTGATGGTTTATCTCCTACCATAAACGATTCCGTGAGATTGATATGATGTTTTTTCTGCGCGGACATGAGCATTCCTGGACGTGGTTTACGGAGTTCACTGTCGAGATCCGTGCAGTAAAACCAATCATCAATAGTGATTCCTTTTTCCGAGAGTGCTTTACTCATTTCTTTATGCAGAATCAAGACATCTTCCTCTGAATACATTTTACGAATGACTCCTGATTGATTCGTCAGAACAATCACTTTGTAGCCTCTATCATTGGCCATTTTAATGAGCTCCAGCGTTTCAGGAATCCAGATAATATCATCAAATTTGTAAACATATCCTTTATCAACATTGATAATTCCATCACGATCTAAAAAGAGCGCCTTATTCATCATTATCATCACCTTTTGAGCTATTATCCGAATGACTTAACTTAATCGAACAATTTATTTTGTATGAAGCCGTTGTAAATTTATTCATCGGCTTCACTCGAATTTGAAGTTGAAATCGTTTAAATTTTACGTCAAACGAGGATCCATTATTTTTTGGAGGAGTCATCCTAATATCCTCTTCTGGAGAAAAAAGATCACCATAGCTTTTTATAGCAATTTCTTTTAGCTGCGCCTGCTGATGAAAACAATGGACTTGCAAAATATTTGGATCACCAAAACCACAAAGAGCTTCAAGACATTTTTTAAAGAGCACGCGATCGGTTTTAAGAAGTTCACCAAGAAGTTCGTGAAGTTTGAGAGCGACACGATTATAATTGGAATGAACGACTGCTCGCATCTCTTCAGAGAGCTCTCCAGGCAGTTCACTCAAAGTCCATCGAGAATCAAACTGCCCTCTGAAATCCATATCGAGATCTGCATAGAGTTTGTGACCCATGGATTGAAACGACTCGTCCACTTCACTGCTTAAGAGCGATTGATAAAGAGCTGCTTTTGGAAACGCTTTAAAATATTTTTCAATAAAACTCTTAGCACCTGCACTTTTGGTATTCGTGAAGCTGTGGTCTTTCGTGAGTTTTAAACTGATGAAATGTTTTTTTTCGTTGTCTTCAATGGCCACAATATCGGTTTCATTCCAGGTTTCATTGGCATTTGTAGCTACCATTTTACCAATCACCTGAAATTGAAAAGAGCGCGGATTCTCTTTGAAGGGAGGATGATCAAGAAGTTCTTTAACGACAGCATTTGCAAGTGTCGGAAGTCCCAGCAAGAGCTGCTCGTCGCTGGCACGAATCGTTTCTTCATAAATTTTCAGACGATTTCTAAAATCCCGTGGAAGACTAAGAAGGAAGTGATCTTCTTTTTTGTAGTATCTCGAGAGACCTTGTGCGACTAAAAACTCAAAAAGATTCCCTTTACACTCATTGAGCAGAGCTTCTCGTTGTGCCAGATTGTTTTGGTCGGTTATTTTCACAAGGCCTTCATTTAATTCTATTTTTTTGTCTTTTCAAAGAGTGTTCAAATGAATAGACTAACAAAAACTCTTTTAGGAACACTTAACTTTGTTAACAGCATAGCAGTGTCCGATTAGGAAGAAAATGAGTTCATTTCCTTCGCTGTTAGAAAGTATTGATGATCTCTCGTTAGAAAACATTTTGCATTTATTATCCCGGGCCCGTCACTTTAAAGATCATCCCCACGCTACTCCTCCTTTTCATAATACGCATCCAAAACCACTTATTGCCACTTCTTTCCTCGAAAACTCGACCAGAACTAAACATTCCTTTGCTGTTGCGATTGAGCGCTTAGGTGGAAAATATCTGGATTTCAATGCGGAGACATCAAGTCTGAAAAAAGGTGAAAGTTTAGAAGAAACTTTTCTTACGCTGCATTTTCAAGGTGTCGATTTGTGTGTTTTTCGCACAAGTGTCTCTCATCAACTGAGTCAGTTCAAAGAGCATCCACCGTTAAAATTAGTCAACGGTGGTGACGGTATAAATGAACATCCAACACAAGCACTGCTGGATCTATTTACATTGACAGAGCTAGCATCTGATTTAAAAGGAAAAACAATCGCCATCATGGGTGATGTTCGTCATTCGCGTGTCGGTCACTCTCTCATGAAACTTCTTCCCCAATTTGGAATGAAAGTTTTGCTCTACGGACCGAAAGAATTTTTACCAGAGGGTTCACCTCTTTATAGTCGTGAAGAAGTTGTCGATCAATGTGACTTTCTTTATCTTTTACGAATCCAAAAAGAACGTCATGGAACGAGTGTTGGAGTTGAATTCGATTCTTATTTGGACACTCACGGTATTTCACTTTCTTATTTGAAAGAAAGAAAAAAACTTATTCCCGTTCTGCATCCAGGTCCTGCAAACATTGGTGTTGAACTCGATCAAAATCTTATTAAATCGTCACTGTATAAAGGCTACTTGCAAGTACAAAATTCAATCGCCGTACGCATGGCGATTATTGAAGCAATGTTAATTAACCGCGATAAAAATATTGGATACATCAATGGAGAAAAGTTTTAACGAAAGTCTTAAACAACATACGGCCTATCTTCATTTCGAAGACGGGACTTCATTCCGTGGAGTCGTTAACCGCCCCGCCACTGATCCAGAATTAAAAAATGGAATTTGGGGAGAAGCTGCTTTCACGACAGGCATGAGCGGTTATCAAGAAACCATCACTGATGCTTCATTTTTAGGTCAGCATATTATTTTCACCACGGCCCATGTAGGAAACTACGAAAGTGATGAGAGAGTCATGCAGGCGAAACAATCATTTGCTACTTGTGTGATTGCTCGAAATTTTTCCGAAAACGCTTTTTTCTCCACCCTTCAAATTCCACTCTTCAGCGACGTTGATACTCGCGCCCTTGTAAAATACCTCACGAGTAAAAAGAAAACGTCACATAAATCTGTTCTAACTTTCAGGGAAACTGCTCCGAGCGCAGATGAATTCTCAAAAGCAAGATTGAAGACAGATGATTTACACTTAGTTTCTCAAACGGGTCCGGTCATTCATCGCGAAGGAAAAAATCCTATCGTGGTTATTAATTACGGTCAAAAACAGGCCATCATTGATCAGCTTTATGAGCTTGGTTATCCCATGGTTTCTCTGCCCTTCAATGCAAAAATCGAACAAATCAAAAGTTATTCTCCTCGCTTAATTTTCCTCACCAATGGTCCCGGAGACCCGGCCAACTTCATAGAGGAGATTAAAGTTGTGCGCGAAATACTCGCGCTTAATATTCCCATTCGAGGCATTTGTCTGGGACACCAGATGCTTGCCCTGGCCTTAGGAATTAAAACTTTCAAATTACCTTTTGGACAAAGAGGTGCAAACCATCCAGTCATTGATCATATCGACAATACGATTTTGATTACATCTCAAAATCACGGTTATGCTGTCGAATCAGAATCATTTCATGCAAGGAAAAAGGATAATTTTTTAGGCAAGGAATTTTTTGTTCAACATACATCTCTCTTTGATGGATCAATCGAAGGATTTGCCAGCACTGATCATCAAATTAAATGTGTGCAATTTCACCCGGAAGCTAATCCAGGGCCGCATGATTCATATGCATACTTTCATGAAATTGGTGAATTCCTAGCGGGTAAATTAACAACACCGATTGATACGAAAAAACTTTTTCCATTCGGAAAACTGGAAAAACGATTAAAAAAAGAAACTCCTTACAAAAAAATTCTTTTAATCGGTTCTGGTCCCATTAAAATTGGTCAAGCTTCCGAATTTGACTACTCCGGCACACAAGCGCTGAAGTCACTTAAAGAAGAAGGAATTGAAGTTGTTCTCCTGAATTCAAATCCCGCCACAATCATGACTGATCCTCAGATGTGTTCTCGCACTTATATAGAGCCGATCACAAAAGAAACGATCAAAAAAATTATCCGCCAGGAAAAAGTTGATGCTGTTCTTTCAACGATGGGCGGACAAACAGCCCTTAATCTTTGTGTTGAACTTGAAGAAGAAAACTTCCTGAAAGAAAACAATGTCGCTCTTTTAGGAGCTAACGTTGAGACCATAAAAAAGACAGAAGATCGTGCTCTCTTTGCACGCGAATTGGATAAACTTGGTTATCAGACAGGAAAACGTTTCACGGCCTATAGTGAAGCTGAAGCCATCACAATGGCCAATGAACAAGTTCGCTTCCCGCTGATCATTCGTCGCGACTTTGCTCTAGGGGGTAAAGGCGCTGCTCTCGTCTGGAATACAGAAGAACTGAAAGAAGTCTTCACATCCGACATCAAATTTCCGGTCACTATGGAAAAATCATTAGTCGGCCAGAAAGAAATTGAACTCGAAGTGATGGTCGACTGTGAAAGAAATGGGGTCATCATCTGTTCAATCGAAAACGTCGATCCTTGTGGAATCCACACGGGAGACTCAATCACAGTTGCTCCGGCCATGACGATTTCAGATCGTTGCATGCAGAAATTAAGAACGATGACTCTCACAATTGCCAAACACATGGGGGTTGTCGCTGGTGGAGCGAACGTTCAATTTGCCATCAATCCGGCGGATGAAGATGATATCACTGTTATTGAGATGAACCCTCGCGTTTCGCGCTCAAGTGCACTTGCTTCAAAGGCCACTGGATATCCAATCGCTAAAATTTCAGCGCTGCTTTCGATTGGCTACACTCTTCCTCAAATTCTTAACGACATTACTAAAGCAAGTCCGGTTTCCTTTGAACCGACACTTGATTATGTCGCCCTTAAAATTCCGATCTTCCCATTTAATAAATTTCCAAGTTCATCGAGAACACTTGGACCGCAAATGCGCTCAGTGGGTGAAGTTTTAGCACTTGGGGGAAATTTCAAGGAAGCTTTCCAAAAAGCTCTACGCTCTTTGGAAATGGGTTTAGAAATTCCTTCACTGTCACAGCTAAAAACCACACCTGCCGAAATGGATCGTGAGTATTTAACATCAAGATTAAAAACGGCCAATGAACTCTCACTCCTCACAGTTTTAGAGGCCTTGAGATTCGGAATGAGTGTTGATGAAATTCATGATCATTCTAAAATCACAAAGTGGTTCATTGAACAGATGCTGGAAATTGTAGAAGCGGAGAAAAAATGTAAAACACTTGCGACAGCACATGCTGGGCAAAAGGAACTCGCTCTTCTTCCAAATGATTTTAAAGATCTAAAAAAATTAGGGTTCTCTGATAAGCAAATTGCCCTTATGTTTAATCGTTCTCAAAAAGCTATTCTTGAGTATCGATTCAAACACAAAATTTTTCCCGTTTATAAAGCAGTTGATACTTGTTCTGGTGAATTCCCTGCTGAAACGCCCTATTTTTATTCGACCTATGCTGAACAAAATGAAGCATTTTCACTTGCTGAAAAAAATAAATCAGTGGCGATACTGGGCTCGGGACCAAACCGAATTGGACAAGGAATTGAATTTGATTACTCATGTGTAAAATCATGTGAGAGACTGAGAGAGAAAAATATTTCGTCCATCATGATCAACTCGAATCCTGAAACAGTCTCAACGGATTATGATAGCTCTGATCGACTCTATCTCTCTGCTCTTTATTCAGAGGATATTTTTGATATTCTCTATAACGAAAAACCTTTTGGTGTTATTGCTTCGTTTTCAGGTCAAACCGGAATACAGTTGCGCGAGCACCTCGAAACAAGTTTTCGTCAGGAGTTTTTCAAGATTAACTTCCTAGGTCCAACATGGAAAGTTTTAGAACTGACAGAAGATCGTAAACTCTTCAGCGAGATCACGAAAAAAACTCGCTTGGCGCAAACCCAATCGAGAGAAATTTCTGGTCATAAAGAACTCGTCAATGCCATGGTTGATATTGGTGTGCCGGTAATCGTTCGCCCAAGTTTTGTTATCGGTGGTGAATCGATGTACATCTTTACAAGTCATGATGATTTAAATGAGCTTCCAAAATCATTTAAGGATCAGCTTCAATCTGGAACAGCTACTTTCTTAGTGGAAAACTACCTGGAAAATGCGATTGAATATGATGTGGATCTCGTCCGCGATCATAAAGGCAACTGTTGTTTCACAGTATGCGAGCACATTGAATACGCTGGTGTGCACTCAGGTGACTCGGGAATGATCACTCCTCCCGTTATCCTCACAAAGAAAAATGAAGATGAGATGAAGGCCATCTCGATCGCTCTTGCAGCGGAACTCAATATTGTGGGTCCGATTAATTTTCAATTCGCTGTTAAAGAAGGAAAAATTTACTGTATCGAAGCCAACCCGCGTGGCTCACGAACACTTCCTTTTTTAAGTAAGGCCTATGATCTTTCACTTCCAAAAATTGCAACAGATGCAATGTTGGGTGAAACGATAGAAGCTTTCGATCAGGCGAAGACAGGCTTTTTCAGCGTGAAACAATCGACATTCCCATTTGATCGTTTCGTGCAGGATAACATCCTCCTTGGACCTAAAATGCGCTCCACAGGTGAAACGATGGGAATTGATCGCGACAAAGAAGCGGCCATTTTGAAAAGCTATCAAGGAAATTATCCAAACCTCGGTGAGAAGGGAAAAATTCTTATGAGTTTAGCGGACCATACGAAAGAACTTATTCTCCCTTATCTTAAATCTCTTCACCGCGCAGGTTTTCAATTTGTGGCGACGGCCGGAACAAGCGAATACATTCTTAAACAAGGACTTCCTTGTGAGACTGTTAAACGCATTGATGAAGAAGGTTTGACGATACTTGAAGCTTTAAAAGATGAGCGAATGAAGCTTGTTTTCAATACTCCTCAAAATCAAGGGCAATCACAGAACGATGGTGAACATATTCGCAATTCGGCCATCCAGTATGCTATTCCATGTTTCACTCGCGTGGAAAACATTCGTGCAGTCGTAGAAGCTCTTCTCGGTACTGACGGTGCTGCTATTAACCCGATGGCCTTACAAGACATGAGAGTTGGGAAATAAATGATGGATAAAATAATCGTCGCCCTTGATCAGATGACTTTGGAAGATATCGATGCATTTTTAAAACGCAAAGATAATCCATTTTCATTTGTAAAAATTGGACTGGAACTTTTTGTAAAGTATGGGCCAGATCTCGTTCACAAGATCCACGACGAATATCACAAGAAAATTTTTCTCGACCTTAAGCTGCACGACATCCCTATCACTGTTTCACGAGCTATTGCTTCACTTAAAAATCTCCCCATTCACATGCTCACTGTTCATTTGGGTGGCGGAGAAAAAATGCTTGAAGAAGCTCTCATTGAGGCCCGTCAGAGTATTCCTCAATGTAAAATTTTAGGTGTGAGTTTTCTCACTTCGCTTGAAGCGCAAGACTTAAAAGATGTTTATGGAATCACAAACACCAACGAGGCCTTCACAAGACTTTTTTCATTGGCCGCAAAAACAAAAATCGACGGAGTTGTGTGTTCACCTCTGGAGGCAAAACTCCTAAAAGAAAATTTCAGTTCTCTCCTTGCCGTCACACCAGGTATTCGTTTTGAAGATGAAATCTCTGCCGTGAACACCCAGGACCAAAAACGAGTGGCCACTCCAAAAGAAGCTTATAAAATGGGATCGGACTATTTGGTGATGGGACGATCGCTGACCAAATCAAACGATTTAGGTCAGCGAGTAGAAATGCTGAAGACTATTTAAGAATTTTTTTAAGAGCTGCTTGCTTTTTAAATCCATTAAAACATTCATGGCTTCCGTATTTCATAGGAACGAAATGCGTTTTTCCATCGATATCTAGTGCAAGTGTCGTTGTGATGTATGAAAAATCACCTGCGTGGCTGCTATCCGTTTGTTCTGAAGTGTAGGCCGCCCAAAGAGAAACTTCATGACCGTTGATTGTGATTGAAGGTTGAAATCCAAAACAGTAAAGCTGAACACCGTTCATTTGACATTTGTCTGCAGGCATTGCGAATTTTAAATAATCACCAAGATCGGCCAGGCGATTGGCATGCTCAGAAATTGTTGAGATATCGTTTATAGTGATGAGATTTGACCACACCGGAGCATATTTCACACCGTTGTGATGAATGAGTTGAATTTGTACATAGTCATCAACTGTCTGAGCAATAAAAGTTGTCGTTGGATATTCGGTCACACATCCGAAATCGATAGCGTGAACATTGAGTGAAACAAGCGCAAGAACGGCCGTGAAAATCTTTTTCATAGAATCATCTCCTTGATTAGCTATAAAAACTCTACATGTCCCAATATGCATCTTCAAGGCTTTCTTCGCGGTTCGGAAGACCCTTGGTTAAGCGCGGTGAATTCTGTTTGAGCACTTCAAAACTTGCGCGGTTACAATATTTACTCACTTGATGAATAGATGAATATGTTAAGTAGCGTGCATTGTGCTTAGGAGATTGGGGAGAAACTTGGCGATGATACGTGTTTGAAACCATGTCATGTAAAAACGCTGAAAGGGCCGCATCACCTGCACCATTAGTATTTGTGATGACACCGGGACCGCCCATGTAAGGATTAATATGGGTGTAAACCTTGATGGGTTTTTTACAATCTTTTTTCAGCATCGCTCGCGAGTATTCAAACTTGTTGTACTCCGGAAGTGATTTTGAATGAATGAGATCTTTTGTTTCACGCTTAAAATCATCATCAACATGTCCTGCGATATAGAGACCACGAGGTCCAACCGTCAACAAGACAACATCAGTGAGTTCTAAGATTTTCTGGCATGAAAGAAGCGGGTCACGCTCTTCAACGAGAGCATGGGCCTCTTCTTCATTCATGGCCAGCACGTTTACATATTCCTGGATATAAGAAACAAAAAAATCTTTTTTGGCCTTTATAAGTGAGCTTGTTCCCAGTGAAAGAACAACAGGGACGTTATGTAATTTCGCAAGTTGTGAAGCTCGTAAGTTGGCCTTATACATCGAACTTGATTCATCACGAAGTGAATAAGCAGAAACGAGAAGTAAAGAAGCACCCTTAATCAACTCTTCCGGAATGTAGTCTTCTGAGAGCTCATTCATGATTCCTTTTCCAATCAAAAATGACCTTTCTTTATCGGGTGTGAGCAAACAAAGCGCGCGTCCCATAGGTCCGTCAACAGGCTTGAGGTAGGAAAAATCAACGAATGAATTTGTCGTGCAGATATATTTAAAAGCGTAATCGCCAACAGAGATATTTTTTGAAATCGCTCCAAGAGCAACGGAGCGGGAATCTGAAAGCACGCTGTAATTATGAAGGGTGTTTCCAATCGCCCCTCCAGCATACTCACCTACGATAAGATTTTGTGCTTTTAGTTCTCGATAAATTTCTTCAACTATAGCATCGTCAAAAACAACTGATTCGCCTTTTTGAATTTTGTACTTTTCCAGAAATTCATTGCTGACGTTGGCCTCAATATCGACAATGAGCTGATCAATCCCGACAATGTAAACGGAACCACGCTCGGAAAAATCAGGATCAAAGGGAATGCGACCTGATTCAGTGACTGGAAAGTAGTGTTTGGTTTTTCTTTTGCCTGGAAATTTCAAAGAATGCCCCTTATACTTTTTAGAGATGCACCAATTAAAAAACTTTGCGCTTATTTTAGGTCTTCTTTCATCATTCGTCACGATTAATGCTAGTGCCTTTGGTGCTGAAGCTGATAAATCAATCGAAGTCGACGAAATCTCCCCTCAAAAATTAGGTCAAACTTATCGCGCCCGTATCACGACCCCTAAGGCCATCGTGTATGCTGATGAAAATATGAACTCTCCACTGGGATTCATAAGCAACGGTAAGCTGATTACGGTCGGAAACCCAAGAAGGATGAACCGCGAACTCGTGCCCCTTGTTGTTTATGGCCGGGTGGCCTTTATCCAAATTAAAGACATCCGTTACGAAGATGATGAGGGTGAACAGCTCACTTCTAAGTCTGGGGCACCTCGAGAGCACGATATTGACATCATCATCACTCCTCCCGATGAGAAACTCTCAGAGAATAATTCTGCTTATCTCACTCTCCAGAATTTTTTCCCAGGAAGTGACTTAAAAGATTTTTTCATGGCGGTTGATGGTGAAGAAAAAAGCAGCCTTCTGGGTGTACACATGCAATTTATCCATCGCCGTGAATTCTCCAGAGTCTTTTGGGGTGCGGGCTTCGATTACTCGATGGCCTCGAGTGATAATGCAAGCTTCGGTTACTTTATGATTAACCCAACAGTAGGATTTACGTTTATGCGTAATCCGCTTTTTCTGGTGGATATCTATGGCTCAATCGATTTTTCTGTAAGTACACTCACCAATGTTGAAGGAAACAGCGTTAATGAGCCAAGCGGATTTGTATGGGGACCACAAATCAACTCACGCATTGTTTTCTTTCCTGATCGCCGCTATCACTTGGTCGGTGGCCTAAGTTACAAAAAATATAAAACTCGCGAACTCTCTACTCTCACAGACGTAAACGACAGACCTATTGAAGGAATTGTTTATTTGAACGGCCTTTCGTTCTCACTTGGTTTGGGAATGGAATTTTAGCTATTCAATTGAAAGAACTTTTTCAGATTCATCCGTATTAACTTTTTTGTCTTTCGCCTTTTGCAAATAGAAATTTACTTTCTCGTCATCTGTTGAAAACTGGCCTTCAAAAGTGTTCGTTATTTTTTCTTCTTCACTTTTTACTTCACTGGTGAGTTCTTCATCCATCTGCCTTTTTAATTTTTCATCGGCAGTCTCATTCAGGTGCTCTTTATCAGACGAAAGGGTTGTACCGAATTTTTTATAGGAGTATTCATAAAAAGGTTTGAGATATTTAAGATTGAGTTTACCTCTTTCTAAAAAAGTAATGATCACGCGAATGAAGTCTTTATTATTTAAATCATGCGACCAAGCATTAAAGAGGTAAGTCATCCCTTGTTGATCAATTCGTTGTCCATAAGGAATGCGTTTGTAATCAGCATAAATTGGAATGGCCGAATCCGATGTGGAGCTTTTATAGCGAATTTCATTGAGTAGCTTTTTACGGAAATTCTCCGCTGCTCCATTATGTTTGCGAGTACGAATGGTGATTGGATAGACCGTGCCTTTTTCAATCACGTATACGCGCTCTTTCATGTAACGATCGTTTTCTTCAGGAAGGACAACAAGACCAATATTTTGCCCGGGCACATACGACATTTTTTGAGATTCGGCCGGAATTAAAAAATGGCGATTATATAAAATAAAAAGATTATAAACCAATTCGTAATAAGAAACTTTCTTCAAAGAATCCAATGAAGCTAAAAAACTTTCACCTTGATTCGATGGTAATGAAAGTTTTTTCTCATAGAGATCTCTCCAAATTTCTTCCTGACTTTTTCTAGCAATATAATTTTTAAAAACAGGAAGAATGAAAAGTTTTTGATCCCCCAATGTGGTATCTAATTTATAAGGCCTGTCTAAAATGAAAGAAAAAAGTTCATTGTCTTTTCCATTCATAAAACTAGCACCCAATCGAGGTCCTGCCCCTTCAAGCTTAATGGAAGGAATCATAAAAAAAAGAGGATGATTGATGGGCATGGGCATTTCAAAATGTGAAAAATGAAACTTTTGATAAAGACTTTCATCGTTCATGTCAGTGACCTTAGGAACTATCAAGGTCTCGCCATTATAGAGCACTTCTCTTGCTGGTTTCATTTTAAGAAAAGTAGTATTCACTCCTTCAGTGAGCGTAAGCGTATAAATGTGATAAGGAGCTATATAACAAAGAACTCCGAAGAGCCCAAACAGGGCAAGCGTAATGATCAAGTAAATGCTCTTTTTTAACATGTCTTCATATCGTCATTTTAGGAACTTAAATTAGTTTTAGATTTTCCTCATATTTTCATCCACTTTACCGATAAGCCTAAGGATTAAACCTAAGTTTAAATAGGATGAACAACACCAAGGTGTTCCATATGACAAAGAAAGTACTAACAAACATGAGCTCGAAAACATTATTCCTCATTGGACTTTTTATGCTTTCGGCCTGTGATTCACCGAGATCGCAACGTTCATTAACAGGAACATCTGCTAACCCATTAGGTATCAACCTTGGATCCACTGGCTCAAATACAGGAACAGGCACGGGTACGGGAACTGGCACTGGGACCGGAACGGGTACAGGCACTGGAACGGGAACAACGACTCCTTCTGCGGTTCCAGAAGATGCTAAACACTGTAAATTTTCAACTGATGGCGTGAATGGTTTTGCTACTAATAGCAATCACCTTGGACCTCATACACTTTGCAAGAGCAGCACTGATGGTTCAGTATTTTATTTTCAATTAAAAACTCCACCAGTAGGAAGTACCGGTGATGTGAATATTTGTTTTATTCCGACGACAGCAAGTGGAAGCAACTCGATTTATATCGGTAACCCAATGTGCGGATCGTTTACAGATCCAAAGTCTGTAAAGAAAATTACATTCGTAAAATATTCGTCTTACACAAACGCCGCTATTAATGGTGTTATGTTTTTCAAAGACACAAGCTACTACTACCCTGTTTTTAACCGCGTAATGATGACTCTAGCGGCCTATCAAGGGTGTATGAACATGCTTGCCTACGGACAAACGGCCTACTGTGATGCTTTCAAGTCAGTGGGGCAATATGTTTATCAAACATTCTAGAACTTAGTTTTTAAGTGGACCGCTGATTTGTTTTCCCAGACAAAATTCTTGAACCATGGCCATGTCATTGGTTGGAAGACCTAGAACTGGATAAACCATCGTCTCACCTTCTGAACTCTTACGTTTCAAACAAGAGACAATATAAAAGAAATTTTCAGCTGTGTTGTAATTTTTAATGTAATTAAAAAACACATCGCCTTCGTTATCTTTATATTCAAAAACTTCATCTGGATGATCAAGCGTTTCTTGAAAGCAGGATTCATAGTGACCAAAATCTTCTATCCCAATGTCTTGATCTTTCCGTTTAATCAAAATGTGCGCAAGTAACTTAGATTTTTTACTTTCCAAAAGCTGAAGAAAGACTGAATCTTCGTCAGTTTCAATTTCAGATCTTTCCGGAACAGCTTTTTGTCCTTTTTGTTTTTTCTTCCATTCGGCCACTGCTAAGGCGGCTCCCTGCCTGAACTCGTTGATGAGTCCTATTGATTGGGTTGCCCAGGCCCCAAAAATAAATGAAGGTTCACTTTTAAAGATTGAGGCAATCACAACGACCCATTCATTATTGATTTTTTTGATGAAGTGATGAAAGCTCTCACCTAGTTCATTGGTGAATCGATATACTTCATCGGGTGACATAAGAATATCATTCACTAATTTTTGGTCGACCACAGTAACCGGTGTACTTTTATCCTGATGAAATTCTCTTAATGTCCCAATGTCTTTTTCAAAGTATTTGACTATGGGCAAATGATAGTCTTCGATACATTCTTCAGAACAAAAACTCTTCACTGATTGATCATCGATAAAAAAAAGTGAATCGCTGCTCCCGACTGGAGTTTTGCATTCATGACAATAGTAGAGCGGTTTTTTTATCAATGTCATTAAAGACTCAAATTTAAACCTGCAAAGAGTGAATTTGAATTCGCGCCATGAAGATCAAACACTCCTGCACGTGAAAGCTGCGCACTCTCTTTTGCTTTTTTCATTCTAAATCTTGCTCCCATTTCCAAATGAACGGCCGGTGCAAGACCTAAGTTAAGTTTCGGTGATAAAGTTGAAAAAGAAGCTTCTTCCGAGAGCCCATTTAAGCTTCCAGTATCGTCTTTAGAAATTTTGAAGTTCTCTGCTTCAAGTTCGAATTGAATATCATTAGAAACCATCCATCCGCCGCTAACACTTAAGCGATGTACGTTTCCGATCTGCAGTTCTGTGGCACGTTTGCTTTTTCCGGCCAGTGTAATATCGTAACCAATTCCCAAACCAAAAGATCCGAATCTTTTTGTTGTTTCAGCACCAAAGATTTTATCTGTGCGACTGCTTGCTAGCTCATCTTTTGAGGATAATCTCATCCCACCATAAAGATTTAGTCGCGCTTCTTCCGATGGGCTTCCCATTCTTAGCCAGTTAAATCCCAGCATCAGTTTTGGGTTTCCACTTTGCGAACCTGAGTCAGTATTTGCGTGCCAATAGCTGGCCTCAAAATAAAAATCCGCAGGTGTCTGAATGTGAGCAGCAACGTTCATTATTCCCAATTTCTCAGAATTAATTTCCATTGATTCGTAATTCGTGATGAGTGAGTAATCAGCTTTCCACGTCAGCGATTTTTGTCCACCGGGTGCTGAAGGCATTCTCGTCATTGACTTCGTTGAACTCGCAGATGATTTAGGTGCATCTGATTCTGATTCCGTATAATCAACCAGAGCATTGGCCGAAGTTGAAGCAAGCATTGTTAAAGATAGAAGTGTAAGGGGAAATTTCATTTAAACCTTCCTGGCCATAAAGAATGGGTCCCATGCTAGGACACTTTTTCCCTTTTAGTATAGATGAGATTCCAAAAAGCTCCAAACTTGTAAGGATTTTACGGCAAATTTAACCGAGTAAAATGATCCGACGGTAATAGTTACCCTCTCCAAAAAGATCGGCTTTCTCCTATAAGATTGTAGAAGGAAGAAATCAATGGAGGATCCGTTTGGACATGCTTTATCGACCAGAAGAATCTATGAAGGCCCTTATCAAGCTAGGAACTATGGGGCACTATCCTCTCTTCCACGAATGCTGGATGAACGATCCGGATCTCAAAGAAAAACGTTTTCAAAAAATTACTGGTTTGGAACGAGCGCGCGCTAAAAAACTTTTTCAAATCGTCTCCACTCACCGTCAACTTGAACATAAAAAAACTGTATTGTTATCTATGAATGATGATGACAGAAAAATTTTTATGAAGGCCTTTTTCAAATTAGTTGAGGGAAAAATTCTCGATCAACGTCCGGAGCTGCATTGATTAAATTTTTTTTAATCAGTCTATTCACTTTTTTAATGAGTTCAGCACACGCCGAATACAGAGTTTATCAATATTACGTCCGGACTAAAGTTGAAAAACTAAGCAACTCTCCTGCGACTCTGGTCACTTCAACTCTCGATCCAAAAAGCTACGCGACCTACAATGGTGGCGGTAGTTCTCTGGAAGTCAACTTACTCCGTTCATGGATTTGCTACGGATACACAGCTAAACAACCTCCTTGCACGATTAGTGAAGGCAAAGAGCTAACTGAGGGCTACATAGAATGAAAGTGGCCAGAAGTGAACAAGAAGTACTCTTCCGTGAAAATGAAGACCGTTTAAAACGTCAGAATGAAACCTTGGCAAAAAAAATAAATGCCCGTCAGGAAGAAATCAAAACAATTGAAGAACTCTATGACAAAAAGGCCGACATGGCCGTTCTGGAAGGCGAAGATCAATATGCCCGTGCTCTAGATCGCAACTCGCAAAGAATTGTGGGAATTTCAAAAGACTTCGAAGATAAGATCAAAGCGTACAAAGATCGCTTAAAAGATACCCAAGTGATGGTTGAAAAAGAGGAAACTGCACTTCGCACGTCAGAAGATGAAAAGATCAAAGGCCTCAAAAAGAATTTTGCTGAAAATTACGAAGAAAAATTTCAATCGGCACTAGAAGATCAACGCAATATTCAATACAACACTAAAAGTTCAGTTGATAATATCGCCGCCCAAGCAATGAATGAGCAACGTGCGATGGAAGCCCGTATGACTGTTGAAATGAATGCACTCACAGAACATTTCAACCAAAAAGTTGGCGACGCTGATGCGGAATATAGAAGAAAATTAGAAAATGATTTGAGGAAACACCAAATCGACCTCTCTCGCCAGAAAGAAGATCTCAACCGCCAGATGCTGGAAGATACCGGACGACTTAAACGTGTAGGAACTGAAAAAACACGCATCCAGCAAGACCAGCTTGCTCTCATGGATAAACATCAGCAAAATATGGTTAAGCAGAGAACTGATGATTTTAAAGCTCGCTATGAGAAAATGGTGAATGAACATGAAAGCATCATCAAAGATCTGGAAACAAAACTTGCCGCTGACATGAAGAAAATGGTTGAGAAGTCGGCCAATGACAAAACGCTCTTCAATAACAAACTCGATGATCGGTTCTATCAAGTCGAAAAGCTAAACCCCGTTGTAACAGAAACACCAGATTCGGTAGAAGTGGCCCTTGAAATTCCTCCACATGAAAAAGAAAATTTTCACCTTTCTGCTCAAGGAAGAAACATCAAAATGACTCTTTCGAGGAAATTTGCGGATTCACTAACAACGCCGGATGGATCACTTAACAAATCCACACGCAGTGAACTTTTCTCAAAAGAAGTTACAACCAAAGACATTTTGAATTCAAATAAAATTACCCAGAAGTATGATCAGGGTGTTCTCACTTACAAAATCGCCAAGGCCTAGTCGTTTTGAGTGACAGACTTGCTTTCAATTTGGTGATAGTGAACTCTTTCGGCCTGAACGATGTCTCTTAGCTCATCTCCCATAGCACGCATTTTTTTCGGGTGAAGATAAACATAGAAATCAATGTGACGTTTATTGGATTCTTTATCGATAATTTGTTCGTGTAATTCATCAATTCTGTCTGTTGTATTGAAAACAATTTCTTTCACCAGATTTTTAATATCTCCATGCGAGAGAATCTCGATGTGAAAGTATTTGTGGTTTTTCGTTGATTCAAATCCCTGATAAATAGGTCCCAGCAAACGAAGAACAGACAAAATAGTAAGTGTAAAAATTGAGGCAATAACAGGATAACCAAAACCGATTGTCACACCGATTGCCGCAACAACCCAAATTGTCGCTGCTGTCGTCAGACCGATGATATTCCCTTTGTCCTGCATGATTGCGCCTGCACCAAGAAAACCAATCCCCGAAACAATTTGCGCTACAATACGAGTTGGATCTACGGAGTTGTCAGCATAATGGCGTTGAACAACGATTGAAATCGCCGTGTAAAGAGTCGCTCCGATACAGATCAAAATGTTTGTTTTAATCCCCGCATTTTTCATTTTTTGTTCGCGGTCATAACCAACAAGACCACCGAGCAATAGGCCCGTGAGAATTTGGAGACCAAGTCCAAAATAAAGTTCTACTTCGCCTAAATGTTCAATGTACACAGTCTGCATTTTGATCGTTATTCCTTCTTTTATACTCTTTAAGACATTCTCTAATTCTGCTACACTTAGACGAAGAGAGCAACAATCAAGATGAAAAGACCTCACCTCGTCCATTTTCTGGCCATTATTACTGATGATTCAATCAACATCAAGGCCTCTATCACGATGAAGGAGAAT
>CAMLKK010000039.1 GCA_946480715.1 uncultured Bacteriovorax sp. | reverse complement strand
CTATGGCCCACGACAAACATAAAAAAACAATTACCGAAGAACTCAATCAGTTCGCAAAAACAACAGGCCTCGACCAATCAAAACTCATTGGCATTCGCATGACTCGTTGGGGTCACTCAATTCCCGTTGCCCACACAAACCTTGTGGCCTCAGGCAAACTCGAGATGATGAACCAATCAATCGATGATGTGATCTTTTTCGCTAATCAAGATAATTGGGCAAACCCTGCATTTGAGTGTGCGTTTGCAGTGGCGAAAGAGGCGGCGGAGCTCGTTTAAAACTTCCAGCTTCCAGGTGCAAGTTTGGGAAGAAAATAAAGCGTGTTCAAAAACGATTGATTCCCATCAAAGTACAGGCCATAACATAATCTTTTCTGTTGAGAGAATTGAATCGAATATGTATAGCCGTCGGCCTTGAGTTTATTATGAGCTGTTAACTTCGTGAGTGCTTTTTTGAACTTTAAATCCAGCTCCTTAATTATTTCCTGAAATTTTGGATCAAAGTCTTCCGCATTTTCAATAAATTTTCGATTTTGCTCAGATGTATTATTATTCAGAGTCATACAAAATCTGGCGCGAGGAGCATCTTTCCATTTATTTGAAATTTTCTGGTAGTTCATAAAAACTCTAGGGGGATCAACCAGAACAGAATCGTTTATAAAGAATGCCTCAAAATTTTTTTTTCTAACTTCATACAAATTTTTTTTCAAATCTTGAACGACAAAATGGTCATCGCTTCCATGTTTGCCTGGAATAAAATCGATAACGGTAAATGGTTCTCCCTTTTTAACAAGAGATATGTAAGTTGAGACTGGTGTAACAGAATCTAAATTTTTAGCATCATAGGAATTCTCAAATCTTTGAGATTGAAGATCATTCAAAATGCCATGTTCTTTTTTGAATGGTTTTGGATCAATACCGAAAGCATCCTGATTTATTTTATTAAACGAGATAAACTCCATTTTAGAAGTAACTTCTTTTCCAATTTGTGCTCTATCTTTAGCTGTTCGAATTTGCTCCTCGTACAAATCTAAATTGAGTTCTTGTTCGTTTTGAACTCCACTACTGAAAATCCGCTCCTCTAATGTAATTGCTCCAACAGAAGACGAAATCACCATGCCAGACAAAAACAATAGGTCTTTTAAATGCACAAAAATTCCTATGAAAATATTTTTTATAAACTATATTAATATAATGATGAAAATTAAAATTATTGCAATCGTTTTATGTTCACTAAGTTTTTCGTTATGGGCAGATACTTGCAAATCTCTCCTTAACTCAAAAGACATACCTGCATATAGCGAATTATCTAAATGTGCATACTCATGCAAAACTGACAGTGACTGCACTTTGAAAAATGTTTGTGACGAAACGATCGTCGTTAACAATCAATATCAAACGAAATTAGAACTCTATCTTATGCAGTTTAGAACCGATGAATGCAGTAATTGGAATGGCATTGGGAGTATTTGCTATTCTCCTAAATGTATAGAGAACAAATGTCAGCGTAAAAGTATTTCCTGTGCACAGATCAGAAAAGATCAACTGGCCAATAATCAAATACCCAATCGTGAATTCATTCAAACCCAAAACGCAAATATTTATCCTTTTTCAATGTCGATCGGAAAAATAAAATGCAACATCTCAAGTGAAGACATTCTCAAAGAATCTTCAAATGCAGGCTTAGCTCCATCGATGGACTTATATAAAAGCAAAATCGCTCTAAAGTATGCTTCTGGAGTCTTAAAAACTAATAGTGAGAATGAAGCATCAGTCTGTGCCATCCAATATTTATTTTCAACTTATCGATTTGAATATTATAAGTTTCCAGAAGATAAAATTTTTCTTAAAGACTTTTCGGCTTTGCTGAATGATTTTTTTGCAAAAAACAAGTTAATTCTCACAGATATAATGGCAGAAAAAAGCCCACATATTTTTGAATGGGTGGAAGTTTTAAAAATAAAAGCAGATGATATTCAATTTCTTAAACTTTTGCCGATTCCATTAGCTAAGCAGCTTTTTGGAAAAAGAAATAAAAGACTGTGGACCCAGGAATCTGTTGATTTTTTTGTCAAACACCTGGCAATGAATAGCTTATCTAATCTCCCATTTGATTCATATTATCCTGTTTCAAAATGGCTTGAAAAAAATCCTGACTATTTTAAAAATGTCATCATTCCAATGTTGAAAAATTATAATGTTCAGAGCGATCAGACCGTTTATTTGCAAAATATAGACAGGAATTTTTTAAGCCGAATTGTAGTCAGAAACAACCTAAATGATTTAGTGGAATTTCTTCTCCTTCCTGGTGAAGAACCAGTAAAATGCACTGTCGCAAAAGAAGTCTTTAAGTATTACACAGCACTCCCAGAACAAAAGAAGATGCTCGATTTAAAAGATAGTCCATCGGAATGCGTTAGGGATGTATTCAAAAATGCCTATGGTATTGAAAGAAAAATGGTTAATGGCTGTGCTGATTTTTCAATAAGTAATCTTGATTTGTCACAAGAACACTTCATACAACTTAAAGTTGAGAGAAATTTGTGCAAAAATTTTTGTAAAACGGACAACGATTGTACTTATATCAAAAAAAATTGCACATCTTACACAACAGTAAACAATCAATTTAAAAAGAATAAAGAGAGTGAGTATAGAATCAATGAAACATGTATTGATTCTTTAAAAATTCCTCCTGCGAAAGTCATTTGTAACATTGATCAATGTCAAGAAATCATCTCCTATTGTGAAGTAAATGCATTTAAAAAGACTGTTAATAATTTTATTCAGAGTTCAGGTCTAAATAAATGCATGGCCGATTCAGACTGCGAGATCTATCGATTCACTACGAACATGACCAAACCCCAAAGTTATGCTTTTACTAAAAATGATCAATTTCGAAAAACAATCGATTCATTTATCACTGATAGATACTATAAATGTGAGCAGCAAGGTGAATCATTGGAGAAGATGTTCACCAGTATGTTCCCAGTTGATGATTCAGTGAAATGTATAAAAAATGTTTGTGAAGTCACACCTACTCAAAATACAAGGATGCAGCAGTGACATTGTTAAAAATAATTTCTTTATTAATTTTTTCCCATAACGTATTGGCAAATCAAAACGAAGAGCTAATAAAGTTAGCCGTTAAAAATGAAAATATAAAAAATGCTTTCCTTCATTATAATTCGAGCAGAGAAGAATATTACAATTCGACAGAGGATAAAAAGAAAACATTAATTAATAAAATATTGAAAAGTAAAAATTGCATAAATTCATTAATCCCAAATTTTGAAAGCTCAAAATATAGAACACTCAAAGAACGAATTGATTATCGTTCAGAAAATAAAAATGCTCATGAACTAAATGGCTTACTTGCGGAAAGGGATGTGAAAGGAAAAATAGAAGCGGCAACGACCAAGGATTGTACATTTAAGCTGAACGAACAAGAACTTAAACAATCTCAAGCAGAACATCTCAAAGCTAATTTATTAATTGAAGAAAACTACAAAGCAATGATCGATTATAAGATCAATGCACATCCGAGTTTGAAAGATATGATTTCTAAACTTGAGGCGCAGCTAGAATTAGCAGTTCAATTGAAAGGAAAGCTAAGTCCTTTAGAGAAAAAAGACATGGCCTTTAAATTTTTCTCTATGACAATTAAGCAATTGGATGAAGTGAGTAAATCATTATACGAAAGCAATTCTGAATGCAGCACAATTTACAAAACTAACTTTGAAAAAGAATGCGCTAAAGCAAAGAAGTACACAGAAATTCCAGGTGCGAATAATCGCATAATGTTTTGTGCAAATGATTTCAAAGATAAAATAAAAAATGAATGTCAGCAGCAGCTAGCTATTTTTAACTAATTGTTACCCAGCTTTCTTCGTCGTCATCATAGAGGCCAACGAAGCCACCACATTCTCCAAACGATGAACTTGCTCTTGAAGTGCGACTGCTGATTGAAGGTTTTCTTTCGATGTCACCGAGTTTTGTCCGCTTGCTTGATCTAGAAGTCCCATCGCGTTTGTGACCTCGTGAATCCCCTGAGATTGTTCTTTAACGGCCGTGGTGATTTCGTTGATGAGTTCGCCGACTGAAGATGTCTGGCTCACGATTTCTTCAAGGGCATTTCCACAGCGATTGGCGATTTGAATGCCTTGCTCGACTTTTGAGCGACCATCTTGCGAGAGGGTTATCACTGTTGAGGTACTTTCGTTAACGATTGATTGAACGGTTTGAATGCTGTTTGTGAGCATTTCAGAAATTTCTTTGGCCGCGTTTCCTGACATGGCGGCAAGATTCCCTACTTCTTCTGCAACTACGGCAAAACCTTTTCCTTGTTCGCCTGCTCTTGCAGCTTCAACTGAAGCATTAAATGAGAGGAGTTTTGTCTGGAAAACGATATCGTTGATGACCTTTGTTTTGCTTTCGATTTCGCTAATGACTTTTACAATGTCTGCAATGCGCTTGTTGCTGGTTTCAATTTGTTCCGTCATTTTCATGTTCGATTTACTGATGACATCCATGGCATTTAACATTTGTTCAATGGTCATTTTCCCATTTGAAGCCGTGGCATAACTTGTTTTTGAGTTTTCATCCAAACGTCTTGAATTGTTTTCTGTCGCCTTAATAGTCGCACTGATTTGTTCTAGGGCCGCAGCTGATTGTTGAAAAGCGCTCGCCTGCTGTTGAGTTGAAGAAGAAAGATTTTGGGCAGAAGCATTCATGTTTGAAGCAATCTCACCAATGTGTTTTGATTCGGTATTTAAGTTCTCAATCACAACGCCAATTTCGTTTTGTTGTTCACGGATGACGAGCCAAAAAAAGACCATGAGACAAATACCAATACCAAATGAAATAATATTGGCAATGAGGGCCTGTCTCTTGATGGCGGAACCATGTCGAGTTGACTCTGCTGCATCCGTTTCAATGAGTCCACCTAATCTTGCCAGCTCTCTTTCCAGAGCTTCGAATCGTTGATTGAATTCCGGAAGCATGGCACGCGCTTTAACATCATCACCAGTCAAGGCCGTATCAACAATTAACTCTGCACTTTTCACATACTCTTCGATTCGCGGAAGAGCTGGTTTAATAGCATCTTTTGTTTCCTGATGAAGATTTAATTCTTCGAGACCTCTAATATGTTCATGAATACTGTTTGCGAATTCCTTGGATTCTTCTTTAATCCCTTTTTTGATTTCAGAGTTTTCAGATTTCGCTTCTAAGATGGCGGAATAAACGTTCGCGCGAATCCCATCGTGCATCATATCTGCAAGATTCATGTGACCAGAACCCGGAAGCTGAACTTCACCTAGATCATTAATCTGATTGGTGAATCGTTCTGACATGTAAAACGAAAGTCCAGAAGTTGTCATGAGTGTAATAATGAGAAAACACATCAACAGTTTAATCTTCGTTCCAACAGTCATTTTTTTAGAAATCATTTCTTAAGATCCTCAAACAAGAATTACTTTCGAAATTATTTTCGGATGAAACGGGACAAAAGATAAGCTTGATACTAGTAATGTAATTTTTGTCAGGAAATTTTCACATATTGTCTGAAGGAAGCCTACGTAAAGCTACGTAGGCCCGATAAAGAATAAATTACAATTTTGATTCGATCATGTGAGAGAGAAGTTTCGTCAACCTTTCAAGATTGTCATAGCTGATGTTATGGAACATTGAAATCCTGAATTGATTGCGACCTAGTTTTCTATATCCATCAATTCCATAAACGTATTTTTTCTTCTCTAAGAATTTGATCACATCATCGCAATTGACTCTGCTATCGACATCAATAGTAGCTACTGCGATTGATCTGAATTCTTTTTCTTCAATGAAGCAAGAAAGGTATGGTTTTGATTCTGCCCAACCATAAAGAAGATCAGCTTTTTTCTGAGCGAGTTTTTGAACTTCAGCGTAACCAAGTTTATTCATTTCTTTCACTTGTTCATTCATGAAGAATAAAGTCGCTAAGGCAGGAGTATTGTATGTTTGGTTGGCCTCTGAGTTAGTAATTGCGTGAGTCCAGCTCATGATGTCCGGAATGTAACGTGATTTGTCTCCCGCAATTTTCGCTGCACGAGCGCGAGCTTTTGGCGACATGATCGCAATCCAAAGACCACCATCGCTTGCAAAAACTTTTTGAGGAGCAAAGAAGAAAACATCAACTTTAGAAAGATCACACGGACATTGCCCGCCACCTGAAGTGGCATCTACCGCAAGCAGCGTATTAGCATCAACTTGAGGAAGAGCAGAAATTTGAACACCAGTAGAAGTTTCATTCAATGTTACAGCAATAACATCTGAACCTGGAACAGCTTTTCCGTTAATCCCTTTTCCAAATGGAACTGCAACTTGTTCAGCTTCAATCCATGGAACGAGCTTCGATGATTTAAACCATTTTTCTGAAAACTCTCCACATGTGAAGTGAGATACTTTCTTTTCAACAAGGCCTAATGCAATCATATCAAAAAGAAGTGTAGCTCCCCCATTCCCCATAACAACAAGATAATCACTTGGAAGGTTGAAGTATTTCATCAAACCATCTTGGATTTCTTTTACAACGTTACGTACGGCCGGCTTTCTGTGGGAAGTTCCCATGAACTCGGTACCTGTTTTTGCGAGAGCATTGAGAAACTCTACAGGGACGAGAGATGGGCCTGAACCAAAACGTGGATCAGTTGGAATTACATTTTTTGGAATCTCTAAAGTATCAAACATGGTGATTTCCTCAGCTGAATTGTTCAAGAGTAAGGGAATTAGACATAGACATTTTAGCGCAGGATTTGAAAGAATACTAAACGATTATGAATAAAAAAATATACCTGACCATTGCACTCCTGTGTTTAACATCTGCATCTTTCGCTGCGACAGATCTAACATTTTCGCTAGGAAATCTCTGCGAATACGTTGGAGAATTTCAAACAGATGAAAAGGGCGATAAAAACGTGTGTTCTTTCACTCCCTACATTGCTTCGAGCATGGATGTTTCGGTTGCGGATGGATTCTTTGTTTCCCCTCAACTGGCCTTTTCTCTTCCCCAAAAAGGAACTGACGAAAATATTAAACGTATGACGATTGCGGCCCTCATCAATGCAAAATACAAAAACCCCTACGTTAATGTCATTGGTGGCCTAGGACTCTTCTTCACTCGTATTTGGGGACCTGGTGGAGAAGTTGAACTCAATAACGGAACGACGATCGATAGCTTTCCTCTTCCGGAAGAAGCCGTTTACACACGCAACTTCATACTCAATTTAGGACTCGAAAAAGATTTTACAACATCATGGTCGGGTGAGATTCGTACCTACATTTTTAATATAGCATCAAGTGAAGACAGGGCCTTGAGCGTTGGTGTGCATGCGACTTATCACTTTGGAGAAATTCTATGAAGCTCATCCTCGCCGGAATGATATCGTTCCTCCTCACTACAACTTCGCATGCTTTTACTTTCAACAATTCTGTTAAGCTCGTGTTTGCGCAAGATGAAGTGCCGGTTAACGTTGCCGCGGGCTTTTGTTCAAACATTGGTATAGACGAAAATGAACTGCTTTCAATCGTAGGAGATGCTGTTGACCAGTTTTGGAACCAAGCTCCAACATCTCGATTGAAACTGAGAAAAGGAATAGTTAAAACTGTCGCTGCTGCTTATGAAACAGGTGATATTTGTGTTCCCTCAACAAACTGTGACCCCAATCCTGCACTAGCTGTTTCAGAAGGAGTTCTCATCACATGTAATTCAAATTCGACGAATTTTCCTTCACCTTCTATTTTAGGTATTACGATCCCGAATAATATTTCTGGTAAAACAATTGTGGGGGCACTCATTATGATCAATGATCGTGCAACAACTCAGTTTGCTGGAAAATCACGAGCTGAAAAAGTGGCCATCGTGGCCCATGAACTGGGACATGCATTCGGATTAGGACACTCTCCTGTTCCCGACTCATTGATGTATTATGCGACTGTAGATTCTCGCGTGGCCCTAGGTCGAGATGACATCGATGGAATAAGTTATCTCTATCCGAAAAAACATCCAGGTGGTGGATGCGGATCAATTACAGACATTTCTAAAACAAAAGGCCCCGGCAATATGCTTGGGGGCCTTTCAATTGGATTGTTCTTAATTCTTGTTTTCGAAATTGTTCGCCGAAAAAGTCCTAAGCTTTATACTTAAAGCTTCTTCCTTTTTTAGCACATTCTTTTTCGTACTCATCTAACCATGTCTTTTCTTCTTCAGAAAGCATGTCGAAATCGATGAGGTCATGATCAAATCCTACATAAGTAAAAGATCTGAACTTGAGCATGTTCGAGTGTTCAGGATGACGTTCAATAACAGCTACGTTTTCAAGTCGAACTCCACCAAATCCAGGAATGTAGATTCCTGGTTCGATTGATCCTAAATGGTGTTCTCTCAAAGGAATGTTTGATGTCGTTGAAAGTCTAAATCCACCCTCGTGAACATTAATTCCTACACCGTGTCCAGTTCCATGATTATAGTTGAATCCAGCTTTAAAGATGGGTTGTCTTGCGACACCATCAATGACTGATCCCCATGTATTATCCGGGAACACAGCATTTTGAGTAGCGAGGATTGACTTTAAGACGAGTGTGTAAACTTCTTTTTGTTTTGCACTCGCTGTTCCACCACTTAAAAAGGCACGTGTTGTATCTGTTGCATAACCTGATTCAAAGTAGCCGCCTGAATCAAGCAGAACGAGTTCATCTTTTTTGAATTTAATATCTTTACTTGGTGAACCAAAGTGAATGATAGAAGAGTTTGCACCGAAAGCTGAAATCGTTCCGAATGATTGATCAAGAGCTCCGTTCTTTTTATAGAACTCATTGCACTTGTGATAAAAATCTAATTCAGAAAGTTCGTTTCCATTCGCAACTTGTTCTTTTACCCAAGTAATCGTTTGGAAAATCGCCGTATCTGCACGATCAAATGAAGCAAGAATAGATTTCAATTCAGTTTGATTTTTAAGCGCGTGAAATGGAATAAGTCCTTCCACTTTATTTACTAATTTCTCTGCTCCAAAATGCGCTGAGAGTTTTAGATAATCAGCAGTGTTGGTAGAGTTAGCAGAATAAAAAACTTTTTCGATTTTATTTGTTTCAAGCCCAATAAGTTTTTTAAGAGACGTTTCGTATTCAGCGATGGCCCCTAAAAATTCTTCCAAACGATCAAAACTTCCCATGAATAATTCAATTGCAGGATTTTTAATCTCACCTTCAATGTGTTCCATCAAAAGATAGACGGATTCGTGAGTCGCAATGGCCTTAGCACGAAATGTACTTTGATTTGGAAGCTCATGACGGCGCATATTTGTGAGCCAAGCAATAGAATCTAAGCTTGAAAGAAAAAAAGCTTCACCTGGTTTTACAATACGCTTAAGTTTATCAGCAGTAGATTCACCTACAAGATCAACACCGAGCTCGCGAATTTTTTTATCGAACTCTGTTCCTTTGAAAGTAATGACAGACTTCAATTCAGCATTGTTAAAGCTTGTTGTTTTCGTCCAAGAAGAAAACTCATTGTAGAGAGAAAGATCGAGACGATCTCCTTCCACACCAAGGGCCTTTAATTTTTTTGCTTCAACAACTTCTTTCATCGCCTGACGAAGTGAAACTCCATAAGGAACTTTGAAAACGTGAACGATATCTTGATTAACTTCGATATCTGCTTGTTCAAAGTAGCGACCATCAACAAACAAAACAACCTTCCCTTCAAGAGGAACGATGGCCTCAGCAGTTGATCCCGTGAAACCTGTCACGTAATAACGATGACAGTCTTCGAGCGGGACATATTCGTTCAAAAAGATGTCTGATGAAGAAAGATAAAAGCTGTCGAGCTTGTTCTTCTTCATAAATGATTTCAACGCGTTAATGTTAGCTTGCACGTCACTCAAGCTTAAAAATCCAGCTTTCGCCATAAACTATACCTTTTTAGTTAAGTTTCTAAACAATGATGCCGATCAGGGCATAAAGATTATAACTCATTCGGTGGAGCATATGAAATCAAAACTCAACCCAGTCTTCCTAATCCTGGGGCTTTTTTTGTTCAAAATGGTGGTCTTGGATAATTTCCGCTTCAAAGGCAACAACAGTGAAGACACCATGGTCGCTTCGAAGCCGAAAAAAGATGTGACATTGGCGGCGATTCGCTAATTCTTAGTTAAAAGCTTGATGAACGACTCACCTCTGTGAGCATAGTTATTGAATTGATCGAACGACGGAAATCCCGGAGAAAATAACAACACTCCCTCACTTTTTCCAAACGATGATCGCATTTCTTCCACTACATTCGAAAGCGTCCCACTCTGAATATAATCCACTTTGCCTTTTAATTCGGCCTCTATTTCCGCTCCCATCTCTCCAATGAGATAAAATCGCTTTACGCGCGATTTGAGGAAGTCCAGATGCGGAAGGATAGAATCACCATGACCACGTTTTTTTCCGCCAATGATCAAATGAATCGGAAGATTGAAATCGGCCATGGCCGTGACCGCCGTCATCGTCGCATCCCAGTTCGTACTTTTGGCATCATTAAAGACTTTAAAGCCCGGAAGCCCCTGCACATCTTTTACATATTCAATTCGGTGATGAACACCAGCAAAGCTATCAATTGATTTTTGAATACCTTCTTTTGTAAGACCGATTGTTTCAGCGGCCGCAATGACAAAAGAGAGATTCACTCTATTGTGAACGCCTGGAAGTTTGAAATTTTTTGTATCGAAATTAATTTTTGGATTTTCTGTATTAAGCGCAATTTTTTTGCCAGGAACTGTCTGCGCCCAGTTCTTAATGAGAGGAAAATCTTCGGCATAAATGAGCACATCATTTGCTGTAAATTTATTCGTGAGAAAAAATTTACTACGCCCGTATTCTTCAATAGTCGAATAACGTTCGCCGTGATTTTGGAAAAGATTAAGAATCATTCCTACATTAAGCTTGAATTCATCAATGCTTTCTAACTGGAAACTTGAAAGCTCGAGCAAAATGAAATCTCGTTTTTTTCCCGTTTGTTTAACTTCATAAGCGTAATCGCAAAAAGGGACGCCAATGTTTCCGCCAACAAAAACACTTTTGTTATCGCCTTCGATCATCTCACCTAAAAATGTTGTGGTTGTTGTTTTACCGTTAGTACCAGTGATCCCAATCATTGGTGAGAGCATATCAGCACTTTTAATATAACGATAAGCAAGCTCAATTTCGCCCCAGATGGGAATATTGCGATCAAGTAAGGGTTTCATCAGCACGTGATCGCGTGGAATGCCTGGAGACAGAATAACGAGGTCTGCGCTGATAAGGTGAGCAGCTACGCCCGGATCATTTTCAGCAAAACAATTTTTTTGGTCGACGTATTCTAGAACTCCACCTGGTTTCGCCCATGATGAAACTTCTCCACTATTGATCGCGATGATGTCGCCACCAAGTTCTCGGACAAATCGCAAGGCCGATAGTCCAGAAACCCCCATACCAAAAACTGCAACTCTTTTATCTTTCAGTGTAAACATGGTATTAAGATACCTCATGAACTTTAAAAGTCAGGCCCAAAAGCTCCAGGATATCCTCGCTCTGTACGCTCCCATGTGGCGTGAAGAAATTATGAACGAGTATCCTTCAACCATCGCGGATTATCCGCGCGAGTGGATTGATTTGCTCGATACATTGACGCAAGAAGAACTCTTTGACGTTGATTGTAAACGTGTCCCAGCAAAGATTGAAGGCACCAGTTTTCATCATTTCATGCAGACACTAATGGAACTGACGAACATTGATTTTATCCCTGACACTCCCGAATACCCACTGGAAGATTGGGCCTTCCATGGAGTGAAAAAAAAGAAGCGCCATGAAATTCAAAAAATAGTTCCTGTTTTAAAACGTGTGCGTGATGAAAAAAAATTTCAATACGTCGTCGATATTGGCGGTGGAGTCGGTCACCTCTCCAGGGTGCTTTCACACTATCACCAGATTCCCTCAATTTCGCTGGATCAAAATGCAGAATTTCAGGCGATTGGTCGCGAACGCTTAAAAAAATTTCGTAAACTCGAAGGGGCAAGCGATGTTGAATTTATCAATCACACTTTCGGAGCAGATGCGCCTCGAGAGAAAATTGAAAAGATTTTTTATCCTCATTCTCTGAGTCTTGGTCTCCACACTTGTGGACCTCTCGCGGTCACGTTAATTAACGAAACCATCACCCATAAAAATCAGGGCCTGCTCAATTTTGGTTGCTGCTACTACCGTATTCCTCCTGAACAATTTCCACTCTCCAACTTTTACAAAGATCATCATTTTGTTCGCCTGAACTTATATTCGCTTTCGCTCGCCACTCGTTCTCACGCTGAAATGCGCTGGGAAACTTATCGCACGAAAGAGCGCGTGAAAAATTATCGTTATGGTTTGCATCTTTTCATGCTCGAAAAATATAACGACTCTCATTTTACTGATGTTGGTGAGTGCCCGGTGCACATGTATTGGGAACCTTTTTCTGCTTACATGAAACTTAAATTAGATGAAATCAAACCAGGTCATGGTTTTTCAATTGATGACTTTGAACATTTTTACCACTCTGAAAAAACTCAGCGAGAATTGCGGGTAATGTTTCTCTGTAACATCATTCGCTGGCAGCTTGGTCGTGCGCTGGAAGTTTACCTGCAGCTTGATCGCTGTCTTTATTTGGAAGAAAAAGGATTTGAAGTGAAGTTTGAACAGTATTTTACTGAATCACTCTCTCCTCGAAATCTTGGGATACTCGCCCTACGAAGAATCTGATTTCCACTATTTAAAATTTAACTCTTATTTCACCACAGAAGATATGCTCATCCTGACATTAAAAGCTCAGACTAATCATTTTCATCATATGGATGTTGAATTCAGAGATGAGTTTAAAAAAATTGATCATCGTTTCGATGTCGTCGACAAACGTTTTGATCGACTTATGACTATACTTATGTGGCAAGGAGGAATTCTCGTTACACTCATCACCGGACTCTATCTCAGACTCTTTCTCAAATAAAAAAAGGCACCCGAGGGTGCCTTTTTCATTTTTATTAATCGATTTTTGAACCGTACTGTTCGTGAATCTTTTTAAGAGTTCCGTCTTTCACCATTGTGTCGTAAGCAGCTTGCCACTTCTTAACAACGTCATCGCTTGTTTGTTTTGAAAAAGCGATTGAAAGTTTTTTAACGTCTACAACGTGAGCAACTTCTACTTGACCAAGATCTTCACCCAAAGCTTTCGCGTGGTCTTTTAGATCGTCATCTCCTGTAATCCAAACTTCAATTCTTCCCATCGTTAGTTTTTTGAAATTAAGTTTATCTTCTGAAGCAGAGTCTACGTTTGTGAATCCCTTCTCTTTAAGGAACTGCTCTTTAGCATCGTCTTTATAAGCACCAACTGATTTTAATTTTTTTGCATCATCAAGAGATGTAATTGTAATAGGGCTTCCTTTTTTCTTAACAAAAACCCATTTCTTTTGGGCAAGAGGTCCTACCCATTTAAAAAGATTTTCACGTGCTTCAGTTCTTGTTGTTGAAAACAACATGACGTCTGGGTTCTTAAGAACGTCATCATACCCGCGCGCCCATGGAACAACTTCAATCTCTGAAGTCTCACCAGTTCTCTTACGAAGTTCATTAACAATCGCAACGGCCACACCATCAGGTTTTCCGTTTTTAACGTAGTTTAGAGGAGGTGCATCTTCTGTAAGGATTTTAAGTTTTGCGTGTAGTGGAGAGGCAGAGAGAACAAGCATAGCTGTGATAAAGAACATTTTCATGTTTGAGACTCCTCATTGTTATTGGATGTCTCACTTTACGACTAATTTTATTTTTTCATGAGTCTTTCTTTCATCACATCCCAACTCTTTAAAAGGAGACCATTCTTTCCCCTCCCTCAGATATGCGCACTATTTAGGATGGCCCAAAAAACGCCAAAAAAAAGCCCCATTGCTGGGGCTTCTTAATGATAGCTCAAGATATTATCTTAAGAATAACATGTCGTAGTACTTAGGAAGTGCATAGAAGTGATTTGGAATCAGCTCTTCAAGATCGTTACAAACAGAGGCCATCGCCGTAACCGTTGTCATGAGTTCTGAAGCAATTTTCTCTGCATGTTTTTGGTGATCGTGATCGTGCTCCGCGAGTTCGCGAGAAAGATTTGTTGAAAGCGCATGGATTTCATCAATCTTCGTCGACACTTTTTTGTAAGCATCTACTTCGAATGTTGAAGCAATCCCTACTTCTTTTTGAGTTGTAATCAAACGAGCAAGCATTGTTTTGTATTCAAGACCTGAAGGGATAACGAATTGGTGGATCATATCGATCATTGTTTCCATTTCGATTTCACGGATCTTGATATAACGCTCAAGCAGAATGTTATAACGAGTATTGATTTCTTCGTGAGTGAAGATGCCACCTCTAACAAGGAAGCTGTACTGTTCACGATCTGTCATCGTTTTAAGCGCTTCTGGTGTTGTACGAAGATTTGGAAGACCACGTCTTGCTGCTTCTTCAACCCATTCTTTCGAGTATCCGTCGCCATTGAAGACGGCCTTAAATGATTGTCCCATTAATTTCTTAGTGAGAGTCATAAGAGCTTGATCAACAGTTTGTCCGCGAGCAAGTTCGGCTTCTAAGAATGCGTTTGATTCATTCATGACATCAGTCACTGCTGCATTCAGAATCGTCATTGGGAAACCGATAGCGTGGCTTGAACCAACAGCACGGAATTCGAATTTATTTCCTGTGAATGCAAACGGAGATGTTCTGTTTCTGTCAGTATTGTCTTTCAACAAGTGAGCAAGTTGGTTTGTTCCAAGGTTCATCACATTGTTGTCAGTTGGAGTGAATGATTTGTCTTCCATAATAGCGCGGAAGATTTTATCAAGTGTGTCTCCAAGGTAAGCCGAGATGATTGAAGGAGGAGCTTCGTTTGCTCCAAGTCTGTGATCATTTCCAGCACCTGAAATCGCCATACGAAGCGGATTTGAATGACGGTGAAGAGCTTCCACGATCATTGCAACAGTAGCTAAGAATCTAACGTTTGAGTGTGGCTCTGATCCTGGCTCAAGTAGATTTAAACCTGTGTCTGAACTCATTGACCAGTTCACGTGTTTACCTGAACCGTTGATTCCAGCAAATGGTTTTTCATGAAGAAGAACCATCATCTCATGTTTTTCAGCTACTCTTCTCATTGTCGACATAACAATTTGGTTGTTGTCGGCAGCAATGTTTGCTTCTCCGAAAATCGGAGCAAGTTCGAATTGTCCAGGAGCAACTTCGTTGTGACGAGTTTTCGCTGGGATCCCCAGACGGTGAAGTTCGTAATCTAACTCTTGCATGAAAGCGAGAACGCGATCAGGAATCATCCCAAAGTAGTGATCTTCAAGCTGTTGGTTACGAGTTGAAAGCGCACCAAAAAGTGTTCTTCCTGTCATAACAAGATCCGGACGAGCGTGATAGAACGCTTTATCCACAAGGAAATATTCTTGTTCAGCACCACAAGTGACGTGAACATTTTTTACATCTTTATGACCAGCAAGATTTAAAAATTTTGTTGCTGCATCTGAAAGTTTAGAAACAGATTTAAGAAGCGGAGTTTTTACGTCGAGAGCATCACCTACATAAGAAACGAACGCTGTTGGAATACAAAGCGTTTTTCCGTTTGTTGATTCGATAAGGAACATTGGTGATGTTAAATCCCAAGTTGTATATCCACGAGCTTCAAACGTTGAACGTGATCCACCGTTTGGAAATGAAGAGGCATCCGGCTCACCTTGCATAAGTTGAGACGCCGATAATCTCTCAATCGCTTTTCCTTCTTTATTAAAGCTGAAAAAAGCATCGTGTTTTTCTGCTGTCGATCCTGTGAGCGGCTGGAACCAGTGACAGAAGTGAGTCGCACCGTTTTTCACGGCCCAAGTTGTAACCGCTTTAGCAACAGCTTCAGCGTGATCTTTTTTGATTCCTCTTCCTTCGTGAAGAGCGGCCATGATTTCTTTTTTTGTGACATCAGAAATGTCTTCAGATGTTTTGAAATCAAAAGTAAGTTCCCCATAGTAATCACTTACTTTTTTCGACTGTCCTAAATTGTCGAGAGGAATTTTGAATTCACGCGGTTGTCTTGAAGTAGCGCGGTTTCGTAACGTAGAAACTGTGTCTCTTAATTCACTAGTCATCGTCTTTCTCCCCTATAGATTTATGCGAAACGCAATGAAACTATTGGAGATTGTAGAGAAAAATCAGCACGAATTAAAGTGAAATTTAGATAGTTTTTATGAACATCATGATGATGGCCGCGATGAAGAAGATAATTGTTCCAAGGGTTGCTTGCATTTCTTCAGGTAACATATTGTTCATCCTCTAAAAGATAATGGAGTGTTTTTGACCGCCTCATTTATGCCAAATTTGCATAGACGAGGCAAGTCAAAAACTCAACTATTTTTTAAGCAGGATTTAAAACACGTTCCAGTAAGGCCTTATCACTGCACGTAATGCTTCTGATTTTCGCGGGAACTGTTCCTACGTTGATCGAAACGTCCGTTAAAAGGCCTAAGCGCGAAACCGTTACTTTATATGTTTCATTCACGCGAAGGAATTTAATATGATCAGCGTAGCGATCTTTAAGAACACGCACGCCGTTGATGGCCAGGATTTCGTCACCAGCGTTCAGGCCGCCTTTATAGGCCGGTCCGTCGAGTGTGACGGCCTTAACAAGGACGCGATCAGCGCTGTATTCAGCATCGAAACCAAGCCAAGGTGTTTCCGTTTTTTCCCAATCAAACTTCATCCCACCGCGAGCGCAAATGCCTTCGAGATCAAGTTCAATCGTTGTACTTGTCATTGATTCAAATTGTTCGCGAATCTCTGCCCCGCCTACTTCCTGAACCATGTGGTAGACTTGTTCAGGGGTCACTCCACGTTGAGGATTGTTCTGATAATCCTTCCATAAAAGGGCGAGAAGATCGTTAATACTCTTTCCTTTTTCAGCGAGCATAATGTTCAAACAGAAAAAGACAATTCCACCTTTAAGATAATAGCTCACTGAAGAGTTATTAGAATTTTCATCCGGACGGTAAAGTTTGATCCAAGCATTGAAAGAAGAATCATCGAGGGAGTGAAATTTGCGCCCTGGAATTCCGAGATAACGATTGAGATTATCTTTTTGCATGTCCAGGTATTCTTCTTGAGAAATGAGTCCCGCTCTATAGATGAAAAGTTCATCCATGAGAGAAGTTAGGCCTTCAGCTAACCAAAGGAGTTTTGTCGTCGCTTCTTTTAAATAATTAAATGGACCAAATTCGATGGGACGAATACGTTTTACGTTCCACGTGTGAAAGTATTCGTGAGCAACAAGCGCCAGATAATTAGCGTAGCCTTTTCTGTTCGTTAATTGAGTCGGACAAAATTGCAGCCATGTCGAGTTGCGATGTTCAAGACCTCCGTACAATCCAGGCACAACGTGAGTGAAAAAAGTATATTTCTCGTACGGCATTCCCCCCATGAACTTCTGAATATGCTCAACGATTTTTTTCGTATCTTCTTTGATGTTTTCTTTATGTGGGAGAAGTTGTCCGTAGAACGCAACATCGTGATCAATACCATCCACGCGGAAACCATCTGTCTCTTGACAACCAATTTCAATCGGTGAATCGATGAGATCATCATAGTTAGGAGCTGTATAAAGAAACACTTCGCGCTTAACAGAAATATCTTTTAAACCCGTTGTGACTTTTGACCATGCTGGTGGAAATGTTAATTCAATTGTCGGGTCGTCCATGTGTTTTCCCATCACGCCCATGAGTAAACATGGCAAGTGCAAGAACGCATGTGAACTATCAACGTGAGACGTTCTCACTGTGAGTTCGTGACAGTAAACTGAGTATGAAAAAATAAAATGATCATCGTGTTTTTTGAGATCACTTTTTTTCCAATCGACTACAAAAGAAGAAATATCAGTTTGTTCTAAAAATAAGCGCTCGCCATTTTTTGTTTCCATTACAAGATTCGACAGGTGACGCGAGTACTCACGCATTAAATAAGATCCTGGACTCCAGCGCGGAAGAAAAAATTCTAAATGATGCTCATGGCTTTCTTTTTTACCTTCGATGATTACACGAACTTGATGCGTTGAAGGAGCGTCGATGACTAATTTGTAGTGGAGCTTCATAAAAAAAAATCCTCTTTTTGACTTGTAAATTCTTTTTTGGTTCGATAGTACTCTGGCACTACAACATTAGCACCAACAAACAATTTTCGCATGGGAATTTCACATGGGTTTTAAACAAAATAAAGTTAACAAAGACTTGGTTCTCCCTCCTGTTATCATGTTTACTGAGCGCGCCCTTTCCCAACTAAAACTCATCATGGACAATGACTTTACCTTGGCGGGTAAATACTTTCGCATTGTCGTTTCAGGTAAAGGTTGTGAAGGATTCACTTACGCAGCTGGCTTTACTGATCTTCAAGATGACGACTTTCAAGTTAAGATCGCTAACCATGACGAAGAATTTATCATCGTCATCGATCCTTTTGCGGCCTTCTATCTTCAAGAGGCCTCGGTTGACTTCATTCAAGATTTTAACCAAGACGCAGAGGGCTTTGTTATTACGAACCATGCGCAAAGCGAATTCAAAGGTAAATTCTGGAGAAGCGCACCAGAAAAAACTCCACCTGTGCAGGCGGAATAAGAATGCTGGATTTTCGATATTTAAAAGCATTCATGTTAACAGCAAAGTACTCCAGCTTTTCGAAAGCTGCTGAGGAACTTAATATTGCTCAATCTGCGGTCAGCCGTCAGATTAAGCTGCTCGAAGATTCTCTTCAAGAAGAGTTAATTATTCGTTCGAGCAAAAAAGTGATTCTCTCTGAAAAAGGTAAAGAGCTTTATCAAGCATCGCAGAGTTTTGAAAAAACCTCTCTGCAGATCTTCCAACGAGAAGACCAATTGCCCCTATCAATTGGTATTCTCGAAGGTCTGCTGAAGAACTGGTTTACGCCAATGCTCACCGAGTACTTGAAAAAAGAAAAGCGCGACGTGACGGTTCATGTAGCGGATATGCCGGAACTTAAGGCAGGAATCGAAGAAAGCAAATTCGATATTATTTTCGGTACAGAAAATATCCAATCGGAGCTCGTTACGTCGCTCAAACTTTTCGAAGAAAAGTTAGTTCTCATCTCCCGTGAAGAAGTGAATCGTAAAAAGCTCAATGATCACCGTTGGGTTGTTTTTTCCAACAACGACTACCTCTTCAAACTTTCTAAAAACAAAAGTGAATCCATTGTTATGGTGGACTCCTTCTCTACTATCATTACTCTTGTAAAAAATGACGTGGGAATCGCTATCGTTCCTGATCATCTGATCAAGAAAGAAGACAAACTTGAAACTCAGGAAATTCCAGGTCTCCCTTCTTCAAGCATCTACATGAGTACACTTAACTACAAGAAAATGCCTGAAAGGATTAAAACTCTCTCAGACATCATCAAGAAAACTAAGTAAAAATTACACTCTTTGCTCGTTTAAAAGTGTTTAAGCTTCTGCAATTAGCTAGAACTCCTCTATTCACCTGAATGGAGATTTTTATGCTTTTAAAGCTTATCACTTTCACGGCCTTGTCATTGGGTTTCACGCAGCACTCATTTGCGGAATCGAACTCTGAAAAGTTTAAAGCATTTAATCAAAATTCACCGGAACGCGAAGCATTTGTCCGTGCTCAAAATGGTCGAGTGAACGCACGATTAAAGACAAGCCCCAACCTTAAGGCCATTGAGAAATATTTTAAATCCATTGCTACTGAATACATCATGGATGCAGTCACGGCCAATAATGGGAGCACATATGTGCTTTACGATCGTGGATTAGGTAAAGCCAATGAGCTGGTAGAAACTAAAGAAGATGGGACTTCAAAAGTACTTTTTACGACTCTTATTCTTTCACGCAACAATCTCTACAACATTGTCGCCTTCAAATTAAATCCATCGCAAACGCGAGCGGTAATGCTTTTGAGTTACAAAGGTTCAACTGACGATTACAAAATGATCACGCTAAATCTCGCTAGCGGTGAAACCGAATATGTTAGCGGTGATTCCCACTATCGTGGCGAAAATCTTTTTTTCAAAGATGATGAAACACTGATCATTGAAAGAAATGATAAAACGCTTAAAGGATTGGCCACACTGTCTATTCTCAACAACACTAAACCTCAACTCTTGCTTGCCAACACTGAAATGTGGAATCTCGATGCCAATTGGATTCACGCTGCAATCATGGAAGAAGATGAATTAAAAGAGCGAGAGCAATTTATTATCACGCGCGATGAAGTTTATTCACTTGGAATGCACTACGATCTGCAAGTCCTAAAAAATGAAGGAACTAAATTTTGTTTCAAGAGAACTCATTATTCTCCGGAAAAAAATTCACTCCCAACTTCGGTGGATTATGTAACTTACGATTTGAAAGAAAAAGCATGGAAGACGTTACTCACTTTCAAGGATGTTCCTTCAGATCAGACTTTTCTTGAAGGCATTACACTCATAGAAAGAAAACGTGATTTTACGAAGACACTTTCGGCCTATGATACGGACGGAAAGTTACTCTCATCTCTTAACATTCCTTTTTGCTGTCGAGTGGCCGGCCTTGAGCTTAAAGACAAAATTATTACAGTATCACTCGCATCTCCCATGAACAAAAGTGATTTTGCATGGAATTTGTCAGAAGAAAATCCTGTTATTTCATCTGAAATTATCTCGGCGATTATGGTGAATTCTAATTTTGAATTAGTTCTGGAAGAACGTTTTGCGAAAAGCTTTGATGGAACAATGATTCCTTATCGTATGGTTTACAAAAAAGGCACTGAACTTAAAAATGCACCTGTTTACATGGAAGTCTATGGTGGATTCAATTCACCAGGATATTTTGAAAATAATCTCAATGCCTACAATAGAGAATTCATCTCTCGCGGAGGTGTTTATGTTGGTCCCGCCGTTCGTGGCGGAAATGAAAATGGATCGGCATGGCATCAAGCGGCCTTCAAACATAATAAGAAAAAAACTTATGACGATATGGCGGCGACAGCAAAAGATCTCATAGATAATGGAATTACTGTTGCTTCTAAAATTGCCATTGGTGGGAGTTCAAATGGAGGACTCTCTGTTGCAGCGGCTGCCCTACTTCACCCGCAATATTTCGGACTTTCATTTCCTCACAATGGAGTTCTCGATATGCTCGGGAAAGAAGAGCTTGATGAACGTTTCAACTTTGGCTGGAAACATGAATATGGTGACTCACGAATCGAAACAGACAGAAAATATATTGAAACGTACTCTCCTGTAGAACTTGTTACTCAAGTTAAAAACACACCTCGAATTGTCGTCCTCAATGGTCGCACGGATACGCGTGTGAACACGGCCCATTCATCTAAATTTGCGGCGGCCGCTGAATCTGTTGGCAATAAAAATGTGGAACTGTATTCAATTACAAACTCAGGACACTTTAATGCCAGTATGTCTGTAGCTGATTACATTGGCTGGAGATTGATGACGGTCAAGTGGACGACCATCTATGATTTCTTTGGAATGAAGTTCTAGCGATAACAGTGTTTCTTGCGAGGAAGTATTCTTCCGTCATCGCAAATATTGAACTCTGTATGTTTTCCTTTCAGATTAAAAGACTTCAATGAATATTTTTTGAGCAGCGGGATCACTCGATTGAGTTTATCTTCGCTGCCAAAACTCCATCGTACTTCCAATTCTTTTGGTGTTTCTGAATTAAAAGCAAAGAGAATTCCTTCTTCATTTTGAGAAGGCAATGATCCATTCGCATAATCTATCATGCTGAAGCGACGAGTTTTGTCAGTGTGAAAAACAATGGTCGATGAAAGACCACGTGAATTGCTTCTTCTGCCTTCAAGGTAAAAGCGAACTGTGCCTTTATTCTTTCGTGGTGTTTGATTTTCAAAAACGTAAATGCGCGGTTCGAGGTTGGACGCACGCACATTGGATTGACCTGAAATAAAATCCATTACACCGTCTTGATTGAGATCAATAGTCACCATCCCTGATGGATTTAAAATATCCAATCCATAGGCAGGAGCTTGATCATCAAAAGCATGATCCGCTTCTTGTTCAAAAAACATCAATCGTGAATCAGGGGGAAAACCAGAGTTGGCAATGAGAAGATCAGAACGACCGTCGAGATTGTAGTCAATCCATACACCTCTTCTGTTTCCTTCAACATAATTAGTCTTTCCTTCATTCTGAAAAAATTCTGTTCTAATGAATTTTGGAGGAAATGAAAAAGTTCTTCCTGAAAGAATGACCGATTTATCGCGCATTTCAGGATCAGAATCTTTGAAAAGATTTCCAGTTACGATGTCGACGAGTTGATCATTATTATAGTCACCACATAGTGAAAAAAATGAATTTCCCCCACCTTTAGCTGCAAGATCACCTTCATTATCGGCCGCATATCCAGATTGCACTCCATAATCTTGAAAGCTTTCGCCATCAATATTCATCCACATTTTATTGAAGTAACCATTGGATGTTGCCGTGAGAATATCGGGGAAGCCATTTTTATCTATGTCACAGACTGAAGCACCAAATGTTGGAGCTGGTTTTGTGATTTCTTCTTTTAGATTTGAACTCACATTGGTGAATGAAAATCCTTTCCCATAAAACAGTGAATCAGGAATTGGTTTTGGATTATCATCTTTTTGTGAAAACCAGTTACCCAGAAAAAGATCGAGTTCCCCATCCAAATTGAAATCGGCAACGACGATAGATGCCGTTGGAATAATTCCTGTTTGCAGAACATTTTTCAATGAGTATGAGAGTTTTCCATTTTGAACAGTGCCTTTGTAAATTCGAACCGGTTGCTCAGTAAGCTCTGATTTTTGATTTAAACTGCCGACAATGACATCTAAAACATCATCGTGATCCAGATCTGCAAAATTGAGGAAACTTGCACGAATTTTTTCGTTGAATGGATTATCACCGAGAACAAATTGTTTTTTATCTTTATTAAAATAATAAAATTTTGGAGAAGAAACGAAATCTTCTAACGTGACAAGATCAGTGAAACCATCATCATTAGCATCGACAGCATAAAGATGAACGCCTTTGACATCTTTCAAACCATAGTCAGCAGCTTTTTCTAAAAAACGCACAATATGCGACGACTTTGAAGGTCCGCCATTCACAACACTTTTTGGTGCCACATTGAGTGGAATTTCTTCATTAAGTGGTCTGATTTTTTTTTCAGCACAGCCGGATGCTATTAACACCGGCAATGCCATCAAAAAAAATGTTTTTTTAGAAATCGATGATATCAAGACCGTAGCCCCCATTCTTCACAACGGTTTCAGAAATTTTAGCTACGCTCTTATCGCTATTTTTAGACATCATTTTCAAGTTACGTCTGAATTTACGGCTTGAATCTTTACAGATGTATTTCGTTAAACGAAGGACATGCTCTTTTT
>CAMLKK010000038.1 GCA_946480715.1 uncultured Bacteriovorax sp. | reverse complement strand
AAAAAGGCGATCGAGTCGCCTTGATGATGCCGAATATTCTGCAATATCCTGTGGCGCTTTACGGGATTCTTCGTGGTGGTTTCGTCGCCGTCAACGTTAATCCTCTCTACACGGCCCGCGAATTAGAACATCAACTGAAAGACGCTGGAGTTAAGGCCATCGTTATTTTTGAAAACGCCGCTTGTACACTTCAGGCCGTATTGGATAGAACGCCAGTAGAGCATGTTCTCACAACTTCAATTGGCGACATGCTTGGTTTCCCAAAAGCTCAGCTCGTAAATTTCGTCATCAAAAAAGTGAAGAAAATGGTTCCGGCCTATTCACTTCCAAAGGCCCGCAATTTTGTCACAGAACTTCAAAAGGGTGATGCTAAAACTTTTAGAAAACCTGAAATGAAAATTACTGATCATGCTTTCCTTCAATACACAGGTGGAACAACAGGTGTCGCTAAAGGTGCTATTCTTACTCACAGAAATATCCTTGCGAATCTTTGTCAGGCACGCGCGTGGCTTTCACCGCAAATTTCAATTGGGTCAGAGATTGTTATTTCTCCGCTACCGCTTTATCACATTTTCTCGCTCACAGTTTCTTTCATCTTCGCAACTGTAGGAGCCAAAAACGTACTGATCACAAATCCACGTGACATGCCTGGTTTTGTTAAAGAACTTAAGAAACATAAATTTTCCGTTATCACTGGAGTCAACACACTCTTTAACGGTCTGTTAAACAATCCAGATTTTGCTTCTGTTGATTTCTCGCATATGAAAATTTCTCTGGGTGGAGGAATGGCTGTTCAAAAAGCAGTTGCAGACAAATGGAAAAAGGTTACAGGGAAAGCTTTGATTGAAGCTTACGGTTTAACGGAAACATCTCCTGCTGCGTGTGTAAATCCACTCAACTTGAAAGAGTTTAATGGATTTATAGGTCTACCTATATCTTCAACAGATGTCGTGATCAAAGATGACAATGATAAAACGCTTGGAATCGATGAAGTAGGTGAGATCTGTATTAAGGGGCCGCAGGTTATGCCAGGCTACTGGAACCGCGATGACGAAACAGCAAAAGTCATGACATCAGATGGGTACTTCAAAACAGGTGATGTTGGAATTATGAACTCAGATGGCTATGTTAAAATCGTCGATCGTAAAAAAGATATGATTCTTGTTTCTGGGTTCAACGTTTATCCAAATGAAATCGAAGATGTTGTGGCCACACATCCTAAAGTTTTCGAAGTCGCTGCTATTGGTGTTCCTGATGAAAAAACAACAGAAGCAATTAAATTATTCATTGTTAAAAAAGATGATTCACTTACTGCTGAAGAAGTGATTGCGCACTGTCGCGGTCAACTTACGAATTACAAGGTTCCAAAACTTGTTGAGTTTAGAAAGGAACTGCCAAAAACAAACGTCGGAAAAATTTTAAGAAAAGATTTAAGAAATTAATTAACGAGAGAAAAACGGCGGGTTCACAATTTCATTTGTGAGCTCGTCTATTGTGACCTCTATCGCTTGCGAATGACCTTCACTCTTTTTCGTTTGCTCTTCGATCGTACGATCTAATTGCTCGAGACTTGCACCTTCAACATCTTCATTTTTAATTTTAACTTCGATAGCTTCCTGTGATTGCCCTACCCAAAAGTATTGGTGAAAACCATAGGCGAGAACCGCAGCTCCACCTGTTCCATATGCAGCTTGCTTGAGTGTGATGCTCGTTATTTTGTTATAAACTCGTTTGAAAATTCCGATTTTCTCTGCTTCGTTTGGATCTTTAGGACCTGAACGACTCTTAATAAAATTCACAAATAATTCTTTGATGGAATTAACGGGGTCTTGAACTTTTTTATAAAGTACATCTAGTTTAGACATGGAAAGTACTTCACGCATAAATACTTTATTCGTCACACGATAAATACCATAAGTCGTTGGCTGGAACTCATCTGTTTTGATTAAAGAATTCAAGTTCTCTAATTCTTTCACCATTGCTTCTGAGGCATCTGGAGTATTTTTAACTGCATATTCTAATTCACGGTGAACGATTGTTAGAATATCTTTTAGCATCGCCTGACGAATGATACGATCTTTGATTTTCCCATTCTGTAAACGTGCACCATCAAGATCTTTGATTTCTTTTTTCAAGCGGGCTTCAAGATGACCTAAGTTTTTATCTTCTTTTCTTAATGTAATGATTTCTTCCGTCATTACACCATTACGCTTGATCATGAGTTTGATGTCACGAGGTTCATCTTTCAATTTTATTTTTTTAACTAACTTTAAATTATATTGAAGGGAGATTCTCTCTTCGAGAAGCTTATCAACATCTGATTGATAATCTTGATAAGACTTGATCCATGCTTCCACCATCGCTTTATTTTCAGTCTGTTCTTTGGTGAGAGGCAGTTGTTCAGTGACAGTATGTTCGAGCGTTTCAAAATATTTTTTGGCGTGGGGAACGACATCTTCATCATTAAAAAGATAAAAAGCTGGATAACGATTATTGTTCCAGTTTCTCAATGATTGATTCAACGATTTTCTTAAACGATTCATCCACTCCATACGTGGGTGTTGAACAGTGACAAATTTATTTGTAATCGTAATTAATTTTTTATCAACAAGTGCTGCTTCGTGGTTGATCTCATAGTTTTTCGACATCATGAGATTACTAGCGAGTGTTCTGCAATCATTAGGGCTTGCATCGGCCGGAATACGGCTGGCCATTGGACGCACTTCTTTCCATTCAACTGAAAGTGGAGCGACAGCAAAGAAAAATAAGAAGACCCAATGGGGTTTAGGGAATGTCATAGCAATCTTGTCGGCTATATTTGCTCAAAGGTTTAGGGGAAATGGTGAGATTAAAGAAAATAACTGACTAATCCGATAAGTCTTTGAACCCTTTTGTGGAGTTACAAGAACTTATGCGTGCACTACCACTTCTCCTTATAATGACTCTTATTTTAGAGTCTTGTTCATACAATCTACCTGGTAATCGCGGGCCCGCCTCTACGGCCGACTTCGATCCATTGCTGGCGCAGTTAAAAGATTATCGGGCAAGAGTAATGGGTTCAGAAACGGACGCTAAATGCAGTAAAGAACAGCTCGATGAAGATTTCAAAAAATTACTCGCCTCTGTAAAAAGAGATTCATGTTCAAAAGATAATTTCAGTATTAACCGTGATGAGTTTGAACAGAAGTCATGCCCAAAAATTAAGAAAGAGGGTTATTTCGATAGAGTTGTTAAAGCAACAATCAAAGAAGAAAAAGAAAAGAAACCATTAACGTACTTTCAAAAAAAGATTGATCCAGAATTTGATTATTTCTATATGGAAGCGAAGTCACACCTTCGCACAATTAGTGGTCTTGTTAATAACGAAAAGTATTCGACAGAAGATCGTGCGAACTTGCTTGCTGCTTACGTTGAGAACGTTCTCATGCCAATGCGTGATCTCGTTGTTATTAAGCGCTCGTATGTCCCTAACGAGCAAGACGGAAAAGAGTATTACAATACTCTGCAACCAGTTTTGAATGATGCTTTCGTCAGTTCGTTAGAACAAAATGAATTGGGACTCATTACTCAAGGACCTAATCCGCAGGCCGCTCCCTTTTATATGGAAGTTAAGCCCATTGCGAATGGAATGCATCAGCTGCAATTTTCACCAACAGAAATTGTTCGTCACGATGTCATGACACTTCTTAAAGCACCTTCATCACGTAATTATGTGACGGCCTTGAAATGGATGACCTTGCATATGATGATGTCGCAAGTTTATCTCTACGACACATTGTTAGGAAACAAATCAAAAGTTAGAATTCCTAATTCATGTCAAACCCATTTTAACGGAAGTTTACCAGCTGAATTCGCCTTTAACTTTGAAGAGGGCGCTGGAGACCAGTTCTTAGAAAACATTCTCGCCGGTCACGGACTTACATACAAAGAAGATGATATTTCCTATCTCGATTACTACGTTGAAAACGTGAGTAAAGATCCGACAAAAGATGGTTATAGTGGGATGATTCCTTTCGAAAATTATAAAAATGCGAAGGTCAGCCTTAAACCATCTTCTAACGGAGGACTTGCACCGCAATTCGATGATGTCACACACTTTCAGTCCATCGTTAATTTTAAGCTTGGTGAAGCTCAATCAAAATTTAGAGGAAAAATCGGCAAACAAGTCGTCACCTATGCAGGGAGTGAAACATTTCAAAAAATGTTGGGTGAATACCCAAAAGATGAAATTGCAGAAATTAAACTGAGTGATGGTTCAACTCAACCGATCTATCCTGGTAAGCAAAACCTCTCTCCTTATCTACTAGAACTCATGCAAACGCATGGTCTCGTAGACTATGCTCAACTGATCACTGAAAAAATGAAGAAGAAATTTGTAGGAAAGAAAGCCTATATCGATTTTCCTTCTATGTACTCTTCGCCTGTCTGGCGCGACTGGAGTTTAAAAGTTCTGGCAGACACATTTCATCAATCACGCGATTTACCAAAGTACAGTGACATTCATCAAACGATGGATCTCGCCTGCCAATACCAAGTAAATAGCGGCAATAGCGAAACAAAACAAATATGCTCGAAAGGAAACAAAGTTCAAAATCTCGCTGATTATCTTTCGGAATTCCGATCAGGTGAAAAATACATTCCTACGAGAAGGTTAGAAGAGCGCAAATTTCAACAAGTTTATCCACTCCTTAATTATGTGTGGACCAACTTAAGAAATAATACATCTCATCTCGCTGAGGCTAAACCATTCGAACTCAACTTTCTCCTCGAACAAATGGCCGCTGGAAATCCTTGGGCCCGTTTAAAAATGAGTTACATGGTGGCCCTGGATCAGCTTGAATATCAAAAAGCTGGTATGCCGCCAGTTTTCGATTTCAGAGGTTCTAAATCAAACAGCAAAGAAATTCAATGTGATCACAAACTTGTCGATACTCAATACCAAAAACTGCAGGAAGCTGGAAAAGTTTTAGGATTGGATAAAACCTTAACTTATAACCATGCTGGAAAAATTCTTTCATCTTCAGAAAGATCACAAGTCTGGAAGTCCATCTATGATGAGTTTCAACAAAAAGGTGCTCAACTATTTAGTGTAAGAAGTGGAAATAAAGATTTTTATCAAATTGCAGAAGATCTTTCTTACAAAACTGTACTTACTCCTCAGAGTGCACTGAACTCAGGAATAAATATTAGTGAAAAAACAAAAGGTGAAATTAATAAAGTTTCCGCCTCGGTCGAAGGAAAAATAGCAGATTTCTTTTTGAAACTATATATGCTGAAAGATCCCGTGAAACAGCAAAAACTTTTTGAGGAGTTTTCACAAGTAAATGGTATTGATAATACTTTTAGTTTGAAGCTAAATTTCCTTGCTCTTGACGACTCCTATAAAAAACCAATTTTTAAAGACCTTTTAAGACAAGCAGCTCATGCCCGCAAACTCCAAATACTTGGTCATTTGGAAACATTTTGCAATATGAGTTTGAACAATGAAAAAGAATTTAAAAATATTTTTTATTCAACAACAAAGGCTCAAAACGAATTAAATCAACTCGCAGGTCTTCCTGCCGTACCACCTGAAGTTCTGGAAAAAATAAATGAAATGTCTCCCGATGAATGGCGTGACATGTGGTGGGGAATTGGTTCAGGTGTGATGGGAATGGCGGCCATCATTGTCGGTGGGGCATGTACAACATTATCCGGTGGTATTTGTGCTCCACTCGGGGGAGTGATGGCCGTTGCCGGACTTTCATCATTAGGTATTCAAGTCAAACTTACGGCCAATGAAATTGAAAGAAAGGTTGAATCTGATTTATCCGTTCAAAAAGTCAAAGTGATGGAAGATTTAGGTTTTGCAAGTACGGGAAGCTCAGATGAAGTTCATCGCAGTTATGCCTGGACGGCTTTCGAGGCCATTAGTATTTTTCCTTTGATTGGTGTTGCTACAAGATCACTTAGTTTGGGTCCAAAACTTGTTTACGCTTCAACACAATCAATGATGAGACAAACAGGAAAAACTTCTTTTAAAGCCGCTGCGAAATCTGTAACTCAAGAAGAAGAAGTAAGGGCCGCCCGTTATCTCATAGGAGTTGATTCAGTTTCAAAGAGTGCGGGGCTTGATAGTAAAACACTTGGAGCTGCAACGACTAAAATTGAAAAAATTAGAAAGCTCTATACTTCAGGTGCGATTGATCTGGATACGATGGTCAAACAAATTGGAAAAGTTATCGATCCGATCAAGCGTGCGAAGTTAGCACTCTTGAAAACAGCAAAAAAAGAAGTAGGGAAAGTTACAGTTAAAGAAACTAAAGAAGCGATTGATGCTCAAACATCAAAAATGCTCACGAACTACTTTTCTGACAATCCTCGTGAAATGTTGCGAATGATTGAAGGATATTCAGGTGAAAGGTTGAATCGCGCGATCAAAGTGATGAATGAAGTGAATGCCGTTGATCGAATCGGTCGACGTATTCCAGTCTACAGTGGAATGAAAGACTGGTATTTGAGAATGAGAAATGAATCATTAGCGAAAAATGCCGCTACAATTCTTCGCCTGGAAAAAGAACTCGCTACGATGGGAACCCAACCGGGCAAGCTGAATGCTTACATTAATAAAAACATGGAAGACTTAACAGAATTATTCATTGATATTCCGCTTAAGAAACGTGAAATTCCATATTTTGTTTTTGTTCAAGGGATGCCGGAATTCAATTTTTATAAAGGTAGAAGAATTCCATTTTTAAGTTTGATGGCCGAAGGACAAACATTAAGAAGAATTTTTACAGCTAGAGCTCGACTTGTTCATGAATCTTTTAAAGCGCAGGCAAGAAGTTCTCTGAAACTTAAACGTTATGTTCAATCCGAAACGGCTTATGGTGCGTTCAAAGGATTCCAACTTTCAGTTGCCGAACTTGCGGGAAGAAAGAGTGGTGCCGATGCGGTAAAAGTTCTTGCTGATTACCGTCGCGTTGAAGAGTCATTAACGAGAAAGCTTTATGTGTCCTACAGTAAATCCGGTCAAAAAATGGAATACAAAGCTTTCAAGGAACTCATCAACAATCCAGCAACCCTTAAAGATCGTGCGACTGCTGAGGCCATCTGGGAGTCCGTACCTGCTGATCAATTATTAGGAATGAAAGAAGTCGGAGAGTTTGCTCACAAAGCCGTTCAAGAACTTTCTAAATATTCTGACATCGATTCTTTCGAACGGTATTTATCAGCGTTGAAAGTTTTAACGATCAATAGAAACGCAGCTGTTCTCGAAATTATGTAATTATTTTTTTAAATGCTGGCGCAGTCTTTGCGCCACATTTTCTAAATGACGAAAGTTGTCGCCTTCACGCAGTTTTAACTCTCTGTCTTCTCCTGCTAGCAGATCTTCAACATATTTCTCAAATGCATAGAGAGGACCAGCAGTCCTTTGAGAAAGAACCAGACCAGCTAAAAAGGTGACGACTGCAAAAAACAAAGTAATGGAAACATAACTGATAGCAAACGCAATGACCGTTGAACGGCTTTCAATCATGTTGGCCTGTAAAGTCAATGTGAAATATGAAAAAGAAAAAATTCCTATTATTAAACATGTACAAAGTGAAAGGGCCGAAAACTTCAAAGCAAATTTGATTTGTTCTTTTTTGTTAATAAGTGAAAATCCTCGCTGGTTATCCGGATACCAGATAGAGTCTTCTTTAGTGAATAAATTGATGGCTATAAGAGCAGCACCAATCCATTGAAAGACGTCAGCAGGATTAAAAACAATCGGTGGTAGTGAAGGAATGTTCAATGGGATGAAATCCAGAGTTCCACCGTGAAGGGCGCGGTCGATGACGTTTCCTAAGATACCGCCTGTTAATAAACCTAATCCGATTTTTAACATAACTAATTCGGAAGCGAGCAAGACAATGAGAATGAGATATATAAATACTAAAAATCCGCCGAAGCTTGTTAATGTCACTAACGTTAAACTCGCTGGAAGATCTTGAAGCGAGCCGAAAATAAATCCGCGATTGAGATGTGATCCCACTTGATCCATCATCTTTGTTTTAAGAAACAAATCAATAATGATCGCAGTAATAAACAAACTCAGCGAGAGTATTAAACCTTTTTTCATAATATTACTGAATCAAGTTTTTCCAAATTGTGATTTTGCTCTCTACTTCAGCTGCATTTGCGTTGCAGTCTCCCCAGCAGTTGTGACGTCCCGTTTTTAACTTCACTGAGAGTACCGAGTTCGGAATATTATTAAAGTTAATGAGCGTGTTTTCAGTCACCACAGTGTGCGCTGTACTTACTGTTGCTGATGAATGCAATGGAGTTTGATTAACACCATGGCAAGAAGCACATCTTTGACGAAGAAGGGGATATAGGGTCTGCTCAAAACCTTGTAACGAGGTTAGCTTCTGCACTGGAGGAGTTGTTGTTGTCGGTGTCGTAGGTGCAGGTGTTGTTATAGATGGAGCTGTCGTTCCTATGTGTTCAAAGCTGAATGAAAAACGGTCCTCATCGCTTCCTTTATCTTTCAAAACGATCATTGAATACGTTGAAAGGCTAGATTCTGCAGGAGTTATTTTTTTATTAACGATAGTGTAAGTCGCATGTTGAGGATTGAAGCTTCCATTAACCAATACTTTTAGATTTTTTACATAGAGCTCAGTTGTGGATTTGATTCTAGGATTTGTGAACTTGTAACTATACATATCGTATTCTTCAACATCAATTTCGAATGTCGATCCAGCAACACCACTCAGCTCATTAATAGGCAATGATATAGTCGCTTTTGTGTTCGTTGCGGATTGCGGATTAAAATTCATTTCATTAGTCACAATCACTTTGGAAATTTTTAGACCATCATCCCGCTGGCGTATCTCAACACCTTGGTTAGTTCCTCCTGCGATGTAAAAAGGAGAATCAAGATTGGAAGTTGTATGTTTTACTTCCTTCCATTGGAATCCTGTCGTGGCTCCAGGATGCCATTCTTTAGTTTCACTTCCAGCGACTTTCACATAGACCGAATCAGATGAAGTATCCTGAGCGCTAATGAGCATCCAAACTTTATAAAAATCTGAATTCGTTAGTTTGAATGATACAAAGGCGAGTCCAGCATCAGTACTGGTTAAAGTTTTAGCTCCTGTTCCTTTTGGCGCCCAAATATAAGATATATTATTTTCAGTGGCCTTTACCATTGGAGAACGAAGTGATCCGCTTTCCGCCATCAGTGTAATCGTTCCTGTGTCGATTAATTTTTCCGGGCTTAGTAAGTCACTCATAGAATCTGTTTCTCTTGTCACTTTCCCTTTAAGGGCGGTTTCAGGATCGCTCGCCACCGGCGCGAGTCTTTCTCTTTCAGATTTCCAAGTGGAAATAGCCGTTTGAATTTCAGTTGCATTGGCTGCACAATCACCCCAGCAATTGTGACGATCATTTTTCAGCTTGAGAACCATTCGCGAATTAGCAATATTATTAAAATCGATTTTTGAAGAATCTATAAGTGCATTGTGAGCTGTCTCTACATTGGCAGAAGCGTGCAATGGAGTCTGAGATGTCCCATGACAAGATACACAGCGAGCACGAGTTATCGGATAAAGTGATTTTTTAAAAGTATCAATGGAAATAGCTTTGAACTGTTCGGAAGTTACTCCTTCAGGACTAGTGGCTGAAGATGGCGCTGTTTTCGTAGAAGCTTCTTTGCTTGAAAATTTCACAGCACCTTTTTGCGATGTCGCCATTGGATTAATGCACTGGTTGTAACTGAATAAAACCGCACCCAAGCAGAGAAATGATGAAATTTTATATTTTGTGGAACGCTTCACTCTTAGTACCTATTCCTTATACGATTTTATTGAAGAATAAATAATTGTTTATGTTGCTGCCAAATGGATTATCACCGACAACTTCTTCCAGTTTAGATTCCTGTCCAGAAAGAGAGAGATAATTGGCCACGAAAGCTTTCGACATATTTGTCACGGAGTTCGAAATAAGATTTGTTGTTGTATCAACTGCTCCGTTATCTTTATAAGCACCAAGCTGACGTTTATTTGAATTTCTTAGTGTCGCTCTACCTGCATGTCGATAGAGGAGCATGAAGCTTGATGAACGTTGAGAACTATCTCCAACCCAAGGAATTTTTCCACGGCCATTTGTCGAATTATCTACAGCACCGTTTGCAGAGACACCACCGTCCGTGAAAACATAAATGAGAATGTCTTTTTGTTTTAACGATGCAAGCTGCATAACTCTTCCAATGAGCGCACCAATTTCGAAGTCACGAATCTCTCCGGTTCCTCTCTCATTTGTATGATAATCGTATCCACCTTTCTGAACTGTTCCTACGCCGACATATCCATCAAGAATAAGTTTCGCCATACTTGCAGTTCTTCTTTGGTCACCGTCATTTAAATTATTAAATGCCTGTGCAACCATTGGATCCATTGCGGGATCAACAGCATTTGCTGAAAAACGGTTGAGAAGATCCTGGCTTTCGATATAACCACAATTAACGAGATCACGGATTTGTTCTGGAAGTGCCTTTGATTCAAATTTTTGTAATCGTTGTGCACTTAATTTTTCAATCGACTTCAAAACCTTTTGTGCTTTTTCATTTCCAAAGAGTGAACCTAATCGACCAATGTTAACCAGGTTTAAAGCATCTTGTGGTGAATTGATAACGACAGGACGAAGAGCGGGAACTATCGAACTCATTGGTGCATTTGAATTACCACCTGATTCATTGTTCACTGTCCCTGCTAAATTAGAGAGTTCTCCAAGTGCTCCAGCTTTTGCTAACCAATACATCGGATTGTGAGGATTATTTTGGGTATCATCGTTAGAGGCTCCACAAAAAATACCACCATCAATCTTTGCTCTTACAGTAGCGTTAGCTATTGAGTTGATTCCTCTGAGGATTCCAGAATCACTATGAAAGGCAAGTCCGAGTTCATTGTTAATTTGTCCGGCATTTCTTGGATGCATATTTGATGGCAAACCAAGGCTTTCATAATTCGAGATGAAGTCCATCTGACCGCCGGCCTTTCCAACCATGACGTTTGAACCCGCAAAGTTTGCACCACCAGCGAGATCAAAAATCATAACGGGGATGCGATTGATAGCACCCATAGCTCCGTTTCCACATTCTAGTGCATGTGCTGAATTTGATTGGAGGATGGAAGCTAATCCAGGAAGCATTGTGAAACTTAATCCTGCAAAAAAACCTTGGGCGAGGAAATCACGTCTCGTATGGCAAGCATGACCTTCAAGTTTATAAGGAGCATTGGGATCAATTTTTTTCTTTGTCATAATTCTTCCTAAAGTAACGTCACGTAAGCACTACCAAGTGATGTAATACATAAACCTTTTACAACTTTTCTTGTCGTCACTGAGCTGGTCGCATCTTCACCTTGAAGGAGGGTATCGAAAATTTCAACTAATTGAGCAGATACAGTAGATCTCTCAGTTGCATTGAGTGGCCCCATAAAACGATCGATCGTTTGATTAATAACAGCTGATCTATTTGCAGCGGTGAAAGCTTGATTTGGATTTTGGGTGAAGTTTAAATTCGGCCAGACCGCGGTTCTTAAAGTTCCGTTCTCAACAAGGCGTTCACAATATTCCGCAGCTAGTTTTGTAATGGCAACTTGGTGGGCCGGCAGGAAACTTTTCAAATTATTATCAGAAGGAAGTTGAGTGACAACAGTTCTATAAACGTTTTGAACTGAACCGTCTGTAGTCGAAACTCCTGTGAGTGCAGACATCGTAGCATTAATCTGCTCGAAATCTTTTACACCAACATCAATCGAATCAACTGCCGGATCATATTCACCGGAATTCATTGGTGGCATTGTTAATCCATCTGGCAAATCGTTTTCCGATTCGACATCACCTGCATCACCACCAACAGGAGCAGGGGCAGCACTATTAGAAGTAAACTTGGCACTTTTACCGGAAGATTTTTTATCAACCACACACTGATTGAATGTGACGAGAACAGCTGTTAATGTGCCGAGACTGATGAAGATTCTTGCTTTTTTGGGAAGTTGAAATTTTTCCATCGTTATTGTCCCATGCAAGTTGCAGATGTCTCTGCAATAAGGTTTTTCATACTGTAATTAGCGCTGGCCTGGAAAGAGTCAGCAAGTCTTTTGATTTCAGATTTATCTTCAGGAGATTTTGGTTTTCGCATACAAACGAGTTCAAAAACTTTCGTCGACATACATTCTGAAAAAGCTCGCGAGCGGGAAAGCATCATTCCTAATTCACGGACACCTTTTCCGGTTGTTTTTTCCGGCCATCCTAAAACAGCATTTTGTCCTTGGGCCCAGAGATTTACCCATTCATCATTAGTTGTAATGTATCCATCACTATACAAATTATTTTTGTTAATTTTCGGAACGACCATACCTTCTGTATATTTCAATTCGTTGTCGACGAAATCGAAATAAGCAAATGCTCCACCCAAACCATCTTGACCGGCATGACAGCCTACACACTGATTGCGATAAGTACGGCTATCTCCACCTGGATTTCGTTCAACATCTCTTCTCACGTGATAATCAGTGAGATTGATATCATGAAGTGCTTCAAAATCGCGGCAGAGAAAATTCATAAATGTAAAACGAGTGACTCTGCGGTTAGTACCCGCTGAATAAAAAGCAGCACCAGCTTGTCTGGTTGTAAGTACTCCAGCAGTGTCTTTAATTCCAGTGACTGAAGATTGATCAACTCTAGTAAGATAATCTTTCAATGAAACATTTCGATTTTCTAATTCAGTATATAAATTGTTATTTTTTTTATCATAGGCGGGGATAGTGACGTTAGGAACTGTTGAAGCTATATAAAGATGATCACCATAGAGAACTTGATCAAAAGGAATATCATCACGGATCATTCCGATAACTGTCGCCACATAATCATTCAAGGGAACACGGGGAGAGCTATCAACATTCGTCCATCGTTTTACCCAATTCTTTAATGTGACATCATAAAAATTTTTGCTTTCCATCGCTTTCAAAGCTGCGCCTTTAGCATTTCCATTTTTTATTAGTATCTCCATCTCAGTAAGTGTGGCCGATGAAGGTGGAGTACTCGTTAATCGATTGTGAATACGATAAGCTTGTGTTTTGGAATCTGCATACGCAGTTGAAAAACATAAAGCTGATACGAATACTAACGACGTTAATAATGATGAGGCTTTAATGTGTGACTCCTTGGAGTTTACGAGTGCTGTCCCGATCAGAATACCACACCATGATTCTTCAATAATGATAGGTAAATTAATCGCATTGTTTGAGTAAAACACTCAGACTCATTTCAGATGTATTTTATTTTTTTTCCCTTATCATTAATAAACATGAAACTACGTCACTTGCTTTGGTCATTTGCAACCGCGTTTTTGGTTGTCCCGACCCTCTCTTTTGCTTATCCCAATTTCATTGGTCATGGTTACAATTCATGTGTGACTTGCCATTACAATCCATTTGGAAACGGACCACTGAATGATTATGGGAGGGCCGTGTCTGCAACGGCCGTTAGTGGGCGGGGGTTTTATGATGATCATAAGCCTGAAGAATTATTAGCACAGGAATCTGGTTTTTTTTTCAAACAACCATCAAATAAACATTTCAGACCACAGCTGTCTTATAGAGGTTTGCTCTTAAAAAGAAACTTTGGTGAAGCAAATGAAGACACTGAATACATTCATATGCAGGCCGACGCAAATCTGGTCGCGAAATTTGGTGAGAAAGATAAGTTTATTGCAAGCATGACATTTGGTTATGCACCTATCCCTAGATCTTTGCAGAATACTCCAGCGGGCGACAAGATTGATAAATATCGATCGCGTGAACATTATATTGGGTTTCGTCCCAATAATGAGTGGGGGTTTTATGCTGGCCTTATGGATAAGACTTTTGGTTTAAGAATTGTTGAACATACTTCTTATGCGCGAACGACTCCACAGCTCACAATGGATGATCAGGCACACGGTTTCACTCTTCATTATAACCAGCCAAGTTTTGAAGTTGGCTTGAATGCCTTTGTGGGAAATTTAACTCAAGATAAAACACTTCGCATGAAAGGTATTGCCAGCACTTTCGAGAAAACACTCTGGGAAAAAAATCGGCTCGGTCTTTCGTACATGATTCAGGAAAACGATTTTTTGGAACTTAATGCTTATGCCGCTCATATTCGTTCGGGGCTTGAGGGCGGAAGTTCAATATTATTCGAAATAGGTAGAGTTGATAAAAATCCCAAATTGTTTGCTAACAAAAAAATGGAATACTACGCCAATCTTCAGAATCATTTGAAAGCTTCTCGTGGAGTCTACATCCTCAATTCAATTGAGTATTACAAAAATAAAAACGATAACAGCTATCGAGTGAAATTCGGGCCAGCGATTCAATACTTTCCTTTGAATCGAGTGGAACTAAGAATTGATTTGAACAACACCCGCAATTTTAATCAGCAGGTGAGTGTAAAAGATCGTTGGGATTTGATGGGGCAGGTGCACTTATGGCTTTAAAAAAGCACTTTGCCATTATGGCCTTCTTTTTTTCATCAGCTATTCATGCAGCAGATATTTCCATCGAGAAATTAAAACTCATGCAGCTTTATCTGGATAAAAACCAACTTGAAAAAGTAGAAGACGTTTATGATGAGCATGAGGATATTCTTAGTAGTAAATGGATGGCGCTCGAAAGGCTGGCAATAAGTTTTGAGCGTCGTGAAAAATTGAAAGAGGCGATAGAGATCTACCGCAAGCTTATTACTCAATTCAATAAACCGCTTCATGAAAAAGTTATCAGTTCCAGCGCACCAGTGGAAGTTGATACGGCAAAACTGCCGCTTTATTACTACAAACTCGCTTTTCTCAATACCCAACTTTTTATTAAAAGCCATTCTTATACAGCTGACGCTGAAAAAGCTCGTTATAAGAAAAATGCTGAAGGTTTTATCGGGCTTGCACGCAAAGTGAAAGTTGATGAGGGCGAACTAAAACTTCTCGATGATCAATTAAAGGAAAAAATTGTTTTTGAAGAGAATCTTTTATTCAAACCCAATTGGTATGCATTATGGGAAGTCGTGAGCTGGCAAGATCACGTCCATCTCATCAATACGACAACGTCGGTGAAACATAATTTACTCAGTACAAATCTTGGAGCCTGTGTAGGTGCGGGGAGAAGCTGGCAAAACGTAAAATATGAATTTAATGCTGAAGGATGTTTTGCTATGGCGAATTCAACCATTAGTTCTGAGTCACGTGCGATTACTTATCAGCAATCAAAAGTTCCAGTGAAAGGTATCATTGCTGGACCTGGAATGTACTTCAAATCATTTTCAGAAAATGTCTTGGTAGGTTTTCATCTACCAATTATGTATAGAACTGGAGACTGGACGCTTCCTGAAAATCAACCCTATCGATTTGAGAAGGATAAATCAGTTGGTGTCGGTTATTTTTTACAAACCAAATTTAAAGTAAAAAGTGTTTCCGTTAGAACAAGACTTGGTAAAATTTTTCCGAATCCAGGTAGTCATTGGTCAATCGGCGCACTCTATGAATTTTAGGAGAATAGATGAAAGCAGCTTTATGTTTAATGACAGTATTAATTTCTGGAGCAATCAATGCTCATGAAGTGACAGTTAAAATGAGTTTATCTCCCGCGGGAAGTTTTGAAGCAAAATCGGCAAAGTTAAAAGGTGAAGTGAAAAAAGCTGGAGATGCTTTTACAGCTGAACAACTTTGGATAAAAGTAGAAGAACTAAAAACTGGAATTGATTTACGTGATTCTCATTTTCACAAACACCTCAATGCTGAAAAATTTCCCAAAATTACAATGACCCAAGTTTCTGCAGCAGGTGGAAAAGGAACAGGAACACTATCAATTAATGATGTTAAAAAACCAGTGAACTTTACTTACAAAAATCTTTCGCCAAATAAGCTGCAAGCACAATTCACGGTTAAACCATCAGAGTTCAAGTTGAAAGAAGCAAAATATATGGAGATCGGTGTTGATGATTCTGTCGAGGTCATCGCCACTATTGATGTTTAATGAAAAAGCTTTTTTTCGTCTCTCTATTTTTATTTCTTAGTTCCTGCGGTCAGGATTACAACAGTAATTCAGGAGACCAAGGACAATATAGTCCAAACGGATCTATCGATACTTCTACTCCGGATGGAGTGAGGCTATCGGCAGCCTATTCAATTCTTCAGGCGAAATGTTTTCAATGTCACTCGGGTTGGACAAACTATACGACTTCAGCTCAATGGGAATCAGCAGGTCTGATCGCTAAAGGAAGTGCAGCCAATTCTGAGCTTGTTCGTAGTCTAAAAAATTATGGTGGAGACATGCCGCCAGATCCGCAATCACCGCTTTCGACAGAGCAGGTGGCAGTGTTTGAAAACTGGATTGATAACTATCTTTAAAAATAAAAAGGCCCCATTTCTGGGGCCTTTATTTTTTTGCTTGGTAGTTTACTTACTTAAAGAAACACTTCTTAGCTTTTAAAGTTTCATATTGCTTCGTGAGGTATTCGTTCCCCTGAGCTTTATCTTTAAGTGTACGATAGAAAGCTTCTTCTGCGCTAACGTTATCTTTAGCAGCGCGAGCTGAAACTTCATCAAGAGTTCTCGTCCATCCGGCCATGTCTTGTGGTGACATATCATCAGCTACGATCTTCCAAAACTTGTGTGGATTTTTTGGATCGATGATGTTTGTTTTTCCATTTTTAGTAGAAAGTTTTTTGATTGAAGCGATAAGTGCTTTTTGTTCAGCAGATCCACTTTCAGCAAGACCTAAAAATAGAGCAAGTGATTTTTCATCTTCTGGAGCAACTAAGTCTGGAGTAACTTTTGAGTAATCTCCCATACCAGCTTTTTTCATTCTCGTAGAGATGAATGTGTTAAGTTGTGCTGGATTGTTTGGAATGACATCTTTAAGTAATTTTGTTGAAGAAGCATTCTTAACTGTTTCAACTGTAAATTTGAATCCTGCTTTTGAAAGATTTTCATTCACACATTCTGAACAAGTGATGATCACTGATCTGTGACGGTTAGCAAGGTAGATAATGTTGTTAATAGCATTAACTACGTCCTGCTTTTTAATTTGATCAGCAGGAGTATCTAGAAGCATTTGAAGACCTTTTCTAACGTTTGCATCAGCTCCAGCAACTGGAAGCTTTACAAGAACATCAGCTAATTCCTGCTTGGTAAGCGAGCTTTTATTCCCAAGAGCTGCAAGCGAAGAGGCCACATAGCTTTGAACTTGTTTGGCATCATTTCCTTTAATTCCATGTTTCGCGAGGATTTCAGTAATCCCTGAGCTACTCACAAGGTAGTCCACTAATTTAACACCTGAAGCATAAGACACATTCAGGGCCAATGAAAAAATCAATAAATACTTCAACATAAGTCATTCCTCACGTTAGGCTTACTCGTACACTGAGTTCTTTTCGGCAAATCCCATTAATTCTTTAGGTGTGTCATATTTTCACGCTTTCTTTTTTTTTCTGTCAGGGACAGATATTCAAGCACTTGAGTATTTGTTTAGTCCTGTTTTGCGTTTGATGAAGGGGTCTTTAAAAAGGTAAACTTATGCCCGTAATTAGTTGATTATTATTCTTGGAGATTAATTGAAGCTACTCATCTTGCTTTCATTCATCCTGTGTTCAAACTGGAGTCTGAAGGCCCAAGAAAATTTAGCAAAATCATTGGAAGATGATGAATCAAAAATTGCTGAGTCGCTGGAGCGATGTCAGACAATCAGTGCGCTCGTCATTAAAAAAGAATTCAAAGTTGATTGTTATTCAAACTATCAACATTACGGACCTACTTCAGTTAATTCAAAAACAACGACGTCATTTAAAATTGCCAACTACAATCTTCTGCATCCAGGAACATCGAAAACGATGTTCAAAGATTACGCTCTCGTAGCAAAAATCATGAACCGTTACGATATTGTTTCTGGTCTTGAACTTCTTGCAACGGTCGGAAGAGATGAAATAAATAATAAAGCAGTTCTTGCTTATCTGAATGCTGCCCCAAAGATGGTTGGCGATTTAAGAGTAGAAAAAAGCAAAGCGACAACTCAGAAAGAAGCCAATATTTTAAATGCACAGATCGAAGAGATTTTAAGCACGGTTCAAAAAGCTGAAACACTCTATCGTCCACCGGGATATTTAAAAATTCTTCTTGAACTCAAAAAGCTTGATCCAAGTTGGGCATTAGTTCTCTCTCCAAGAGGAGATTCTGCACTAATCGGCTCCGTAGAAGAGATGGTTGGATATTACTATCGAGCTGATCATGTTTCACTCGCGCAAAATCCTCATTGCAAAGAATACTCTGACGAACTCTCTGGATCGCCTGTTGCATGTTTCATTGATTTATCAAAAAGTTTCATGGGTAAAGATCTTGTTCAGCACTTTGCTCGCAGACCATTCATGGCTTCATTCAAAACAGGCAATCAAAAAATAAATCTAATCACTTCTCATGTTGTTTTCACTTACTCAGGCGACGAAGATGCTGAGAAAGATTTGATGAAAAAAACTTTCGGTGTTGATACCTATAAAGATCTTGGGACGGGAATTAATGGTGTGAACTTCGCTCGTTACGCAGAAGTAAAAAACACACTCGATTTCATGAATCGTTTTAAAGCAAAGTACAAAGACGAAAAAATTATGTTCATGTCAGACATGAACCTCGTTTCGAACAATGCTTTCTGGCCGCAAATTCTCTCGGCATTTCCAGGAGCAGAATTGTTTATTACTGAACCCTCAACCGTTTCACCTTCACGCTACCTCTCAACAGGTAAGGAAACGGCAGGTGTAGCTAATGACTATGACCATTTCATCTTCAATCCAAAAACATTTCCAGGATGCGAGGTTGGTGAAGTTTACAATTATTTCAAATCACCAATCATGAAAGAAATTGAAACACGATACATTATTCGTGAAGAGATTGTTGGTTTTAGAAACAAAGAATTTCTAGGTTTGAATGATTTTCCGATTATCCAATTTCAAACAAGAAGGGATCAACCAGTTTTAGAAGGGGACATTCCTCCAACAGATGATTCAACGACGATTGAACTTGAATATCCTTTAACTCCTGCAGGACAAAGTAAAATGGACAAGTTGGTAAGCGCTTTTGAAAAGCGACTTAACCAAACTTATACCATTAAAAAAAATGCGATTGTTAAAGATGATTTTCAAATACCAGAAAAGCTTGATGGTATGAGAAGAAGAGTGTTCTTACGTCAGCTCACTAATCCTTTTTACCACCGCTACATGCAGGAAATAATCAGCGATCATTTCCCTGCATCGATCAATTGCAAATTCTAAACTAATTAACCAAGCGCCGCTTTCACAAGTTCATTAGCAAGTTTGCTGTCAAACTGACCTTTGATCTTCGGGCTTAATTCCTTCATTACTAATCCAGCGTTGACACCGGGATTGGCCGCAATGATAGACGCAATCATGGCCTTCACTTCATCTGCACTTATCTGTTTAGGCATGTAATCAGAAAGAACATTGATTTCAACTTCCGTCTTTTTACGAATCTCGTTACCTTCAGGAAAATTTTCCAATGAATCTTTCAGTTTCTTTACGTGCTTAATAAGAACATCCATTTCGGCGATGGGTGCCTTAGATGTTTTATTCTCGATAAGCATAGCTTTAAAATAGCGAAGAGCATCCAGACGGTCTTTGTCCTTTGCAAACATTGCTTTCTTAATATCTTCAGTAATCTGTTCAAACATAATAGCCTCCAGTCAGAGCTGCGATTTGCTGGCCATTATTGTTTAAAATGATAATAAGGACAAGGAATTAAGCGTGGTAACGAACGATCTTGTTTTCGAAATCGGTGACTTCCCAACCGGCCCCTTTCCCCCTTTCAATGATAGGCACGATGTCTTTGATATCACCCTTGATGGCCACTGAAAGCATTACTTTTCGAATCGCAACTTTGGCATCCATTGCTGCCTGCATCTTCTGTAGATCACCTGGTTTTTCATTCCTCTTGTATCTTTGGATGAGGAGGTTCAACCCTTCTTCTACTAATGCTAATTGTTCTTCGTCCATGCGCTCTCACCGTTTGTTTAAAACTTGTTGTAGATCAATCTTAATACGGTATCGGCATTTTTGCTGACGAATCTCAGCTCGAGAAGAAGAAATGTTTTGATTTTAACAGGTTAAGGCCACTTGAAGTGGCCGTCAATAAAACCTGTAACTAACTAAAAAATGATTTTTTTTAAAAAAATTTTGTGTCTTTTTCGTGGCTAGTTTTCACTAACCACTAGTTTTTAGGCAAATCGATCTTAGGAAACAACGGACTAGGCTCCGAAAGCTCATAAACCGTCTCTCCAAATTTGATCGCTTCAAAGCTTGTCATCGGTACACCCAATGGTTGCAGAGCTTTTTCAGCAGTCTCAGGTAGGAAAGGCGAGAGGAGAACTGAAAGCGCATGAATCGAGTGCACACAGTTATAAACAACTTGTTTAAGCGCCGTTTTGTCCTCTTTAAGCTTCCAAGGTTCTTTTGTGTTCACATATTGGTTCATGCTGTTTACGCCTTCCCACAACGCCTCTAGTGCTTTGTTGTGTTCACGACGTTCCATGAACTCTTTCATCTTCGTGAAAGTCTCATCGAAGTTTACTTCTCTCGTTACACCTTTGCCATCTAACGTCGGAGCATTGTCTTTAAGATAAAGTTTAAGAACACGCATGATCAGGTTTCCATAACTGTTACCTAATTCAGCATTGTGTTTTTCAATCAATTCTTTTTCAGAGAAACGTCCATCACTTTGCGCAGGAATTGCACGAAGAAGATAATAGCGGAAAGTATCAACTGGATATTTTGCAAGCATGTCGTTTGGATCAACAACGTTGCCCAATGACTTACTCATTTTTTTTCCGTCTTCAGCGAGAATCATCCCGTGAACATAAACTTGTTTTGGAAGAGCAACATCAGCAGCTTTAAGCATGATTGGCCAAATGATTGTGTGAAACCAAGCAATGTCTTTTCCAATCACGTGCATTGAAGCCGGCCAGAATTTTTCTTTATCAGTGTGAGCGACACCAGCATAATAATTAATGAGAGCATCGAACCACGTGTACATCACGAATTTTGTATTTCCTGGAACAGGAATTCCCCATCCTTCATTGGGACGAGAGATAGGAAGATCTCTTAATTTGTCACCTTCGATACGTGAGAGCATTTCGTTGTAAGAAGATTGCGGAACAATGAAAGTTGGATTCGCTTTAATGTGCGAGATAATCCAATCTTGGTACGAGCTCATTTTGAAAAAATAGCCTTCTTCTTCTTTTAAGGTAAGCGGCTTGCCGTGTGCCGGACAAATATTATCTGGTGCCTGAGTCTCAGTATAGAAAGATTCACAAGCAAGACAGTATTGACCAGAGTAGACGCCAAAATAAATGTCGCCTTTCGTTTCTAATTTTTTCCACAGTTCATTACAAACATCATGGTGGCGTTTTTCAGTTGTGCGGATGAAGTCGTTATTGGAAATATTGAGATCACGACATAGCTTTCTGAAATTTTCTGAATTCTCATCAACGTATTGTTGAGTTCCTTTTCCTTCAGCTTTTGCAGACTCAATTAACTTTTGTCCGTTTTCATCTGTACCAGTGAGAAAATATGTTTCATGTCCCAAGAATTTGTACCAACGAGCATAAGCATCGCTTGCAATTTTCTCAAGAGCATGGCCCATGTGTGGTTTTCCATTTGGGTAGTCGATTGCAGTTGTTATATAAAATTTTTGAGTCATTGTTTTATCCTTTCACGACGAAGTTTACGATTTTTCCAGGGACATAGATTTCTTTAACGATCGTTCCAACAAGGAACTTTGATACGTTCTCATCTCCCTTGGCCATCGCTAGAATTTCATCTTGAGTAATCGCTGGTTCAACTTCCAGAGTTGCTCTTAGTTTTCCATTTACTTGAACAGCGACAGTGATTGTGTCGTCTTTAGCAAGATCAGCGTTGTATTTTGGCCAACCTTCGTATGCTAGCGTCTTTTTTCCACCTAACATTTCCCACAACTCTTCAGCGATATGTGGTGCCATTGGTGCAAGAAGAAGTGTAAACGTACGTGCTGTTTCTCTTGTGACTTTACCTGCTTTATAGCAATGGTTAACAAAAATCATGAGAGCTGAAATCGCTGTATTGAAACGAAGATTGTCATAGTCGTCAGTTACTTTCTTAATCGCTTTATGAAGTGCCTTCAATGTTTCATCGCTTTCGTTTCCGTCTACGATATGAGCTGGGTCGGCGAAGAAGCGATAAGCGCGGTTTAAGAAATTGAAAACACCTTTAACTCCGTCTTCTTTCCATGGTTTTACTTTTTCAAGAGGACCCATGAACATTTCATAAAGTCTTAATGAATCGCCACCGAATTCTTTGACTACGTGATCAGGGTTAACAACGTTTCCGCGTGACTTCGACATTTTCTCACCATCGCTTGCGAGGATGAGTCCTTGATTCACTAATTTTTTAAATGGTTCATTCGTCGAAACGAATCCCAGATCAAAAAGAACTTTGTGCCAGAAGCGTGCATACAATAAGTGAAGTACTGCGTGCTCAGCACCACCTATGTAAAGATCTACTGGCATCCAATATTTTTCAATATCCGCATTCCACGGTTCTTTCTCATTCTTAGGATCACAAAAACGTAAGTAGTACCAGCAAGAGCCGGCCCAGTTAGGCATAGTGTTTGTTTCACGTTTTGCCTTTTTTCCAGTTTTCGGATCTGTAATCCATAACCAATCAGTGGCATTTGCAAGTGGTGACTCGCCATTACCAGATGGCTTGAATTCTTTTAATTCTGGCAGCGGCAATGGAAGTTCGTCAGCATCTAGACAGCGAATTGTTCCATCTTCAAATTTTAAAATAGGGAATGGTTCACCCCAATATCTTTGACGAGAAAAAATCCAGTCGCGAAGTTTGTAGTTAATTTTTCCTGTTCCGAATTTTTTACTTTCTAGCCACTCGATCATTTTCTTTTTCGAGTCAGCAACATTTAAGCCGTTGATGAAATCAGAATTGATGTGCTTGCCATCACCAGTGTGAGCAGCTTCTTCGATATCTTTCTCGCCACCTTCGATAACTCTTACTAACGGAAGATTATATTTCTTCGCAAATTCATGATCGCGTTCATCGTGAGCAGGAACGGCCATAACGGCACCTGTTCCGTATGTTGCAAGAACGTAGTCAGCAATCCAAACAGGAACTTTTTGTCCGTTAGCTGGATTGATGGCATACGCGCCGGTGAATACACCCGTTTTATCTTTGTTCAATTCAGTTCTTTCTAAATCGTTTTTAGACTTACAAATTTCTTGGTATTTTTCCACTTCAGCTTTTTGAGCAGCAGTCGTGATTTGATTAACTAGCGCATGTTCAGGTGCGAGCACCATGTAAGTTGCACCAAAAAGTGTGTCTGGTCTTGTCGTGAAAACTTCCACTTCGTGCGAATCGATTTTAAACTTGATCGTTGCACCTTCAGATTTTCCAATCCAGTTACGTTGCATCTCTTTGA
>CAMLKK010000037.1 GCA_946480715.1 uncultured Bacteriovorax sp. | reverse complement strand
ATTAAGTTCACTCCATAAACTTAAATGATGATTCGTTCCTATAAGTGTAAAAGACCAATGCATGTAATGTAAATCGCAGAAGCAACAATTTAATAAAATCCTAACGGTAGCGCACTTCTTTCTGATGATCGTTTCGCAGGGCCGTATAAAATTCATTCATCCGCAAAATCGTTGAGCGATGTTTCTTCAACAGACGGATGAAAGGTTCAGGAAGCTTTATAAAAAGTTTCATTTCATCACATCTTTCGAGAAGTAACCGGAGAGTCTCGGGATTAGTCGCGTTTTCTTGGATGTTAAAATGCGCTTTCATTTTAAGCTGTTTTTGCTTTGAAAGTTTACTCAATCGCGAGAGCAAAAGTGGTCCCATACAACTTATAAATTCATCAGCATCATAATTCTTGTGAGAATCGAAAAACTTTTTTTCAGCAGCACTTAATTCAAAGTTTCTATCGAGACACAAGCCGAAATCGGTTACAAACAAATCATTTTTTTTCACTAGAATATTGTGAAGATGAAGATCGAAATGAATGACTTCTTTTGATTTTAGAAAATCAGTTATTTTTTTGATCTCTTTAATGGCTGGTTCGAATCGTGAGAGATCACTTTTGAGCCACGGCTCTATAATCTGGGGAATGTGCTCTAAGAAAATGATAATCTCGTGCTTGGCCTTTCTACGTGCCAATATATAGTTTTCAATTTCTTTTTTGTTGCCCCAATATTGAATGTAAAACTTGTGTCTCTTGCGATCTATTTTATCCGGAGTTTCACTGCGGGGAAGGATGCGATAGTGATACATTATTGGAAAATGAGGAAGTTCTCGGCTTAAAACCCAATTCGTCGTCTTGATATGAGTGATGAGTTCTCTCCAGGCTCCAAATCCAGCTGAACCTACACCATAATTATAATAGACGGGCATGGAGTAGTGATTCTTTGTTGAAAAGTGGTTTGAGTACTCTTCATGAGTCAGAGGAATGCGTTTGACGAAAACTTTTTTTCCTTCAAATTCCATCACATGATTTGTGCCCCAGCCTGTACCGACTTTAGTCGATTCAAATTTTGCCTGAAGTTCGCGATCATTGATGAGGCTTAGTGCTGAATTGAGTTTGAAATAAGTTTTTAATCGATTTTTCATTTAATTTTATATTGTTTGGAAAAAACATTCCAAATAGCACGAGCGACCGGCCCGAGTGGACGTTTTTTAGATTTCATTAAACACAATTCTAGTTCAAGAGGAGGACACATTTTTTTATCGAGTGTGACGAGGCCTCGGGCCTGATCAAATTCATGCTGTGAAATTCTGCCCCAACCTAATCCATTGGTAATCAAACTTAACTTTGTTGAATGATCAGGAACAAAAATTTTTCTGCCGCCACCTTCATAGATGTCATTTTTTTGATCTTCGAAATCTTTGTTATAGACAAAGATTTGCGGATTATTTTTAAGAAAAGCTTCGTCTGGTTTTCTTTTCTCCTGCAGAAGCTTGCGCGAGATGGCCCCAACCATAGTTACTTTCTCGACAATAATTTTATCGATATTTTTTTCATCATGAGGGCATGGGGCCAGAGCAAGATCCACTTTGTCTTCAAGTAATAAATTGTGGCTTCCATGAAGAACAGTTCTATCCAGAATGAGAATGACAGGAACTGTAGGACGCGCGCATTCAAGTGCAATAGCTTCAATGAATGCTAATGAAGCGAGTGGGTCGACAGATACTTTTAATTTTGTCTCTGCTTTTTTGAGCCCCAGCTCCTTGGCAACTTTTATTGTTTGTTGAGAAGCTTCAAATGTCGCACGTGCGGAATTGATAAAGACAGAACCCATCTCTGTTAATTTCGGACGATAATCACTGCGGTCAAAAATCTTGATATCAAACTCTTCTTCCAGGTTTTTAATGCTGGCACTAAGAGCAGGTTGCGAGCGATGGAGATGTTCAGCGGCCGCACGGAAGCTTCCTTTATCCAAAATGGTGAGCACAGCTTCAAGTTGATCTAGATTCATGTCTCCAAGGTAACATGATCCATAATTCCGATCAAGTTGATAATAAATGAATATTATTAATTATCGTCAGAGGAGAGTATTCTAATCATGGAAAGAGAATCAATACAGAAGGAGAACAATATGATTACAGTAAGAAAATCAGAAGAGCGCGGAAAGGCAAACCATGGTTGGTTAAAATCAAATTTTACATTTTCGTTTGCCGATTATTACGATCCCAAACATATGGGCTACAGTGTTTTAAGAGTTATCAACGATGATCTCATTGATGGCGGTCAAGGCTTTGATATGCACGGACACAGAGATATGGAAATCATCTCTTATGTTGTAGAAGGTGCTCTTGAGCATAGAGACTCGATGGGAACTCATTCCGTTATCAGGCCAGGCGAAGTGCAAAGAATGAGTGCTGGTACAGGTGTACGTCACTCTGAATTTAATCCTGGAAGTGAAACAACAAGACTTCTGCAGATTTGGATTCTTCCGGAAAAAGCCGGTGTAACACCAGGGTATGAACAAAAATCTTTCAGCAATGAGTTCGGTTGCAGCGATTTGATTCTTGTTGCTTCTAAAAACGGAAGAAACGGATCTGTATCACTTAATCAAGACGTGGATATGTATGCGGCCAAAACACAAGATGCTGGTGAAAAAGTGCTTAAGACTTTTAAGCATCGTCATACATGGATTCAAGTCGTGAAAGGTGATGTGAAAGTTGATGGTGTGGCCTTAGCGAAAGGTGATGGTGCAGCAGTCGATAATGTAGAAGCGATGAAACTACAATGGACTAAAGATTCTGAGTTTATTGTTTTTGATTTGCCGTAAAAAGGAAAAGAATGAAAACAGAATTTGAGAATCTCAATATTGTTTTAAAAGATGTGCATAAGAGATATTTGGAGCTTGAGAGAATTCAGGCGGAGAATTTTTTTCAGAAGAAAATTTCTCCGTTCGAATTTTTAATGATGCTGACTCAAGATAAAAACTTTAAGTGGCTGCTGCCATTTTCAGCATTAATCGCAGAAATGGATGCTTTTTTGGATGATGCTGAAGAAATATCTGCAAATGATCTCAAAAGATTTAAAGAACAGGTGAACGGTCTTCTTGATGATAAAAGATATAAAGATCATCTCATGTCTGATCCATCATTTGTTATGCTTCATGCTTCACTGAAAAAAGAATTGATTGATCTTCAGTAAGTATTTAGACGCATGGAGCGTGTTGTGAGTTTACCTCATAAATTGTGACTTATTTTAGAAAGTACGAATCTATCCCGTCGTGTCCCGAGTACTTGACGGGACATGATTCTATTGGGACTTCTATGATGATACAAACTTTCAGGTTATTCTTTTAAGGTAAAATTAATAATCAGTAGAGAAGGGATGATACTTACTGCACAACAACTCCTCATTTCTGAGTTTGAAAAACGAAGAAAAAAAAATCCTGCTTACTCTTTAAGAGCATTCGCAAGAGACGTTGGAATCAGTAAAACTTCATTAGGTGATGTCATCAACGGACATCGCAAACTCTCTCAACAAAATATCAATATTCTTGGTGAACGTTTAGGTCTTAATGAAACTCAAGTAGGCGCATTAAAATCTGATCTTCTCTCAGTCTCGGTCATGCGAGATGTGATTGAAGGTGACGAATTAAAATTAATTGAAGATTGGCACTACCTCGCCATTCTTAGTCTGGCCAAAATCAAGGACGCTCGTTGTAGCGCTGATTGGATCAGTGAAAGACTGGGAATTCCGCTGGAGATGGCGACCATTTCGTTAAATGAACTTCTCGATAGAAAACTTATTGAAAATCATAATGGCACACTTGTAAGAAAATCCAAACTTCTGACAACGTCGGCAGATATCCCTTCTTCTTCAATCGTTGAGCATCATAGACAAAGCATTGACAAGGCCCTCGGAGCCTTGAATGATGTAGATGTAGAATATCGCGATTTTACCGCCGTTACGTATGCAATCGATCTGAATAAATTGAAAGACGCGAAAAAATGTATTCTCGATTTCCATCGTAAACTCGGCAAGCTTCTTGAGACAGACAATGCTCAAGAAGTGTATCGTCTCAATATTCAATTTTTCCCATTAACGAAAATCTCAACAGTAAAAGAAGAAGCATGAAAATTTTTATTTTAAATGTGTGTTTGTTAATGTCATTCAGTGTTTTCGCTAAGGGCGGAGATGAAGTGAGAAATGGTGGGGGACTTGCTGAGCAATACTTGGCCTTCGCTCTGGAAAATCTAAGCGGCTCAATTGACATCTGTCTTGCTAAAACCGCATGTGGAAAAAATCAAGACGGGCGAAATGTTTTAACTAAAATTAAAGAAAATCTTCCGCAGGAAAAAAAGGCAAATATCATTCGCTTTGAGTCTGAAAAAAAGCGTCCGGGATTTTTCTTAATTGGTGGAGTTGTTCGTCTCGCAGTGACTGGTAATAAAGTCGGCGATCCTATCTACTATAATCTTGATCTACTTTATCAAAACAACCAATCACAAATGACTTACGGACAAGCGATTCAAAGTCTGGTGCATGAGTTAGGTCATCATTTGGGTCACTATGATCACGACATGCTGGAAGTACTGGGAGCAGAAGTGCGCTCAGCGAATGAAGGTAGTGTGAATGATGTTGTTTATCTTCCTTTTTTAAATCGTTCTACTTTTTCAGCTATCGGTACTGAGAGAAGATCATTTTTCGAAGATGGTTCACTGAGTTTATTTTTTGGTGATGAAACCGTTTCACTAAATGAGCATTTTGCAGACCTTCCACAAAATTGCACATCTCAAACTGAACCATTAGTGTCTTCGGCCATTCAGTTTTTTAATCTGCATTGGGATCATGATGTGGCCCAGGAAGTTCCTAGAGGTGATAAGTATCTTTCAGGAAATGTTATCCTTTACTGCAGATTCAAAAAATTAGAGGAAAGAAAAGTTTATAGTTTCAAGATTGGTGTCAGCATTTATACGACTAAAAATGATCTCTTCTATGTATCAGACAAGTTGGTTGCCGGGCCTAAATTTCTTTTCAGATTAAAAGACGACAGCATCGTTTCGAACTAATGCTCTTGTTGTTCTAACGGACACACATATTGCTTTTCAAAATATAGCCTGAGTGACAGGTCACTGGATTACAACTTCCCCAGCTATTCCCGCCCCATGTTTGCATCGCCAGGGCAGCGTTCGCTGATATACATGTTCGTGCAAATGACGAACTAGTATGGGCCTCTGCGGTTGTCTTTTCTTTGCAGCTCGCACCCAAAAATATAAGACTGATTAGAATAATCATCTTCATGTCTTTCTAATCGGAACACGATTAAACCTCATAAGAATCGGGACATCGGTTTCGTCCCTCTTGGTATGCGGGACATTTTCTAGTTACCGGGATTGGAGTTAAACATGAGCATGCTAAAATTTTAGTTATGGCCATTGTCTTTAACATTACAGACGGTAAAAAAAAGAAGTCAGTTCTTCTGCAAGATACACTGACAATTGGAAGAAGTTCTAAGAACGATATAGTCGCCGATGCTGAAAAGGTTAGTGCCTTTCACGGCCAGTTTTATCGCTCGGCCACGAGTATTTTCTATAAAGATCTCAATTCAACAAATGGTTCATTTGTTAACGACGACAAAGTTGATGTCTGTAGGTTCTATCTTGAAGATAAACTTCGCATTGATGGGATCATTATCACTATTGATAAATCTCAATTAACATCTGAAGAACGTCAAAAGCTGACTAAGTTTCCTTCGCTCGTTACTTGATCATTCTTCCATCATTGATCTGACCCGTTTTAATTGTATCTGTGGGATCAGTGTAGATAATCGAACGTGCATAGAGCGCACCGGTGATAAGACCTTCATAAAATTCTACGTTCGCGTACGGAGCTAACACAGTTCCTGGAATGCCGAATACAGCGTCTGCTGTGTTGATGATGTACATTGTTTCAGCATCAACAAAGTTCCATACAATGTCCGAAGGAGTAACTGAACCTTGAAGCACGACATTGATACCACGAAATTCAACTTTCTTTCCTTTAACATTGATAATAACTTTTTGACCAATGTTCGCGCGGATGACGATTGTTTCATTTCTACGAATTGGACTTTTTTCCACATCCATTTCCACAACATTAGTATAGGTATTCGCTTCAATGATAATTTCATTGTTGATGATTTTTGGTTCAGTCGTTCGAGCAAGTGAGAAAAACTCTGCTGACATTCGATGCATTTGATTGTTCAGTTGTTCAACGTTGGCCGTCTCTTCTATTTTTCTTTTTTCGAAAGTTCCGATACCAGCACTAATTGTCATGGGACGTTTAGGAGCAACCACAAGATCTGCTCCTGAATTTTTTAAAGTCACCGCTCCATTGGATCTTACTGGTCCGTTTACACCTGCTTTAAGAACTGTCACTCCATTTTGACCTTCAATTCCGTATTCAACACTTCCGTAGGCCATCGTCGCGATACCGTTTGAAACGAGGGAGTAACACTTTGTCTTGTTTAAATAAAAATTATGGAGATAGACATCGCCGCCGGACACAACAGTTCCCTGGAAATCAGAATGTAGGCCTTCAATCGAAGAAGTCGTGAAAACGACAACATCTCTAATGTCTGTAATCTTGCAAAGATCAGTGGAGCTATAAACATTTACGCTTGAGAGGATGAATAACGATAGTGCTAAAGTCAGTTTCATAGGCGTTTTTCCTTAAGAGAATATATTTTTTAACCTAACATTTTCGATTGGATTGGTGATGAATGAGTGTATTTTTTACTTTCATTCTCGGGACAGAAGGTGATTTTGATCAGTGGTTAGTGTCCCGAGAGGTTTATGCGTCTTTGAATTTTATTCGATAGGGTGAACAGATGGCGAGGATGTCTATGTTACAAAAAATTAAAGAAGATAAAAAAGTCGTTCTCATGATTATCCTACCGATGAATATTTTCATCTGGATTTTTGTCTTCTATATGGCCCTATTCACCTGATTTTTACCTTCAATAAGTATCAAATAGTCCCTGAAAAATTGGTCTCTCATATGCATTAGCTTCTTAGTGAAGGCAGCATGAAGCGGCCAGATCAACACCGGAGTTCAGGATGAACATGGTAAAAGCAATCATTCTTTCATTAATCGCTCATCTTCTTTTTGCTAATGTGGCCCATGGTAATGAGCCCCAACTTATTATCTACAATAAATTCGCTGAAACGTTAGTCGAAAAACAAGAGAAGCCAGAAACTGATCTTACGGAATACGCTATTAATAACGAGGATGTTGTCGAACTAAAAAGTTTTAAAATTAAAAAAATTATTGTTAAAACTGGCTTTGAGAATAAGTTAATTAATTTTTAATTTTTTTAATTCAGCCATGAAGAAGTTTTTAAAAACTTCCTTGTGTTCTTCGACGAATCTTTGATCGGCCGTAATGAGAGAGAGTTGATAATCAATTTTTTTATCGCTTAGAAGGACTAATTTTTTTTCTTTCAGCTCTTCTTTGATGCTAGAGAGAGGTAAAATAGCGATGGCCTTTTCATTCTGAAGATACTTTTTCAACAAGCGATGGCTATTAACTGAAAGATTGATGTTGAGATTTTTAACTTTTCTTTTGCCAAAGGCCTTCTCCATAAAAAATCGCAACAGGGAATCGTCTCTGTGGTAAGTGATATATTCAAAATCATTAATTTTCGTATCATCAAAAGACATTTTTTTATTTCCAACAAGGACTGATGAATCTTCCAGAACGGGGAAAACTCTGAGTCCTTGCGGATTCGGTAAATCAAAAATCAATCCAAAATCAAGCAATCCACTTTTTACATCAGTGATAATTTGGGAAGATTGTTTTAATTCAAGCTGAAATCGAATATCAGGATTCTTTTGCTTGAAAGCAGTAATCAACTCAAAAAGATATTGTTCCCCAGGTTCAACAATACTTCCTATCCGAATGAGCCCCTGCAGATTTTTATTCTGATTTTTAAGATCATTCCAGCTTTGATTCATTTCGCTGATCAAAGGACGAAATTTAAGCATGAGTTGAACAGCTTCTTCTGTAGGTTTCACTGATTTTTTAGTTCTTAAGAAGAGTTTGTGTCCTAAATCCTCCTCTAATTTAAAGATATGTTTGCTGACTGCTGGTTGGGCCATACCTAACTTCTGGGCCGTTTTTGTAAACGAACATGTCTCATATAAAGTCAAAAAGGTCTCAAGCTCGCGAATATTCATTTATAGCACCCAGGCATTAATGATAATTTATTATTCCATAACGTTATAAATACCATAAGTGAATAGTATTTTAAAGGTGCCTGAAAATTAGGTAAATAGACCTCATCAACATTCAAGGAGGCCTTTGTGAAAAAAGAAGTTATGCTCTCAACTCTTATGCTCGCCACAACAATTACTCCGCAATCATTTGCACAGGCCGAAACAATACTTAATCAGGCCTCAACAACAAATACGAAGTCTTTTCAAACTCCACTTTTTCATGTGAATAACCCTTTCACGTCAAAAAGTTCCGAAGTATATGCGGTCATTACTTTAACGAAGGAAGGATTCAAGCTAGAAGATTTGAATTTTGGAAAAGTTACCCATTTGATTCAATTTCAACTTTTTAATAAAGATGGTTCTGAATTCAAAGAATTTGAATTGCAAGAGAGTGATGATGGGGGCTGGTATATGGAGCTGCGTGGAGCTTCAGCAGATCATAAATCATACGTTCTTTGGAGTTGTTCTTCTACATTAAACTGCGGATTTGAATCACCAGGTTTCGTGCATATAAGTTTTGATGAACAAAATCCTAAAAAAGAAATTCATTACACAGTGAATTTACCAATCATTCATTATACGGAAAATGAATTTAAAAAAGATCGAATTCATGTTCATTTTGATGCTGATTTTCTTTTAACAAAATAAATGCAGCTATCAAGTGAATTTCTCCCCAATTCGAAGACAGTTGAAGTTTTGGCCTATTTCGATGAGCTGAAACTTCAATTTCTTGAAAATGATCAAATTGATCATGGAAGCAAGTTCGCTCTTGTTTCACATGCGCGAATGATGAGCTCTAATTCATTACAAAGAAAAACGGCATTTGATCTCGCTAATTGGAATCTTGCTCAACAGATGATTATGACAAATCTCTCCATGAATTGGGATTGGAGCTTTATTGTCGAACTTAATTCCATCATCACTGGTCATCCAAATAATCGGTGTGAGCGAGAGTCAGATATTTATGCTGGTGGGGTAGCATTCATCGATAATGAACAAAAAACTTTTTTGTTGAACACATTCAAAAACCATATTCTTCCAAATCTTGAAGACCATCATCCGCTTATTGCAAGTACGATGCTCCGTTATTGGTTAGTATCCTTACATCCATTTCTGGATGGCAACGGACGAACAGCACAAACTTTGAGTGATGCATGGTTAATCAAATTCAATTTTCCTCCCTTAGTTTTTAAAAATCCTTTTCAAGGCCAATTTGCAGCGATGCCTGAAATACGTGAAAATTTTAGTTTTGAAGACGCACTACAATCGACGTTCGTTGGAATGAGCAATTCATTTTCATTACTCTCGCTTTAAGTTTATAGTAAGGCATGGCCTCAAATGAATTCTACTCTCATAAAATTTTAAGACTTCTTTATAACCGTAAGCCCGGTGCAACCATTTGCCCTAGCGAAGTCCTTCCTGATGATCAAAAAAAAATTAAGGATAAAATGGAAAGTGTTCGCGCTGCTGCTTGGGATTTAGTTCGGAAAAATAAAATAGAAATTACTCAAAAAGGAAAAGTAGTCGAAGGTCCTCATGTAAAGGGTCCTATAAGGTTACGTTTAAAAGAAGAGGAGCTCATCTATCGATCTCGTTTTTTTGACTACACCTTAGACTATAAAAATTTAGATTTAAGAAAACGGCCGGAGCTTTATAAAGTAGGAAAGAAAGAGCAAGGAGTTCTATTGGTTGAACCCTACAAGTCAGAATTGCTTCCTCACTGGCGCTTCAAAACAGCGGATATAGCAAAAAAATCAGCCGAGGCGATCTTTTCCATCTTTCTTGATTATAAAAAGAAAGAAGACTTTGTGGGGATGGATATGGCCAGAAAATTTCTTGAAATGGGCCATACCCGTTCACGTCGCTACGCCAATCACGCGGGAGGAAAAAAATATGCCGGGATAGTTCCACCAACAAGGAAGGGATTGAGTGGATCACACGGAAGAGACATTCTGCCATTAGATCTCGATGAAGAAAAATCCAAAGCGGCCGTCATTTTCAAAAAGTTTCATACTCTCGTTGAAGAAGATGAACATTATTATTTTCTTAAAATCGGATGGCGAAAACTATTTGGCTGAAACTATGGTTTTGCCAGAAGGGATTTAATATAAATCTCATTCACATTTCGCATGATTTCGGTGTCTTGATACCAAACCTTTTCTTCTTTGTCGGCATATGTAGTCTGAGAATTTCTGATTTTCAATTCACAATGTTTTGTTTCCTCATTCCAGCGTTTGCCAGTAATGAGGAGAATGTGGTTGGAGAGTTTACCTTTTCCCCAGATATTTTCTTTCCATAGAAAATTGTCGTTAAGGCTCACTAGTGCTGGTCCAGTTGCCAGAATTTCAGTCACCTTATCAAGCGATCTATCTAGACTGTGTTCAAAGCCATACCCCTGGGGAACATAATCACTTTTATCATTCACAATTGTAAAACGTTTGCTTTGACACGTTTCTTCTGCCAATAAAATATAGAGATCTTTATTTTCACCCATCTTTTGAAGTGTACTTTCAATATTCGCATTGGGAAAAATTTGTTTGTAATCGAACGCATTTAGTTTTTGAACGACTTCATCTTTCGCGATTTTTCCCTTATAGAACTTTAATCCCAGTTCATTAATCCAGTCGATAATCAGTCCCATCGCAACTGGTTGCCCTTTTTTATCTCTAGCTTCAGAACGTAAATCATTTTCAGAGCAAAGTGAAAGCTCCGATTTCTTGCGTGCAATTCGATAATACTCGCCACCTTTATAAATATAATCGACTGGGATGAAATGATCTTCGGAAAGAAGCGGTCTATTGTAGAGAGGAGCAGTCCTATTATAAGAATCACGTTCTTCTTTCATACGATACAGGCGATACTGAAGAACGAGATCAGCCGCTGAAACAGATTGCCCATAACTAGCTTCTAGATAATCGGCATATCCAAAAGCATAACACCATCCCGTATCTGTTTGTCCTTTTCGCGGAGAAAAGAGCTTGTCCCAATCAACAGAATCTTGACAATTTTCTCTGTTACGCGAAATTGTGGCTTCACGAACTTCTTTATATTTTTTTTCAAATCGTTCGATTACTAAAAGATCTTCTTTGGCCCAGTTCGCATTCTTATTTTTTTGAAATCGTAATTTTTGTAATTCAATGAGTTTGTTTTTTATTGAGAGAAATTCATTCAGGTCTAGTAGTCCCACACCGTTTGTATTTGTAAAATATTTAAAGGTGTTCCATTCGATATCATATTTTACACGGTTTCTCATTGAAGGAATATCGCGAGACATTCTTTCTTTAAATTGACCTTCAAGTTTATTAGTTTTTACATAATCAACAAATTTTTCAATCTCTTCTGAGTTATTGAAGTGATAAGAATTCTCATTAGCACTTGTAAACATGCTGGATGCAATTTCAAATGGAGTTGGTTTGTATGCTGGTGTCTCTATTTTTATGACAGCAGTGTTAACAACCGCGATCGCATTTGTAGCATAGGGACCTGATTCAGCAGCAAAGCTAGCTGAAAATGAAACAAGTGATATAAGAATGAGATTTTTCATAATGAGCTTATTTGCAATGAACATACCCGTATTTTGAACATCATTTTAAAGGATTGCCCGGCCGCGGGACAGACAGCTGTCTAGAATTTAGACACTGAGAATGAAATCACGAATGGACTTGAATGTCTGCATGTAATCAGTTTTGATTCGTGAAATGTTCACATGATCTTGCTTCTTGAGCTCTATTCTAATGGCAGAAGAGAGCACAGTAAGGGGATTCATGAGACGATCAAAAAGAACGTACTTGCTGATTTTATTTTCCGGTTTAAACATAGCTTCGGTAATCTCATGCTGAAGACCAATGAAATAGCAATTATCTTCCTCTTTGAAAGGCAAAAGGACTATTCGATTATAAAAGAGCTCACCTGTTTTCTTGTAATTTATCAAATCTTGAGAGAGTGGTTGGAACTCATCGATCGTTTTTCGTATGCGAGCAACTGAATCTTTATCAGTTTTTTCACCTTGAAGAAACCGACAGTTTTTACCAATCACCTCGGGAGTGTTATAGTTGGTCATCCCCAAGAATGCATTATTGACATACAATAGCGGCTGTTCACTTAGTTTAACATTTACTAATGTGATGGGATGATCATAAGCATTTCCGTACTCTTGAATGAATTGTGAAAACATCATGAGTAATTATCCTTCAAATCTTCAAAACCTCTTTTTAACATTTTGTCTGTCATCAAAATCAGTCCTTCAATATCGGGCTTAACTAAAAAGAATGAATTGGAAAATCTTGAGATTTCATCTCTGATCTCATCCAATGCGAAGGCCGTAAAAAAAATAAAAGGCATTTCATGGCCATTTTCCCGAGCTCTTCTAATAACTTCAATGCCAGTCATCTCTGGCATGTAAACATCACAGATCACACAATGAATAGGTTCTCGGTTGAGAATGGTTAATCCGTTGATCCCATCATTTGCTACATAAATATGATCAACTCGTGTTTCGAGCATACTACTCAAGTTGGTAGCGAGTGAAATTTCATCTTCAATAATAAGGAGATTGCCTTTTTTCGTCATAGTTGAACCTCACCATTGAGCATATGGCACAATGATGGGAGCTACGATACGCAGAGAAGATCAACGGTTTCTATTCAACATGAAATGGTGTAGCACCACAAATTGTTACATTTAAAAAACCGATCTCATTCAGTTTCTTCTTGAGAGCGACCTTAGCAGTTGCTTCACCATGATTGAGTAATATTTGGGAATCTTTATTTACGTTTTCTAACCAGACAAGCAGTTCACTTTGATCAGCATGTGAGGAAAAAGCTTCGCTTGTCATTATTTCACCACTCCAGGTTATGCTTTTGCCTTGAGCATCTTGGATTGATCTGACTCCTTCGCTAAGTGCTTTACCTGGTGTGCCTTCTCCTTGATAGCCAGGAAGAAAAAGTAAAGCGTTTGAGTCGTTCTGCCAGTTCTCAAGATATCTCCAAATTTTACCCCCCGTTACCATTCCACTTGAAGCAATAACGATGAGGGGACCGGACTTTTTGCTGATGGATTCCCATTCATTTACGTGATCAATATTTTCAACATTCTCCAGTGCTTCTTTTAAATCCAGTTCGAGATTTGTATCATGAGCAAATTCTTTATAGACATTGTTGGCTTCAGTCATCATAGGTCCATCAATGACAAAACGTACTTTATCTTCAGGATGTTCCTTGAAGTATTGGTGGAGAAGAACGATTAATAGCTGTGCTCTGGCGACTGCAAAACTAGCGATGAGGCCAACTCGAGATTCATTTTTTATTTTTTTGATAAAATTTTGAAGATCTTCGTTAAGATTTCCGCGTCTAACTTTCGCACCATATGTTGATTCCATTACGACAACATCTCCTGGAGGGCACTTGTCACCAATTTGGATAAGCGGATCGTTTCTTCTTCCCAAATCACCTGAAAAAATGATGGTCTTATTGTTGTGGCTTAAATGAACACTAGCAGCTCCAAGAATATGACCAGCTGGAAATAAATGAACTTTCATTCCCAGAACTTCAAACTCTTCGTAAAACTTCTTCATTTTGAGGAGAGAGGTTACGACGACAACATCTTCTGTAGCATAAAAATGATTCAAGGAAGGATTCTCAGATTTTTCCATCAGTCGAGCACTATCGGCCATGATAATGCGAGCGAGTTTAGCCGTAGGTCTTGTACAAAAAATTTTACCTCTGAATCCTAACTTTATGAGACGTGGGATATGTCCTGAATGATCGAGATGAGCATGAGTGAGAATAAGTGCAGAAATACTTTTCGGATCAAAAGGAAGAGAGCGAAAGTTTTTACTGACTGTAGGTTGTTCACCTTGATAAAGCCCAGAGTCAATGAGCATTTTCCCTTCAGCGGTCTCTATCAACGTCATAGAGCCTGTTACTTCATCTGTAGCACCCAAAAATGAAATTTGCATATTGGCCCATCCTAACGAATTAGTAATTTATTAATGTCTTTGAAAATATTGTTGATCTCGCTTTCAGTAAGACCCATTTTTAACAATGTCTTTTTCTCATTAAGCAAATCTTTACAGAGAATAATCTTTTTTAAGAGAAGCTCTTTTTGATGAATTTTTTTAAGTCTTCTGAGAGAAGTAATAGGGTAAAGTTTTAATTTTTTAATTTTTTCTAGAAACGATTCACCTTCAGGTGCGTTCACTCCTAGAAGTTTGAGACCGACCCCTTGAGCAAAAGCAATGGCATCTTTAGAGAACGACGTGTTACTAGCTATGTAATATCCATCTAAGTATTTTCCGTCAGGACCATTTTTGAGATCATCCCAACGAGATTTAATATAAAGCGGAGTTTTAACATCGTTGTAAGCACCAATATTATTATGAAATTTGCACTCAACGTAGATTTGATGATCAGGTTTGCTAGCGATCACATCAACTTCATGTCGAACAAATTGTCCTTGGAGAACAACGCCAACAAAAGTCTTATAGCCGAATTCATTAAAGTACTTGGAAACAAAATATTCAAATTCGTAGCCAGTTGGTCCTAATTCGGCAAGTGATCTCTTAAGCGCGTAGTGAGTCGCTGCTATGTTGGACTTCTTTTTAACAAGCTTGATTGTTCGATTATAAATATCGCGTGTACTCGTACCCGCTTTGACTCCCAAAGATACTGCATCCGCGATTTCTTTACAGTATTTTGGTTTCAAACCAGCACGTTCAATCGAGCGTTGTAATTTTTTTGCTGAAAAAGATTCCAGTTCCCCGGATGATTTTATGATTGGAAGTTTATGATATTTCATCCTGATAATTGTGAATGAAAAAACTGAAATTTCAAAGTTATTTGTCGATGTTAAAAGTTTTGCTTAGAAAACCAACAGGCCGGGCGTTCCCCCGATTCTTTCATACATGCACCAATTTTAGGATCAGTTGAATCAAACGGCACTTCTTGAGCGGAGTCACAGTTCGCTCCGGCCAAAAATGTATCAAGTCTGCATTGAGGTGATGGATGATTAAAAAGTGTTTTTGAAACTTTTGTATTGTCGTTAAGATTTAGTTTGGGCTCCGGAGTACCCGCCACCATAGAAGCAAAAACGGAACTTGCCTGCAGGCCAACAAGTGCAATGCGAGCACAGTTATTATCGCGACATTTTGAGAGTGCGGTCTTAAATAGAGTTGGATCTATTTCTGATTCTAGATCTTTGTACTCATTATCTGTCTTTAAAAAATGAGGAAGGCATTTTGTCGTAGCAAAGTAATCAGCTTGACCTTCGGCCGAAGACCAACTTCTAAGTCCTGAATTGCCTCGCGGAATTTTAGGAGCTCCACCAAGATGATGACCTACTTCGTGACAGAGAATGAGGAGAAAGGCATCTTTTGTCATTTGGGGATGTCTGGCCAGCCCACCATGCACAACAATAACTGCATTATTAGCGTCATCTCTAGTGGCATAAGCATCGACCGTTGAATCTTCCCAAAATTTTTCTAAAATAAGTTCTTTGCCTAAAATTTTTTTCACTTCAGACGACATTTGTTTTTGAACATTGTCGCTGATCTCGTTGAAGTCGTATTGAGAGATACCGCTTATACTTTTTAAACCAGCAGGATATTTCTCATTAGACTGAGGAAAACAAACCTCTGGCTCACGTTTGTATTTTGAGATTTTCTTTTCTGCTGCTTGAGCAGAATGTGTGTAAAAAACAAGAGATAAAACCAGCATAAGTGCTTTCATGCAATCCTCCGATTTATCGTTTTGTAGTTCTTTTAAAACAGAAAAAAAATGATTTTGATCAGACTATTAAGCTGAGACCTATCTTTTAAGAACCTGTTCTATAACAGGTTTTTATTGAATGTGGGGGTCTATAACTCTACTTGAGCAAAAGATTTCAAGTCCATTAAGGAGGATTTATGAAGCTAATAAATGCACCGCTCTTAACTGTTATGAACCTTTTACCAGCAATCGCATTAGGTGCCGCTATTGAAAGCGTTGTTCCTGTCGATCATGTTTACAGCCCAGCTGGTTTCGACAGCAATGACAATTCTGAAATCGTCATTACTGGATATCTGCCTAATCTTTGTTACAAGGCCCCTAGCTCAAGTGTGGAAATCAAAAATGGCAAAATTAACGTCAGTGTTAAGGCCATGAGAAGAATTGAAGGTTTCTCATATTGTCCAAACGTCATCATTCCATACTTTGATTTTATTAATCTTGGAGTATTGGATAAAGGTAAGTACCAAGTTGTCGTAAATGAGAAAAGCCAATGGGAGAAAAAATCTATTCTCCAAATTGCTGAAGCAAGAAGCAACTCAATGGATGAAGAAATTTATGCCAACGTTGAAGAAGTTGTGAAAGAAGAAGGATCGCGAAAAGTACTTCTTAAAGGATATAATCCTAGTGATTGTTTCGAATTAAAAGAAATTATTATCAAAGATAATGAAATCGATACTTACTCAATCCTTCCGAAGATGAAACAAATCCGCGCTCATTGCCCTAAGAAAATGGTTCCGTTTGTTTACGAAGTGGAAGTTCCGGAAAAACTTGAAGCTGACAGAGTTCTTCTTCATGTGCGTGTTATGGATGGAAGATCAGTTAACTCTTTCTATAATAATAAGCCGCTTGAAGTTGATTAACTAAAAAAGGCCAGGAGATTTACGCCAATCTCCTGGTCTTTATCTACAAAAGTTCAAATTGTTTCACTTTTCCTTCTATATTCATAAAATATAAAAAATCCTTATCAATTGTCACTGAACCATAAAATGTACCATCTAAATTTTTCTCATGATGAACAATTTTTCCATCCATTGGATTAAAAGCAAAAAGACCTTGATCATGACTTAAGTACCAAACCACACCACGTTTCTGATCATAATTGAAACTTGAAAATGATGAGGTCTTCTTTTGAGGTGAGGTTTCATGGCACCACACTTTTTCTTTTGTCGTAAGATTTAAGCCACAAACTTTTCCACCCATTTCCGAAACAAATAAATATTCATTCTTTGTACCAGTATCTTGGACAAGAAAAGGTTTTGAAGTCAGGGGAGATGAAAAAGGAATAGTGAATTGCGGGCTACCTGTTCTTTTATCTAAGCAATGAACAAATCCCATTTTTGAAGGACTGTAAATCTCGCCAAGTGAATAACAAACATGATGAGCTGTGACTGCTGGATGCATCCAGTTTGATAACGGGAGTTCGGTCTGCCAGATTTTCTTTCCTGTAGTAAAATCATAAGCCGTTGCATATTTTGATCCATAACCGTTTTCTTTTTCAATCCCAGTTCCTGTATAAACCACGCCCGCTTCGTAAGAAACAGAAGCATCAAGGTGTCCATCATTGTTATGCCAGATCTCTTTCATTGTTATAGGATCAACTGCATAAAGACCATCTTTCCCAGCGACGATGAAAAGTATAGTTTTGTTTCCATCACTCGCGATGACTGGCTGACCTTCTGTGTGACCTTTCGTAGAGAATGCATTAATAAATTTTCCAGTTTTCAAATCAAATGAGTAAACGCGGGCATGATGTGTATCGTGACTGCCTTCACCAGCGTAAATTCTGTCTTGAAAAATGATCGGTCTTGTTGTGACCATAGTTCCAATATAAAACTTTCTTAAAAGCTCCAGATTGTTTTTATTAAACTCGTAAATAAAACCATTGTCGGTGCCGTAGAAAAGTGATTCTCCGGAAATGAGCCCAGAACGAAAAGCTCCTGCAGCAACACTTGTTTCTTTTATGTGCTTAACATTTCCCAGATGAGATACACCTAATTCTCCTACATAGGCATAGGGACGAGCTCCAGAGTCTTCATAAATAAGAGGAGATGCTTTGGCATTTATTCCCGATTGTTTTTCGATGGTAGAGATAAAACGAGGAGCATTTTGATAGTAACGGTAACCTTTGATACCAGCGATAATGAGAAGGTTTAAAAGCACAGCAGAGACTATAACTTTAGTTTTAAGCAGAACCTCTAATAGCTGCTTAGGTCCTTCTGTGTGAAGTTTAATTCCAAACCAGCCAGCAATGATTCCAGCTAGTGAGGTAAGTGCTACGGTGAGAGCGGTGAGTGGAATGAGAACCGTTGGGATAATTCCTCCCACCATTCCAGAAACTGCAGCATCGTGATTGTGTTTAAGCCAAAGTAATAGATCCATTATTTCCATCCACCCAAATTTTGTCCCCATCATGAAAACGATGGTGACAATTTTTAATTCCGCTTACGGCCGGTAAATTCATTTCTCTTGCAACAATTGCACAATGGGAAAGTACTCCACCTTTTTCGACGACAACTGCTTTGGATTTTAAAAATAGGCCAGTCCATCCAGGATCAGTTGACTCGGCAACGATGATTGTATTTTCCGGCCATGAATTGATATCAACATCCTCAGGACTTAGTACAACTCGCACCTCACCGAACACAAGTCCCGGTGAAAGAGCTTCGCCTTTTAAAGCGTCAGCATTGTCCGCATCTTTATTTCTAAGAATTTGTTGAAGTTTTGAAAGTTCAACGATTGTTGGAAGTGAAATATTTTTACTCAACTCACTATGCGCTTTTCTTTTCTGAGCAAGTGGAATGTTGAATTCACGTTTAAGAATCTCTTGATATGAAAACCAGAAAATGTTTTCACCCAAGTCGAAACGTTTGGCAATTTCAAGTGCAAGCATTCTTATGTTGTAATAAGGTTTCAGGATCTGCATCTTCCACTGCTCACGCATTTCCAATAAATCGCGTAATAGAATCCACTCTTTCTCGATGACTTGTTTTTTATAAGTCTTTAGTTGGGCGATTTCTTCTTCCGCAGAAATGAGACTTGTTTTATGGTCTCTTCTTTCATTGCTTGCAAGACCGACAAAGGCCTTATCTTTCAATTCTGACCAGCGGGGATTTGAAAGTTCCAGTTCTCCAGGGCCCCGGTGGCCGTAAGTGCGAATGAAAGCTTCTCGTAAGTCAGGATTTAAGCAGGCCTTAGCATATTCTTGATTCATATCCATCGTGACAGAGTGAATTCCGGCCCCCATCCAAAGGTTGAGTTTGGATTTAATCACATCATCCGTGAACACTCCTTTGAGAAATGCTTTTAGATTCTGATTGGTTGTTTCTATGAGAGTAATGAGCACTAAAGACCAATGCAAGTGATTGTCATAAAAATTTTGAACTTCTTTTTCAAACAAGTTGAATAATTCGTCTTCATCTTTTTGGTCTAAGTTGGATAGTATTTGAAAATCATTTTGAGATTTAATCAATTCTTTGCGCGATTCATTCAGCCATTCTTTTCGATGGGAAGACAGTTTGAATCCAACAGAAATCATCCGGCCAATTGTCATCGGTGTTTTAAGGACCGTTTCTAAATCGATCTTACTAAAATCAAACTTTAATTGCGGCCCGTTTTTAAAAACAATTTTATAGGGGATGGGACCAAAATACATAGCTGAGAGTAGAGAAATATTAATGTAGCCACGATCAAAAATTTTCTCGAGCAGCGAATGGGTTGTATTTTTAATTTCGTGATCTATTCCCAAATATCCAAGTTTCTTAAGAGCTTTAGAAAAAGCATGATTTTTTGCAAAAGCTTCACTCCAAATACTGAAAGTTAACTGGCCAGGAGGAGAACTCCATTCAGCAAAAGTTCCACCGTCCCAGATTGTATCTGTCCTATGCTCCTTTAATAATCGATTAAGTTCTTCATCGATCATCCTCTTTTCTTCACTCTTACCTGAGAGCGCAGTTATGGGCCTTGCCTGTAGGATTTTTAATTTTTTTTCTTGATCGACGGCCCATTCAATATCGATTTCTGTTTCAAAAAAATCTCTAATGGCCAAACCTGTTTTCACGAGCTCGTTAATGTTAAATAGAGACGTGCTCGCCACTTTATTTTCTTCAAAATGATGAGGAGTTTTTTTTCCAGAAACGAGATCTTCTCCAAATCCTTCGATCGCTTCAGCAATCCAGCCATCCTCACCGGTTCGAGGATCAACGCTGAAGAAAACCCCGGAGTAGAGAGGTTTAACCATCAACTGGACGACGACATTCATGGAAGCATGATCTGCTGTTTTGAGAAAGTGCTCACGATAAAGTGTGCTTGATTTTTTGTGGATGGATTCAAAACATTTTGCGACGGCAGTTCTTATTCCATCCTTTGTTGAAATATTTAAGAATGAAGAATTCTGACCGGCAAAACTTTGCTCATTGGAATCTTCACCAACGGCAGAACTTCTGATTGCAAGGGATGCTGATCCATTTTTATTCCACCATTCAAAGATGTCATTCCATTCACTTTCACTTCCCGGCAATTCGGTGAGAATCAATCCATCGGGAACTGGAAATCCTGCATTTTTCATAAGACCAAGAGAATAACCTTTCCCACCCAAAAATGACTGGGCCTTGGTGATTTGATCAAAAGTGTAAATTGTCATCTAGAATCCTTTTGAAGAGATGAGTTGATGGTATCCATTCATTCATTCAAAAAGTATGACTTACGTTAGGTTTTAAAAATCTTAAAAGTTTATGACTTGTTCGACGAGTTCTGGCCTTTCAATGAAAGGATTGGAATTGTTCTGAAAGTTTTTAATCGCATAGTGACGATCTTTCTCTTCTTGATCGACAGGATCTGCCTTGTGCCACTCACGAAGATAAGACTCTTCATGATCATTAATGGGCTGTTGATAACGAATCGAAAAATAGAAAAGCGCGCGGGCAACATTTCCTTTGTGTTTGGCAGGCGGTTCAAAACAATGCTCATCAAATTGATTAAACCCTCGTTTGCTCTGTCCATTTTCCCATTTAACGGTCTTTATATTACAAAAGGGAAGACTTGATCGAATGGAATTAGAAGGACTATCAACAGGGAAAAGATGATGAAGATCGCTTTTAGCAAAACCGTTAGCACCATTTGATTGCGGCCAGGTATGCTCGATATTCATGACTTTGGCATCAGGAACTTGAGTAGCAGGGAGACAAATGGTCGGAGTATAGACACTACAATTCGTTCCGTGCACATCTAGTTTTGTGAAGAGAATTTCACCGGCCTGTTTGTATGTGAGTGGCTTATGCGTTTCCAGCAATGTTTTATAAAGATCATTTTTTATCTTCTCTGAAGAATCTTCAGCGAAGACGGAAAAAGAAATGAATAAAACAACTGAAAGTGTTTTCATTATCGTCTTGGGCAACGGCCTTGATCTTTACACTCTAATAATTTTTTACGAAGAAGCATGAGTTCATCTAAATCGAGACTTAGCTCAAAATCAAATCCTTGATTTTCTCCGCCTTGTTGAGAAATAGAAAAGTATCTTTGAACATTTTTAAAAAGATCTTTGGAATATCTTTTCGCGTCTTTGTCAGTGATGATGATATTGCGATTGAGATGAAGCTGAAAGCGCATACGCTGCTCTTTAGCTTTTTTTAGAGCTGATTTGAAACTTCTCCAGCATTTAACTTCCGCGACCGCTTCCGCTTTTCCAGTTGCACGATTGAAAATGACTAAATCAAGTTCACCAACTGTGATGTCGTGTTCATCATATTGAATGCTGTTGATAACATTGTAATTAACAGAAGGATATTGAGACTCGACTTCACGTAGTGCCACTCTTTCACAGACAGCGCCGACTGGCTCAAAATCTGTTTTCTCGTAACTTAAAACTTCAAAATACTCATCGAGTTTTTTGTTTGTTTGTGGTTCAGATTTAGCGAAGGCAGAAGTGCCTAAAAACGCCATAGCGAGTAGTGTGAAGATTAAGTTTTTCATGAAGGAGTTTTAGAGGAGAATGGCCGCATTTGCAATCATTCTCCATGCAGAGATGATTTATTTAGAGAGTGATATCTAGAATTTCTAAGGCGTTACCAATTTCACGACTCTTTTCGATCTGGTCACCATTCCCATCTGAACCTAGATAAACGATGGTCACGTTTTCAAGTTCTTTAGTAAGAAGGGCCTTATCTACAGTAATCGCTTTCACAGTCATCGTGCCAGTTGAATCACCTGAAAGTTTTCCTGTTGCTGTTTTGGTGCTGAGATCGATCGTCACAATATCGTCACTGCAAGATTTCATTCTCACAATGTTTCCATTTTTTTCGTATTGTTTAACACAAGTATCTTCTTCAGCAACTTCCACGGTTCTTTCAGAATTTATCGAATCAACATCGCATTCTTTAGAAACTGTAGAAGAGATAGGATTACGGTAGGTAATTGATTGTCCCTTTTCCTGAAGAATTGAAACCTGATCTTTCATTGTAATTTTACATCCATTTTTTTCTGTAACCTCGATAGTGAAAACGGAGTGTTTGAACATTGCTGAGATTTCTTTATCTAAATTTGCACTTTCCTGAGCGGAGAGATTTTCCGTGAATTTATTTGCTGCCGCAGTTCCTGAAGATGAGTCTTTACAAGAAACTAATGAAAAAGAGATCGTAACCAATAAAAACGGCATCAAAGCTTTCATTCAAAACTCCAGGCATTATGTTTATTAAAAACATTTTCTCATGAGATTTTAGGTATAAGTTGATTTTGGTAAATGTTATAGAAACAAAAAAAAAGTGACCAAATTGTGAACAGTTGACATGCAGGCAATGAGGTTTAAAATGTCAGTATTCATGGTCACTTATCTAAAAACAAAATTCCATCTCAGGATGATCCTCGCCATACTCATCGTTGCGTTTGCGGCCGGTATCGCTTCAAGTGTCTTTCTTCACTCTTTAGATGTCGTCACACAACTGAGAATGAACAACAGTTTTCTCATTTATTTTCTCCCATTTGGTGGAATGCTTACGACATTTCTCTATATGAAATATGGTGGAAAATCTTCGGGAGGAGCTCGCTTAATCATTGATGAAATTCACAATCCAAAAGAACGCATTCCGCTTCGTATGGCCCCATTTGTTTTTACGGGATCAGTGATTACTCATTTAGTTGGTGGATCAGCGGGGAGAGAAGGTGCAGCCGTTCAAATCGCAGGCTCCCTCAGTGAAAAGATTGGTCAGCTTTGTAAATTGCAAGGCGCGGATCGAAGAAGAATTCTTATCATTGGTATTTCTTCTGGGTTTGGTTCAGCTCTCGGAGCTCCTTGGGCGGGAACTTTTTTTGGAAGTGAAGTTATTCATGCCGGAAAAATTGAAAAAGAAACAGTTGTAGAAAGTGGGATCGCATCCTGGTTTGCTTTTCTGATCACGAGATTATTTAAAGTTCCACATGCTCATTATTTGCCGGCCAATGTTTCTACGGGAACATTCAAATTGTTTTTACTCGCATTTTTTTCAGGCATTCTTTTTGGTGTAATCGCTTACCTCTTTACGACGAGTATGCACTTTTTAGAAAGTAAGATTAAAAAAATAAATGTTCATTCTCTTTTGAAAGCATTTATCGGGGGACTTCTTATTCTTGGGCTCTATTTATTAATTAGAAATTTTAAGTACGCGGGCCTTGGTCTTGAGTCCATTCAGCAGTCCTTCCGTGAGTCGGCATCTTATGCAGATGTCATTTGGAAATTTGTTGCTACAAATTTAACTCTCGCCTCAGGTTTTAAAGGCGGAGAATTTGTTCCACTGGTTTTTATCGGAAGTCATGCAGGTAGTGCCCTTGCGCATTTTTTTCCACAGGATTTAATATTTTTGACTTCACTTGGTTTTTGCGCGGTCTTTGCTGGTGCTTCCAATGCTCCATTCACAAGTGTTCTCATGGCCTGCGAATTTTTTGGTTGGCAGCTTTTACCGTTTGCTTTCATTGCTTGTTACGTGAGTGTTTTTTGCTCAGGGAAAAAAGGAATCTATTAAAAATTAGGGCTCAGTCTGTTCCCAATATAAATAATCCGGGCATTTTTTTTGATGGTTTCATAAGGAGTTGTATCAGTAGGATACTTAAGAGCAGAATTAACGGCAGCTCTCGCCTTACTAAGCTCATTCATTTTCAAATAAGTTTCAACGAGAAGAAGGTAAGGCTCAAAATGTGGATTAACTTCGGCGGCCAACATATAAAGTTCCTCCGCTTTAGCATAATCTTTTGTCTCTCTTGCAATATGAGCACGTTTCATCGATGATTCATAAAGCAGCTCTCTTGCTTGGTGAAAATCCAAAAGGGCCATTGCTTTTTTACCGGCATCAATAGATTTATCGTATTGTTTGATGT
>CAMLKK010000036.1 GCA_946480715.1 uncultured Bacteriovorax sp. | reverse complement strand
GTGAAGGCCTCGCGCTCTCTTGTTTTTTCCCTTGTGCTCGCAAGCGAGCAGAGCCATTTTTCTTGTCCAGGAGGTGCACCTTCCATTTCAAATCGATTGACGAAATCATCGGCTATCGTCGGTGGAAGTTCTTTCATATCGCCATCTAGAAAACGCGAATACGCATCGACGCGATCAAGTAGTGTAGCCGCCGTTTCACGACTGGCCTGACTAATAATTTTTTTCAAATCATCGGCTTTGAGAGGATTGTCTTCAGTTGTTTTTTGAAGTTGTTCTTCAAATAAGGGGTGAGTGAATAAGGGACGTTTCACGAGCATTGATGATTTAGTAATTTGTAATTGGAGCAATTGATACTCAAGATCAGATCGTCCGCCAGCACTACATAAACTGCGTGTATAACAAATTTGTAAACGCGTTTTAACTGCATTGATTGTTTGAGCAAGGATAAAAAGCGATTCAGCATCAACCATCGTTGCATCGATTTCTTTTTTTATCGCAGGTTCTAATTTTTTGTCATCGAGTTTGCCGTTCTCGATAAGCCGGAACATATTGGCGAATTGATCTTTTTTGAATTTGTAGATGTCTTGCAAGCTTTCTGCAGTGGAAGCAATCCATAATTTCTGTTCAAGACTACTGAGGCTTCCCGTCGGGGATGGCCTTGATTGAACGGCGCAGGGACTTCCGAGTTCAAAAGTTTCCTTACAGAGCGGAGATACCGCCCCCGCCCAGCTATGCCAGAGGGAAAATAGTAAAAATGTAAGAAATTTAAGTCTCGTCATTATTGGTATTTATCGGCTTTTCCGACCTAGTCATTAAGGGGCGAATAGGCTAAACTGAGGCGATTTTTTAACTAATTTTCCCAATAGGAGAGCAATATGAGCGTTTATATTTTATCTGGAGCTAGAACTCCATCTGGAAGCTTTTTAGGGTCCCTTAGTTCAGTACCGGCCCCAAAATTAGGAGCTGTTGCTATTGAAGCTGCTCTCAAAAAAGCAGAAATCGACGGATCAAAAGTCGATGAAGTGTTCATGGGGAATGTTGTGAGTTCTGGTGTAGGCCAAGCTCCTGCCCGTCAAGCAGCGATCTTTGCTGGTCTTCCGGAATCAGTTCCATGTACAACGATGAACAAAGTTTGCGGCTCTGGTTTAAAAACAATCATCACTGCTGCTCAAACGATCCTAGCGGGCGATAACAAACTTGTTGTTGCAGGTGGGATGGAAAATATGTCTCAAGCTCCACACCTTCTGATGAATTCTCGCAACGGAATTAAATTCGGCGAAGGCGCAATGAAAGATTCTATGCAATGGGATGGTCTGTGGGATGTTTATTCAAACCGCGCTATGGGAAATTGTGCTGAAGAAGCAGCAACAAAATATTCTAACCGTGAAGAACAAGATGCTTACTCGATTGAATCATTCAAACGTGCTCAAGCGGCGATCAAAGATGGAATCTTCAATTCAGAAATCGCGGCCGTAACAATTAAAGGACCAAAAGGCGATACAGTTGTGACAACTGATGAAGGTCCAGGAAAAGCTAACTTCGAAAAAATGGCGACATTAAAACCAGCTTTCGAAAAAACAGGAACAATTACAGCAGCGAACGCTTCAACGATTAATGACGGAGCTGCGGCGATCGTTCTTGGTGGAGAAGAGTACAAGAATCAAGCAAAATTTAAAATCGTTGCTTATGCTAACCACGCTCAAAACCCAACTTGGTTCTCAACAGCTCCAGTTGAAGCGATGAAAAAAGTTGCAGCTAAAGCAAATCTTAAACTTGATCAAATTGATCTTTTTGAAATCAATGAAGCTTTTGCAGTAGTTGCACTAGCCGCTATGAAAGAGTTAAAATTAGATCATAATAAAGTAAACGTTTACGGTGGTGGCGTGAGCCTTGGCCACCCAATCGGTTGCAGTGGTACCAGAATTGTTGTGACATTGATGAATGCAATGGAAAACAAAAAAGCAAAATATGGTATGGCCTCAATTTGTATTGGTGGTGGAGAAGCTCTAGCGATGATTATCGAGCGCCTCTAATTTTTTCACCGTAACAAATTTCAAGGGTCAAGGATGACGACACCGGCAGCTGGAGCACAGAAGAAATCTGGGATTAAAACACTTAGACCAGGTGAAATTCTCTTCAATGAAAATGATGTCGCTACTTCAATGTACATCATTCAAAAAGGCCAAGTGCGCTTGTTTCGCCCGAAAGGAAAAGGCTTTGTAGAAATCGCCGTTCTTCGCTCTGGTGAAATGTTAGGGGAGATGGCCTATTTCGATCCCGATTCAAAAAAACGTTCTGTCTCGGCTGCAGCTATCACTGGAGCCGAGATTATCGAAATCTCTTTTACTGCTCTTGAAAAAACTATGGCCGCACTCAATCCATGGTTTAAAACTCTCATCAACACGCTCGCAGATCGTCTCCGCAAAACAAACGAAAGAGTGAAGGCCCTCGAATCAAACTCAGTGGGTTTTTCATCAGACTATAAATTTTTTCAGTCTGCTGATGTTGTAAAAATTCTTTCTATTTTGTTTTTAACATTCAGAAGTCTTGCAGAAAACAAAGACGGAAAATGGTCACTGAATTTCAACAAAATCAAAACTTACGCTCTTGAAATTTTCAATGTGAACGAGGCGAAACTCGAAGAGTTCGTCCAGCTTCTCGTTGATGAAAAGATTGTTGAAGTGTCTATTGATGAATCAGATGCAACTAAAATCATTTCAACTCGTGAACCAGAAACATTCCGTATCTTCCAGGTATTTTTTAATACGCAAAGAACACTTCGCGATGATAAGAAACTAAATATTTCAGCAAAGTGTGAAAAGTTTCTTATGAAAGTCATGGAAGAATGTGAAAAGCTTCCGCAAGAAGACGGCAAGTGTGAAATCGAACTGACAAAAATCACTCAACACTTCAAAGAATACAACATTCCCATCACCCTCGATGACTTTGCCGGCGCGAAGGCCGCTAAATTTTGTGGTGAATACAAAATGGGAGAGAACAATTCAATATCAGCAGCGATTAATATCGACTATCTGAAGAGAATGTTTCCTGTTGTGAGATTCATGAACGCCCTCAATCGTGTTAATGACTTGAAGGCGAAGGCCAATGAGAAAGCTTCTTCTTAATTAAGGTGTAGCGCCAGAATTGTAATACACGCTTACACTCACTGGTGAGCTTGGGCTGTTTACAAATTGAGCTGTACCATTCAGTCTCAGCATGTATCCTGATGGAGCACCGGCCGGAAGATCAAACACTTTAAGATTTGGATCTAAACCAGTGACTAACTGGTTCCCCATATAATCCCAACCATTCGTCGTGCTTTGTGGAACAAGAACTCCATTGACACGTACTTCGATTGAAGAGACTAGTGGCTGTCCGTATTTCAAATAAATGTATCCGTATTTTAATTTGTTTGCATTGAACGTTACTGTTAAACAATCTGGATAAACAACACGGTCATTTCCATCTGGTCCAAAAAGACGAATCAATTTTCCAGTAAATGGTTCACCTGGAGTAGGAAGGACACGCGTATTTTGGTTTGTAAGATTTCCAACATATTGGTAACCGTCAGTTGGGTTAGTTTCACCAGTTCTGTTTGTTAAAATTTTTCCATCTGAACGAACAACTCTTAAAGAGTCCGGATCAACGTCTGCAGATGAACCAGCAACCGGCCAGTAATCATATTTGTGTTTGATCAGAGTTTGTTTGATCGCTGCGTTTACGCCATCAAAAATATGATTGAAGTCGATCGAACAAAGGTTGTAACTATCAGGAGCACCTGTCACATCTGGACTTAAATGATCATTTGATGTCGGCCATCCGTTAGTATAAGGAGCTTCGTAAATTTGTTTTGCTACTTCTCTATAACGAGCATTGATTCTGTTTGCACCAGTCGAACATGCTGTAAGAGGAGAGATGTTTACGAATCTCATCATTGTTGAATCAAGAGGGTTTGTAACTCCAGTTGAACCACAACTTACAGTTGTGTTTCCACGAAGGCAGAGAAGTTTATTAATTTTTGCCTGAACTTTTGGTTTCCAATCGTAAGATCCACAATTGTAAACGCCTGTTTCACTTTCACAGCTATCATCATCTTCGTTAGAAATAACAACAATCATTGTGTAAGCATTCTGTCTGAAAATACCATTCGCGCGGTTTGCCTGAATAATATTGATTGCACGATCAATTCCTGGTTCGGCGGAAGAACCTGAAGAAGTGAAAGAAAGACTTGAAGCCACTTGTTCTTTTGTACGCACAATGTTTTTTGCGTCGGTCGTAAGACCCGTATCATTTTTTACAACAAGTTGACCTTCAAAGAGGGTATTAGCATTCGATGAAATTAGAGGGACTGAAAGAATATGATAATCAAAGTTTTCTGAAACACTCTTAATAAGGTTGCCCATTGAAGCGCGAGTCGCTGGAGTAACAATGTTGAAGCTTGAAGAGTTATCCCACAACATGAGGATATCAACTTGAGGTGAAATCAGTGTATGTTGCGAACAAAGTTTATTAGAAGTTGTTGTGATCGGGCTTACTGATCCACTCTGCAAACCTTTATTGGCCGCAAATTCTTCTTTGGCACACGAACTGAGTATGAGCAAAGTTGCCAATGACAATAATGTTTTCTTCATAACGATCCCTCATAAAGGAGCACAATACTTTAGTCTTATCGGAGGTTTGTTGTATTTCTTGAGTAGTTGAGTGATTTTGTACGACCCGGGCAAAATTGAGTCGCGCTTTTTTTGTAATTTCAAAACGTTAAAATAATAAGAAAGCATTTTTTTAGGAGCATCTTTATATGGTGAATTGGTTTTATGTAGTAGGTTCAGAACGCGTTGGTCCCGTAAGCGAGATCATGCTTAAAGGATTGATTACGGCCGGTGAAATCAATGCTGATTCTTATGTCTGGAGAAAAGGTTTTTCCGGATGGGAGCGATTAAAAGATGTTGCTGAATTAAATGGTGCTGACAGCAGTTCTGAAAATGTTGAAGCAGAAGCAGCAGTAGTGGAAGAAGAAAATTCACCAGAAGTCCGTTTCAACTTCGACTGGAACAAAGTGAAAGAGCAGGAAGAGCAATTCTATTTACGCATCGGACACGATCGTAAAAATTTCGAAGGCACAGATATTTATGGGCCATATTCACTGACAGAACTTCGTGAAGCTTTAACAGATAAACGCATTAATCAAAACACACTTATCTTTGCTCCAGGAATGGATGGTTGGATGAAAATTCAACATACTCCAGCGAGTGCAGGATTAAGTGGAACTGGTTCATCAAAAGATTTAACAATTGAAGAAGTCCCTCTCATGATTGTTCTTAATCATTCGCCACTTCCGCTTGTTACGGTCGTAAAAAAGGCGGGCGCTGTTGGAGGTCGTTTGTTGGGGGCCGGACCATTCGGGGAATATACAGGCCAAACTTTGCTTGCAACTTTGTATGCTGGAAATGAAGTGAAAGCTCGCAATTTAAAAGTGCGAATTGATCAATACCATACTAAAGAGCAGACGATTGAATTCGCTTTCGAAAGTCTCGATTCTCAAGCAAAAAAAATTATGCTGAATCATGCTGTGTAAAACGCACATGGAATTAGAGTGGAAAGAAATTCGTTCTAATGTTCAAGTCACTCATTTTGATTCTTGCATAAAAAATCAAAAAATTTATGTAAAACGCCAATTAGGGAAGGGATCAACAACTATTTTTCTCTTTCATGATATTGGCTCATATCATGGACGATTTAATCATCTCCTTAATTGGTTTCAAGGCGAGCATCCTGAATTCAATTTTGTCATGATGGATTTCGCCGGCCACGGTCTATCCAGCGGTACTCGCGGACATGTCTCGCACATGAATGATCTCATCGCCGATGTAAGTGCGCTCTTGGAGAGTATTGATAAAAAATTTGGTGAAAAATGGGTGATGCTCGGGCATGGCCTAGGTGCACTTGTGCTGCTTGATTTGCTCAATCGAGTCGAAGGCACAGTTAAAAATAAAATCGATTCTCTTGTTCTTTCCAATTTTATGCTGCAGTTTGAATCACCAGGATTTAGCTTACAAAATAGAATTTACGAAAAATTCAATCAAGCTGGAAAAGAGAGTATGGATCACTTTCGATTGCTCGAAATTTATCCGTCTCCAGATATGCTTAGCTTTCGTCGAGAGCAGCTTGAGTATTTGCAAGATCCACTGATTGTTCACCGTCCGACACTTTCATCGTTAAGGGCAATTGCTCAAAAAGTACGACATATTTATCAAGATTCATATTTTCTCGATAAACCCACACTTGTTTTAGAGAGCAAGGGACCTTCACTTATAGAAAATGGAACAGATTCTTTCGCGCGCGGACTCAAAAAAAACCTTTTAACTCAAAAGAAGTATTCTTTTTTGAAGCACGACTTGTATAATGAAAGTGAAAAAGAAATTGTTTTCAAAGACATCGCTGAATGGGTGAGTAAAGCATGAAGTATTTATTAGTCTTATTGTTAGTATTAAGTGGTTGTGGAAATCTCAGTAAAAATATTACGAGAGAAGGGACTTACTATATTCGCAATGGGGCCTTCGCTGATAAGACGTGGGATGAAGATCTACAATTTCGTCGCACTTCCTGGTATCACGAACTCACACTTCAATTTGATTTGATGATGACGCCAATTACTCCACAATCGAGTTTTAATTTTTGGTTTTCGAAAGCAGAGCTGGAAGATGTCCAGAAATGCGGCGACTTCAGACTTGCACTTGTTTATTCTTTAGACACGAAAATCATTCCATACTCTATTTTAAATGAGCAACTAGAACGCTCAGGTTTTAAGAAAATCGAATTAATTGAATTCAAAAAACACCTTCTTTCTCACCCGGATTCCGAAATGAATTCCACACGTTTGTACCAAGTTTATGGTTTGTGTAGGGATGCTAAGGAACTAAAACCATTGGTTTTAAATTTTCCCGGTTTCAATGAAATATCTTTAAATTAGGCTTAAGTTATTCTTCATTTCTCCCGATATGAACTATCAGGAGACGTGGTATGACTGACACAAAACGCGAACGCTTCGGACGTTATCTCATCCTAGACCATTTGGTGGATGGGGGTATGGCAAAGATTTGTCGCGCGCGCTTTTTAGGTGAGCAAGCAGACAAAGTCGTTGCTATCAAAATGGTTCAGCCACAGTATTCAAAAGACGAAGCTTTCAAAACTATGTTCATGGATGAGATCAAAGTTACATTTGGTCTTCTTCACCCAAACGTAATTCAAACTTACGACTATGGTATGCACAAAGGGCAACTTTACGTTGCGATGGAGTATTGTGATGGTCGTAACTTAAAAGAGTATCTCGAAAAATTAAAAGAACGTAAGTTTGTTTTTCCAGTCGAGATTTCCACTTATATCGTATCGCAAGCTTGTCAGGGACTTTATTACGCTCACACATTCCGTGATAAATTAACTGGTCAGGAAGCAAACATCATTCACCGTGATATTTCTCCACACAACATCATGCTAACGTATGATGGAGCGGTTAAGATTATCGACTTCGGTATCGCAAAATCACAAACGAATTCAGAAGCAACACAAGCAGGAACGATCAAAGGTAAACTTTCTTATCTTGCTCCTGAATATCTTGAAGGTCTGGAGCTTGATGCTCGTTATGACCAATTCGCAGTAGGTATCACTCTTTGGGAAATGTTATGTTCACGTAAACTTTTCAAAGAGAATAATGACCTTGCTGTTTTAAAGAAGATTCAAGAATGTAAAATTCCTGTACCTTCTTCGATTAACCCGAACGTTCCAAAAGAACTCGATGCGATCGTATTAAAAGCACTTTCAAAAGATCGTAATCAACGTTTTGAAAACTTAGATCAAATGAACCGCGCGCTCATGAAGTTCTTGTATGCAAAATACCCGGACTTCAATGCCACGGATTTATCATACTTCTCTCAGGAATTATTTCGCGATGAAATTAAAAAAGACCGCGAGAAAATGTTTGAGTTCGGTAAAATCGACATCAAACCTTTCCTGGAAGATCTCAAGAAAGAAGTAGAAGGTGGAACAACTCCGAACGCCAGTTCTACTCCTGTTGATAATACACCTGTTCCAAAGAAAGAAGTTATTCTTGATTTTGGTTTTGAACAACAACCAGCTGAGAAAAAGAAAACAGCTACAGTTAAGCGTTCAGCTGCTCTTAAAGAGACAACTTATGCTTCTGAAGACAATACGATGTCTCGCAAAATTGCGGACCTGAATAAGTCTTCAGTCACAAAAATTAAGCAGGGTGGATCAACAAAATCTTCTGTTAAAAAAGAAGCAACGAAAGTCCTCAAAGTTGATACCAAGAAAAATGAAAAAGCGAAAACTCATCCAGGTACTTACGCTGCACTTTTAGCGTGCATTGCTGGTGGTGCTTTTTATGCATATACATCTTTCTTTGCTGAACCAGAAATGCCGCCGGTTCATACAGCACATATAAAGCAGACGAAAGAACGTTCTCCAGCTCAACAAGCAAAGAGCGTTGAAGAAAATGGTGTAGGGAAAATCGTTCTCTCTCATTTTGATAAACAGAAAATGCAAATTTTTGTTGATGGTGTGAGAAAGGATGTAGATCTTCTAAGTTCTATTCAAGTTCCTGTTGGAAAACCATTTATGTTGCGAGTTCAGATCGAAGGTCGCAAGCACTTCGTAAAAGAAGTTCAAGTTGATAATGGGGCCGCGGTTGAAATTGAAATCCCTGAAATGCCAGCTATTGCTTATGGATATGTTCACACGTCAATGGCCTGTGCTCAAGGTGAGATCCGTTTTGAAATCTACGGTGAAAAGAGATCAAGTCCGATTCCAATGGAAAACTCATTCGGAATTGCTTTCCCTCTAAACTTAGATGACAACGGTGTGCTTATTCCTGCTGCCTATGACATCTATTTCAAAAAGCATGGCGAAGAGCTTGAAAAGAAATTAGAGATTACTATTAAGCGCGAAGATCAATCGGTTGATCTTTGTGAGCTTCTCTAGGTTTATTCTTGTTTTGACTGTTTAAAGATGTTGTTTTTCCGCATGTTAAGCAGCTTCATAATATCCGCCGCCGTTTCCTCTAATGCTTTATCCGTAACATCAAATACCGGCCAGCGCTTATTTTCTTTGAAAATAGTGTTGGCCCATTCGACTTCTTCCACGATCTTGTTATGTTCAGCATAATCACCTTGGTGGCGATCAGCTCCTAAACGTTGAAGGCGGTTTTTACGAATTTCACTGAGGCTATCAGGATCGATCGTGAGAGCGAAAATTTTACGTTGATCTACTTCGAAAAGTTCAGTCGGTAGCGGTTGATTTTTAATCATCGGGATATTGACGACTTTGATACCGTGTTGAGAGAGGTATACAGAAAGCGGTGTTTTTGAAGTACGAGAAACACCAACGAGAATTACGTCGGCCAGATGCAGAGAAGCGAGATTTCTTCCATCATCATGGTTGAGTGTGAACTCCATCGCTTCAACACGTTTATAGTAGTCATCGTTAACCGCGTGAAGAAGACCAGGTTCTGACATTGGCTCTTGGTTAAAGAAATTTGAAAATGCCGTTAATGCAGGTCCAATGAGATCAAGTGTACGAACATGAGTTGTGCGAGAAAGTTCGGCAATGTACTCACGAAGTTTTCCCGAAACAATTGTATGCATAACAAGATCATGATGGATGGCCGCTTCGTTGAAGATGGCATCGATCTGCTCTGTCGTTCTGATATTTTTATAACGAGTGAAATAAACTTCACGATCTTTAAATTGCGCCATAACTGCACGAGAGATTGCGGTTGCTGTTTCTCCTGTACCGTCAGAGATAATGATAATTTTCAAACGTTGTGTTTCAAGTGTCATGGCATATCCTTATGCGAGAAATTGGATGACTTGCTCTTTTATTCTATCAAAGTCATGAAGCGGATTAAAAGTTTCTTTTGGCCCAATCTTGTTAAAAAATGTCCGCTGAGACTTGGCCAATTGACGGGTTGAGATCGAAATGCGTTCAATGCATTCAGGCAAAGATTTAAATTCCCCGTTTAAATAGGCGATCGTTTCTTTGTATCCGATGGATTGCAGAGGTTTGAGTTCCGGCGAAAAACCGGCCTTTAACAGGTTTTCAACTTCATTCACAAGACCATCATTAAACATTGTTTGCGTGCGTTTCTGGATAATTTCAAAATGCTGATCTTTTGGAAGGTCGAGATAAATGTGCAATGTGTCCCAAGGATGAACAATAGTGGAAAAATCATAAGGATTCTGGTCGTCCATCGATTTTTTCTGCAGTGATATTTTTTCACCGGTACTGGCGTGATGTTCTACGGCGCGAATCAAGCGGTAGTGATCATTTTCATGGAGAGTGACTAATGATTCAGGGTCATGTTTTTTAAGATACTCAAGAAAAGGAGTAATGCCATGATCAGCGTAATCCTTTTCAAATCTGGCCTTTATCACTTCATCTAGCGGAGGTGATTCATACATGCCCTTTAAAAGCGCACGTAAATAAAAAGCACTTCCCCCAACGAGAATGACACTTTTATTTTGAGCGAATAATTGTTTGATGACAGCTTCACCACGAGCAATAAATTGCGAGGCATTCATCGGAGATTGAATAGATTCGATATTAATCAAATGGTGAGGAATGCCAGCTTGTTCGGCCTTAGTGGGTTTAGCAGTTCCAACAGAAATTTCTTTATAAAAAAGAAGTGAATCAAAATTTACGATTTCAAGATTGTGTCCAAGAGTTCGCATCGCTTGGGCAAGCTTAATACTTGTTCCCGTTTTTCCTGAAGCTGTTGGTCCGGAAATGATAATCAGTTTATTCATGATTAACTCTTAAACAATGAAGCTAATTTTTCATCATCAAGTTCACAACTTAGGTTCTGATCGGAATTTTTAAGTGCCTTTTCAATAAGAGCAGGTGAGAGTTCCTGTAAAAGAGTATCAGGGAGAAATTTCTCGAATGTGGCGACTAATAAAGTTTGCTCAAAAGGTTTTTTCTGCAAACAATGTTCAATGAGACATCCAACGGCATCTGCAGACCACGTATTCGGAAGAAAACGAGGAATCGTTCTCAACACAATAAACTCTGGATTGAGACGATCAAATTCTAAACCGAGAGTTTTTAACTCTTCAAAGTATTGATCAATTTTTTTGTCTTTAATATTGAAAGGCTCACTTATAAGTAATGGCGTAGGCACTTCTTGTGAATTTTTCACTGCTAAGAATTCAGAGGCGAGATAAAATGAAACACATTTTTTAGCATCAATGAGACGCGGCGGTTTCACCGTTTGATCAATGATGAAGCGAGGAGAGAGTTGTATATAATTGGCGTTTGATTCGTTGATAATGTCATATTGAAAAGGACGACCAACGACTTCTGCTTCTTCATTATCTTGACTCGCAAAATGCATGAGATCAAAACTTTGATTTTCTGAGCGAGAAAAAAAGTTTGGAGCTTCCATAGGAATTTGCTCTGTCACAACTTTCTCATCGTTTATCTTCTTGATGGCCTTTTTAAGAGCTGTGACCATAAGTGAATACACGACATCCATTCGCATGAATTTGATCTGCGTTTTATTGGGATGAACGTTTACATCGAGCTCTTCTGGAGGAGTGTTAATGAGAACAACATAATGTCCGCTTTCTCCAAAACGCCAAAACGTATCCAGATTACGAAGAACTGCTCCGTGCAGGGATTTATCCTGAAAGTAGCGACTGTTGGCAAAAAGATAGTGATGACGATATTGCGGAGTAGAGTAAGTCTCTGGTGTGAAAAAAACCTTCACCAAATATTGATCATAATCTTCGCTTGTTTCGATGAGAGCTTGAGGATGTGGTTTATTTTTTCCAAAGAATACCTGGGCCACGCGATCGTAATGGTTCTCTTGAGCTTTATATATTTCTTTTTCTTTTTCATCCCACTTTACAGTGAATGTGACCTGCGGATGACAAAGAATAAATGAATAGAGAATTTTTTTAAGCGCAGACTTTTCGCTTACTTTTGATTTAACAAATTTTAAGCGGGCAGGTGTATTGTAAAAAAGATCTTTGATATAAATCGAAGTTCCCGAAACACTCGCTTGTTGAGGAACTATTAATTCCGTCTGACCGCCATTTATGATGATCTTCCCACCTTGTTTCGTCAGATCTTTCGGTTGAGTCGTGCACGTTAAACGAGAAGAAGCGGCCACACTGGCGAGAGCTTCACCTCGGAAACCAAAACTGCGAAGACGATAGAGATCTTCATAATTTTTCAACTTGCTGGTTGCATGACGAAGAAACGCGTACGGAAGATTTTTAAAATCCATTCCATGGCCGTTGTCTTCGATTGAAAGAAGATCCATGCCGTTTTCAACAAGGTGAATATTAATTTCAGTTGATCCTGCATCGAGAGAATTCTCAATGAGTTCTTTGATCAAAGAAGCGGGACGTTCTAGAACTTCACCGGCCTTAATTTGATCGATAATATGTTCGGGAAGAATTTCAATTGGATTCATTAGCCCCTATAGAATTGCACTTGATTCCGTCCACCTTCCTTAGCTTTGTAAACAGCTTCATCTGCTCTCTTAAAGAGATCAGTTCCTGTGTTTACACCCTGGCGGTAATCTGCAACTCCAATAGATGCGGTTACGGGAAGTCGTTTCCCGTCGTAAATAAATTCTTTGTTTTCGATTAATTTTCTTAAACGTTCAGCGATCTCAAAAGACTGCTTCAAGTTTGTTTTTGGAAGAAGGATAACGAACTCTTCACCACCGTAGCGAGCGAAGACATCTTGTTCACGAATCCCACCCGTGCGGATGAGGTTGGCCATTTCTTTTAAGACAAAGTCACCAGCATCGTGGCCGTAGTTATCGTTTAATTTTTTGAAATGATCGAGATCGAAAATAATAAGTGATAGAGGATCACCTGTTACTTTAGATTTATTCACTTCGAGTGCGATACGGTTATTGAAATAACCTTTGTTATAACAACCAGTGTGTTTGTCTGTGTTCGCTTCAAGATTAAGTTTATCGTACGTTAATCGCTCAGGATCACCTTTTGGAAGATACTTTAAAGCAATACTTCCAATCTTGATGATGTCAGCGCGAGCAAGTGTCGTCTGACCTTCAATTTTTTTGTTATTGAGGTAAGTACCGTTTTTAGATCCACAATCTTCAAGAACATGTCCTTCACCCGAAGCGTGAAGTTTAAAGTGGTAGCGTGAAACACCATTAAATTCCAGAGCGATTGTATTGTCGGCATTTCTACCAACGCCCACAACTTGGTCAACGAGATCAAAAAGCGTACCGTTCAGATCACCACCGACTACTAATAAAGCAGCGGGCTTTTTTTGAGCTTCTTTTTCCGAAGCCTGCAATGCTGCTCGTATGTCCGTTAAGACAATGGTTGTATCATCAGTACTCATTTAGCGAGATCCTTCGTAAGGTGTTTTCTAGACTTCAATTTTACCCAACACATGGAATTATTTCAACTGCTTCAGGAATTCGAAGGCGTAAATCTTACCAGCTTCCACACCCGGTTGATCAAAAGGATCAATCATTAATTCGTGTCCCATAAGTGCTGTTAGAGATTCAAAAAATACAATTAACATTCCCATGTGATAAGCATCATTCTTTTCAATTTTTACATGCAAAGTTGGGCGCTCTTCACGTTGTAATGCCTTTAATGTTCCGTAAAATTCAGCTTTCATCAATTGAGCAAGACTAAAGCTTGATAGCTTTTCTAGGTTATTGCTCTTAATAGAAGTGCTTAATCTAAAATCATGCGAGAAGTGTTCTACTTCAACCATGATCACACATTTGTCTTTTGGACCTTCCATGAAGAGTTGCATTTGCGAATGTTGATCAGTGGCCCCGTACCCAACGATAGGAGTGAATCCCGTGTTCACAATTTTTCCCATCTTATCTTTTTTCTTTCCTAAGCTTTCCGCCCACAATTGCGTGAACCAGAACGAAAAATATTTCAGCTTAGACGAATAAGGCATCAGCACAGTTTGATTAACGTTGTGATCATTTTTTAATTTTAAAAGAAAGTCGCAGACACGTAGTAGAGAATTATTTTGATTCTCGGCTAAACATTGCTGTTGAGCTGTCTTCGCACCTTTTAGCAGTTCATCAACATTGATGCCTGCAAAGAGTGCGGGAAGAAAACCAACTGGCGTAAGCACTGAAAAACGACCGCCGACATCACTAGGAACTTCCAGACATTCGATGCCTAAAGGTTGAGCGATTGTACGCAATTCACTTTTCACTGGATCAGTTGCAAACACAAAATAATTTTTAAGATCTGATTGAACGATTCCTTTTTTCTCAAGGAAGTTGGTGATGATCGCTAGGGCCGCAAGGGTCTCAGCCGTTCCACCAGATTTTGATACAAAATAGAAGAGAGATTCGGAAGGATTGATCAATTCTAATTGATCGTGAATTTCTTCAGGATCAATGTTGTTAATGAAAATAAATTTGCAGTCAGAAATTTTTAATCCGGCCACTAACATTTCAGGACCTAAACTTGATCCACCGATACCAACATGAACGAAAGTTTTTCTGCTTTTATATTTTTCGAAAAGTTGTTTGCTTGAAATCAACAATTCACTTCTTTCAAATGTGTAAAAGAATTGCGTCGTTGGTTCCGAAACAATTTGTTTGAAAACTTCTAGCTTCTTCAAATCCAAGTTTGTCGTGTGCTCAGGAAATGTCGTGAATGTTAAACCCATTGAAGCATCCTTGATTAGTGAGTTGTGTATTCTTTTTTCAATTGACGGGCAATAACCACACGTTGAATTTGGTTAGTGCCTTCTACGATCTGAAGAACTTTAGCATCTCTCATAAATCTTTCAACTGGATATTCTTTGGTGTAACCAACACCGCCTAGAATTTGCACAGCATCTGTCGTGACTTTCATCGCCGTATCAGTTGCTTTCAGTTTGGCCATGCAGGCAAGTTTTGGATTTGGTGTTTTGTTATCGTAGTCACGCGCTGACTGCATAACTAATAAACGCGAGCACTCAATTTCAGTGGCCATGTCGGCCATCATCCATTGCAGGCCCTGGAAGTCAAAAATAGCTTGTTTAAATTGCTGACGTGTTAAGCTGTATTTCACAGCTTCATCAAGTGCGCGCTCAGCACATCCAACGGCAATCGCTCCAATTGTAAAACGACCTTTTTCAAGAGCGGCCATGGCGATTTTAAATCCTTCCCCCTCAAGAGCAAGAAGGTTTTCTGAAGGCACAAAACAATTGTGGAATAGAAGCTCGCGAGTAGGCGACACTCGCCATCCCATTTTCTTTTCTTTCTTTCCGTAACTAAAACCTGGAGTTCCATCACGAACGATGAAAGCAGAAACACCTTTACCGCCTTCAGCACCAGTGCGGGCCATGACGATATAAGTTTTAGCGATTCCACCTGAAGTGATCCAGATTTTTGAACCATTCAAAATGTATCCGCCTTCTGTTTTCTTCGCTGTTGTTTGTAATCCAGCAGCGTCTGAACCAGCACCCGATTCACTCAAACAAAAAGCACCAATTTCTTCACCGCTAGTTAAAGCAGGAAGATATTTTTTCTTCTGTGTTTCATTTCCAAATTCATTTAGAATCGCTTGAACCATTGCTGAAACTGAAATCGTAACTGCATAGGCCACAGAACTTTTTGCAATCTCAGTAAGTGCAATTGAAAAATCCTCATATGTCATTCCCATTCCACCGTAAGCTTCTGGCAATGTCATTCCAGTGAAACCCAATGAACCAAGTTCATTGAAAAGATCCATACGGAACTCTTCTGTCTCATCATCGTGTTCCATGTGCGGTTCGATTTTAGCAAGACGAAATTTTTCAAGTTGATTTTTAAGTTCTATTTGTAAGTCGTTCACTAGCGCATTTCCTTCAATAAATTCTTAGCGATAATCATGATCATAACTTCGTTTGTTCCAGCGCCGATTTCGTTGAGTTTGTTATCTCTCATCATGCGCTCAAGCGGGAACTCGCGAGAGTAACCGTATCCACCGTGAAGCTGAATTGCATCGAGAGCAATTTTTGTCGCCATTTTTGGAAGAGCGAGTTTTACCATCGCCGCAACACTTGGACCTTTCACACCATCGTCATATTGTTTTGCTGTGTTGTAGAGGAACGCTCTCATCATTTCTGTTTCAGTCGCCATCTCTGCAATCATTTTTTGAATGAGCTGGTAATTTCCGATGTGCTTGCCGAATTGTTTTCTCTCGCCGGCGTATTTAATACATTGATCAACACACGCTTGAGCAATACCTAACGAGATTCCAGAAATTGTAATACGCTCGATATCGAGGTTCTTCATCATGTGATAAATCGATTCGCCTTCGTTACCCACAAGTTGAGATTTTCCAACTCGCGCGTTTTCGAAAACAAGCTCACCCGTTGGAGAAGAGCGCATCCCCATTTTGTGGATAGGTTTACCAACAGAGAATCCTGGAGTTCCTTTTTCCACGATGAATGTTGAAAGATTTTTTCTTTCTTCACCTGTGCGCGTGTAAACGTAGGCCACGTCAGCATACTGAGCGTTCGTGATCCACATTTTTGTTCCGTTAAGAACATAACCGTCGCCATCTTTTTTCGCTTTGGTTTGAATACCAACAGCGTCTGAACCATACTCAGGTTCACTCATCCCCATACATCCAACATGCTCACCAGTGATAAGCTTCGGAAGATATTTCATCTTTTGTTCTTCAGAACCATTGTTTTGAATATTGTTCACACACAAAATTGAATGTGCGAGATATGAAAGCGTCGATCCTGCACATGCCTTACCGAACTCTTCCATCACGATTGTGGCAGCGAGTGCACCCATTCCAGCTCCGCCGTATTTTGGATCAGCAGTGATTCCTAAAACACCGAGCTCTCCCATTTTTTTGAAAGCATTCATGTTGAATGTTTCATCATGATCGTGTTTCTCAGCAACAGGCGCTAATTCTTTCTGTGCAAAATCGCGACAAATTTTTTGCAGATCTTTTTCTTCTTGGGTGAAAAACCACATTGCATTACCACCTTTTTGGAGCTTATAATTTCCTAGTAATTTAAGTCACGTGAGTTTAGCAGAAGATTGCAATCACGATAAGACATGAGGTGTTACTAGTGACTCTTACCACCCCAGTACCCCGCGATCTCGATACTGTTTTCCCGGGCGAAAATTGGTTTTTTTATTGGAAAACGTCTGCCTCGTTGTGGAAAACAAAGCTGCAGGAGTTTCCTGGCACTCGAATAATCATTCCCATCAACTGGTCTTTTCACTCGGAAACGGGTGATCAGTTCGATTTCGATGATCATCGTCCAGAGACAAATCTCAAAAAATTAGTCGAAATTGCCCAGGAAGTGGGTAAACAAGTGACTTTCTTTTTACCACTGACACCGGCACCGTTTCTTCCGAACGGAGGAATGCCGCATCTTCTGGCCAGAAGCCTTTCTCTAAACTCAGAACAGATGGCCTACGGGGTAATTGACGCTGACGACCATTTAATAAAAATATTTTCTTTTTTCGATACAAGAGTCTTTGAAGCCTTCGAGCGTTTTGTAAAAAAACTAGGTTCGTACTTTGCGACCAATCGAATTGCTTCAGACGTGTGGGGAATTCGCTCAGGGTATTTCTGCGAAGGACGTTTCCGAAGTTTTATGGAAGACACGGGGCCAACGTTTGATCAGGCGTTCACGCGCTACCTGCAAACGAAAAAAACTCCAGAGCAAGTGCTTTCTCCCATCGAAGAAAAACAGCACGCGTTCGAATTCAGCAAAAAAATTCAAGATCTCTACGAAACGAATGCTCGCGATTGTATCGGCAACAACTATGAAGGCAGTCTCGAAGTAGCTTTCCTCGGTGCTTCTACAGAAAACTTTTTAAAAAGACTTTCTGGAACAGTGACGACAATCGATTATTCACAAGAATTATTTGAATCATTGGCAAAAGATCTCATTCCTTCGTCGGTTCTCATCTCTCATAATTTAAAGAAGGGTGTACTTAATCGCGAACTAAATGATCTCGTCGCCAATTCATATTTACCAGCAAGACTTGCAAGTGCCGCTTACGAACACGAAGACATTTCTGTTTTCATGCCGCTTTCATTTTTCAAAGTTTATGAAAAAATCGATGGAGTAAGTTCACTTTTCCAGAGCTGGAACGATCTTAATCTTTGGGGATACCTGAAAAATAATTTCGGTTGGAGCTACAAGATTATCAGCAACGACACTCTAAAGTTGCATGAAAATAAAACACCATACCAAGAACACATTCACCTGTTTCATGGGCATGATGTAGATCGCACATTATTTAATTTCATTTTGAAAACATTTATGAACGGCGGACGAATTATCCTCAACCGTTCGGGTTTATCAGAAGAATATTCAAAACGCTTTGAAACTTTTTTCCTCGAGAACTCACTTGTTGTTGAAAAAGTTCATTTTCAAACTCAGGTTCAAAACATCAATTTAGGCGAAGGCCGCATTGTTTTCTTTGAGGGCGAAGGCTTCAAAGATATGAACAAAAATGATTTTGTGACTTTCTGGAAAACATTGGTCGACACTTTCTCGATCGTGCATGTTCCAATTCAAAACGTTGAAGGAATCGATTTCTATTGGAGAACTCGTCCATCATCGACGAATGAACTTCGCTTCGAAGAAGTGCGCAGACTGAGTTTGTACAACCCAACTTCGTACCGTAAAAAAATAAAAATGAATCTTACGAAGAACTTTGTTGTCTACAAAGTTATCGATGAGATTAATGTTATCGTTCAAACTTACCCTAACGAACTTGAAATTGAACTTTCGCCTGAAGGCTCGGTCATTGTGGATTTTGGAGTGTTTTCATGAAAGACGTTGAATATATCGTTGGTGTCTACAATTTCATGAATCCTTATCCGGAAGAAATGGGGGAGTCGGCCTACTACCTGCTTTATCTTCTCGATGAAAAAGGACTGCTCGATCACGAAGGTGCAAAAAAACTTTTTGATTCAAACTTCAAACCAGAAGGCCTCACTGACGAAGAAATTAAAGCTCCGGCAAAATCAATCGGCCCTTTCGATTCAGTCGATCGCCTCAATCAATACGCCTTCGCTCTTTGCGAAGAAGTAAACGCTGCTCGCGTGAGTCTTCTCTCTGTCAGCGAATACAATTCGCTGCTTGAAAACTCACATCTTGCCTCTGATTTCCACCGCGACCTCCTCGAAAAAGGAAACGTGATGGAGAACATCGAACGCAAGAAAAAAGGTGGTTTCCTAAGCAAATTCTTCTCATAGGTTCCAACACACTTTTCTTGTTGCAGAGAGTTTCAGTCACTGAAATTTCTAGTGCTTAAATAAAGCGAGTAGTTTTTTTGTTTGCAATTCAGGGCTTCAAACAAAGGAGTTTCCATGCCAAGAAAGCCCATCATCCGCTCCAACGAGCACTACTATCACATCACCGCACGTTCCAATAACAAGGAGAACTTTTACATTCCCTTGGAAGTCACCTGGCAAATTTTTTTGGATCGACTGAAGCGCGTGCAGAAGGAACACGATCTCGTCATCAGCACATTCGTCCTCATGAACAATCATTTTCATTTGATGATGCTCACTCCAGACGAAGACATTGATCGCGTAATGTATTTTTTTATGAAGGGGCTAACGAGTGACATTCAAAGAAGTGCAGGGCGGATCAACCGCATTTTTGGCGGGCGATACAAAGGTTCCTTGATTCGGTCACAAGAATATCTCATGAACGCTCACAAATATATTTGCCGAAATCCTGTTGCTGCCGGCTTGGTCGATCGAGCAGAAAAATATCCTTATAGTAGTTTATTTTTGAAGAATCATCCTACGATGCTTACTTCGGCGGGTGTGAAGCTAGTGGAAATTGATAACACTTTAGGAGTGATAAATGGTGAACGCGAGCTCGAATGGATCAACCAATCGTTCGGGAATGAAGAAGCTGAGAGCATACGGTGTGGTTTGAAGAAATCAGTTTTTGAGTATGGGAAAGACAAATTAACCAATAGATTGACTATGCCTTCTACCGCTAATTTGAATTTAATTATGTAAGTTGTGTGGGATATTTTCCTTGTTGCAGATAGCACTCAATGTGTTCATCGTCGTGCAACAAGGAAAGTGTGTTGGAACCTTTTAGTAGTTTCCGTTACAGTCTACGCGATAAACTTCATCTCTATGAGAGATGCCCATAGTACAGACATATAAAGTTCCCGGAACCAAGTAACCTTTCACTTCAAGATCTTTGCTAACAATTCCATTCTCGAGTGATTCGCAAATATTGAATTTCGACTTGCTCACGCAACCGTTGAGGTCAATTTTTGTATAAGGATCTAGAGCGGCAATTCCCTTACAGGCGGCCACTTTTAATTCCAGCTTTTCATCGATTTTATAATCGCGACATTTTGTTTGAGCGAATGATGATGAAGCAATAATAAGTGAAGCGAAAAGTGCGATGAATTTCATAATGACCCCTCTAAATTAAGATAAGTCACTATATAGCAAAATCTCGTTTAGGTGGGCGGTCCTGTAAAAAAGAAAGAGTTCAAAAAAAAAAGCCCCACCGAAGTGAGGCTTTGCAACAAGAAAAGTGTGTTGGAACCTATTCGAGAGTTTGGATTTCTTCATCGATCATCGGCGGAAGGTCTCTAGAGTTGATGCCTTGAACAGCTTCGTCTTTGATCGGAGCTGATACGTTGTTGATAAGATCGATTTCCCCTTCTTGGATTTCCGGACGAGCAGGAGCTGCTTGAATTTGAGCGGCTTCATCTGTTGTAAGTGATTCAATTGTTGGCTTAGCTGCTGATGTTTTGTCTTCATTCATCAACTCTTCTACGATCACTTCTTCAGTTGTTTTAGCAGCTGATTTCGGTTGAGCAGCAGCTGGTTGAACGTAGTTGGCCATGCTTGGATTCTTTTTGTAGTAAAGAGTGAAGCCGGCGAAGATCACGTTAGGATTTTTGATAAGAGGTCTGTTGTTTTCGTAAATTGATTTCCATTTTTTTGGAGTAGAGTACACAGTGTTCGAAATTGTTCCTAGTGTTTCACCTGATTTGATCATGTAAGGAACGCCAACTGGATTCCACACAAATGGAGTTTCAGGTGCCATGTATTTAAGTTCCATGTTTGTTCTGAGCGAATTGTTGCTTGAGAGTTGTCCACGGTTCATCGCTTTGATGTCTTTCCACTTTCCGATGTCACCATAGATTTTGAAAGCGATTTGCATAAGCGTTTCGCCTTTTTGAACACGGTAGGTTTGAATTGTTCCGCCTTCACCCGACATACCTGAAGACGTGTTAGAGGCCATTGCTACTGGCTCTTCTTTGATTTCTGGAATTTCTTCTTTTACTTGAACTTCACTTGAAGCTGTTCCGCTAAATTCTGATTCGAGTGATTTAAGATCTGAATCAACATTTGAAGGTGAGTCAGTTGCTGCTGTTTCAGATGTTGAAGCGCTTGCTGAATCCATTGATTGGCTGAAGAGATCATCAGCATCTGTTGTTGGAGTTTCAGATGAAGCAGTTTCGCTTGAAGCTTCTTCTGTCATTGTATCGCTTGGTTGTTCTGGCGTTTTAAATCTTTCGATCAATCCACATGAAGATAGAATTAGAGAAAGAAAGATAATTTTAAACATCGTGTTTTTTTTCACTGAAACCCCTCATTAGAGACCTTAGAAACTTTCTTTCTATTTTAAGGGATTTAAGGAAAATTTTCGATGGGAGCGGAAAAAGTTGCCTATGATTTATTTAGAGCAGCTCAACTTCCACTTCGAGAGGTTTGTGATCTGATCCCTGATAGAATCCATCAACCATTGCTTTCTTCACAACGATATCTTTTGTGTGCAAGAAATGATCGAGCACATATCCATTGAACGTCATGCGGTTGTCTGGATAAAAAGAAGCCGGAGAGAGTCCCAATTTTTTTGAGTACTCTTTTAAAATTTCATGTCTCTCTTCATTCCATGTATTGAAGTCACCCGTGAAAACGAGCGGAGCAGGAATGTCTTTGATCGCTTGATAGATTCGCTCAAGTTCAAGTCTGAAAGCTTTGTTTGATACGAAGTTAATACTATGAATGTTGACTACTGTGAGCTGTTTTGTTGAAAAACGAATCGGATAACGAGTAATGAGTGTCACTTTCGGTGACTTCACAACAGGCTCCAATGTTTGTGTGCGAACATATGCCACTGATGATGGTTCAACAGGTGAAGCTGTTCCTACACCTGTGCGGATCATATCCTTTCCGGAGAAAAAAGAAGTCGCAACATTGTGTTTGAAATAAGGAAGAAAAGCGAACGTTGAACGCATTTTTTCATCAAGAAAAACTTCCTGATGAACAACGATATCGCGGTTGAAAGCGAGAGAAATATATTCTGATCTGAAGCGATCTTCAGAGCCTTTGTAGAGGTTCCAAACGAGAAATCTTAATTTTTTCGGAGGAAGTTGATTCTTAGAATCCATCCCGAAAGATGTAATAACGTCATTGTCAGCAGGAACAGGGAAAGCATCGCGCTTGATGTCCTGAGCTGATACTAGACCCGAAAAGACTGAACTAAATAAGATTGCGCTCATAACTGGCGCAAAAGTCGATAAAACTTTCATAAAGATTAGTCTATTACTGGGTTTTACAAATGTAAAATTTTCCTTACGGGCGTCCTAAGATGGCCAGAGTCATGCCCCTTTTGCTATAAGGAATCTCTTATTGAGGAGCAGACACTTGAGTATACAACCGAAACAAATTGGAAACCGTTCACTTTATTCACTGACATTAGTCGAATTACGCGACTATCTGAGTGAGAAGGGTCTTGCTAAATTTTCAGCCGATCAGGTCTACCAATGGATGTATAAACTCCAAGAGCGCGACATGAGTAAGTGGACGAACGTTTCGAAAAAAATCCGCGAAGACTTCGCTGAAAATTTCGATTATTCCGTTCCATCTATTGTATGGAATGGTCTCTCAAAAGACGGGACTCGCAAGTTTCTTGTTAAAATGAAAGATGGCCAGACGGTTGAAGCTGTTGCTATTCCGGCCAAAGATCGCCTCACACTTTGTCTTTCGTCACAAGTAGGGTGTGCGATCGGTTGTACATTCTGTCACACAGGGACGATGGGATTGAAACGCAATTTGAGCGTGGATGAAATTGTGGGCCAATACATGGCGATCACCTATTGGTTAAAAGATAACGTAGGCCCTGATGAACGATTAACAAATATCGTTTATATGGGACAAGGTGAGCCTCTTCATAATTATGACAATGTTCGCACAGCGACTGTTATTTTTATGGAAGATAAAGGTCTCGGTCTCTCACAAAGAAAAATCACTCTTTCAACTTCAGGTCTCGTTCCGCAGATTGAAAAAATGTGGGATTTCCCACCTGTGAATATCGCCATTTCTCTGCATGCTGCTCACAACGATATTCGCACGGAACTTATGCCGATCAATAAGGCGTACGATCTTGAAAGACTCTTCAGTGCAATTAAAAAAGTTCCACTTAAAGCTCACCGCCGAATTACTTATGAGTACATTTTGATTGCTGATCTTAATGATCGCCCGGAAGATATTGAAGGGCTTTCAAAGCTGCTTGAAAAGAGCGAATCAAAGATCAACATCATTCCTTATAACGATTTCCCAGACTCGAAATTTAAGCGTCCGTCGAACTCGAAAATCATCTGGTTTCAAGAGCAACTTTTGAAGCGTGGATTTGTTTGTACAACGAGAACGACAAAAGGCCAGGATATCCTGGCCGCTTGTGGACAATTAAAAAGTGAGTACGAAAAGCTCAATCTTTGGGACCAAGCTAACGCTTAATTACTTTTGAGAGTCAGCGTTTGTTCTGTACATCCATGGTTTAGGTACCATGTCTTCTTCTGGATTTTCTTTTTTATCCTCTTCAACAACTTTCTTTTTAGTATGAGTTGTTAATGATGAAGGATCACGGTCAGCTTCTTCTTCCGAAGCAATTTGTCGGTCAGTGGTATCAGCACTTTCCACCTTCATATTCTCACCAAGGTCAGCTGCGCGAGCAGGAGCTGCTGCCGGTGAATGGGCCTTGTAAAGAACCTTAGGTGCATTATATTCAGTGGCAACCGCCAAAGAGCAAAGACCTAAAGTAACCAGAGTCAGAGAGATCATTTTCTTATTTAACATAGATTCACTCCTTGCAGTTCTTATCGGAACAATCATCTCTTCGGTTAAGCTTCAGTAAAACTTGAGCACTTGAGTCCGGTATATTTAAACTTAGTTTACGGAATCCCGTGTTTTTGAGACTATAGGAGTGATTATCGAATTTACGGTTCTAACAAAAAATGGAGTTTTTGTGACCTCGACTAAAAATACTAAGGCCTTATTTGGCATATTCGCCATGGTGTTCGTTTTTTTCATCATCCTTATTGCATTCGCTGCTATTACGATGAACGCATTTGATGAAACATCATCAGCTCAAAAAAATTCTAACAAGGCCCGCATTGGTGTCATTGAAGTTGAAGGAGTCATCATGGACTCTAAAGACACAATTGAACTTTTGCAGATTGCTGAAGAAGACAAACAACTTCAAGCGATCATTCTTCGTGTGAATAGCCCTGGTGGTGCTGTTGGACCTACTCAGGAAATTTACGAAGAAATTCAACGTATCGA
>CAMLKK010000035.1 GCA_946480715.1 uncultured Bacteriovorax sp. | reverse complement strand
CACATTCTGTACGGCCATAAAATTGAACAATGACTAATCTAGATAAATCTATAAAGTTTCTTATTGGTGTTGATGGCGGCGGAACAGGAACACGAGTTATCGTGACTGATTTGAAACATCAAATTCTGGCAACTGCACATGGCGATCCATCTGCTCTTGGACAAGGAATAGAACGAGCATGGAGATCTATTTTAGATACACTGGCGAGAGCTTTCCACAATGGAAACCTACCTGTCCCAATGCTTTCTGAATGTGCCATTGGATTAGGATTGTCAGGTGCGAACAATGTCATCTGGAAAAATGAGTTCTACTTAAGAAATCCAGGATTCAAAAAAATTATTGTCGACACAGATGGATTCACAACTCTTCTTGGAGCTCATAGTGGAAAAGAAGGAGTCATTGTTGCTGTTGGAACAGGAAGCGTCGGCATGGCGATGAATGCTCAAGGAGAAAGAGTATCAGTTTCTGGCTGGGGTTTTCCTTCTGGTGACGAAGCGAGTGGTGCATGGCTGGGTCTTAAAGCAAGTGCACTTACACAAAAAGCCTTGGATCACAGAACTCCTGCAGGGGAATTAAGCAAAAAAGTTTTAGAATTCTGCGGTGGTGATGCAGAAAATTTCCTTACGTGGCTTGGACAATCAGGACAGAACGCATTCGCTAAATTAGCTCCACTTGTTTTTCAAACGGCTCCTCACGACCCTGAAGCAAAACAATTATTGGTTAAAGCGGGATTAGAAATCGAAAATATGGTTACTACTCTCGATCCTAAAGGATTACTTCCACTTTCAATTTGTGGTCGTTTAGGTGAAGCTCTTATTCCCTATTTACCAATGACAATTAAACAACGAAACCGTCCACCACATGGAGATTCTACTATTGGAGCTCTCTATCTGATTCGCCAGTTTAATGATGGTTTAATTTTATGAATAAAATAAAGGCCAACATTGTTTATCAATCTCAAATTAAAGCTGCTGAAATCAGTTTCAACGAGAAAATTCAAAATATTACTATTCTGGGTGACGAGGTTCATTCGCTTCCATTACTCGTTCCAGGATTTATTGACCTCCATGTCCACGGTGGAGCCGGACATGATTTCATGGAAGGCGACGAGGGAATTAAGAATATTTTTTCGCTTCATTCACAATTTGGAACGACGTCAATGTTAGCAACGACAATGACGGCTCCTCACGAAGATTTAATGAGAACATTCAAGGCCCTTAAAGAATATTCGCTTAAACCGAATTCAAAAAGCGCAAAGCTGTTGGGCGTTCATCTAGAAGGACCTTTCATCAGTGATCAGAAGTTAGGTGCACAACCGAACTTTGCAAGAGAAGCTAAGTTGAAAGAGATCAACGAGCTCAACGATATATTTCCAATTAAAGTTATTACTCTTGCACCTGAAGTATTTAATCATCATGAAATCATCTCTGATCTTGTGAAAATGAACATAGTTGTGCAAATTGGCCACACCAACGGAACTTATGAACAAGGGGTCGCCGCTCTTGAACAGGGAGCGAAAAGTTTCACACACCTCTTCAATGCCATGAGCTCATTTCATCACCGATCACCAGGTATTGCAGGAGCTGCCCTTGCGCATGCTCAATATGCTGAGCTCATACCCGATTTGGAACATGTTCATCCAGGAGCTATAAAAACAGCTTTGCGATGTATTCCAAATTTATATTTCGTAACAGATGCTACTTCGGCTACAGGAATGCCTGATGGTGATTACAAATTGGGAAGCCACACGGTTCATAAATGTCTTGGTGGCGTTCGTCTTAAGGATGGCACTCTTGCGGGAAGCGCCCTCACGATGGATAAAGCTTTTCGCAACATGATTCACTTGGGATTGTCTCCAGATGAATGCTCGCATCGACTTTCAAAAATACCGGCTCAACTGTTGGAACTTAAAGATCGCGGATTGATTGAAAAAGACTACTTTGCTGATTTTGTTTTACTGGATCGCAATTACAATTTGATTGATGTTTATCTCGAAGGCCAAAAGAAATGAAAACAAAAATGTTCAACGAAGCTCACGAAGCTCCATCAATCATTGAAAATCAACTTACACATAATTCAAAAATTATTGAAGAGGCTACGCAACTCCTGAGAGAGTTTGATCCTATATCACTTGTGAGTATTGCTCGTGGCAGTTCTGATCATGCTGCTCAATTCATGAACTATCTAGCCATGGAAAAACTTGGTTTGCTGCCAACGACTCTCTCACTATCCATTCTCACTCTCTATAAAGCAAAACTTAACGTCTCTCGCGCTGTGGGAATTGCCATTTCACAGTCTGGACAAAGTCCGGATGTCATTGGACCAATTGAATATTTTAACGATCAAAAATCACCAACAGTTGCCTTTGTAAACGATACCTCTTCTCCTCTGGCTCAGAAGGCAAAACATTTAATTCCCTTAAATGCTGGAGCTGAAAAATCTGTCGCGGCAACAAAAAGTTTTATGGCTTCATTGTCGGCCAGTGCTCATCTCATCGGACAATGGTCAAAAAATGAGCAACTATTATCAGCACTTAAAAATCTTCCCGAGGATATGTTAAAAGCTCAAAAAAATGATTGGTCAGAGGCCATCCCTAGTTTAGTGAAAGCTAAAAGAATAATGGTAGTCGGCCGCGGATATGGTTTGTCGCTTGCTTTGGAAGTTGCCCTTAAATTTAAAGAAACGTGCTCAATACAAGCTGAAGCATTCAGTGCTGCCGAAATCAAACATGGTCCACAAGCTCTCATTGAAGAAGGATATCCTTTATTAGTTTTTGCAAACAGAGGTCCAGCACTTCACAGTATGTTGGATCTTGCTCAGGACATGAGATCGCGTGGAGCTAACGTCATCTTAGCAGCTCCCTCTTTTGTAAAAGAAAAACAATTAGAAATTACATCAACGCAAACAGAAGAGCTCGACATCCTTACATCAGTGCAATCTTTTTACATTATGGTAGAGAGATTGTCGCGAGAATTAGGTTTTAACCCAGATGAGCCTAAACACTTGTCGAAAGTGACTAAGACTCATTGAAATTTATTTTTTTCCATTAGCTCCGTAATCAGATCATTTTTAAAGAGTTCTATCGTAGACGCTTCGGTGAGACCTTTTAGGTATTCGAACGTGATGGATTCTGCACCTTGAACACCTGTGAAGATGACTCCAATTCCTGGAGATTTTAACATCGTTCCGCGGGCCCAAACGGTGATTTCATTCCACCCGGATGGAAAGGTGAAAGATCTAGGGACCAAGCCTGCACTAATAAGTAGAGAAGATGTAATCGATGTTGAATCTTGATCTAGTTTTCGAAAATATTCTTGAAGTTTTTTGGGTCTGAAGAGCGAGCAATACATGAGTGAACCAAAAATGAACTTAGCTGCTTTATCCATTTTGTGAGAGATAATGGAATGCTTAACTTTTCCCAAGAACTTTTCTGAACAAACTTCTTCTCTTTTTCCAACAATCAGTACGGTGCTCAATATATTTTGGAGTGAATATCTAATTTTTAAAAGCGGCCTTAAAGTTTTTGGAAGGTAAACCATGATGGGTGTTTTACTATCACCTCGTCTGCGCAGAGATTGATCAATGGCCCTAAAGCAGCACCAGGTAAGATACTCGGTAATGCTGATCTCAAGCTTCTTGCATATATCTCTAATTACGGCCTGTTGATCAGGAGTTAAATACAGAGTTTGAGAAGTTACAAATCGCTCTTTTCGTTCAGGATGATCAATTAAAGTGGCCATTTGATATTGGCGTTGCTTTGAAAGGGGTTTGAAGTTTTCCACTAATTGGTTCCAAAACCACTTCTTGCCCATGATCTTCCAAAGATTTCTATAGCGAAAAACATTATCTGAGAGGGCACCAGCCCTTATTGGAATATTTTCCATCGTTCTGAAAATTTCTTCCAACAAGTGAAACTGTCCGGCGGCATCACAGAGCGAATGGTGAACATTAAAGACAAGCATGTTTTTATTAGAGTTAGTTTTAGTTAGCAGGAATTTAAAAGGTGGACCATTTTTAAGATCAAATTTTCTATTGCAGAATTTATCGAGAGCTTCTTGATCTATGACACCTTCATCAACTGCTAAAACGTCTTCAACTTTCCAGGTGAAATCTACTAGGTACGTTCGTTTAAAGCTTATGGGTCCAATTTTGACCCTGCTTCTCAATAATGGAATGGACCTGATTGAAAAATCTAAAGCTCGCTTAAACTCATCAATTCGGACTACTCCAATGAATTCAATGCAGATTTGAGAGTTATAGCTAATGTACTCTGATTCATGCGCAAGCATGAATTTCTCCAGAGAATTTAGAGGAATCTTTTTTTCCATAATTTAATTTTATCATGAAAAGTCATTTATAATAGAGTGATGAAAGAAGTTTGGAACAAACGTCGCCCAGCTATTATTAATTTTTTATTCCGCACTACGTGGCCAGTTATAAAGTCCATTTTTAGAATAGAAGTTAAAGGAGTTGAGCATTTAACTCAGGCTCCATCAAACGTGCTTTTTGTGGCCAATCATAATTCAGGCGCACTCATTGAAAGCTTTTCAGCACTAATGGTTTTAAAGGAAGAAAAACGGGAACCTGTCTTCGGTTTCACACATCCTTCGATTTTCAAAGTACCATTCATAAAACAATATTTTGAAGTTGTTGGGGCAGTACCCGCTACCTATCCAGTGGCCAAAGAAGTTTTTGACCACAACTTTTCTTTGATGATTTTTCCTGGCGGAAACTCGCAGGCGTTGCGATCAATTTGGAACTATCGAGAGAATGATTTTCGAAATGTTCACGGCTGGGCAAAGATCGCTCAAGAAAATAAAGTAGCGGTCATTCCTATAACATTTAAAAACACACATTTTATTAATCCTATTTTTTTAAGTGGAAGCTGGGTTTCAAAAATATTGGTTCTTCCTTGGATGCTTGGTCTAAAAAAAGCGTCAATTTCATTGGGACAAATTCTAAGTGCTCTACTTATTTTTATCCTTTTAAATGAGTTCGGCTTACATAACTACATTTCCTTATTACTAAGTTATATAACGTTCAATCTAACTCCAATCACCCCAATTATTCCTATCAAAGTCGTTTTGCGTTTTCATGCTCCCATAATTTACAAGCAAGAACGCACTCAAGAGGAACTTGAAGATAAAGTACAGTTGATAATGAGTAATATTTACTGTTGATTAATAAGCGAATGGATGTGTGAGCAGAACGTTTCAATTGTCTCTTCTGAAAACGCATCTTCCAGATACTCAACAGTGAGAAAATCTTTTGATTTGTAGCTGGTGACCATGAGACCTATTCCAGGTGATCGATGCATGGTCCCTCTAGCTAGAAGAGATTTAACATTCCAATCATCCGGAAAAACAATTTCGGCGGGTGTTCTACCGCTGCTTACAATTAATGTGCAATCATGCACTTTCTTTTCTTTGGACTCGAGCATTCGTTTTAGTCGTGAAAAAGAGCATATTTTAACTAATAATCCTGCTGCAAGAAGTGTCTTTTTGATTTCGCTTTCTGAACTTCTAAATTTATATGTATCACGAAAAAACTTTTCGTAATCTTTGGAGTGCAATTTTTCACGGTCTATTTTAATCCAAATGAATCCCACTAAGTTTTGCAATGCTCGCATCGCCTTCAGTTCAAAACGCATGCTCTTTGTAATGAAGAGGACGATGGGTTTTTCAGATTCGTTCCTTTCTCTCAAAATTTTATCCATTGCTTTTGCTCCAACCAAAGCAACAAAAGCACTAAAAGAAAGTGAAGCTTTACGACTTTTCTTATCCAAAATTGAGCGATCAAATTCAAGAGTTTTGATTTTTACTAATCTTGAAGTCGGCTCCTTATCAAACAATCTTGCAATCTTTACTTTCTTTTTCTTTTTAGCCGGTAGTAGTCCATTCTTAAAAAATTCAAACAACCAAGCAGCCTTCGTATCAATAAAATATTTTCGGAATTTAAATATATCTTTTCTTGTTCGTGGTGAGAAATCTTTACCACTGTAAATATCTAGAAAATCTTTAAGCCAATTAAATTGTGCATGCCCATCGTATAGTGCGTGATGAAAACTAAAAACTATTTGTTGCGGAAGAAGTGTTAACAAAACGCCATAGCTTTCCTCGAAATTAAAAGCTTCTGTCCATACATGATCATTGTTATTCATTCGTCTAAAACAACGTTTTACTTTTTCTTCATCGAAGGGCTGTAAGTAAAATTTGCCGTTGTCCATATCTGGAACGATTCTGGAAATTTCATCTAATTGATAAAATTTTCTCAAAGAGCTGAACAATTTCTCTTCAACTACGACTTCATCTATGACTCCATCAAATTCAATAATCAAATAACTATTGAAAGGAAGATCTGAACGATCAAACGCAAGTAAGTATTTATCTTGAAAACATAAACTGACAGGTGTTTGACGATTAAGCATGCTACACTATAACATTAGTTTATGAGCATCTCAACCAAGCAAGAGCCTCCTCTAGGCAAAGGCCATTATCTCTTTGGTCATCTTTTTTCTCTTAAAAAAGAAGGAATTCATTTCTATGAAAGGTTGCATGAACAATATGGAGATGCTGTTCGAATTAAAATTCTTACTAAAACTTATTATTTATTTCTTCATCCCGAGCACAATCGCGAAATTCTCGTAGATAAAGGCAATGATTTCATCAAAGGTCAGCAATACAAAGAGCTACGACTCATTCTTGGCAATGGTTTATTAACGTCTCAAGAACCCGACTGGTCATTTCAACGTAAATTACTCAATCCACTTTTTGGAAAAGAAGGAATGAATTTGTCGTTGATGCACATTAAAGATGTGTCTCAATCAAAGATTGATAAATATCGCACAGGTATAGAAATGAATTGGACTAAAGCGATGTTTGATTTCACAATCGACGTAGCCGTAAAGTCTTTTTTTGGTTCCGCGCTTAGTGATGAAGACAAAGAATTGTTCAATAAAATATCGGTGAATTGCATTCGATTAGTCTCAAAAAGAATGAGCAATCCACTCGCTTTACCGTTGGTCATTCCTACAAAGGAAAATAGAGAATTAAAAAACGATCTGCAATACTTAAAGGATACTGTTTATGCAGTAATCAATAAAAGAGCTAAATCTAATCAGGAAGCAAGAGACATGCTTGACCTTCTGATTCTGGCCAGCTCTTCAGAAGGGGATCAAGCGTTATCCAAGAAGGACATGTTTGATCAAATCTTAACTTTTTTGTTTGCGGGCCATGAAACCACTGCCATGACAATGAGCTGGTTATTTTACGAACTCTCCCGCCATAGTGAAATTCAGGACAAGATCATTGCTGAATGTGTACAAAATCATTTTGAATTTGATTCGTCTTTAAGCCTTAACAATTACCCCTATCTCACAAATGTACTTAACGAAACGATGCGACTTTATCCAGCTGGCTGGGTGATCGCTAGAGACATTGCTCAAGACTCTACCGTAGGTGATTTTAAAGTTCGCAAAGGACGAGTCCTGGCCGTATGTCCTTATATTAGTCATCGAGATCCAAGGTGGTGGAAAGAACCACTTAAATTTGATCCTGATCGTTTTAATGGCGAAATCCCAAAGAACGCTTACCTTCCATTCAGCATCGGAAAACGCAATTGCATCGGTGGAAGATTTGCGATGTTGGAGATGGCGGTTTTTTGCATTAACTTTTTCAAAAACTACAAAGTTTCAGAGAGCAACGAAACCATTTTACCTAAAGGTTATGTTACACTTAAACCATCACGTCCCATTAATTTAAAAATCATTCCTAGGTCATGATGAAAAAGCTCTGGAGCGACATTGAGAATCTGTTATTTGATCGCGAATACAAATCGTGGCAAGTTTTTTTAATATTTCTACTTCTCGCCTTCATCATCTTTTCACCTTCATTTTTAAATTTAAACTTTTTTTGGGATGATGAACGATTTCTTTTCTTAAACCCTACTTTTTTGAAAGTCGAAAATCCCATTCAGTTTTGGAATACACGTTCACCATTCTTTAAAAGTTGGCCTTTGGGTTATTCAGTTTTTTGGGTTTTAAATAAGTACTCACCCGATCAAAGCTTTATATTTTATAAATCATTGAATATTATTTTTCATGCGATTAATGGTTTTCTTATCTTTAAATTAATAAAAAAACTAAATTTCCGGTTTTCCTTAGTAGCATCTTTAATTTTTCTTCTACATCCTTTACAAGTCGAAACTGTAAGTTGGATGTTTCAATTTTTAACTATACTTTCATTCACATTTTTTTTATTAGCTTTGATTTTTTCTTTAAGATTTGTAAAAGAAGAACGTTACTTATTTATATTTACTTCGTTATTTTTCTTTCTTATGTCTCTTTGGACCAAAAGTACTTCCATCCTTTTTCCAATATTGCTTGTTTTTCTTTTCTTCATGTCAAAAGTTAGGTTTTATAAATACCTGTTGCTCATCCCATTTTTCGGACTGAGTTTTTACATCGGTGTATGGAATATTACTGGTTCTAAGATACTCACTAATCAACCCATCGATCAAAAAAGTCCTGTTATTCAAGCATATAATTTCATTGATCGAAGACTTCCGCGTTTTTTTGATGATCGTCCGATCACTTTAAAAGAAGATGATCAAAAATTATTTTTTGATTACACCTACAACAAGCCAAAAGTCAGAACAGCATTCAGGTATAGTTTTAGAGAAATTTTTAATCAGGCAGGTTGGCATTATTTTGAAAAAATTGCTTTTCCAATTGATTTAAATTTTATCTATCCCAGTATTGCTTATAATTATTTCTTAACTGCTATAGCATTATTTATCTTTTTTATTTTTCCATTTTTTGCATATAAAAAAATTGATCACCGATTGTTGTTATTGACTGGTATCTCTTGTGCGTTTCTTGTGCCTTACCTAGGCGTCACTGATATTTCTTTTTTTTACTGGTCTAACGTTTCAGATAGATACATGTACGCCTTCCTTCTTTTCCCGAGCCTATTAATGGTCGCTGCCCTGGAGAAAAAATCAGAGAAAATGAGAGTTTTTTCTTTTTTTGTAATATTTTTTCTTAGTATGAAAACAATTACTCACGGTTTATTTTTTAACAATCCACTCGTTCTTTATGAAAAGATCATTGAGACTAAAAAACACCCGGTTACATACTCTTTGTTATTTGAGCAGTACTATTTAAATTCTGACCTCAAAAATGCCAAAAAAACTCTAGAGGAAGGACGCAGTAAATTCCCTGAAGATCCTCAGTTAAAAGATGATGTTTATCGTTTAAATAATTTAATAAGGTCAGACGAACAGCTTAATAGACCCCAGTAGATGCCGGAGAGCGAGCACAGCCTATTATCAAGCCTGTTGGATTGTCGGTAATCGTATTGGGTGGAGTGAAAGTGGATGTTACAACGAAAGCATCGAAAGTGTATGGCTGAGTACGACTTGTGATCATTGTTCCAACAGTGGCCGGTGGAACAGGGGCTTTCATCCCTAGATTTTTTTCAAACGTTACACTTAATCTTATAATGGCCGGTTGAGAATTAGCATAGCCTGCTCTTGCACGACTTCCTAATGAACTCGAAGATTGGATCGCAGCTAGAGAATAACTAAGAGCGACGATTCTAGCCTTTCCTTTGGATCCTGGAATCATTTCCCAATTATTAAAATTCAAAGCAGTTTGAGGGGTACCTGTTGTGTTACAGTTTCCACCCGCACTACATTTTTTTACATCAGATAAAACAGTATACGGTGACACAAATCTTTTGCTTTTAAAATTTGCATTACAATGAGCAGGAGATTTCATGAGTCCATTAAGTAAATCGAGTGCTCTGGCAATATCATCGTCAGCAGACATACGTTGAATATTTTTTGCGTTCTGAGCTCTGTTAGACATCATGTAATAAGAAATACCACCAATAGCAATCATCGCCATCAGGGCCATGACGAGAGCAGATCCTTTACTGTTGTTTAAAGAAAGATAAAAAGAGTTATTATGCTTAATTGGAAACTCCCTTTAATACACTGTTGTCGAGTTAAATGAAGCCGGACAACCAGTTACTGTTGATCCATTGTAAACAACTGTATTGTAAATGATGAAACTCGACTGCTCTGTCTTCGTTAAGTATTTTTTATCAATTGTTACCGTTAGTGCTGCGTTTGAAAGAATGAGAGGTGCATTACCACCTGGAGGTGCAATGTTATCAATCGTGACACTCAATGATCTAATTCGCACGCGATCTGTGTATGTCCCAGTGTAGTTTGTTGTATTTGGTTTATACTTTGCGACCGCAACAGTGCCTGAGCCTTTACACGTACCAGTATTACAGCGATATAAATCAGTTAAAACAGTTGTTGTACCGCCTTTGTTGTAATAGTTAGCATTACAGTTACCTGGGCTCGCAAGAAATCCTTGTAACTCTGATTTAAGTTGGACAGCTTCTGAATCGACTTTAGATTTGATTGTATCTTTCGAAGTATCTTTCATCATCTGAACTGCAACAAGTGAAATGACTCCAAATATACCAACAGCAATTACAACTTCGGTGAGAGTAAACCCACGCTGATTGTTGTGGCCCTTAAAGAATTTCTTTATCGCCTTAATAACGACTCCCCTAAAAAATGTAGATATTTATATTCTCGATGGTTCTATTATTTATTTCAACTAAATAACTGATTACTCAAGTTTTCCCAATGTTGCCTTTAGTTGCGAGGGATATTCAAGAGGTGGACACTTGGAAGAACCCCACAAATTATTGTCAGCACTTACAGGGATGGTTGTCTAATTGGCTAATATTTATGGGGTTGCTTTGATTTCAAGGGTAGAAGATCGAGAGTAATCTTAACCACCAAAAATAGGCCTTCACTGGCCAAGGGAATTCATGGTCAAGCAAGCTCCCTTTTATCTGATTGCATTTAGCGTGAACAAGTCTGAGATTTTTTAAATCATTCGTTCCGCCTCTTGAGAGAGGAACGATGTGATCAACGCTGAGATTTTCTTTTTTTATTTTGTGCCAGCAAAGATCACACAGCCAAGGCGCTGTTCTTTTCAAATTTCGCGATTCTTCGCGTACGTTTCTTCGTTGTTGGGAAGTGAGATCACGCTTGATAAGGATCGAAGTTGTTTTCCAAATTGTTTGGATAATATTCTTTTTCACAGTAAAAAGGTGAATAAACGACTTCAAGTTTTATGCGATCTGGATCTTCAAAGTAAACGGAGTAGTAGTTTTTATCTCCACTCGCGCCCTCTTGATACAGCGACTTGATATTATTTTTTGTAAGAACTTCGCGGTAGAAATCATCAACCATTTCTTTCGTTTCAGCATAGAGTGCTAGATGATTGAGTCCCGTGCGTTTGCGGTGAAAGCCGGCCGAAATTTGATCTGCATCCGTCGGACAAATAATAAGTTTCAGAGTTCCATCGGTGTAGGAAGTATGATCTGTGCGAGAAACTAATTTTTCCCAACCTAAGCTTAAAAGAATGAGATCATAAAATTTAATACTCTCAGCATAGTTACTAGAATTAATTTCGACATGAGAAAGTTTTGTTCTTTTAACTCCCCATTGCCATCTTGGTTTTTCACCGTAACGGAAACAAATAAGGGTAAGACCCATAATGAGAATGGGAACAGAGGCCCATGTGTAAAAATTTTGTTGAAGCTTTGAAAGCTCCATCAATTTAGTCGTGTATTTAATTAATAAGGGAATGATGACAACAACGGCAGTAACTAACCATCCTTGCCAAGTAATCGGTGTCCAGCCCCATCCATAAGTCTTTCTACGAAACCATAATTTATTTTTCATTAAGGCTAATCCTAATAGTGAATCAGAATCTCTTCAAGCCCAAAATAAAATTGTCTCCTTGGATGATAAGCTGACAACCATGCTGCTCCTCTTTGCATGCTTACATAAGCACTGTCGTAGAAGTAGCGATTCAACCGAGAAGCCTCACTACCCTCTTTCTTGAAAACAAGTTTGCTATCAATTTGAGTGAATGATTCCATGGGAATTTTAATTTTACATGAGCCCCACGGTTCACCATTTGTTCTGATGATCGCCTGACAAGTCATTTTGAAATCTGGTAGATCGATCATTTTACGTTGATCGTTTCCGACCATACTTTTCCAAAGTAGACCTGCCTCATACGGACCAACAATATCATGATCAACGAGCGTGATTGAAAGCGTTTGACCATTGTTGATCACGACTGCTGCAAAATTCGTTTGAGCTTCTGCTGATTGAATAAAAAAAGACAAAACAAAAGAGAGTATTAATGACATGAAGTCTCCTTCTTAAATTTGTGATCGATATAATGGCGCACACTTGTTTTGGTGTCTACACATTATGAGTCGCAAAAAAAAGGCCCATCGAAATGGGCCTTGTGAGCATTAGTGAAGTTGTACAGAAACGGCTTTTGAAACGCCTGGCTCTTGCATCGTAACACCGTAAAGGGTGTCGTTAAGTTCCATTGTCTTCTTATTATGTGTGATAAGAATGAACTGAGAGTCAGAACTCATTTCTCGTAGAAGCTCGTTGAAACGACCAACGTTAGCATCATCAAGAGGTGCATCAACCTCATCGAGAAGACAGAATGGAGCTGGCTTAACGAGGAAGATTGAGAAAATTAAACTCACGGCCGTCATAGCTTTTTCACCACCTGACATCAGGTTGATGTTTTGCATTTTTTTGCCTGGTGGCTGAGCAACGATTTCAATACCGCATTCAGCGTCGTTGATGTCACCAACAACTCTTAGATCCGCGCTCCCTCCACCGAAGATGATAGGGAAAACTTTTTGGAAACGAACACTAACTTCATCGTAAGCTGCCTGGAAGCGAGCTTTAGATTTTTCATCAATGTGTGCGATGGCCTTTTGTAGATCTTCAAGCGAAGCTTTTAGTTCTGCTTCCTGCACTTTTAAGAAGTCTGCGCGAAGCTTTTGACGATCGTAATCTTCAATCGCTTGCCAGTTGATATCGCCTAGGCGGCCAAATTCAAGTTTGTAGTTTTTAAGTTTATCGCCACACTCTTTAAGGTCTTGGCCATAACGACGAACGAATTCGAATTCCTGAGCTTCAATTTCTTTAAGCCCTTCTTCCGTCTCCATCCAGAACATTGAATTAACATCTTTAAGATCTTGATAATCTTTTTCATCCAGCTCAAGGAATTTTCCAAGAATTGAACGAAGATCGATTTGGTATTTTTCAAAGATGTTTCGAACGTTTTGCTCTTCTTCAACGATGTATTGAGAAAGCTTAACTTCCATTTCAGAAATTTCTCTCTGATTTTTGTTAAGTTTAGAGTTGATATCTTTCACTTCATCTTCTCTGTCTTTCATTGAAAGAAGAAGTTGTCCCAAGCTGTCTTTTAGAAGGTTAAGAACATCTTCTTTATCGCTAAGTGTGAGAGATGTTTCTTTGTTGTTAGCTTCAAGTTGCTCAAGCTCTGAAATGATCTGATCGATTTCAGCATTGTATTGAGTAACAAGCGCTTTGTTCGATTCAAGTCGTTGATTCAAACGTTCAATCTGTCCATTTAAGTCTTCAATCTGAGAATTTAAGCTCTTCAGAGTAGATTCGAATGAGCGAGCTTCTACTTGTTTCTTGAGAAGTTCTTCGCGCTCTTCTTCGTAAGCTGATTTTTGAATTTCAACTTCCTCTTGAAGTTCATCAAAGCGAGAATTTTTATCTTCAAGTGAAGAACTCATCTCATCTTTTTGACGAGAAAGTTTTTCTTCTGCTTCAAGCATATCTAAACGAGATTTTGAAATTTCGTTTTTACGGTTCTTTAAGATTTCAAGACGTGTGAATCCTGATTCAAAACTTGCTAGTTTTGATTCAAGCGCTGATTTTTTTCCTGAGAACTGAGCACGCGCTTCAGCGGCCTGATCACGAAGAGTTTCGAATTCTGCACGACGAGTTTCAAGGAATGCTCTTTCACTTGAAGATTTCTCTTCAAGAGCAGCTACCTCAGTTTGAAGGTTGGCCACAATGACTTTTAATTCTTCAATTTGGTTGTTACGAGCAACGAATCCTTGAGCTTCTTCCGAAGAAGCCTGAATTGAAACAAGCTTCGCTCCTCCAACGTTTATTAATTTTCTAGCACCATCAAGTGATGAAATCGCTTTGAAGCGAATGTCAGCTGATAGTGAAGACATTGAGTCTGTTGAAAGAGAATTAACAACAAAGTATCCATCAAAGAATGAAGCCATTTTAGCTTTTAGTCCTTCTTCGATTTCCAGGATGTCGTTAAGAGAAATAAGATCATCACCTAAAGTGATTTTTAATCTTTCGATTGTTTCTACAGATAATTTTTCAGTAGAAGCAAATTTTAAGTAATCAAGATTTTTGCTGTTGTTATCAACCCACTCAAAAAGAGATGCATCAGCATCAGACGTCGCAACTAACGTTTCCATAAAGTCAGCGAGTAAAACCTGTACGGCTTTCGTGTATTTTTCATCACACTTAACAAGCGTTCCAAGAAGTGAAAATCCTTCAGGGTTTTCTTTTAAGAAAGAAGAAATTCCTTCTTTTTTGCCTTCAAGTGAATTGTTGATTTCAATCAATGACTGAAGTTTTGAATCCGTTTGAATAAGTGTCTTTGATTTTGCATTGAACTCAGTTTCAAGTTCTTTTACTTTTACACTTAAAGAATCGATTTCTTCGCGCGTAGCTGTTTCTTTCGCTTTAAGTTCGTTAGCTGTTTTCTCTGCAGTAGCAACAGCTTCGCGTTCAGCCACGATTTGCGTGTTAACACCAGAGTATTGAGCTTCAAGCGCTTCAATTTCTTTTGTTAAGTCCTGCAGTTGATTTGAGTATTCTTCGAGGCGAGAAGTATTACGGAAAAGATCTTGATCGATTTTTTGGAACAATTCTTTTTCAGTATTAATTTCATCGCGAAGATCATTGAAGCTTTGAGTTTTGAATTCAAGCTCTTCTTTTAAATGCTCTACTCTTTCTTCCAGTAATGTGAAGTCGTGATCTTCTTCGCCTTTCTTTTCCCAGGCTTCAAGTTCCGCTTTAAGCGATTCCAATTTCTCAAGACGGCCAGTCATCTCAGCGTTTACGCTTTCAATTTCCTTTTCTCTTGTTTCAATTAGTTTTTCTTTTTCAGATTGAGTTTTGCAAAGGTAAACAAGGCGCTCTTCAGCGGCAGCAAGTTCTTTTGAGATGATGTTGTATTCTTTTTGCAGCTCTTCGATCTTAGCTGTTTCATCATCTTTTCTGTAACGTTCTTCTTCCAATCCGATTTCGATAACGTTTTTGCGAGCAGAAAGATTTTCATTTTCTTCAGTGCGAGCAATAACGATTCCATGTCCTTCTTTGTAATTTTTAAGAAGGTCGAATTCTTTATGTGAGTGAACGATCAGGTCGTATTTTCTCACTTTTTCTTTTAAGTCTTTCGCGCGTTCAGCTTTTTCAGCTTGCTTCTCAAGAGACTTAAGATTTTTTTCAATTTCTTGTTGAAGATCATTTAAGCGAGCAAGGTTTTGTTCTGTTTGCTCGATTTTTTTAAGAGATTCTTTCTTACGAACTTTAAATTTCGTAATACCAGCAACCTCTTCAATCATTACTCTGCGCTCTTCCGGTTTTTGATTAACGAGACGGTGGATTTCACCTTGAGCGATAATTGAATATGATTTCGAACCAGCTCCTGTATCCATAAACACTTCTTGAATATCTTTCAAGCGGCTTGGAACATCATTGATTCTGTATTCTGTTTCACCGTTACGGTAAAGCTTACGAGTTAATTGAATTTCACTTGGTGAAGAAACTTGCTGGCCAATGTGAATATGTTTTCCTTCGTCATTTTCAAGAACGAGAGAAACTTCTGCGAATGCAGCTGGTGTGTATTTTGCTGATCCAGAAAAGATTACGTCTTTCATCGAAGAACCACGTAAGTGCTTTGCTGACTGCTCACCCATGACCCAAAAGAGTGCGTCTACAACGTTTGATTTACCGCAACCGTTTGGCCCAACGATACCAGTGATCCCTTCGTCAAAATGAATGACGGTGCGATCTTTAAACGATTTGAATCCTTGCAGGATAAGTCTTTTTAACTTCACGAGCGTAATCCTTTGCTGTGTGTTATTTGTGTGTGAATGTGAGTGATAAATTTGTCATAAACAGCATCTTTAGTACACGACAAAAGTGGTGAGTTAAGAGAATGTAAGAAGGGGTTTTTCAGAGGGAAAACTGAGATATTTTCTAAATGGTCGGAGCGAGAGGATTCGAACCTCCGACCCTCTGCTCCCAAAGCAGATGCGCTACCAAACTGCGCTACGCTCCGACGTTAGAAAATCAAAAAAGACAGTAAGCATATTTAAGTCATAAAAGACGTTCTGGCAAAAGAATTTTACAGATTTCTTGATGCCAGAAATTTTTGAGCAAAATTAGAAGCGACTGCACGATGCGAGTTCTTTTGCTTCCATTCACTTAGCTCGGCTACAGTAAGGCCCTCTTCTGCTTTATCCGTTGGTATAAAAACGGGATCGTAACCAAAGCCACCCTCGCCTCTATAACCATATCCTATTTGGCCACTCATGCGGCCTTCGAAATAAAAAATTTCTTTTTCGTTTAAATAAACGCAGAGGACACAAGTAAAAAACGCCGCTCTGTTAGATTGACCATCCATTTTTTGCAGAAGCAACCCGGCTCGTTGCTTATCAGTTAAACCAGCGCCCCCGAAACGTGCTGAGTGAATACCGAGTTCACCTGGTAACGCTTCTACAGTTAATCCTGAATCATCAGCCAGGACCGGTTTCTTGAATTTTTTGTAGTAAGCTTCAGCTTTTAAAAGTGCGTTGGCAAAATACGATTCACCGTCTTCAACAACTTCTAATTTTTCTGGGGCAGCACTGACCTGAATAAGTCTTGGATCAAAAAGTTCCGCAAATTCTTCTGCCTTATGAGCATTTCCAGATGCGAGGAGAAGTTCAATCACTTGAGGGCCTCTAGTTGTTTTGAAAATACGACGGCCAACGAAGATTTTGCACATTCCATGAGGGCCATCATTTGGTCTTGAGAGAAAGGTTCACCTTCCGCTGTACCTTGGATTTCAACAAATTTTCCTGCACTTGTCATAACGATATTCATATCGGTATTGCAGCTTGAATCTTCTTCATAGTTCAGATCGGCAATGGCCTTTCCAGCTTTATTTAAACCAACACTGATCGCGGCCAGTTGTTCTGTCAAAGGATTAACTGTTAATAAATTTTCGCTCATTAACTTTTTTACTGCCAGAGAAAGAGCGACATAGGCGCCAGAAATAGATGTTGTGCGAGTTCCACCGTCAGCAACTATAACATCACAATCAATTTGCACTGTTCTTTCACCGAGTTTTTTAAGATCGATAATTGAACGCAGTGATCTTCCAATCAATCGTTGAATTTCTTGGGTACGTCCGCTTGCTCCGTTACGTTCACGTTTATTGCGTGAGTGAGTTGCAGAAGGCAGCATTGAATATTCAGCCGTCAACCATCCTTCACCTTTTCCTTTTAAAAAAGGCGGAACACTTTCTTCAACTGTCACGGTTACATAAACTTTAGTGTTTCCACATTCCGCAATGACAGAACCTTTTGCATATGGGTTTGGGTTAATTGTGTATTTAATTTCTCGTGGAGTTGAACGTTCGATGAGTGAACTGAATGATGACATCTTTTTTCCTCTGAGCTAAGGTAATTTAATTGCTTCAAATTAAGCACGAAGACGATGGAATTTCAATGCACCATACACATTTTCCAACTATAGGTTCCACTCAAATTTATCTCAAAAAGCATTTTGCAGAATTGCGAAAAAATCATTCTGACATTCTCATTTCTACAGCAGAGCAAACTGATGGCATTGGTCGTGGTGAAAATCGGTGGGATTACTTCGATCATTCAATTGCGATGAGTTTTAGTCTTAGGCCGAATGTAGTTCCAAGTCTCACGCCCCTTGAAATAGGAATTTTATGCGCCAAATTCTTCAAACAAAATTTTGATATTTCAATCAATTTGAAATGGCCTAATGATCTTTTGAATCATGAACATAAAAAATGTGGTGGGATTATTGCTCAATACATCGATGAACAAGCCGTGATTGCTGGTGTTGGCATTAATTGCGGAAGTCACAAAACTAACAATGAAGGAAATTATAAACATGGGTTTAGCACGCTGGACTCACCTCAGTTGAGATCAATGGATCAGGAAAGTTTAGCGAGAAATCTCTATTCTTTCATTCTCACACATCGTTTAAGTGGAAAAGATCTTATTGCGGATTTTAATTTGGTCTGCGCTCATTTGAATAAAAAAGTTGAAGTTGAAGATCAAATCGGAATTTTTCAAGGGATTGGTCCATCTGGGGAAGCTCTCATTGAAATCAACGGAGAGGAAAAAAGATTTTTCTCAAGTTCATTAAAAATGCTGGAATAATTAAAGAGTTTTAGAAATTTCTTTGATTTCTTTACGGATAAGATTTTCAGCTAAATCTGGAATAACATCCCATGCGACTTTCTCTGCATGTTGCTTGCAAAATTCTCTCACCATTTCTTCGATCATAGGCTTCAAAGATATTTTGAGTTTTTCCACAAGTTCATCTTGGTCAATGTGGATAACATTCGAAGTTGAGGCAGGTTCATCAGCATCGAGATTAAAATCCATTTCTGCTTCTTTCTTACGGAAAGCATTTACACTATCTGTAAGATCAGCAGTCACTTCATCTAGATTTGTTTCAACAATAGATGCTTCTTCTTCAGCTTTTATAGGTACAACTTCATCAACGGCCCAGAAAGAATCAGCAGAGATGTCTTCTTCAATTTCATTTAAAAGACTTCTGTTTAAATCTTCTGGAACTTCAAAATTAGGATTTGTTTCATCTTCATCAAGAAGATCAAGATCTTCATTTTGAACGAAGACGGATGATGATTGCAGTCTATCCAATATGCTTACATCTGAAGCTTCTTCAATTGTAGGCGGGAATGCTTTTTGAAATTTGTCTTCTAATTGAGTACTCGGAGTAAATCCCCATCCTTCCATTTCACTTGAAAGTGGATCTAATGTACTCGTCTGGATTTCTGATTCAAGCTCGGCAGTGAAATCATCAGTATCATTATTTAAAACTGGCGCATCCACTTTCCACATATCCAGATCATCGGCTTGATTCGTTTCAGCTGGCGCTGATTTTTTTTCGACGTTGATCACAGGACGGTTGCCTTCAAGTATCTCACGACATTTTTTTATGAATTTTGTGCTTTCGAAAGGTTTGACGATTTTATCGGCAATCCCACATGCTTCGAATTGAGATTCATCGATGGTATCGAAAGTCCCAAGCATGACAATAATCGCGGCACCTGGCATAGCATTGTTGATTTGTTTTGCTAGTTCATATCCAGAGCGTGAATCAGATAAATTAAAATCGAGAAGGATAAGATCGAAATGATTAGACTGAACTTTTCTAAATAATTCTGCTTCATTTAAACATTCAATAAGTTCATAACCAGAATTGGCCAGTGTAATACCGATTACTTTTTGAATCGTTAAACTATCATCTGCGATTAAAACTTTTGAAGTCATTAAAATCCTCTTAGAGTCCTATTCTCAACTAATTCAGACTCTTAATCAACGCATTTTTACCCAACTAATTTGATCGGCTTTTGATTAGAATTGCAGGATGACTGCTGACTGGTTATCGAGATTGCCGCGATCATTAGCGAGACGGAAAATCTCTTGAATCGCTTCCGACTCACGCTCGCGGTTTTTTTCGAGAATATGTTTGATCTCATCATCTTCCAGTCTACTGTAAGCGCCATCTGTCATGATGAGAAGCAGATCATCTTCAGTTAATTTGAGTTCACGAACCGAATAATGCAGATCTTCGAAAAGACCCATTCCGCTCATTGGAATGTTATGCAAATGAGATTTAAAGTCGTCTCGACTTAATGAGGCCAACGAATCAGGTAGAATTTCTAGTGAAAGTTTCCCTTTCCGGTAAAGATAAGCTGAACAATTGCCAGTTGAAACCAAGGTTAAAATATTTTCGGCCATGGCCGCAGCAATGACTGATCCTCCCCCTCTCTGATCCATACTTTTATCTTCATTATCGCGATTAACAGCTTGATGAGCATTATGAAAAGCATTGATTAATGCGTTTCCTTCAATCAAATATTTGTGGCTATAAAAAAATGGAAGTGTTGATTCGGGGTCGAGTGCGATTTTGGTATAACTGCGTTTGATCTGATCGCGAATAATCCCGGCTGCACGATCCCCCACATTTGAGCCACCAAAACCATCAATGATCATAAAAAGATTATTTGTTAAATCGGCTTCAACCACATCTTCATTCAAATTTAGATGTGGGCCTTGATCCGTTTTCATGGCATAACTTTTTAATTCAATCATTTTTTTAATCCAAGTAATCGCGAAGTTTCTCAGTCGCTTTTTTGTAGTATTCACTATCAACTGGAGAGATTTGCTGAACCTCTTGATATTTTTCTTTGGCATCCTGGAACAAACTTAGAGATTCTGAAATAATAGCTTCCCGATAAATCTTGCGAGCACGGTTTGAAAGTTGTTCTTTAATATCTCCCATCTGATTTAAGGCTTCGGTGTTGCTTGGTTCGATTCGAAGAATTTGTTGATATACTTCGTAAGCACCTTTGAGATCCTGACCTTCCATCAGTGATTTCGCTTTACCTGTTAATGGCGATACGGCAGAACTTAATTCTTCTCTTGAAACCTTTAACATTTCAGTTGCTTCAGTGGTGAGATCTTCGTCCATATCTTTAATTCTCAAAAACTCTTCGAGCTTTGAGATGGCACGGAACCATTCTTTTTGCAGATATAAACTTTTACTTGGTTTTAGTTTTTCAACTTTAGCTTCTCTTTCTTGTTTTTTTCGAATGACTTCTTGCTCTGCTTTTTCTTTATCACGCTGCCAGTTTTCCAATTCACGTTTTAGTCTTGGCACTTCTAAGTTTTCAGGCTCTAGAGTCATAATGTCGTTAAAGACAGTTTGAGCAGATTCAATTTGTCTTTCTTTAGTATATTCGCGCGCCTTCTCTAAAAGTTCTTTAACTTTCGCTTTTCTGATAGCGGCTTGCTCAGCTGCAACTCTCTCTTTTTCTTTTTCTTCTAGTTTTGCCAAACCTTCTTTTGAAAGTGCGATCAAAGATTGCAAGCTTGAATTAAACTGCGGATCAACTGCTGCTACTTTTTGTAATTCTTGAAGTGCCTCACGATATCGGCCATTGTTGTAATGTTCTTTTCCAATCTCATATTGAGCCGAAAGAGCACGTCGCTGATCTTCACTGAGAACAATTTGTCCTTTAATGGGAGGGGCTTCTTTTTTTGGTTTTTCTTTTTCTTTTGCAGTTTTTGCTTTTGGAGCTGGTGCTTTAACCGGTTCTTCTTCCTCAAGGAAAACCCAAGCGGCAATAAGCGCAACAATACCGTAGATAACCTTTTTCCTCATTTGCTCATCTTTCATCACACGTTTGATGATAGATTTTTCTTGAGGAGCATCTTCTACAACTTGTCCTAGAGCATCGAATTGTTCGCCTTCTTCAGCTTGAACTTCGACTACTTCTTCAACTTCTACAGTTTGATTTTCATCAACGGCCATCAAAGTTTGGCTTTCATCTTTTAAGAACTCAGAGCGAACTTTAACTGTGAAAGTAACTCCACCAATAACGAATTCATCATTATGGGAAAGTGTCACTTTGTTGATACGGTCACCTTTATAAAGTGTACCGTTGGAAGAATTCAAATCTTCCAATGTCAGCATAATATTATTTTTGGAGACAACAGCATGAACAGTTGAGACTTCGCTGTCATTCAAGACGATCTGACATTTTGAAGGATCGCGACCGATATAAATTTTATCTTTATCCAGAATAAATTTATCGTATGGAGCTGTTTCACCAAAAAGTTCAAGGTGAACATTGGCGAATGATTTGATGATTTTCGTACTCTCATCGTCTTGCGGAGTATCGATATTTTCCAGAGAGTAGTTCGCTTCTTCCGACAAAGGCTCTAATGAATCATTCGGCTCTTCAGAGAACTGTACTTCTTCATCAGATTCGTTCAATTGGTTTCCGTTGAGCGAATTCTCTTCAGTCTTTTCATTAAAGGGATCCAAGCTTAGATCATCACCAAAAGATTCTTCATGTGATGATTCAGACTCTTGTTCAACTACATTGTCATCAACACGCACATCAACTTTGGAAAGTTCGCTGACATCAATTTCGCTTGTCGCATCTTCATTGGATTTTAATACTGCTAAATTAATATCTGTTGCTGTGGCCTGGGATTTCTTATTTTTGACGGGTGTTTGTTCCACCTCTCGAACTTCTTCTATAACTTCAGCTTGGGGAGGCGCTTTTGTAACTTGCGTAGCAGGTCTCGTGTTTTCTTGAACGGAACTTAAAGTTACGTTAATCGAAAATCCTTCGACCGTAATTGAATCACCATTATCCAATTCGTGACGATTAAAACTTTCCCCATTAATGAGTGCAGCGTTTTCTTGTTGAACTTTTTCAACAAACCACTTTCCATTTTTATGGATGATCTTCAAATGTTCGCGAGAGATCTTCTTGTCGTCTAAAACAACATGACAATCTTTCGATCGACCGACCAAAAAAATAGTTTCCGAATAATCCTGGGCGAAGACGTCCTTACCTAAATCAATTTCTTGAATCGGTTGGTTTTTCTTCAAAACATTTAATTTCACCTTTCTCCATTCCAAGTTCAGATTCAACTGCACTTATCTTAAGCATAGCATTTTTATAGCGTTGATCATCGGGATACTCTTTAATCAACTGGATAACAGCACAATATGAGACAATCGATGCCTGATATTTTTTGCTATCGTACTCCTGGTTTCCTTTGTCGAAGTTGCTTCTAATCTCTTCATCCAGTTTTTGTTTGGCTTTATTCTCGTAATAAGTCGCGTCCCTATTACCGGGGCTTAAAAGCTTGGCCAGACGGAATTCTTCCATGGCCCTAAAGTAATTGCCCTCACGGAACTCACGTCGTCCGCTATGAATGAGAGCTTCCAGTTTTTTCTTAACATCTGGATCGTCTTGTTTTTTTGGTTCGGCCATCGTCTCATTGAAATCATCCATCGAGGAACTTCCTCGAGAATTATTTGATTTTTTTTGAGGCTCTTCATTATCCATTAGAACAAAAAGAACTCCAGCCACCACAATTCCAAAGATAAGCATCTTCGAGTTATTCTTCTTTTCAGGCTTGCGTGAAGGCATTGGCTCTTCATTAAAATCTTTAACCTTTGCTTTAACTGGACCTTTTTTAATTTCTTTAAGAAGCTCTTTTGCCGTTTCTTTTGAAACTCCTTTGGCTTCTGCTTCATTGACGATCACCATGTCGAGTGACTGAGTGACCTCAATGATGTTGTATTTGAATACTGTCTGACCGATAACAATTTTCTCATTATCTTCCAGTTTCTTCTGTTTAACTTTGGAGTCGTTAACAATAACTCCGTTTTGCGCACCTAAGTCTGTTATGACATATGATTTATCAGCAAAGGCCAGCTCTGCGTGCTCGCGCGAAATCTTTGTATCGACAATTTGAATATCTGTATTCTCGCCACGTCCAATAACAACACGCTTTCCAGTAAGGTAATAAACTTTACCTTTATTTGGACCAGTCATGCACAGTAATCGATAGTAAGTCCCAAGATCACTAGGACTTTTCAATTCTGTAGTTACTCGTACGTTCTTACTCATTCAATCCTTAATTATCTAAAACAAACGAAATATAAAATGCTTTAGCAAAACCATCTTTTCCAATCAGTGAAGTTACATAAATCACATATTGCTTTCCTTGCAATTCATAATTTCCGTTTTGAGATGTTCCACCATTGTTTGCAGAGGCATCACAAAGTTCAATCAATGTAGCTGCAAAACCGCGCTCTTTTGTGATATCCAGAATGTTCATACCTTCTGACATCGACTGACGAATACCACACACATCTTCACCAGCAGTGTTGATTCGTGCCAGATTTTTTGCTGAATTAAGAACAATGGCCGGCCCTTGAGCTCCTTGCATAAACTCAAGCAACTGATTGACGTAAGATTCATCACCTTCAATCTCATTTGGATCTACAGTAGACTCATCTCTTTGAAGCTCTCGTATACGCTGTAAACTTGTATTAACGGCGTTTTTAATTGGCCCAAGCTCTTCAAATAGTAATTTACTATCCACGCTTCTGCGGCGACCTCTCAGACCTTCTTCAATTTGATAACGAAGCTCTTCCATCGGTCGAAGTGTGAGATAATAGACGATACCAAAAAATAAAATACCAACTAAAAATGAGGTCACAAGTGATTCGAGATATAGTCTCGAGCTCTTAGATGCCTCCACTGCCAGAGTGGCCGGAGCAAATTTAATGGCAATCATCCCTACGGCTTCTTGAGATCCAGATTTAGGATTAAAAGCGAAAATCTGTTTTCCAATTCCGATCTGACCTTCGGCGAGCTGAACGATGGCGGCTTCTTTGATGTTAGGTCTTAATGTGTAATATTCTTTAACCTGAACTGAAAAAGTGTCTGAAGTGTATTCGTTAAGACGTGAAATTGGACGAACAATTCTTCCATCAGCGTCGAACAACTCGTAAGAAACAACGCCATCTCCGCGAGCATTATCTAAAAACGTAGTATCAACGCGCTCAAGGTTCTTTTGCTCAAGAGCAACTGTATTGAGACGCCCGATTTCGTCCGCATAGTGAGCACCACGAATTTTAATCTCATTCATTAAAACATTGCGGGAGTCTTGTAGAACGGGAAAAATTGTCAGTGTAATTGTAGCAAGAGCAAAAAGAGCGGTTAGAATTCCTAACAATACTCTCCACTCATATTCTTGATTGATCCCGTGAAAGATCGGCATGATTTTATATTTGAATAACCAGAAAATCTTACCAACAATATTATCTGGTGGTGTACCACCTTTTAAAATATCATCAATGGTCTCTTCACGTTCACGTTGAGCGGCTACTTTCTTTTTAACGACAACTTTTTTCTCTTGAACATAAACGACTTGCAGAATGGCATTCGGTAACCCGATTTTATCACCAGTTTTCGTAGTCGCTTTTTTGACAATTTTTCCATTGAGAAATGTTCCGTTCGCACTTCCCATGTCCTGAACATAGACAACATCATCCGTAACGGTAATTGTGACGTGTTTTTTAGAAACACCATCAACTTGAAAATGAATATCACAAGATGGATCACGTCCAAGAATATTGTCACCGTTTTTCAGCACATATTCTTGTCCTCTCAATTTTCCACCAACAACAACTAATTTATACATGATGCCTCTAAAATATCTCCAACTTGTGGCTTAATTTTCAATGTTTTTTCCAAATGTCCACCGACCAACTCAAGAGTTTGAGTGGCCCTCCAGTACATCCAAGTCATTCTCCATGGCGGAACATTTTCTAGGATCTTCACAATTTTAAAATTTGAATCCATAAAAATGAGATCCAGTGGATAGCGCA
>CAMLKK010000034.1 GCA_946480715.1 uncultured Bacteriovorax sp. | reverse complement strand
GAAGTTTTTGAACTTTAACTGCACCAAGAATGATTTTTGCGAGAATAAGAGCTGTCACAACAGCAGCAAATCCTGCGATTGCAAAAGTTTTCTTGTTACCCATTGAAGGAATTTTTTCTAATCCATAACGGTTGATTTTATTGCTTGTCCCACCTGTTAACATGATGGCGAACAACATAAGAATAACGACACCACCAGCGTACACAACAAGTTGAGTAGCAGCGAGGAAATCCGCACCGATACAAGCATACAAACCAGCAACTCCAAATAGAGAAGCGAGAAGGTACACACACGCGTGCATTAAGTTTTTGCTATAAACTACGGCAAAAGCTCCACCAAGAGTTAAAACCGCAGATAATAAAAAGAGTGTATTCGTAAACACTTTAGAACCCCTTCCTTATTAGTGTCCGCCACCAGCAGAGCCGGCCGCGTGGAAAATTAAGTTAAACATTGATTGGTTGTTGAAAGCCCACATCCAAATAGCAATCCCAAGAAGATTGAAAAGAGCAATTGGAGTTAAGTATTTCCAACAAAGTGTCATTAGTTGGTCAACGCGAAGACGTGGAAGCGTCCAACGAATCCAGATAACAACATAATAAAGGATAAGAGTTTTAGTTAAGAATGATCCTAACTCTAATAACTGACCAATGTTTTGAGCAAGCATTCCATCAAGGCCAAGTTCCATGAAGATTTTTCCAGAACCTAGATCGAAAGGAACTTTGTATCCACCAAGGAATAGAGCAACTGCTACTGCACACACAACGAAAACTTCGATGTATTCAGCAAGAGCGAAGAAACCGAACTTCATACCAGAATATTCAGTGTGGTAACCAGATACAAGTTCTGATTCCGCTTCTGGTAAATCGAATGGTGCACGGTTTGTTTCTGCAAGCGCAGAGATGAAGTAAATAAAGAAACCAATGAAAGCGAATGGGTTATGGAAAATGTACCACTCGTGAGGAGCTCCACCTTGACCGCTGATGAGAGTCTTCATTGAAAGACCACCGGCAAGAAGAACGATTGAGATGATTGTGATTGTCGCTGGAATTTCGTAAGAAATAATTTGCGAAGCTCCACGCATACCACCAAGCATAGACCACTTTGAGTTTGAAGCATATCCACCAAGGAAAACGCCAACACCAACGAGAGAAGCCATACCTACTAAGTAGAAGATACCTACGTTTAAATCTGAAAGCATGAATCCGCTTGAGTAAGGAACAACTGCAAGAGTTGCAAATACACCAACCAAACAGATCACTGGAGCAAGATTGAAAACGAACTTATCAGCACCGCTTGTGATGATGTCTTCTTTAAGAATCATCTTCACACCGTCAGCTAAGAATTGAAGTAAACCAAATGGACCAACACGGTTAGGACCGATACGTGCTTGAAGGTCAGCAGAAATTTTTCTTTCAGCGTATGTTCCAAGACCACCGATTGTTGCCATAGCACCAACGATAATCAAGGCCACAACAGCGAAGATGAAAAATGCTAGGAGAGATGAAGCATCGAAACCTAGAATTTTTGAAAGCCAAGCTGAAACATTAGCGAATTCATTTGATTGAGCAAAATATGATACGACTGTCGAATTCATCACTATTCCTTTTTGCCAATGTTAGTGTGAGAAGTATGAAAGCTTTTAACCCAGTCAAGGTCACCTTTCTTCCAGCAGTATGCTAGACCTGCCACGAGTACTAAAACGAAAGCAAGTATCGACATGAGTAGAGTTCCACCCATACCGATTTCATTAAATCTTTTGTAAACAGCTGCTACTGGAAACATCAGCGCGCTTTCAACATCGAAAATGATGAAGATAAGAGCGACTACGTAGAAGCGAACGTTGAAGTTTGCCCACGCCGTCCCGATAGGTTCCTCACCACACTCATAAGCTGTTTCTTTTAGCTTGTTAGGATTCTGAGGACGAATAAAACTTCCCAAAAGTAATGAACCACCGGCCACAAGAACGGCCAGAACGATCAAAATAACAATGGGCATGTAGACGTCTAGATTTAATGTCGACATCTTGATCTCCGAGATAAAAAATCCAATTTTTTAGTTTTCTTAGATTACACGAAAATATAATATCTTGGAAATAGTTTGTTTCGCTTCCGGCACACAATCATGACACACTTCAATTCACTGCTCCAAAAAATTTTGAACTGGGATGAAAGTGTTTCTTCACCACTTTATTTGTATGGTGCCAACACCCAACAATGGTCATTTATTCTCAACTCATTTTTAAATGAAAACTCTAAACAGTTTTTGAAAAAATCTCAGGTCATCGTGGCCTCAAGTAACGATGAAGCCGAAGAATTTCATGCTTCGCTGCAACTAACTCACGGCAACGACTCTTTAGAGATTCTTTTTTATCCAGGCCTTGAAGCGTCGCCATATTCTGGCGTGATCTCATCAGAAAAATGTTTCTATGAACGACTTGAAGTGTTGAGCAAACTCAATCGACTTGATTCGTCAAAAACAAAATTTGTTCTCGTTACTTCATTCGAGGCGCTTTCACTCAAGGCCCCACCTAAAAAGTTTTTCAATGAATTTAGTTTTAACTTGAATGTGGAAGACATCATTTCACCAACTGATCTTGCAAAAAAATTAGTAAACATCGGCTATTCATCTGTGACTTCTGTTGAAGAACCTGGAACTTTTATTCAAAAAGGGCAGATCTTCGATCTTTATCCAGTAGGGTCAGATCCGGTGCGTTTATCTTATTTTGATGATCTGATCGAAAGCATTCATGCCATCGATCTCGATACCCAAAAAACAATTCGTGAAAAAACTTTCAAATCTGTTTTAGTGGCACCCGCTGCACGCATACTCGCTCAACATGATTTTCCCGTTACATTAAGAGAAAATCTTCCCACTTTTGGTCCTTCTTTAAAAAATAAATTTGAAGTGAGAAAAGCTGTGCTCACTCGCTTAAGCGATGGACAGCTTTTTGAAAACTATCCTGCTTATTTCCCGCTATTTTTTAAAGATAGTGTAGCCGTTACAAGTTACTTAGACTTAGCTCAGACTCAATTTTTATTTTTGGGAGCAAGTGATACGCAAAGAGCGCATCTTGATTTGGTTGAGACTTTTCGAGTTGAGTATGAACAAGCAGAAGAAAATCCAAACAGCGAAGTCATTCTTCCAGAACCATCCAAGATCTATGATTTTTCATTTGTTTCAGAAATGGGCGAACGAAAAAACATACTTATTGATCAACTCAATTTAAATATGAGTTTTGGTGATGTTTCTGACGAGATTGATCTCCACTTAGTTAGCACAAAAACTTTTTTAAATCAGAACATTAATCCTGCATTACCCAAGCCAGATTATATCGTCGCAGCTCTGCAGTTTTTGAAAAAGCATTTTCAATTTAAGGGTAAGATTTATTTTTCTTCATATAGTGAAGCTTCAAAAAATGAAATTCAACATTTGATTGATCTGCAAAATTATCCAGAAGATTTAAAGCGCCGAATTGAGTTTCTCAACTTCAGAGTCAATGAAGGTTTTTACTACGAAGGCGAAAGCTTCCTCATCATTACCGATGGTGATTTATTCGCAGCTAAAAAAACCAAAACGCAAAAATATAAAAAAGTAGATCTCGATTTATTTGCTGAACAACTTGCTACCTTAAAAGCGGGCGACTTCGTTATTCACAGTGAATATGGAGTAGGTGAATACCTTGGATTAGAAGCACTGGATATCGGTGGCGATAAGAGTGACTTTCTAGTTTTAAAATATGCAGATAACGATAAGATTTATGTTCCAGTTTATAAATTAAATCTTATTCAAAAGCATGCAGACTCAGCTGCTTCGTTAAAGACAGATAGTCTTCGCACTAATAAATTTGCGCTGATTAAGGCGCGTGCAAGAAATTCTGCAAAGACTCTGGCTTTTGACTTACTAAAGTTACAAGCAGAACGACAGTCTTCTGTGGCTTTTGCCTTTTCTCCGCCTGATCATCTCTACCGCGAATTTGAATTAGCTTTTCCTTTTGAAGAGACACCGGATCAAGCACGTGCCATCGAAGAAGTTCTGGAGTGCATGCAAAAACCAGTACCGATGGACTACCTCGTTTGCGGTGACGTTGGATTTGGAAAAACAGAAGTGGCTATGCGTGCAGCCTTTAAAGCTGTTGAAGATAAAAAACAGGTTGCCGTTCTTGTACCAACAACTATTCTGGCGCTTCAACATTACAATTCTTTCGCAAAAAGATTCAAAGATTTTCCGATTCGCATAGAGTTCATCTCGCGCTTCAAATCCGCTAAAGAATCTAAAGAGATTTTAGAAAAGGCTGAGAAAGGTGAGATTGATATCCTCATTGGAACTCACAAACTTCTTTCTGATAAATTGAAGTTTGCTGATCTTGGACTCGTAATCGTCGATGAAGAACAGCGCTTTGGTGTTGGTCACAAAGAAAAGCTGAAACTCATGAAAGCATCCGTTGATTTCTTAACATTAACGGCAACCCCGATTCCAAGAACATTGCAAATGGCCTTCCTTGGTTTACGTGATCTTTCACTCATTAAAACAGCACCACCGCGCAGACAATCGATAAAAACTTATGTCATTAAAGAAGATGATTTAACGATTCAAAATGCCATTCAAAAAGAACTACAGCGTGGAGGACAAGTTTTTGTTGTTCACAACAAAGTACACGATATTGAAGAATATGCTGGCTTTATTCGCGAGCTTGCTCCAGAAGCAAAGATTGCATTTGCGCACGGACAGATGAGCGAAAAAGAACTCGAAGACAAGATCAACGCTTTTTATAATGGCAGTTATCAAATTCTCATCGCTACAACCATTATTGAATCGGGGATTGATATTCCCAATGCCAACACCATGATCATTGATCGTGCCGATACTTACGGTCTCGCTCAACTCCATCAGTTGCGCGGACGCATTGGCCGCTCTGATAAAAAAGCTTATGCTTATTTTGTCGTTCCAAAATTGAGAGAAATTTCAACAATCGCTCAAAAGCGACTGCATGCTCTTCAAACATATGCTGACATGGGAGCAGGATTCAATATCGCTTCCGTTGACTTAGAAATTAGAGGAGCGGGGGATATCCTAGGTGCAACTCAATCCGGCCACGTTGAAGCCGTTGGACTTGAGCTTTACATGGAACTCTTAAAAGATGCTATTAACGAAATCAGAGGTGAAAAGAAACTTCTCAAGAAAGATATTGAAATTGTCACTCCTTTCCCGGCGTTCATACCTAATCACTACATCAGCGATCCAAGTGAACGATTAAAGCAGTACAAACGACTTTCAAATTGCGAAACATTAACGTTGCTTGAAAATATCAAGGAAGAATTTCAAGATGTTTATGGTCTCTTTAGTGAAGAACTCGCGAACCTCTTTGTTGTTCTTGAAACGAGAATTCATTTTCAAACTCTTGGACTAAAATCGGTTCAAGTTGGCGGGGCTGCCATTACACTTAAGTTTGATCGTCAGTTCTTAGAGAGTGATGTTCAACTTCGCGACCGCGTGGTGAACTTCTTCATCTCAAGACCTAAAATCTATCAATTCACTCCAGATTATAAAGTTATCTACACTCACAAAACGCTAGTTACTCAAAGTGATTTACTCAAGTTTTCAAGAGACATTAGCGGACAATTAATGACCACATAATCCTTTTTTACTTCCTTCTTTTAAAATTCTGTTATCATTAAGAAATAAACTTTTCGAGGATACTTGTGATGAAAACATCGTCCCTATTTATCATTTTTTCGTTACTCTTTTCGCTTTCAGTTTCTGCTCAGAACAAAGATGCTGAAGCAGTAGTCGCAACGGTTAATGGTGTTGAGATTAAAAAAGGTCAGTTGGATCAGGCCTTTGAACAAAACCTCATGTTTGTTTCAGATAAAGTTGTAACAAAAGAGAAAGTTCTTAACGATATTATCAACCGTGAAATCGGAATCAAAAAGGCAAAAGAAGCTAATCTTCAAAACGATCCAATCGTTAAAACGAAAATGGAAGATGTTCTTTACCATGCACAAATTTCAAAAGATTTAGAGAAGAAACTTCAAGACATCAAAGTTGAAGATAAAGAAGCTCAAGACTACTACCAAAAAAATAAAGAGTATCGTACAGCTCACATCCTTTTCAGAATCCGTGTAGTTCCTGAAAAAGAAGAAGTAGAAGAAGCAATCAAAAAAGCATTAGAAGTTTACAAGCAACTTCAAGCTAAGCCACAAATGTGGCCAGAACTTGCGAACAAATATTCTCAATCTTCAACTGCACCAGCAGCGGGCGATATGGGATACGTTCCAGCTGTTAAGTATGCTCCAGAATACTTCAAAGCAATCAACGGCAAGCCGAATGGTTATATCTCACCTCCAACAAGAACGCAGTTTGGTATTCACATTATCAAAGTTCTTGGTGTTAAAGAGTGGAAAGAAGTAGATCCGGCACTTTATAAGAAAATCGTTTACGATCAAAAGCGCGACAAAATCCTTGAAGCTTACTTTGCTGAAGGACGTAAAAATGCACAAATTAAGATCGTGAATAAAGACCTATTGAAATAGATTTTTTAGATAGTTGCGACTTGCGTAGTAGGGGCGGATATTTTACTCTAATGAGCTGAAAACAGTCATCATTAAGTAGGTAGACGATGAAGCTCGCAAGTCGCTTTTTTTTTCTGGTTCTGATCCTCTCTTTTGCTCCTATCACTCATGCAAAACTCATCGATAAAATTGCAGCCGTAGTCGACGACAACATCATTACACTTTCACAAATTCAACGACTTTCTAAGATCATTCCAATCAAAAAAAACGTAGCCGGAATGGTTTACTCTCAAAATTCATATACCACTGAAGAACTTGTACAAATGTCGATTAATAAATACCTTATTCGTGCAAAACTTTCTGAGCTTGGATACACAATCACAGACGATCAAGTTGAAGCGCAAATTAAAAGCAACGAACAAAGACTTGGAGTTGATCGAAATTCACTTAAAAATTTTTTAAGACAACAAAATACAACTTATGATGAATATTTTGAAACACTAAGAGAAGCAATCGAGTTCAGCTATTTTGTGAACAGAGTTATCTCTCCGATGATCGCCATTTCTGAACAAGACGTAAAAAATACTTTCTATAAAAACAATGCAAAAGATTCACGTATGAATTTCCGTTATAGCTTAGTCGATTACGCAATCGGAAGAGATGTGGCCCCAACGCTTGCTAAAGGCCAGTTCGAAGATGTTATTAAACAATATCGTATAAATTCTTCACTTCCTGAAAACTTCTCAACAATGACTGTAAATAACCTCGATGCCATTGATGAAGAGGGTCTCGCTCCTGAGTTAGTAAACTTGTTAAAAGTAACAGATGAAGGTGCACTGACAACTCCTATCGTTCTTAACAATCAACACCATGTGTTTTTAGTAGCAAAAAAAGATCTCGTTGAAACAGCAGCATTTATGGCACAAAAAGAGAAAATCAAAGATTCTCTCTATGAGAAAGCGGTTAAAGCCGAAACAGTTGTTTGGTTCGAGCGCGAAAGAAACAAACACTATATTAAAATCTCATTATGATTTACGTCACTCAAGGGCACGAAAAGGGAATAGGGCTTGAAATATTTCTGAAGTCCTTCCTCATGCTATCTCGAGATGAACGTAAACAGATTAAACTCATTACTGTTGCCCAGGATTTAAAATCTAACTTAAACGATCTCAAACTTGAGCACGCACTTTTCAAAGAACTCCAGGTTATTGAAGTAGAAAACAAAAATGTTCCTTCTTCATCTTCATCCTTATTAAAAGCATTAGAGGTTATTACCCCTAAAGACATTCTTGTTACGCTACCGACATCTAAAGACCAATTAAAATTTAATGGTCAGTCATATGCTGGATACACCGAACTGTTTCGCGCTTATTTTAAAAATTCAAATATTGCGATGACATTTAAAGGTATTAAGCAAGATGTAGTTTTAGTAACTGATCATGTTGCTTTATCAAAGGTTACATCAGTGATTACGAAAGACCTCATTGTCGATAAAGTGAAGACGACATTGGAGTTTTTCCAAAAATATTTCTATAATTTTGAAGAAGTCATCTTCGCTGGTATAAATCCCCATGTTGGTGAAAACGGCATTCTCGGTAATGAAGATCAATGTATTTATGAAGCAATTGAAGTATTAAAAAAGAACAGCTCCCTAAAATTTAAAGGACCTTTCTCTGGCGATACTTTGCATACGCAACATAACGAAAACGTAAAACAGCTTTTCGTATACATGTTTCACGATCAAGGATTAGCACCGTTCAAATCAAAGTTTGGATTTGTCGGCTTGAATATAAGTATGGGTCTTCCTTTTCTTCGTCTAAGTGTTGATCACGGTACCGCATTTGATCTCTATGGTAAAAATCAAGGAGATATTACGGGATGTTTGCACTTACTAAAAACGGCCCTCGAGGTAAATCATCATGTCAATCAACGAAATTAAAGTCGTTAAAGCTGCTGTTCACAATTTAAAAGACGTCACTATCAATATACCTAAGAACACTCTCACTGTTGTCACTGGCCCTTCTGGTTCAGGAAAATCATCCTTGGCCTTTGATACAATTTATGTTGAAGGACAAAGAAGATACATTGAATCTCTTTCCAGTTATGCTCGCCAGTTCTTGGGTCAATATCAACCGCCTGAAGTGGAATCTATTTCAGGTTTATCTCCTTCAATTGCTATCGATCAAAAAACATCTAGCAAGAACCCTCGATCTACTGTTGGTACAACAACTGAAATCTATGATTATCTCAGAGTGTTGTATGCTCGTATCGGAACACTTTATGATCCAATTACTGGAATTGAAGTTCGCAAGTACACACCTACTCAGATTGTTCGTGAGGTAACTAAACTTCCGGAAAAAACAAAACTGCAGATACTCGCTCCCATTCCAAACACAGATAAAATTAAGTTCAAGGAATTGATCTCTAAGTTTTTGACGATGGGATTTTCACGTGCTCGCTTAGACGGTGACTTCATCCAGTTAGATGAATCACTTAAAGCTCCTAAAGGAAAATTTCAACTCGACATCATTGTCGATCGAATTGTTTTAAAAGACGATGTTGAAAAACGTTTAGCTGATTCAATTGAATATGCCTTAAAGCTGGCAGAGGGGAATGTTCTTATCCTCGTTAACGACAATAAAGAATTAACATTTTCGGAACATAATAAATCCACGAATGGAAATATCGTCTATCCTGAGCTTGAACCAAGACTGTTTTCTTTCAATTCACCGATTGGTGCATGTGAAGTGTGTAATGGTTTAGGGGAGACTAAAACATTCGACTTAGATCTCATGATTTTTGACGAGAGTCTTCCATTGTTAGAAGGCGCTATTACACCACTTTCAAAAAGGAATTCTTTTCTCTATAAAATGGTCGAAAGTATTGCTGATGAAGAAGGCGTAGATATTTCGGGTCCATTCAAAAAGTTGCCAAAAAAGTTTAAAGACATTCTCTTTAATGGATCTGATAAAATTTATCGCTATTCATTCACTTCAGAAAATTCGCATTTTGAATTTTCAAAAGCATTCCCAGGTTTAACGGCTTGGTTAGAAAAAAAGTTTTTAGAATCAGGATCTGATAAAGTTCGCATCGAGCTTGAAAAATTCATGAACATTAAAACGTGTCCATCATGTAATGGATTACGTCTTAATAAGATCGCTCTTTCAACGAAGATTGGTGAAAAACACATCATGGATCTTTGTACGCTCTCAATTGCTGAATGCCATTCTTACTTAACAGCGATTAAACTAGACGGTGAGAAAAAAATCATTGCTGAGAAGCTGCTGAAGGAGATTATAGCTCGCTTAAAGTTCTTACTTGATGTGGGTCTCAATTATCTGAATCTTAACCGAGGTGCCATGACCCTTTCGGGTGGTGAATCTCAACGTATACGTCTTGCGACTCAAATTGGTTCTGCACTCTCTGGTGTACTTTATGTTTTGGATGAACCAAGCATTGGTTTACATCAAAGAGATAATGATCGTCTTATCACTACACTTAAGGCCCTTCGTGATATTGGAAATACAGTTCTTGTTGTTGAACATGACGAAGATACTATGAAAGAATCTGATTACATTATCGACATGGGTCCTGGAGCAGGGATTCATGGTGGTGAAATTGTTTCTCATGGTCCTCTAGAGAAGGTGCTTAAAGATAAAAAATCATTAACTGCTAGATTCCTTAACGGAACAGATCGAATTGCTGTTCCAGAAACAAGAAAGAAGTTTTCTAAGTTTCTTAAATTGTCTGGTGCCAATGAGCACAACATTAAAAAATTAGATGTAAACATTCCTTTAGGTGGATTAGTTTGTGTATCGGGTGTAAGTGGCTCTGGTAAATCAACTCTGATTCACAAAATATTAGTTCCGGCCGTAAAAACCTATCTTACGAACACACATAAAACTCTTTATCATAAAGCTAATTATAATTCTTTAACTGGTATGGAAGAGATCAAAACAGTCATTGAACTTGATCAATCTCCAATCGGTAGAACTCCTCATTCTAATCCTGCTACTTATACGGGATTGTTTGATGAAATTAGAGATATCTTTGCTTCAACAAATGAATCACAAATTCGTGGTTATAAAAGCGGTCGCTTTAGTTTCAACGTTAAAGGCGGTCGTTGTGAAGAGTGTGAAGGTAACGGCGTTAAAAAAATTGAAATGCACTTCCTTCCGGACGTATATATCACATGTACAGAATGCAAAGGTACCCGCTACAACGCTGAAACACTTTCAGTTCTCTATAAGGGAAAAAACATTGCTGAAGTTTTAGATCTTTCGATCGAAGAAGCTGAGGAGTTTTTTAAGAACCACACAAAGATGAATCGTGTTCTTTCAACACTTACATCAGTTGGTCTAGGTTACATGAAGTTAGGTCAACCGGCGACTACGCTTTCTGGTGGGGAAGCTCAACGTTTGAAACTTTCACGTGAGCTTTCGAAAAGAACAAAAGGTCATTGTCTTTACGTTCTGGATGAGCCGACAACGGGTCTTCATTTTCAAGATATAAAAATTCTTCTAGGTGCTCTTCAACAATTAGTTGAACAAGGCCACACGCTGCTTATTATTGAACATAATCTAGATGTCATTAAAACTGCTGACTGGGTAATTGATTTAGGACCTGAAGGTGGAACAGGAGGCGGGCAAATCGTCGCTGCTGGAACACCGGAAGAGGTCGCCAAAAATGCTAAGTCACACACAGGTAAATATCTTAAGAAGTTATTGAAGTCATGATCGAGATATCTTCATCAAATGATCCTCGTATTGTTGAATTCATTTCAATGCGCGATCGTGTCCTTCACGACAACAACCTCATCGTTGGAGAAACCGAAAAGGTTTTTTTGCAATATTCAGCATCGGGGAGGAAGGTTTTTAAAATTCTAGCGACAAAAGAATTTCTCCTCCGCCACAAACTAATTGGTGATAACGTTTTTTTTGCCGACGCTAAAATTCTTGAATCGGTCGCTGGATTTAAAATTCATCATGATGTTCTTTTTCTGGCCGAAAAACCTGCCGACTATGCTCTAGATCAATTAGATAAAAAAATTATTCTGCTCAATGGATTAAGTTCACCAGAAAACGTTGGGAGCATCGTAAGGTCTGCAGCTGGTTTTAATATTAATTCAATCATTGTAGATGAAAAAACCTGTTCACCTTATCTTCGTCGCTGCATCCGTGTATCAACTGGTAATGCATTTGCCATGAAAACACATCATTCCATCAATGTGCGTGGTGATTTAAAAAAACTCAAAGAGATGGGCTACCATATTATCTCTACCGCCAACATCGATGGCTCAATCGACATTCAAAATTTCAACTTTCCGGAAAAATGCGTTGTGATCATTGGCAGTGAAGGTCATGGAATTGATAAGGACATTCTGACAAATTCTGACTCGGTCATTAAGATTAATATCAATTCTCAAGTGGCCCATCTTAATGCGGCCAATGCTGCTACTATCTTCCTTTTCAAGATGAGTTCGCCGACTTATCCTTAATTGATACCTCTTTAACAGAGAACAATGAAGGAGCTCTTTATGAAATGGTTCTTACTACTACTTATGTCCACATCTTTAATTGCTGCTGAAAAAACTCCAGAGCAATTGGCCGGTGAATTCTATTCTCAATTAATTTCCGGATCGACTACTAAGCATAATGAAGACCAATGTTACCCAAGACCTGATCAAGGATCTTGTGTGAAAGAAATATGTTCTCGTCTTTCAACTTGGGAGTGTGATGATCAAACAGAAATTCAAAATGTCACTCGTGCATGTTCAGGAAATTTTGGAAACGCATGTATCGTAAAAGCATGCCTACCGATTCCATCATTCCAAAGAGATGACTTCAATGAACTTTCAGAAATTTCTATGGCCTGTTCTAATAACTATGGATCACAGTGTTTTGATTTTTTTACAAGCAAGCTTCCACGTTTCTCACTTGATGATCGCTTTGAAGTAGTTAGCGTTTTAAATCAATGTAAAGGTGTTTCAAATGAAGTGTTGGAATGTACAAAATATTCTTGCTCAAAACTTGGAACATTTGCTTGTGATGAAGCAATTGAAATTTCCGCGATCTTAAGAAACTGCGGCCGTTAAAATTTTATGTGAAGACTAAGTCATTCTTTCGATGCTTAGTCTTCAATAGTTGAAGAAAATTTTTCCATTTGACAAAAATCCAAACACAATTTATTCTCGAAATAATTATCACTCAAACGAAAGGAGGTACATTCATGATTTCAATTAGCAAAAAGATGATTTGTACTGATCTTCGTGCCGTCACTTACCCAGTCGCACTCTAGAAAAGCCCACAGTACATTCATGTTTTTTCTTTTGTAATCTCTAAAGGTTTTTTGAGTTTAGTGATTTTGCGTTTTTAAATTTAACTATTGGAGTTTTTTTATGGAACAAATGTTTCAAAGGCATCGTTATGTCTTGTTTTCTGAAATGAAGGAATTCAGTTTTTACTCAAGTAAGAGTTTGAAGTCTTTTTTAAAAATCGTGTGGGAGTTAGGTCGATTAAGTGGTCTAGTTCTTAGAAGTGTTTCTTATTTTCTTTTCGAAGGCCAAGTACTTTACAGAAAAGTTGGTCCAAACCATCAAAGTGTTCAGGTTGAAAGACAATTCAATTCGCATAAGGTTTGGTCACACTAATGAGAACACTGACAAGCGAGCAAAAAAAAGGGGAGCTTTTCAGCTCCCCGTTTTTTATCTTTAAAACGCGTGAGCGGATTAAACAAGGAAAGTAGAGATAAGAGCGAAAATTACAAGTGATTCCATAAGTGCAAGACCAAGAATCATTGGAGTTTGGATCTTATCAGCAGCAGCTGGGTTACGAGCGATACCTTCTAGAGCAACTGAAGCTGCTTTAGATTGAGCTTGAGTACCACCGAAAACAGCGATTCCAAGAGCGAAGAAGTAAGAGATGTACTTGATAGCTACGTCAGACATACCTGCAGCAGCAGTTCCACCTTGAGCAAATGCTTGAGATGCTACAAGAGAGAAGAAAAGTACGAAAGCGAGAATAACTGGAAGTTTCTTAGCCATGATTGTCTCCTTAGACAAAAAATTAATATTTCTGGTTTTCTCTTAGTGATGAGCGTGATCACCATGATCGTGGTGAGCAGTAGCTAAACTAACATAAACCATTGATAACATCGTAAATACGTAAGCTTGAATAAAAGAAACTAGAATCCCTAGAACCATGAACACGATTGGAACAAGAAGTGGTGCAAGGTTAGAGAATGTTCCAAGAACCATGTGGTCCCCGTACATGTTTCCGTAGAGACGAAGAGCTAGAGAAACTGGACGAATACATGTTGAGATGATTTCGATTGGGAAAATCAAAATTGCCATGTACCAAAGTGGGCCAGCAAAGTGCTTAAGGTAATTGATTGTTCCAAGTTCTTTACAACCTTTAATGTTGAAGTAAAGGAATGAGAAAATACCAAGAGCAAGAGTTGTGTTGATTGATTCTGTTGGAGGTAAAAATCCTGGAATCAATCCGATCATGTTACAAACGAAAACTACGATGAACATTGTAGCAACGAATGGATAATATTTTGGAGCATCTTTTTCACCTAATACTGCGCGAGCTTGCGTGTAGATGAATGAACCATAAAGTTCTAAAAGATTTCTGTATGACCATCCTTTATCTGGAATAACTGCAGCGTCTGCATTCGCTGTTTTTGATCTGTAGAAAAGACCAGAGATAATAAGAAGTGCAAGTACGATGATGAAAGTTAAAATGTGATCGTAGTGAAGGTGAGTTTCGCCAACATGAAAAAGATTATCTAATCCTGTTGCATGTCCTAGTTGAGTTACCCAAGTAAATCCACCAGAAGCGTGAGCATTACTGCTGATTAGAGTGAGCAAAGTTAAAAGCGAAAATTTCTTCATCTACTTATTCCTTCTCCTGCACTGGTTTTTTCAAACTCAGGTAGAGGACAACTATTTGTAATACGTAAATTAACAGAGGAATTATTATCCTTTTTGCCATAATTTGTACACCTAAAGTTAGGGCGACAACCAGCACAATTAATTTTCCGATAAAAAGAACGATGAGATCAAACTTACTGCTTTCTTCTTTGCCCACGGCCTGATTTGCGATTTTAGAAACACCTCTAACTAACATATATTGATTAAGACCCGCTGCTAAAAAAACCGTGGCCATAACCATGAGTTCAGATGAGTTTCGAGCAAGAAAAATAGAAATAATGATGAGGACTGACGAGTAGAGGGCGTATTTTTTTAGATCAATTCTTTCGCTTATAAGCATAGTAAACCATCATGAAGAGGATGTTGCCAATGATGGCAAGAAAAAGCAAAACGGCCTGGGTCCTAGTTAATATCCCTATTTCGGCCAAATGCATAGCCCCCCAAACCGCAATAAATATCGTTGATGGTAGACTGAGGGCGAGTCCGGTAATTTGAAGCCATTTTTTATTCATGATTAGCGCCTACGTGAAACTCTTCTTTGATAAAGAGAATTCAGACGATTTTGTATCACATCTGGATTGGGATAATCATTGGCTATTGAGTAATAGATATCGTAGGCCATCTTCAAATTTTCAGTTGATTCGTAAGCGTTTGCGACCATGAACTTCGCTTGAACAATCGCTTCTTTTTTCGTTTCTCTTTTTAAATATTCAGACCAAACATAAAGAGCTTTGCTGAAATCTTTTTGTTCGAAGTAAATGAGACCAATATAATAAAAAGAACGCACAAAATATTCATGATTCGGATTGGATTGAATGATTGTGAGCTGCTGAAGGGCCTTATCTTTTTCATTAAGATAATAATGGGCAAGTGCAATTTGCAGCTGGAAGAAATCGAAGTTTTTTAGCTTTGGTGTGAACTCTGAGAGGCGAGTGTAGTTTTTTATGGCATCTCTATAGTTCTTTAAATAGTTGAAGTTCACATCAGCTAGTTTTTCTTCCGTTTTAATCAACCACAATGGATCTTCAGTTAAAGCTTTTACTTCATTATAGTAGTAAGCAGCCTTTTTATAATTTCCTAAGTAGATTGAATACAGTTCACCCAGCTGATAACAAATTTTCAAACGTAAATCCGGTGAAGGATTACTTTTAAGAATGTCTTCGTACAAAGTTGCCGAACGTTCATACTCTTGTTCAGTAATGTAGTTTTGAGCATCAATAATTTTACGATTGATAGGAGGAGTGAAGTCGCAGGAAACCAAAGTAAGAGCACTCATGATGAGAGTGCTCTTAACTAAAGTTTTAAAAGTTTTCTTATTCAGATTTTGGCGCATCTGCATTCGCGCCCTCTGGGATGCTTTCGAAATCTTCATCTGGATCAACAATTTTCTCAACGGCCACAACTGTCTCACCATCTTTAAGCTTGATCAGACGAACACCTTGAGTCGTTCTACCCATTAATGAAATTCCAGAAATTTTCGTTCTAATAACCTGACCTTTATCCGAGATAATCATCAAGTCATCTTTATCAGTAACTGGTTTGATATCAATGATGTCACCGTTTTTATCTGTGAGTCTCATCGCCAGAATTCCTTTACCACCGCGAGTTTGTCTGCGGTATTCAGAAACACTTGTACGTTTTCCGTAACCATTAGCTGTTACTGATAGAATTTCCACTGAATCATCGATGATTTCCATACCGATAATTTTTTCTTCATCCGTAAGCTCAATTCCTTTTACCCCTTGAGAAACGCGACCAAGTGGACGTGCGTCTGTCTCAGCAAAACGAATAATTTTACCTGAAGAAGAACATAGAAGAACATCTTTTGTTCCATCAGTAATTCTTACAGAAAGAAGATTATCACCTTCGATAATTTTGATTGCAGTTAATCCAGACTGACGAATATTTTTGTATTCAGAAAGTTCAGATTTTTTCACGATCCCTTTTTCCGTTGCAATCATCAGGAATTTTCCTTCGATTGAATCTGGAAGACAAAGGATTTTCTTCACTGTTTCACCCGGTGGAACAGCAATCAAGTTAACAATGTTGCGACCTTTCGTTGTACGGTTTCCTTCTGGAATGTTGTAAACCTTGATCGAGAACACTTGTCCTTTGTTAGTGAAAATGAAGAGAGTAGAGTGAGTGTTGGCCGTGAAGATCGATGTGTAGAAATCATCATCTGCTCCATCTGCACCTTTAACACCAGTACCGCCACGTTTTTGCGTGCGGTATGTATCCATCGCCATACGTTTTACGTAACCTTTATGAGTAATTGTAACAATCACGTCTTCTTGCTTAACAAGATCTTCCATTTGGATTTCGTCAGCTTTTGCTACGATTTCCGTGCGACGTTTGTCGCCGAAGTTTTCAAGAATTTCTCTGAATTCATCACGGATAATTCCAGTGATAAGTTCATCACTTTGAAGAATTCCTTCTAAGCGAGCAATCTCTTTCATGATGTCGTTGTAGTCTTTGATAATTTTGTCACGCTCAAGACCAGTTAAGCGTTGTAGTCTCATATCGAGAATAGCTTGCGCTTGAATGTCAGAGAGTGAGTATGTACTCATTAATTTAGTTTTAGCTTGGACAGGGCCTTCAGCTTTTTTAACTAACTCAACAATTGCGTCGATGTTTTCAACAGCAATCTTTAAACCTTCTAAAATGTGAGCACGTTCTTTCGCTTTTTTCAGTTCGTAAACTGTACGACGAATGACGATTTCGCGACGGTGATCGATGAAGAATAGTAGCTGGTCTTTAAGATTTAAAATTCTTGGTGAACCGTTAACAATTGATAAGAAAATAATACCAAATGAAGTTTGTAACGGAGTCGCTTTATAAAGTTTGTTAATGATAACAGTAGCAATTTCACCTTTCTTAAGATCGATAACGATTCTAATTCCTTCACGAGAAGATTCATCACGTAGATCTGAAATACCTGTGATTTCTTTTTCGTTAACAAGTTCAGCAATACGTTCGATAAGTTTTGCTTTGTTAACCTGATAAGGAAGTTCCGTGATGATGATACTGTCGCGATCTTTTTTAGCATTATGTTCAACATCGATTTTTGCACGAATTTGAAGAACACCTTTACCTGTGTGATAAGCAGAACGAATTCCTTCCGTACCGTGGATAGCTCCAGCAGTAGGGAAGTCTGGTCCTGGAATTACTTTCATTAGATCATCAATTGAAACACCTGTTGGATTATCAAGAAGAAGCAACAATCCATTCATGATCTCGCTTAAGTTATGCGGAGGAATGTTTGTCGCCATACCAACAGCGATACCAGATGAACCATTGATAAGAAGGTTTGGAACTTTTGTAGGAAGAACACTTGGCTCAATTAAAGAGTCATCGTAGTTCGGCTGCCAATCAACTGTTTCTTTATCAAGATCGGCCATCATCTCTTCAGAAATTTTCTTCATTCTGATTTCGGTATAACGCATGGCCGCTGCACTATCACCGTCGATTGAACCGAAGTTTCCTTGTCCGTCTACTAATGGATATCTCATAGAGAAATCTTGCGCTAAACGAACGATTGCACCATAAACAGCAGAGTCACCGTGTGGGTGATACTTACCGATAATATCACCAACAACTCTCGCTGATTTCAGGAATGGTTTGTTGTGATAGTTATTAAGCGAGTCCATCGCATAGAGAACACGTCTGTGAACCGGCTTCATCCCGTCGCGAACATCAGGAAGAGCACGACCAACGATTACCGACATTGCGTAATCGAGGTAACAGTTTTTCATCTCATCTTGAATAACTACAGGAGAGATATTGCCGTGGTTTGTGTTGTTTGTGTCTGACATATTATTTTTACCTTTAAATTATTCTTAGATATCGAGGTTACGTGCATTCAATGCGTTTTCTTCAACGAATTTTCTTCTTGGTTCTACTTGGTCACCCATTAGAACTGTAAAGACTTGATCAGCTTCCAGAGTATCTTCAATTTTTACTTGAAGAAGTGTTCTATGCGCTGGATTCATTGTTGTTTCCCAGAGTTGTTCTGGGTTCATTTCCCCAAGACCCTTGTATCGTTGAATGTAGGCACCTTGTTTTCCGTCTTGAATAACAAACTCAGAAAATTCAGTAAGTGAATGAAATTCACGAGTATCTTTTTCACGCTCAATTTTGAAAGTAGCGCGTGAGTATTTTTTGATTCCATCAAAGCTGTTTAAAAGATCAGCATATTCTGGAGAACGCATGAAAGCTTGAGAGATTTTAAACTTCTTCGTGCGTGAAGCAGTCTTGATGTTTAAACGTAGTGTACACGTTTTTGTTTCAACATCTTCTTCAACTGTAATTGAATAATGCTTAAGTGTTTGTGTCTCAAGTGGTTTGAAGTAATCGAGAAGTCTTTTCGCTTCAGCTTCAACTTTTTTTACATCGTTCATGTCTTCTGGTTTTAGTGCTTGGTCTTCAACTAATTTTTTCAGAAGATCTGTGTCGTAGTGAGTATCGTAGTAAGAAAGTGTCTTGCGATAGTTGCTTTCTTTGTTGATAAGTTGCTTAGCCATTTCACCAGAAACTGGTTCGCCATTAATACTAATTTTTGAATCATCAGTCGCATTGTTGATGAGGTATTCTTCAAGACGTTTGTCGTCTTTTAGATACGTCTCCATCTTACCTTTTTTATATTTATAAAGAGGTGGTTGAGCGATGTAGATGTAACCTTGTTCGATCAATTCCGGGAATTGACGGTAGAGGAGTGTAAGTAAAAGTGTACGAATGTGCGATCCATCGACGTCGGCATCGGTCATGATGACGATTTTGTGGTAGCGAAGTTTCGCAATATTAAATTGGTCTTTACCAATACCAGTACCGATCGCTTGAATGAAGTTTTTAATCTCTTCAGAAGCGAGCATTTTTTCATAACGAGCTTTTTCAACGTTAAGAATTTTACCTTTCAGCGGAAGAACAGCTTGAACACGACGATCACGTCCTTGTTTTGCTGATCCACCCGCGGAATCACCCTCTACGATGTAAAGTTCACATTGAGCTGGATCTGATTCCTGACAGTCTGCCATTTTTCCTGGGAGACCTGAGAATTCTAGAACGTTTTTACGACGAGTAAGTTCACGTGCACGACGAGCGGCTTCGCGAGCAGCAGCAGCGTCCACTGATTTTTTGATAACAAGTTTTCCGATTTCCGGATTTTCTTCCAAGTAAGTTTTAAGTGATTCACCCACAAGTGAGTTCACAATACCTTCAACTTCAGAGTTACCAAGTTTAGACTTAGTCTGACCTTCGAATTGTGGTTCTTTAAGTTTTACTGAAACTACTGCTGTTAAGCCTTCACGCATATCATCGCCTGTTAGAGCGATTTTGATATTTTTAAGAAGATTGTTGTCTTTTGCGTAGTTGTTAAGCACGCGAGTAAGAGCAGTTTTAAATCCTGAAACGTGTGTTCCGCCTTCAGGAGTTGAAATGTTGTTAGCGTATGACGTGATCACTTCGTTGTATGAATCTGTCCATTGCATTGCAATTTCTGCTTCATAATCATCTTTAGTCTGAACGAAGTAGATAACTTTTTTGTGAATCGGTGCTTTCGCGCGATTTAAGAAGTTAACGAATTCAGAAATCCCGCCTTCAAAGTGAAAAGTATCAGCTTTTTCAGAGCGTTCATCTGTTAAAACAATTTTTAGTCCACGATTTAAGAAAGCCATTTCACGAAAACGATTAGCTAACGTATCGTAGTTGAATTCATGGAATTCAAAAATTTCGTTATCTGGTTTGAAAGTAACTTTTGTTCCCGTTTCTTTTGGATTTGGAAGATCACCAATAACTTTTAACGGTGCTGTCGCTTTACCATGATCAAAAGTGAGTTCGTGAAGTTTTCCGTTTTTCTTGATTTCAAGTTTTACCCATTTTGAAAGAGCGTTTACAACTGAAGCACCTACACCGTGCAATCCACCTGAAACTTTATATGCTCCACCTTCTTCGTTAAACTTTCCACCAGCGTGAAGTTTAGTATAAACAAGCTCAGCACCTGACACTTTCTCTGTAGGGTGAAGATCCGTTGGAATACCACGGCCGTTATCTGTGACTGAAACAGAGTTATCAACATGGATGACAACGTTGATGTCTGTACAATAACCGGCAAGTGCTTCATCGACAGAGTTATCTACAATTTCATATACACAGTGGTGTAGACCTCTGATCCCAGTGTCACCGATATACATACCCGGACGTTTTCTAACAGCATCTAGTCCTTCAAGAACTTTGATCTGTCCTGAGCCGTACTCAGTATTAACTTTTGAGATTGATTCTGGTTGATTGTTTTCCAAGATGGATACTCCTCAATTAATTGGACATTTGGTGAGAAGTTTTAGAAAAGTACGGAACCACCCTTGATCTGGATGTTATTCGCGCCACTTATTTTTTCTAATTCTTCCTTAAATTTTTCGTTGGCCGTAGTTATCAGAACTTGAAATTCGCGTTCTTTTAAATACTCAACTAGCCTTCGCCATCGATGCTGATCGAGCTCGCCAGAGACGTCATCAATGAGCACTATGGGATAGGACATATATTTATACCGAAAAAGCTCTATATAGGCAAATAAGAGGCTTAAATAACTCATTTTTTGCTGGCCTAAAGAACAGAAATCGAAAGAATTTAATCCATCAAAAAGAAGCACGTAGTCATCTTTGTGTGGACCGTATGAAGTATGCCCGCGTTCAATGTCTGTTTCTAGGTTGTTGGCGAACACTTTTTGAATCTGCTCAGCAGTTAAACCAATAATGCGCGAATCGAGATTAATTTTTAAACTATGCTTCTCAGAAAAGAGCGCTTGGAACGTTTCTCCAATGATAGGTTCTATCGCTTCGAGGAAATCAATTCTCTTGTTTGTGAGGAAGTGTGACAACTGAGCGAGTTCACCATCAGCAGCTAGAATCTGCTCTTTGTACTTTGAAGGCTTCTTAGAAAGTAGAGTATTTCTAAACCTCAGAGCGAGAGTGTATTTCGAGAGACTTTTTTTGTAAGAATCATCCAGCTGACTAAGAAAATAATCAATCCATTCCCGTCTGTCACTTGCGACGTTATGAAAACCATATGAATCAAACGGATTGATAAAAACAACTTTGATATCGAGACGTTTTTTTACTGGAGCACCATTGAGAAACCAAAGAATAGATTCACTCGTCATCTTTGATGAATAACTCACAACTTCATTCTCACTATTGTGGAAAACAGAAGAAAATATTATTTCAGGTTTTCCACCGTCTATACTCAAAAATTGTGGAAAACCTGTATTTTTACGAAATGATTTTTTGGTAGCAAGAACGTTGATGGCTTCCAGAATATTAGTTTTTCCATTTCCGTTTTCTCCAACAATGCAATTAATGCCAGAGGAAAATGAAATAACGTCGGGATTTAAATTTCTAAAATTTGTAACTTGAAGTTTAGAAATTTTATAACTGATCATCTTATAATTTTAACGGCATGATGATGCAGAGATAGTTTTGATTCTTAGATGATTTAATCGCTACTGGACTCAACTCATTGTTAAATTCCATGCGGATCTCTTCGTCACCAAAGATAGAAAGTGTATCCATTAAGAATTTAGCATTGAATCCAATTTCAAATTCTTTACCTGAATAGTTAATAGCGAACTTTTCAAATGCATCACCAAGAGAAGGGTGATTCGCAGCTACTGTCATCTCATTTTCTTTTAGAATAAGCTTCACACCATTCGAACGCTCATTGGCCATAATCTTGATACGACGAACAGCATGTGCAAATGCATTCTTTTCGATGTCAGCGTAGAAATTTGTCTTCTTTGGGATGACCGCTTGGTACTTCAAATATTCTTTAGCTATCAATCTGATGGCCAACAGGTAATTGTTATTAGCATTGAGGTAGATGAAAGATTCATCAACAGAAATGCTGATAGGGTGGTCTGGATATGTCTCAGCAATTTTCTTAAGCTCTGCTACACCTTTTTTAGGAATAATAATTCCATTGATGAGCGCTTCGATTTTATTATTTGAAAGTTCAGTTTCAACAAGTGAAAGTCTATAGCCATCTGTTGCTACTGATCTTAATTTTCCATCTACTTCTTGAAGATAAATTCCGTTAAGGAACAGTCTCGTTTCATCATTTGAAATAGCATGTGATGTTTTGTTGATGATTTCCAGGATCTGATTAGAGTTTAGTCTGAAATCATTTCCTTGTGTTCCGAATTGTAGGTGAGGAAATTCTTCTGAAGTATAAATCAATAGAGTGAAATTAATATTGTCACAAGTAAGCTTTAAGCTGTTAGAGCCTTCTGGTAACTCAATTGTTAATTCTTTTTCTGGAAGCTCTTTTACGATATCAAATATATTTTTGGCATTTACACAAAAGGTACCTGGTTTTTCCACAGTACAGTGAGTTGTTACCTTTGCAGAAACTTCTAGATCAGTTGCAGACATTTCGATTTTATTTTGACTGGCTTGAATCTGAACGAAATTTAGTATTAAACGAGTATTTTTTTTATCTACTACGCTTAAAATTTTATTAAGCGTTTCCTTCAATTCAATAACTGAAATTTTAATTAACATGCTGAGGCTTCCGTAAATTTTTAAGTACTAAGTTTTTAGCAATTAAGCAGGGAAGTTACAAGCTTCGCTGAGTCCTTTGAGTCACGAAGTTTTCCGGCGTTCTTTTTCTTTATATTATTATTAATTATTAATACTTTTATTAATATAGTGTGGATAAGTGGAAAAGATATAAAAGTCTTTTCATTACGAGTGTTTATTATTTTTGGTCACGGGGATAACGTCTAATAACTTTTCAACAATCTTCTTTTTTTGCCGTATATTCTTTTTATTCTCCCGAATAATTCACTCTTATCCACACACAATTCACATTGTTTCAACATAACTTCACATATTGCCTAAAAGTGATGTTTTTTGGCGGCCAATAAAATATGTTTTCCACAAAGTTATTCACAATGTGGAAAACTTTTTGTGGATAACTGCTAATCCGAACTTATTTGAAGGCCAAGCGTTAATAACTTCAGAGTTGTCCTCATATTTTCATCAATATTGTGGATAACTCTGTGGAAAGCGTGTGGATAAAATGTGGATAAATTACAGTAATAATTTCGATTTTAGACGTGAATTCACATCACAAAGTCTTCGTTGTGGATAAACCCTAAAAGTATTTTGTTCCCAAATTTAGAGATTAGATTCGATAGCGTTGATGTCTTTTGAAAGACCCGAATCAATTTTCACTTTTTCAGTGATCGTATTAACTGCATGGATAACAGAAGAGTGATCTCTTCCTCCAAAGAATGCTCCGATCTCTTGTTGTTTGGCATTGACCACTTTACGGGCCAAATACATAGCAATGTGACGGGCCTTAGTGATGTCCTGGCTGCGACCTTTAGATTTAAGATCAGCGAGCGGTAAACGGAAATATTGAGCTGTAGCCTTGGCTACGGCTTCAATGCTGATTTCTTTTTCTTCTTCACCGCTGTTAAGGTTGAGCTGATCTTTAACAAGATCAACTTCAATCTCTACGTTCATAAGTTCACTCACGGCTTTTAAGCGTACGAGTGATCCTTCGAGTTCGCGGATATTTGTTTTAATTCTAGAAGCAATTAAAGTGAGAACATCTTCAGTAATGTAGATGTCTAGTGCTTCCATTTTACGTCTTAAAATAGCTAAGCGTGTTTCAATGTCCGGCGTTTGAATATCAACGACCAATCCCCATTGAAGACGTGTTTTAATACGTTCAGAAATACCATCAATCTCTTTTGGTCTTTTATCTGATGTGAATATAAGTTGTTTTCCACGGTTGTGCATTTCATTGAACACGTGGAAGAACTGATCCTGAGTTGCTTCTTTGTTTTTTAATTCGTGAATGTCATCGATCATAAGAATGTCGATGCGTTCAGTATATTTACGAACGAATTCCGTAATTTTGTTCGTCTTTAAAAGAGAGATCATCTCTTCCATAAAATCACGAGCTGTTGTTAAGCAGATTGTGTATTCAGGGTGACGTTCAGCAATTTCGTTGGCCACAGCATGTAGTAGGTGGGTTTTTCCCAGGCCTGAATTACTGTGAATATATAAAGAAGGATATTTTCCTTCTTTTCCTGGAGTAAGAGCGACGGCTTTAGCAGCTGCTTGAGCGATATTGTTATTTGGACCAACAATAAAGTTATCGAAAGTTTTTGTTCTATCAACTCTGATTCCAGTTTTATTAGGGTTCATATGTTGAAGATATTCAGAGTCTGCTTTTGATTTTAAATCTTCGCGAGTAGGTGTGAGATCCAATTTGAAAGTCATGTTGTTCACAGACTTTGGTTTCATTTCTTCGGTATTAAAAGGATTTCCAAAAGTTGGAGCTGAGTCTTTGGCATTAATTTGAATGCTGTATTCAGTCCCTAAAACATTATAAAGAGCTCGTGCGACTTCATCTTTATATAGCTCGGCCGATTTCTTAATAAATGAAGTCTTAACTTCAAAAACAGCCGTTTGGTTATCAATTGATAGGAGTTCAAGCCCGTTTTCAAAATATGTTTTAAAATTGAGTTCAGGAACAATCGTGCGCAGGTGGTTTAACACCTCGTTATTAATAGAAACTAATTCGTCATTTTGCGCGAAATTTGTCTGGGCAAGCGTCGAAAACGATGGAGATAATTGATCAGAACTTGGTGCTTTAGCATTTTGTTGGCCATTTAATTTGAAAAAATGCTCAAACGGGAAGTCTTGGGCCATTATTAACCTCGAAAAGTCCTAAAAAATTGTGAGAGAAAGATGTAGCATGGCCCAAAAGTCCAAAGCAACAAAACACTATTTCACATTTTCTTACATGTGACGCGGCCTGTTTGTGATTGACCTTTCACGAAAGAAATAATAACTGTATCTCTCCAATTATTTAATGCGATTTAGAGGATAGCTGTATGAGCAAAAGAACGTGGCAACCAAAAAAACTTAAAAGACTAAGAGTACATGGCTTTCTTAAAAGAATGGCTAGCCCAGGTGGAAAAAACGTTATTAAAGCGAGAAGAGCAAAAGGCAGAGCTCGTTTAACGGTATCATCTAGTACTAAGTAATATTTTGTGGCCGAGTGTCGGTTTGAAAAGCAATTTCGCCTTCTCTCGGCCAGTGATTTTTCTGAGTTAAAAGTCGGGTCTCTCTCCTTCAAAAAATCCTCAGTAATTATCTATTTCAAGAAAAATTCTTTCAATAGAACAAGAATCGGTATTTCTGTTCCCAAAAAGCTGGGAAAAGCTCACGATCGAAATCGTCTCAAAAGAATAATTCGTGAACAATTTCGCCAATCACCCTTTAAATTTTTAGGCTATGACATTTTGTTTGTGGTTTCATGGGCAAGACATCTCTCAGAAACTCCAGCTGAAGAAAAAGAATTTCTTCTAAAAAAACATATGGAAGATTTCTTCAAACATGTAAGTTCTCTATGAAATCCATCGCCATTATTCTCATTAAATTTTATCAGTATTTTATTTCTCCAATGTTAGGCCCCAAATGTCGTTTCTATCCGACATGTTCCAACTACTCAAAAGAATGCTTCGAGAAGTTTCCCTTTAGACGTGCAATATGGTATTCATCACGACGAATAATTAGATGCCATCCGTTCTGCGAAGGCGGGGTTGACCCCGTTCCAGAAGAATAACTTTTCGGAGAAAATTTTCATGTTCAATAATGATCAGAAACGCGCTTTCATTGCTGTTTTATTGTCAGGTCTCGTGCTCTTTGGCTGGCAATATTTCTTCGCTTCAAAACAACCAGTAAAAAAAGATCCTGTGGCAACAACTGCTCCAGCACAAACGCAAGCAACACCAACAGATGCAACAGCGACTCCTCCGCAAATGGGTCAAGGTACTGCTGCACCAGCTGAAACAACTCCTACAACACTACAAACTGTAGAAATGAAGAGTGATAAATTCGCTCTTAAAATGACTAATGATCTTTCGATTACTGATATGGAAAATCCAACAGCAGTTTTCGATTTTAAAGCCCTTGCTGATCATTCTTCTCCTCTGAAAATTCAAGTTGTGACAGATTACGGTCCAATGAATTTAATGTTTCAAACAGAACAATCTGCACCTGATAAACTATCAGGATACAATCCAAACTTTGGTGTTTCTTTCAACGCTCACATTAAAGAAAATGGTCGCGTTCAAATCTCATTAAAGTCTGACAAGCCTTATAAATATCGCCTTGTTTTCGAAGCAAAAGAAAAGAAATTAGATAACGGACAAATTCGCCATTTCACTTATTTCACAAATAAAACTCACACTGTAACAGTGAAAGATGATGATGAAGGTGATGGAACATTTAAATGGGCCGGGATTGATTTCAATTACCATTTATTCGCAGCTGTTCTTGCGAAAGATACTCCAGCTCGCTTCAAAATTACTGAAAAAGGGCAGATGCTAATCGATATTCCAGAGGCCTCTAAAGAATTCACAACTGATCTCGTTTTCACTAAGAAAAACTACGATGATCTTATCGCTCTTGGTGACAATCTTCATCAGTCAGTAGATTTCGGATTTTTTGCAATCCTAGCTGTGCCAACTCTTAGAGCGCTTCAGTGGATTTACAAATTTATCCCTAACTACGGTTTAGCAATCATTCTTGTAACGATTCTGATTCGTCTTATTACGTATCCACTTCAATACAAATCATTCAAGAGTATGAAGAAGATGCAACTTATTCAGCCAGAGCTGACTA
>CAMLKK010000033.1 GCA_946480715.1 uncultured Bacteriovorax sp. | reverse complement strand
ATCAAATCGCATTCGATCACGACTGCCGCGAAGGTATTTGTGGAATGTGTTCACTTATGATCAATGGACAAGCACATGGTCCGCAAGCAAACACGACAACGTGTCAGCTGCACATGAGAAAATTCAAAAATGGCGACGAGATCGTGATTGAACCATGGAGAGCAAAAGCATTTCCAGTGGTAAAAGATTTAATGGTTGATCGTACGGCCTTCGATGACATCATGGCCGCTGGTGGATTCGTTAACGTGAACACTGGAAACGCTCCGGATGCAAACGCGATTCTTATCGGTCAAGAAAATGCAGAACTCGCTATGGACGCTGCTGCTTGTATTGGTTGTGGTGCCTGTGTAGCAAGCTGTAAAAATGCATCTGCTATGCTTTTCGTTTCAGCGAAAATTTCTCAACTTGCACTGTTGCCACAAGGACAAGTTGAATCAGAAGCTCGCGCAGTAGCAATGGTTCAGAAGATGGACGAACTTGGATTCGGAAATTGTACGAACGAAGCTGAGTGTGAAGCTCAGTGTCCGAAAGGAATCAAGATTGAAAACATCGCGCGTATGAACCGCGAAGTTTTCTCAGGACTTTTAAAAGGTCGTAAAGCTTAAAATAAATAAGGGCCTCTCTTGAGGCCCTTTTTTTGTGTAATTTTTTCAATACTCGCCTATCGCTTTCCCAAATCATCTATAATTCCAGCATCACTTTTTCTCAAGGAATGCTATGAAAACTACAATCGCTCTACTTGCCTTGCTTGCTTCTGCTCAACTACTCGCTAACGATAAAGTTCCTTGTAAATCGGAAGCCCACCTCGCTATTTATGAGCGCTATACTTTTGAGTCACCAGACGCATCCATCTCGCTTTCTGCTAAATATAAACCTTATCTTTCAGGCAATGAGGCCATCCATGTTGTTCTAGTGACGGATCTTGAGACTGGAGAAAAAACTCTCATGTCTGCGATCATGGACGCTAAGACTTGTAAGGTGAAGGCCGTTAATTAATTTTTTATTTTGAAGTTGTCGACCGGTCTATGATTGGGGCCGGGGCGCCTTTCTTATCAAAATTGAAAATGTTTTTCATTGTATCTAAGAGCCCACGATTGGTGTCATCAACAACTTTAGGTTGAGGTTTTTCTGTCGAACACTTAGCGAGTGCTCCTTTCAGCTGCCCAACTTCCTCCGCATCTTGTGCAACCATTTCTTCAAGCACTTTGCTATGAACTTCTAAATAACGAATGGTCGCTAATTGAAATGTTTGCTCCAGCTCTTTAGCTTTTTTCATATCACCATTTTCAAAGGCCTCAGTGTGCTGACCTTTTAGTTTATAAAGATCTTTTATAAGCGCCTTTCGATATTCAAGCATTCCTTCTAATTTTGTTTTATCGCATTCACTTTCACATTCAACTGGGCGATTGAGTTTTACCCCGCTTTCCAGCTCTGGGAGGGGTGCTGTGGCCGCTTTGGACCAGTTTTCCGTCATCTCACGTGCGCCCGCCGAGCTAACTACAATGAATGACATAAATAGCACTGAAAATTTCATAACCAACCCCTTCAAAGTTCTGTATAATTCTGGTCGGTCATAAGACCTGGCAACATTAATTTGCTCTCTAACTATTGTCCCGAAAAGATGATTTTATATTCTGAAACCATTAAGACTTTTATTTCCCGCGTACGCTCATACGTGCGAGAAATTGTCGCATCTGAAATGGGTCTCAAGATGGAAAAGTCGCGAGTCCTTTATGGTCGCTACTACTATCCACTGAACATCGTTGTCTTCGAAGATAACTCGCGCTTAGGTTATTTCGATGGAAGGACATACGAGCTTGGACTTTCAAAAAAGCTCATGTATCTCGCTAAAGATCACGTTCTTAAAAATGTTATTCGCCACGAACTTGCTCACTTCATCGCACACATTGTGTTCGGTGGACGAGTCATGCATGGGATGGAGTTCAAAGAAATTTGTCGCCAGTACAATTGGGATGATGAAGTCGAACTCGCCTATGCAAACATTGTTTTAGAAAATGATGCTATTGAAGGCGATTTAAAAACAGAAAAACTTCTTGCTCGTCTGAAAAAACTTTTAGCGTTGTCTTCATCAGATAATGTGCATGAAGCGGAAGCGGCCACTTTAAAGGCCAATCAACTTTTGCTTGAACACAACCTTGATCTGACAAAAAATATTTCTTCCGAAGAAGAAACTGTCTACGTAAAAAGAGTTATCGAAGCCTCTCGCAAACAAACTAAACACGTTGCGATTTATGAAATCCTCCGTACATTCTACGTCTCTCCCGTTTTCAATCATGGGAAAGGAATTTTTTATCTCGAAGTGATTGGTGATAAAACTTCAGTTGAGCTTGCTGAATATGTTGCCACTTTTTTAGATCGCGAACTAGAAGTCATGTGGAAGGCCGCTAAAAAAGAAAATCCTGAGTTCAAATCAGTGGCCGCAAAAAACTCATTCTTCCGAGGAGTTTCTCGAGGTTACGTGGAAAAAATTGAAGCTCAGAAAAAAGCTTCGGCCAATTCAACTGATCTCGTGCTCATAGAAAAAAATCTCTCGCGCAAACTTTCGATTGTGTATTCACGCATTGGTCATAGTTCATTATCAGGGGGCCTTAATCATGCGGGCGCAAATGCGGCAGGAGTTGAGAGCGGGCGAAATCTTTCGATTAAGCCCGGCCTCAAAAATTCTAAGGGAACTTTCTTACTTACTTAATTCTTCCAGCAACAACAAAATTTACGCCGAATGAAGTAGCGCCTGCGCCGCAGATCGCTTCTGCATCAGTTGATTCAACCATCAATGCCATATTGTGAGGGTGACCGTAGTAGTAATACTTGTTCACTGGTGCAAATTGAGTGTCGAGGATTGCTTTTCCTTCAGAGCAGTCTACCCCTTCAGTGTTTGAGTACGCTTTTGATTCAAGCATTGTGATTGTTTGAGCTGTGTTGTCTGCGAGCATGATCGCGCTGTAACGACAAACATTTCCGTTTACTTCGAAAGTTGCTTTAAGGACACCGTTGTCTAGAGTTGCATCAGTTACAACGTTTTCGAATTTTACGTTTAGTGTTTTGTAAACTTGAGGCGCCTCTACTTTTCCACCTACTGTTGAGCAGATGTAGCCCGTAAATTTTCCTAACCATTTCTCACCTGGAATCTGAAGATCAGTTTCAGCGTGAGCTGCTGTTGAAGTGAGTGCGATTAGCGCGAGTGTAGAAAACAATTTCATAATTTCTCCTAAAATAAGTGATGGTGGAAAAAATAAAATTAAAAGTTCGACTCGTCAAACTTTTTATTGGTCTTATTAACATAAAAGTGGTATTTCATACTTTATGAATAGAAATATCAAATTATCAATAGCTTATCTCAACACATTCCTCTTTAGCTGCGTACAGATGATCCTCTATGTGACCATTCCATACATTTCAGAAGTCTCACACATCTCGATTGCTCACATCGCCGGCTCCATCAGTATTGGCTCCCTTTTATTTGCTTTCACCGGGCCTTTTTGGGCGAGCATGAGTGATAAATGGGGACGAAAAAAAGTTTTGGGCATCGGAATGGTGGGCCTGTCATCTTCTTTTCTACTTCTCTCTTCTATCTTTGCGCTCAATCCGCATCTTGATCTCTCAACCAAAATTTTTCTCATCTATCTAAGCCGCATTTTATACGGGCTCCTATCTTCTGCGATCGTTCCTGTCTCGCAAGCGTGGCAACTCGATCTCTCACCCAACATGAATCGCATGAAAGTCCTTACTAGAAATTCAATGTGTTTAAATCTGGGAAGACTCTTAGGACCGATTATTGTTCTCATTAAGCAAGTTAATTTCGATCAACTCATTTACGTTTCAACGGCCATCATCCTTACACTCGCTCTCGCAGAAATATTTTCGAAGAGCGAAGTTAATGAAAAAATACAGGGGCAACACAATTTCAACTTAGATAGTTACAGAAAATTGATCAAACTTTCTGTTCTTCCTATTTTTCTCGCTCTCATTTTTACAAGTTTCATTGGCATACTTCACTCGACTCTCGGTCATCATCTCAAAGTTATTTTTAATATCAGAGGCGAACAAGCGACACTACTTATGGCCAAAATTGTTATTGCCATCAGCTTGATTGGTCTCTGTTCTCAATATGTCAGTCAAAAAATTCCCAAAACAAAATGGAAATGGATACTCAATACAGGAAGCCTTTCTTTGTTAGTTGGGGCCTTTCTTTTAAATGCTGCTGTCACATTAAGTAGTGTTTGGACAGCAGTTTGTATTCTAGGCATTGGGCTGGCGCTCATTCCTCCGGTTTACCTCGCACTCATTAGTAAAAAAAATACAGATGAAAATGTTTATGGAAGACAAGTGGGTCTCGCAAGCATCGCTCACTCACTTGGATATGCTCTCGGAGCTGGAGTCATGGCACTTACTTTGAAGATGAATTTGATCTCAATCACATTTGCCATTTTACTTGTGAGTCTCTGCACACTCGCCATTACATTAAAAATTTCTCGAACAAGTGATGCCTACTAATGAAACAAGCTCTGCAATCCTTTCTCACATCCTATTTGCTTGGATGTAAAAACAAAAAAATTAGTGAGAACTCAGTTGTTCTTCACGATCGTTTTTCCATTAGTGTTGAGCATTTTTCTGAAACTGGATTTCATACTTTTTCAGACGACATTAAAGACAATGGACGGCCAATATCCTTCTTTGAATTTGTTGATGAACTCACAAAAATGGAAGCTGTCGATGAAGAAGCTCGAGCACTTTTCAATCAACGTGTAAGAGCAAGTGCTCAAACAACAAAAAATATTCTTGATTCGAAGTTAGTAAAGCTTTCGCCTAAAAATCTTTCTTTCAAAACTACTGAGCAAAGCCTAGTTTTCGGCCATTTCTCTCATCCTTATCCAAAATTGATGGAAGGACCTGGCACACCGGAAAACATCTACCAACCTGTTCAACTCCAATGGTGTTTCGTAAAAAAAGATTTACTTTATATAGAAAGATCAAAGGCATTTTCAGAGGAGAATCTTTTTGAAGCGCTGGAAACTCTTGCTGGCGAAATGGCAACATGCGATCACGTTCTTTTCCCTTTTCACCCTTATCAGTTCCACACTCTTGAACTGAAAGATTACGTGGATTCAGGTTCTATCCTTCCTTTAAAGACTGAAGAAAAAGAATGGATTCCGACAACTTCAGTGCGTTCGCTATACAATGAAAATGAAAATTGGATGTTGAAATTCTCTCTTAATTTAAGACTTACTAATTCAATTCGAACATTGCAGATGATCGAAGTAAGACGCGGACTTCAACTACACGAGGTTTTTCAATCGCCAGAAAAAACACTGACTATTCTTCACGAACCCGCCTTTATGGCCCTCAAAAAGCGCGACGGTTCTCTTTGGCAGGAAACAATTGTCATTCTTCGTGAGAATCCCTTTAAAACACAAACTGAAAAAGTGATTTCACTCGCGACTCTCAATCAATCGAATCCGGAATCAGGAACGCCCTTCATTCATGAGCTGATTAAAAATACGTCACCTGAAAAATGGTTTAATTCCTTTTTGGAGACTACCATACTTCCTTTTATTTCGTTGCAGGCAGTACATGGAGTTTACCTAGGAGCTCATCAACAAAACATCATTCTAAAACTCGATGATGATTATTATCCTATCCACACATATTACCGTGACTGTCAGGGAACAGGTTTTAGCAAACATGCTGCTCAATTAAGTATATCTAGAGAAACTATTCTTGATTCCGATTTTGCGAATAGATTAATGGGCTACTACCTCTTCATCAATTCTACACTCTTCACTATTAAATCCATTGCTCATGGCAATCGCGAAATCGAAAAGAACCTCATCGAACTCTTTGTCACAAAAGTAAAAAACCTCGATGGTGTTAAAGACCATTCTTTTATTGATTACGTCTTGAAATCGGAAACATTCCTCATCAAAGACAATTACATCTGCTGTTTGAAAAACATAAATGAAAACACGATGAGCAATCCTTTAGATATTTATATCAATTTCCCCAATCCTTTTGGAACAAAGATGAAACATTTCTCTCTAACAAGAATAAACTCTGGTCTTACTTATCAAGTTGAAGTTGAAAATTCAGCTTTAAGGGTGAAAACATTATCTGAAGAGTGCTCTTTTCACTTTGAAGTTAATAACATTAAATCATCTTCATCTGCTTTCTCTGATGAACTTAGCGATGTAGCACTCGAAGTATTATTTTATGAACATCCAACGTATGACCAACTAACACTCAATCATAAAACATATTCGCGTGAATCATTTTTTAATCAAACTGGGATCTGGAATTCATCCACTGATAGTTCGCGTTTTGACTTCCCATTGAGATATCCATTTAAAGCAGGTCAGAAACTTTATTCGCGATATGTTCCAGCAGTAGATGCTCATGTAAGTTTTAGAGTCATCACAGAAAATGACATAGACACTTTTCATGAATGGCACAATCAACCGCGTGTTGCCAATTTTTGGGAACTTGCTTTAAGTAAAGAAGAACTTCTTAGTTACATCCAAAAAGGCTTAAACGATTCTCATCAAATCCCGGTCATCGCTGAAATTAACGGCGAGTCTGTAGGCTATTTTGAAATGTATTGGACGAAAGAAGATCGACTAGGCCCTTATTATGAAAGTGGCCCTTATGATCGCGGTTTTCATCTTCTGATTGGAAATAAAAATTATCTGGGCTTTAAAAATACAGACGCTCTTTTGAAGTCTGCTTGTCATTTTCTCTTTCTGGATGACTCAAGAACAAACTTCATCATGGGGGAACCTCGTCACGACAATCAAAAACTACTCCGATATCTGCTTTCTTTCAAGGCCTGGAGAAAAGTTAAGGAGTTTGATTTTCCTCATAAGCGTGCGGCCCTTCTGGAATGTGATCGCACTCTATTTTTCCAGGGACAATACCTATGAACTTTTGGAAAAAAGCTAATGTCGATTTGATTTCTAAAAGTTTGGCAGAACTTATCTACGAAGAGGTTCTTTCAGCTGACATAGTGAATGATCATTACATTGTCCAATTACTTTCTGAAGTAAGATATAAATTCAAAGGTAAGAATAGTATCTGGGGATTTTTCCAGATTGAAGTCGAGAGTTTGGAACGCATTCCTGCACTTGATAGTTTATCGGCTGCGCAGTTTTTCCTCGATTCTCAAGAAGATCTTGGAATGAGCAACATCACTCTTGCCCATTTTATGGAAGAGATGAACAACACTCTATACTCTGAAATGAAAATCCTGGAGAAAAAATCAGAAAAGAAAACTCCAGAACTGGCAGAACTCTCAGGCAATGAAATACAGGCTTATCTTTCAGGCCATCCTAAAATCCTGCTGAATAAAGGTCGATTAGGTTTTTCTTCCAGCGACCTGAAAAAATATGCGCCAGAAAATCAAAACGAGTTTCAAGTTATTTGGCTGGCCGTAAAAAAAGACATTCTCATGGAATCCGATTCAGATTTTTCGTTTGATACGTTAGTTGAGTTTGAAATTAATCAAGACCAATTTAAACTCATCCCTGTTCATCCATGGCAATTAGATCGTTTTATCCGTATCCAATATCAGCAAGAATTTGCAGCTGGAAATATTATCGAACTAGGTAAAGCTGGTCCACTCTATTCACCCCAAATTTCAATCAGAACTTTAGCGGATAAAACGTCGGCTCAATTTGATCTTAAACTTTCATTAACTATTCTCAACACATCCGCTTACCGTGGTATTTCAACCGAAACCTTAAAATGTGGTCCAGCACTTTCTCGTTATCTCGAACGGATCTGCCAAAATGATCAACTTTTACAATCCACTCGTGTGTTAAAAGAAGTTTATGCGGCCAGTATTCAACATCCTTATTTTTCAAAAGTTCAAGATGCTCCTTATCGCTACAACGAACTTCTTGGCTGCGTAGTTCGCGAGTCTGCAGAATCATCTTTGCTAAAAAATGAAAAGGCCGTCATGGCGGGCAGTTTATTTTATGTGGGAAGCGATGATCTTTCTCTTCTTGGTGAATACATCTCGAGATCGCAGCTATCTGCGGAAGAATGGATGAAACGCTATTTCCAGCATGTCATCATTCCTCTCTATCACTTACAACTAAACTATGGAATTGGAATCGTTTCTCATGGTCAGAACATAACTCTACTCCTAAAAGATTTTGCCCCGTCGGGAATGTTCGTTAAAGATTTTCAAGGAGATTTGCGAATCAGTGAAAAATTTGCTGATCAACTCCCTGAGGAATTGAGAATCCTAAAAACATTACCTCCAGAATATCTCATTCATGATCTCATCACTGGGCATTTCATTACAGTGCTAAGATTTATTTCCCCAATATTAGAAAAAGAAAATCTTTTAAGTGAAAGTCGTTTTTATGAAATTCTGGGAGATGAGATTAAGCATTATCTCCAGACCTATCATTCAGATCTTCCAGAAAATCATGCGCTCAATCTCCTTCGACCAGAATTTGAGAAAGTCATTTTAAACAAAGTTCGCTTTAAAATCGGATACGAAGATTCAGCATCGAGACCCCTTCCTATATTAGGTAAAAATTTACAAAACCCGCTTGTGAACAGGATACAAAAATGACTTACGATCTCATTGGCATTGGTTCAGGTCCATTTAATCTCAGCCTTGCGGCCATGTTGAAAAAAACGAACGTGAATTACAAATTCTATGAACGCAATAGCGATCTCAACTGGCACTCAGAAATCATTTTTGAAGATTCACTGATGCAGACCTCTTACTTCAAGGACCTTGTGACGAGTGTTGATCCAACCAGCGAATTCTCTTTCATGAATTATCTTGTCTCTAAAGGACTCTTTTACCTTTTCATGAATACCAATCGCACTGTTGTGACCCGTAAGGAATATGAGCAGTATCTTCGTTGGGCCGCTCATAAGTTAGAAGAAAAAATTTCTTTTAATCATAACGTGAAAGAAATAAAACTTATCAACAATCAGTTTGAAGTCCTTTCGGAAAATAAAGACGGTCTTTCTAAAGATTGTTCTCAAAACATCTGTGTCGGAACAGGACTCACGCAGAGAATTCCACAATTTGCCAAACCTCATCTCTCGAAAACTCTCTTTCATGCGAAATCAAAAGAATTCGTTTCCATGAACCTGGAAGATAAAAACGTTGTTATCATCGGAGGAGGACAAACGGGAATCGAAATTTTCCGAAATGCTCTTCACTCAAAGTGGGGTAAGTTTAAAAGTTTAAAACTCATCAGCAACCGACCAAACTTGCAACCTCTTGATGAATCCCCTTTCACCAATGAATACTTCACTCCATCTTATGTAAACTGCTTCTTTGGTCTCGATCAAAAAGATAAAGACACAATCATTCAAGGCCAAAAACTAGCTAGTGATGGCAACACTCCTCAATATCTTGATTATCTTTACAACGATCTCTATCGCATGAAATATGTGGAAGGCGATCAAAGAGAAATCGAACTTCGACCGAACCGCAAAGTAATTGGAATCGATTCCATCGATCACTTTTACCAAATCAATTATTACAATTCGTTCACACATAAAAATGAAAAAACTCATGCCGACGTTGTCATCCTTTGTACCGGTTTTGAAAGCTGCGTTCCTGAATTCATGCATCCGTTAATCGATCAAATCGAATTTGATCAACATGAACGCTTCAGCATCGAAAGAGATTTCAGTTTACGGTTTAAAAACGGACAAACTGAAAATAAGATTTATGCTCTTAACTTCAGCAGGCATGGGCACGGCATTTCAGAACCTCAAACAAGTTTGATGCCATGGAAATCAGCTACTATTATCAACTCACTTTTAAAAAACGAATTCTATAAACTAAAAAACGAACAAGCTAACTTTATTAATTTCTGCAGGGACTAAACATGAAAAAAACCATTCTCACACTCTCATTCATGAGTCAGGCACTATCAGCTCAAGACTACTCTTTTGAAACGATCGAAATTAAGGCCGACAAAGAAAAGAAAACGTATGCTCAAAGTACAGAAAGTATTTCTGTTTTACGCCAGGATGACAAAGCAACACCTATTCACGACAACTCACTGGAAGCGATAAACGGAGTCGCCAATGTTACGGTAAACAAAGAAGATGAAACTTTCACCATTCGTGGTGTAAAAAACGTTGGTGTCACTGGCTATCAAAAAGACAACCTTGCGTCGATCCTTGTCGATAATATTTTTCAAACAGATCTTGCTATTAAAGCAGGAAGTTTTAATCTTTGGGATTTAGAAAATCTGGAAGTTTTCCGTGGGGCCCAATCAACAACTCAAGGGATAAATTCTCTGGCCGGAAGTTTTAACATATTTCACAATGATCCGAACAAAAATCAGGAAAATGCCCTTCAAGTCCAACAGGGCAATTATGGAAGAATGGGAGTCAATGCCATGACAAACACTCCATTGATCGAAGGGAAACTCTACTCTCGTCTCTCGGGAATGGTCGTTAAAAGTGATGGATACATAGAAAATAAAACAACAAGAAACGATGATTGGGCAAAAAAAGAAAATTACAATGCCAACGTAGATTTCCTCTATAAAATTAATGATGATGACGCAATCAAACTAACCAATAAATTTTTTAAGTCGAACTCGGGTGGAAACTACGTACACGGCCCTAATCCTGAAGCGCTTCAAGTTTTTGAAGACTCAGATTCATTGATCAAAACAAACAATGTGCAATCAGGTCTGGAATTCAGCAAAAGAATTAACGATGATTTCACGAACCAGATGAATGTGAGTTATTCCAACTCCAACCAAACAACTTCGACGGACAGTGATCTCACATCTGCCAACCGAACAGGAGTGAGAAAAGACTATCACCGTGATAATTTTGTGAGTTTTGAAAATCTCTTCAAATATGAAAATGAAAAATTAAAAAATATCACCGGTGTACACTTTCATCGCTTTTCTCTCATCGACAATTACGACTTCAACGTCATTCCCGTACCGAACAATCCTGTCTCTCTAAACATCAAACAATACGTCGATAGAAAACGTAATACGATTGCAGTTTTTGATTCTTTTCTCTATGAATTTACTAAAAATCATTCTGTGAATGTCGGCGGACGTTATGAGTACGTTGATAATGAATACCTGACAAACGTCTCTGGCTCTCGATTAGGATCGTCTGGAAGTGCGGCAATGAATGCTTACCTTGATCAATATGTTCGCGATAGAAGTGGTGCCTATGGTGGAGACAAAGGAAAAGGAAAGATTCTCCCAAAGGCGGGTTATGTTTATACACTCGACAATCATTCACTGGGAGTCTCTTTTGTGGAAGGATACCGCACAGGAGGTGTGAGTATTAATCGATATCGCACAACGGCCGTCGACTACGATCCGGAAACAACATACACCTATGAACTGTCTCATAAATTCTTAGCTGAACATATTAACATTTCGACTAATGCTTTTTATACGAAATGGAAAAAGCAGCAAGTCCAGGTTTCTCTCTCAAACGATTCGTATGATACACAAGTTACGAACGCTGGCGGTTCAGAATACTATGGAGGAGAAATTCAATCTAAAGTAAAACTTACTGATGATCAGGATCTCAATTTCTCTGCAGGATTCGTAAAATCACGTTTCAATACATTTAAATTTAACAATAAAAACTACACTGGAAATGAATTCCCGAATGCCCCAAAGTGGACTTTGATGGCCAATCATGGAATCAACTTTCTAGCTGATTGGCAGTTCAAAACGACAGCACGCTATTTAGGTGAATCGTATGCAGATGCTGAAAACACAAAAACTATTCCAGAACAGTTCTATGTTGATCTTGGCCTTCAATATTTTTATGGATCGTTCATTCCATCAATCACTGTAAAGAATGTTTTGAACAACAAATACTTCATCAATCGATTCACGAATCTTTATGGGACTTACTATCAAACAAGCGCGCCGAGAGAAATTATCGGAACACTTAGTTACGTCTGGTAATTTATGAAAAAATGGTTATCAAACATTCTCGTTAAGTATCTTGTAAAAAAAGCAGTCGTTCTCTCCAATGAAAAAATTGGAGAGGACTTCCAGCTCCTTACAATTAAACTCCCGAAGAAAAAAGAATGGATTCCAGGACAGAAGATACAGATTAAAGTGTCGGAGCATGAATTAAGAAGTTACACTCCCTCCAAGTGGTCTCAAGACAAGAGAACTTTTCAGACACTGATCTACAATCATCGCTCAGGTCCTGGGGCCTTATGGTCCGAGTGCGTTTTACCGCAAACAAAAGTACAAGTCGTAGGCCCTCGTAAATCGCTCGACATAAGAGAATTTAAAACGAACATATTCTTTTTCGGTGATGAAACGACATTCGGTTTGGCGTATGCGCTCATTGAAAGTAATTACGTCTCATCAATTAAGTGTTTTTTCGAAGGAAAGGAATCCTCACTGCCGGCATTGAAGCATTTAGGACTTCAAGAGGATCACTTTTTTTTTCTCAAAAGAGATGACGATAAACATTTGGATGAATGTTTGGAACAAATGTTGAGTGAACATACAAACGAGATCATTATCCTATCTGGAAAACAAAGCAGCATGTCTTATATGGAGAAAAAACTAATTGATAAAGGTGTGCCTTTAGAGCTCATTCAGAAAAAGAAGTATTGGGGTTGGAAAAAAACTACCCATTCAGCTTGAAGGCTATAGGGAATTTTAATTCAAGATCACTCGTTCCTAATTCAATTGGAAATGATTTGAAGGATGTGATCTTCATGATCATATTAAGTGCTGCTTGATCCAGCATTTTGTGTCCTGATTCTTGAACAATTTTATGCTCGATCACATCACCATTTTTCTTGATCATCACACTGACAACGACAGTGCCTTCGAGCCCTCTTTTTCTGGCCATCAATGGGTATTCTTTTCGACCTTCTATGAGACCACGAAACTCAATGAGGTATTTTTGTTTTGCGGAAAGAAATGCGGCCTCTTGATCACCGGTTCCTCCGGCAACACCATTTTTTGATCCGGCTTCGCCTGTGCCCACTTCGGAACTAGACGATCCCATTTCTGTTGGTGTGTTTTTTATAATTGCTGGTCCTGAACCTGAGAATGCATTCACAGGCGTGGCCACATTTTTTTTAACAGGTTTACCGTTTCCACCAACTCCATTGAGGTTAAGTGAAATGACATTAGGCAATTTTATCAATTCCGATGTTTCGTTCTGTTCATCATTAGGCCATGAAAATGCAATGAGAATCACCGCATGCAGAATTACACTGGCGATAAAACTAACAGAAGGTTTTGAATGAAGTAAAGCTCTCATCTTGGCCAATTTATACCTAAAAAATACTCATTTGTCTAAGTCAATTTCGCGGCATTTGATATTTGAATCCGCCCTAAATTTTAGCTTTACTTTAATATCTGCCTAAATTAAATTCACTCCAATGAAACAGCAAAGCTTTTTGAATATGAAAGGTGCAGGTAGACCCGCAAAACATGATCGCGGGATTCGTCATATTGCGCGTGATGAATTCAACAGACTAACGGTTTTGCATTTGACAGTGAAAATTGATAGAGCAAAAGCAGGTTTAAAAAATAAGCAGACGCTAAAACTTCTTTGGCATGCAATAAAAAAAGCACGCTTGAAAGGACTTAGGATTATTCATTACACGTTGGAATTTGATCACATCCATTTATTAGTCGAAGCCGATAATAAAGCGATTGTTGGTACTGGCATGCAGTCTTTTGGGATATCTCTTTCGAAAGGAATCAATAAGATTAAAGGCCTTGGTGGACAGGTTTTCAAAACGAGATACCACTTTAGAAAGTTAAAGACCCCGACTGAAGTTAAAAATGTGATTCATTATATTTTGGGCAACTCCATTAAGCACAAGAGTTCTAGCTTTATCAATCAATACAATTCTCTGGTGAGAGTTGATAGTTTCAAAGAACTTTATCCGGGGTTTGAGTTGGGATTGATTTCTACGATTGAAGAAAGTGATTTTCTCTATCGATTGCGAACCTACTTGAGCTCACTTTTGCCTGAGCCGCAGAGTTTTCTCATTAGTCGATTCGTTTAAAATTTTACAGGTGTGATTGTTCCAGCAATCCAATCTTTCTTAAGAAGACTGAAACGGACTGAATCGTAAACTTTTCCGTCGGCCGCGGGCCATGCTTCGCGATGATGTCCTTCTTTAGCAAATAAGCACTTCATAAAAAGTTTTTGCATGGGAATATTGTCAGCGCGGGTTGTTCCTTCAATGCGGTCAAGTGATGGCCAACCATTAAAGAGGAAATCGCACATCCACTGGATGGCGTGTGCACCTATTCCGCGGCCTCTGAAATCTTTTTTCAGTCTGAGATCAAATAGTGGATGACCATCGTTGAGGTCGTCCATATCTGTGAGGCGAATGATGCCCACATCTTCATCATCAAGATGAATCCAGAAAGTCATATTGGACTCTCCTGAGAAGAGTCCATCATTGATGAGTTCATGAGCGCGAAGAACTGTTAGTTGTTCATTGACATGGAAAGGCCATGTCTCGCTTGCGAGAAAGTCTGCAAGTTTATCTTGCTCAGTACTTGGCAAAAATTCAGTGTAAGTCAAATTCATTCGTTAGTTCTTAATGATGAGAGTCTTCGCTTCAGAAAGGTTTGCCACAGCTTCTCCATTCAGCGGAGTAAGCGCTTCAATGTAAACTTTGTACGTTCCATTTGCGACTGCAGGAGTTCTTAAGCTGATGCTCATTTTTTCCGTTACAACGTCAGTCGATTTGTTCACAACTCTTACGCCTGCTTCGTTTTCAACAACTAGTGCAAGTTTTTGAGGAATAACTTTGTAATTAGAAAGTGAGATATTGAAAAAGATTTTTCCTGTTTGCGGGCGAGAGAGGTCTACTCCATCAAAAGTCACAACTGTTTCTGGTTGTGAGTTGTTGATTGAAAATTCACGCACCACTGAGCGCTTATTTCCAGACTGAACATAAACTTCATAAGTGCCGTCAGCTAGTGCAGTAGTATCAAGATTGATCAAACATTCTGTCGTTGTATTCTGAGCACAGTTTGAAAGTTTTTGAACATTTTGTCCTTTGTTTGAACTAAGAACGATTTCAGAAGCAGCAACTTTTCCCGAGTGAACTTTCATATCAAGCGAACCTGAGACATATTCACGCTCTTTAGGAGATACTACATCGAAGAAATTTTCTTCTTTTGATGGTATATACAACCAAGTGTTCTCACCGATTCCTGATTTATCATCGTAAGAAATGCGTGCGAAACCTTGTTCTCCCCAAGAAGTTCCCCAGCTATTTCTAATGATCCAATATCTTTCTACATCATTAAATCCAACGAGAGAAACAACGTGACCACCGGCCACCGTGTTACTTACTGCTTTATAAATTCCAGATGTGTAATTGAAAAAATCATCGTAGACCGTCATGTTAGTAACGAGTGGACCACGTTTAAGGGCCGCTTTAATTTTTGCCGCTGATCCTCCATATGAAGTTGGTCTTTCATACGTAGCGATTTTGTATGTTCTACTTGCCTGGTTTTGGCAGAAATTTATTTTACATTGGATATCTTTTCCCGTTTGTCCGGAAACGTAAGGAACACATGATGAATCGACAATTCCACGATTCATGAGCGTATCGGCCGCTGCTTGAGCAAACCATCCTGAATCGCATGCTCCTCCATTACAGTTGAAAAGTTGCTGAGGAGAAAAACTTGGAGCAAGCCAAGAAAGTCCTGCACTGATTCTGTATTGAGTTTCAAGTGTGGCGACTGCTCCGAAGGCCACGCACGATCCACATTGACCTTGATCAAGAACGGAACCAACCCAATTGATACCACCGTGATTTCTCCAGTCATGCATATCAACAGCTTTTGTCTGATCTTCAAACAATCGATCACCTTCTGGTCTATCTTTTGATCCGAGAAGTTTTAGAGCATCACGGTCACTCATTTTAGAAATTGTTGATTCGCCTGCACTCCATTCTGCTTTCTGCGCTTTTAAAACAGCATTAAGTGCTTTTGGAGTAAGTCTGGCGTGCGAAAGTGTGGAAACACAAAGCGCAGTCAATAGAACGATAACTTTCATGAGTAATCCTTGGTCAATTGAAAAAACAATGATTCTAATTACGGATCTTAGATCTGTCAGTCAAGGTAAGGGTGAAGAGTGTAAGAAAAAGGGAGATTTCTCTCCCTAAATGTTAGTTTTGAATAATAAGATTTTCAGTATTTGACTGAGAGGAGTGCGAAGTGGCACTTAAAGGTGTTCTTGAGATAAAGAAAAGTTTGTAGGTTCCATTGGCAAAATGATTTGTTCTTAGACCTAGTCGCATCTTGGGAAAAACTTCCGGAATGTCACGAACAAGAACATTTTCACCTTTTTCGTTTTTAAGGATCATCTGCATATTTTTTGGCATTACAGATGATGAGAGCACATCGAGATCAAATTCAATGCGGCCTTTTTGTGGTTTAGAAAGATCAACTCCAGCACTTCCTCTAAATTCAACTTTTGTTGCAGGCGCCTTATTGACGACAAAAAATTCTTTCGTCATTGATTTGAAACCGTTTGCTTGCGCATAGACTTCGTAACGGCCGTCTCGCATGCGAGTTGTATCGACAATCACTTGGCAAATTTTTGATCCTGTTTCATCACATGAATTCATTTTCGTCAGTTCACCTTCCCCGCGAACAACAAGTTCTCCCGGAGCAGATTGAGTGTGTTCAACAACGACATTATTTTCTCCACTCATGTATGAACGGTTTTCAGGTGAAGTAATCGAAATATATTCTGGTTCTGCTTTGAGAATGAGAGAATAAGTGCTCTCACCTACACCTGATTTGTCATCGTAAGAAATGCGTCCGAATCCTTTTTCTCCCCACTCTTCACCCCATGAATTTTTGATAATCCAGTAGCGTTCAACATCGTTAAAACCTACGATCGTGACTGCATGTCCACCCATGCGACGATTAGAATTCGATTTATAAATTCCTTTTGTGTACGTCATAAAGTCTTCGTACACAGTCATTCCTGTTACGACAGGACCTTTTTTGATAGCTGCTTTTAGTTTTGCAGCGGATCCGCCCCATGAAGATGGAGATGTGTAATCGACAATTTTAAATGTTCGCTCCGCTTGTCTTTCACAAAAGTTTTTTAAGCATTGAACGTTTTGACCTGTGGCCCCAGATTCATAAGGAGAGCAAGCAGCATCAACGACTCCTTTATTCTTTAACATTTTCATAGCGGGACTTAGTTGCCATCCAATCTCACAAGCTCCTCCTCCACAATTAAAAAGCTGTTGAGGAGAAAATTGCGGCTCCAACCATGAGTGGCCTGAAGCAATCTTATATTGAGCTTCGAGGGCAGCGACAGCGGCAAAAGCAACACACGATCCACAGTTGCCTTGATCACGAACAGGAGTTAACCAATTGACGCCGTTTACGTTTCGCCAGTCCCAACTCTCCAGCGCTTTCGTTCGGTCTTCATATAAAGGAATATTTTCTGGAATATCAATCAACCCTAATTTGTAGTCTCGGGCGTAGACCAATGAACTCATGCTCAAAAGCACGATAAGGAATAACCTCTGCATCTTTCATCCTTGAAGATAATGTGTGTTCCTTTAATTGCAATGTGATTGAAAGCGAAAGGCAAATAACAAGATCTTACTTTTGTTAAACTCTAGACGAGTTTTTCATTTGGCCCGAAAATCCACTTATGTTGCTGACCGATGACACGGAATAGACCGCCATTTTCTTCGTTCCATGTTAACACTTTTTTAAAGCGCTCCATTGGGAATTCTTCGCCTGTGTTGTAACAAGGAGTGAGGATGAAAGGAATCGTCACGGGAAATGCTTTTTCGATTTCAGCGCGCGCTTCTAACGTTGCCGCGAAATCTGGACCATCAGCAATGACTGCTTTGAATTGTGTTTTGTGAGCGTATTGCTCTTGCATACGCACAAGATTTTTTACCGGCGTACGCACACCTGTAGAAGGAGTTTTAAAGTCAAAACTCACGTAATCAACAAGGTCAAAAACTTCAGGAACGACTCTTGTTCCGGCCGCTTCAATATTCACGTAATAACCGCGAGACTTAAGCTCTTTTACGAGCGCTACTACATGCGGAACATGAGAAGGATGTAGAGGATCTCCACCAGTAACTGATACGTTTTTAATTTTTCCGTTATAACCTTCTTCATGAACTCTCTTCAGGATTTCCTCGAGATCTGTTTCAGAAGACTGATCGAATTCCCAAGTGTCTTTTGAATCGCAGTTCAAACAGCCAACTGAACAGCCCTGATAGCGGACAAAAATCTGCGGGCGTCCAACGAAGAGACCTTCGCCCTCAGTCGCACGGTAAATAGAATTGATCAGGTGTTTTGACATAATTTTCCACAATAACTTCTTAGCCTGTTTTTGTACTCCTCGAGGGCGAGAAGTGCAATTAAATCATGTAAAAAATTCCCGGTTTGGTGTTAAAATAGACTTATGAAAACAATAGCTGAGCTCTATGCTGAGACAATCGAAAAACTAAAGAACGATCAACGCCCCCGTTTGATGTTAACCCCTGAACTTCGGGAGCAGATCAAAACGGCATGGGCAGAAGCACTTGCAGGAAAAAACACTGAAAGTTTCAAACATATTTTCTTGTTACTAGATCACACTCACCAGACAACGAGCGAGTTCAATGAGCTATTTTTCAGAACGTTGAAAGAAATGAAGAATTCTGAACTTCTCATTTACGCTCTCGCCGCTTCCAGAAAACATATTATCGAACATAGCTTTAAAACCGGTGAGATCATTTCTTACGAATATTTTGAGGCCTTAAAAAAATTGCTCGCAGAAAAAAATCCCGAAGTTAAAGAGTGGACGTTGAGAACAATCGAAACACTAGGGCCGATGAGCATTCGTTTAAAACAGGAAGTCATGAAAGCAAAACCCGGACTTCTCTCTCTCCTGAACAAACATCAAAAAGCGAGTTCTCAGATCATTGATTATCTCGAGAACGAATGGAAGAGGATTAAACTTTGAGCAGTGATGATGAAGTAAGAAAATATTTGAACGGAAAACATGATCCGCATTCGCAGTATAAAAAACTGCAGACGTATACCAACGCCGCTAATCTTCCTCTATTTGAAAATGATTATCACGAAACTCATCACGTAAATATTGTTCCAGACAAATCAATTGCTCGCGCAAAATTTATTCCTGATCCACTTATTCCCAATAAATTTCGAGCGCACCCGACAACAATTCGAGCTATGCGGAAAGAACTTTTCATGGGCGGAGAAGATTTTGTTGATCTCGAGCACATCATCACTTGCGCATCATGCAAACAAGAACTCGATCTGCAATTCTGGCACTTTTGCCCGTTCTGCGAAGCCTCGTTCACAAAGAGCTAAAACAAATTTTCTCATTTCGTCTTTCAGCAATGTTAAGCTTTGTTAGATTTTAATAATTTACTAGGACGCTCTGCTATCTGTAATGTGATTTTCACAAACATCATAGGAATAATGTTGCGCTTGCCGTTTAAGGAGTAAGAATGAAGAGAGAGAATGCTTACCTAAGTGACAAACAAATCGCTATCTTAAAAGATAAATTGCTTGCAGAGAAAGAACGTATATCCAATAAAAAACTTGAGCAAGAGAAGTACCAGCTCGATAAAAATGAACTCTCTGATCCTCTAGATGAAGCGAGTGTAAACACGCAAACATCTCACGATATCCGTTTCATTAACCGTGAAAACTTCTTTCTTAAGAAGGTTAACAAGTCACTTGAGGCCATCGTTCGCGGGACTTATGGTCTTTGTGAAGAATGTGATGGAGAAATCGGTTTTGAGCGTTTGAATGCTCGTCTAACGGCTGAACTTTGCATCATCTGCAAAGAAGAAGCTGAACAGGCAGAAAACAACAATGTTTTTGAAAAACGTTCTAAGTCTTTAGGCCGCGCTCTTCACGAAACAAATCGCTAATTTGAAAAAATAAATTTCAACATAAAAAAAAGGGCCTCATGATGAGGCCCTTTTTTATTTGAGTTGGGTGTATTCACCAACCGAATGCTGGTATTGATTAAGTTCTATGTAACGAATGTTTTTATCTTTGCTTTTCAATTCTTTTAAAAGTTCTGCTTCTTTACCTCTGAAATTATCATTGAGCTCGACCTTGTAGACTTTTCCACTCACCCGCGTGTGCTTCTTGATATAAGTTTGAAGTCCGGCAAAGAGATTCTCTGAATCTGCATGAACGCCGACAATCAACTCACCCAGTTTATACCCGTCACAAATCGCTTGTGATTTTTCCTGAGGTTCCAGTCCACCGACTGAACGAATATCAAACTGACCTTTTTCTAATTTAAACCAGGCGCACGTATCAGACGATTTTGCGATGAGTGAAAGCCCCTGTCCTCCGCAGTGAAGATACAGATCGACGGAATCTTTTTTTGATTTTTCAATCATCCCCATCAGGCCTTCTTCTAATCCCTCTCTAGGAAGCGTAATCGCCTCATGCTCGTTAAAACTAACCAGCCTCAGGGATTCGGACTGCTCAAACCAACAAGCTCCTTCTGAGAGCGTTTGAACAACTGTCTCCTGAGCTCGACCCAATGTCGGCAGCAGCAGCATAGCGAGAATGATTAGTTTGGATTTCATACCAAACCTATCGGACATTCGTTTTCAAAGTTTACTTTTTTAGTGTGTTATTTGTTTTTCTGTGATACTAGGCACTTATGCGCGATTTAATCTATATTGTGGTCGAGTCCTTTTACAAAAAAGTCATCGGCGATGTTCTCATTGGCTATCATTTTGAAAAATTCCGTGACCCGGAGGTTCTTGAACATCATCTTGATAGGCTGGTTGGTTTTTGGGAAATGCAATTAACAGGCTCGATCACTAAACCACTTGATCGCGGCTTTCAACTTCTCTTCACTCATCTGCAATTAAGACTTAATCGCGGTGAGCTTGGCAGATGGATCCTGCTTTTTCATCAAACGCTTGATGAACTTCAAAAAGAGTATGACAAAGAAGCGACAACTGAAGATTCAGAACAAATGAAAGACCTCATTGAAGAATGGAAAAAGAAAATCGAATTTTTTGAAATGCGATTTAAAGCTCATCCACAAATGTTTCAAAAATAACTAGTGGCCCGCAGGAGCTGCTGCGCCTTCGTGTGCGGCCGGTTTTTTCGGAATGTGAATAGGTTTTCTTTGAACAGTTCTCTTTGGGTTTACGGCGTGAAATTTTAGAATCACCAGATCTTCAAGGATGGGCTCGCCTTCTACGCGGTCAAATAACCAATTTCGAGAATAGTATTGATTGAGTCTGGTAGCTTCTGCTTTTGCTTGCGCCTCTGATTCAAACTCCAGCGCAAAAAATTGCAGCTTAAGATATGAAAGACCTTTCGCCGAAACTTTATTCACTCCCGGAACATAGTCAGCAAAATTAATCGGTGGAGCCGTTTTATCGAGTTCAGCCCCTGATTCCGCCAACAAATGAGCGAATTCCTCCTCAGTGTATTTTAAGCCTGCTTCATCATGTTTTTTTGAACATCCTAAAGTCAAAAGTAAAATGACACTGATGAGAATTTTGATCATCTTTTCTTGCCTCTTGCAGGACTCGCTTTAGTTCTCTTATAACGAGGAGTCGATGTCGACTTCACTACCTTCAAGTGTTTTTTCTCTTGAGGTTTTGTTTTCGTGAAAGCTTTTTTCTTAAGTGTCTCAAGCTGCTTTTTCTTTTTGTCGATTTTCTTTTCTACAGGCTTTTCTTTCGCCTTGATCGCAGCGAATTTCTTTTCGTCAAACGAAGTGAGCTTTAAGGCCGTTTGATTTTTAATCGCTTCATTTATACGTGAAACAATATTGATGTCTTTTGGAGTTACCAGGTTATAAACGAAACCTTCTTTTTGATTTCTTCCGACACGACCACAACGGTGAATGTAATAAACGGCTTCGAAAGGAAGATCGAAGTTCATCACCCACATGAGATCTTCAATATCCATACCACGGGCCGTGATATCAGTTGTGATAAGCACTCCGCCTTCTTTTAAGAAAAGATCGTAAGCTTTTTTACGCGCCTTCGCTTCCATCTCTCCGTGGAGCGCGTGAAATTTAATTTTTGAAAACTTAGCCTGAAGTTCCGGAAGAAGTTTATCAACCGTATCGTGTTTATTAACAAAAATAAGTCCGCGTCCTTTAGCTTCATTTTTGATGAACGCTTCAGTCATTTTTAATTTTTCATTATCTTTTACGTAGATATTGAAAGTACGAACTGTTTGAGTAAGTTTATTTTTTTCATCAGAATCGTATGAAGCAAAATCGATTTCAGAGAAAATTGTTCTGCAGAATTCATCAAGTGAAGTTGAATGAGTCGCGCTGAACAGACCGATGTGAACAAGAGAATCATCACATGATGAATAAATGTTTTCTAAGTCTTTTCTGAAACCCATTTCCAGAAGCTGATCAGCTTCATCCATGATGAGGTATTTTGTTTCTTTCAAGTTAAGTTCTTTGCGTTTAAGCGCATTACTTAATCGCCCCGGGCTAGCTATAAGAACATCGATGTTGTCACGAGAAAGAAGGTGGTTATTTTTAGCAGCATCTCCCCCCGCAAGCATACGAACGCGAAGTTTCACGTGGTGAGAGATAGATTTAAAAATCTTTTGCAACTGAAGAGCGAGTTCGCGCGTAGGTGCAAGAATAACGGCCTTTGGTTTTCCAAGATTGGCCTTGGGATCTTTGCTTTTACTTTCGTTTTCTTCTGCAAGCTTTAGCATTTCAGAAACTGGAAGGGCAAAACAATATGTTTTTCCAGATCCGGTTTTCGCAATAACGTTCACCGACTTTCCATTCATAAAATCTGGAATGACTTTCGCTTGAATGTTTGTAGGTTTTGTTAACTCATGCTCTTTTAAAAAAGAGTGAAGGCCTGGCGTAGAAAAAATTTTGTCGAAACTCATGAACGTAATCTCATAAAAAAAAGTGGTAAACTAAAATGTAATCCTAGTTTACCACTCCTTTCTTATGAAGTCTTTAAGGCATTTTTAAAAGAACAAGCGGAAGTCTAAACTGTGAATCGCTGAGAGTTTTACGTCTCCATCCGTGCTCTTCATTGGGTTCTTCAGCGAGTATTCCAGCTGCATTAACCATAGCTTAAGTCTTGGAGAAATCGTGAGATATTGTTTATCGGCCATAGCGCGAAGTTGCAGTCCTAGACGGTCACCCCAAACGAAAGCTCCCAGGGCCGTTCCACCGTATACTCCATCTCCCATGCTATATCCTGAACGCTTATGAACACCAACGAATGGCTGGATTGAAAGTGCATTCCAACGGTAAGTAGCATCTGCGTGAGCTCTCATGAGTGCTTTGTAACCATAAGTATGTGGTTTAGAACCAACATCTGGATCTGTTAGAGTCGCTAGTTTAATTTCTTCCACACCTAAGAAAGCTGTGTAGTTTGTATTTTTGTAACCTAAACGGTAATCCGTCTGAAGCGTTACCTCTGTGTTCATTTTATCTGGAGCTTCAATGCTCTGACCTGAAGCAATTTGTTTTGCAGTGACGATTTGGTAGAGATCAGCTCTTCCCATACCGTACAAGTTCCACTGACCAAACCAGTGTTCACCATAAGAGTAATCATTGAAGAATCCACCTTTCACATCGGCCTTTCCGAAAACTTCAACTTTTGGTACGTCTTGAGTAGCTGATGGAATAATGTAGCGTCCCTCTGGTTGAGTTGCACAGAAAGCTTTAGTAGTTGCTGATAACGCCGCCGATGCTTTACATTCAACAATAACGTCTTGGTTCGGAGCAAGACCTAAAACGAATGATCTCAAATCAGCAGGAATATCTTCAGGGAAGAAATCGATTACGTCTGCAACCGTTAATTTCTCCGAACGAATTCCTAAGTTCGCTCCTACATCTACTAAAACGCGGAAGTTCGGCTTGAATCCAACGTCAAAAGCAGTAAACGATGGGAGTGGAGTTCCAAGAGCAATATTAACTTTTACTGTTTGTTCTGTTTTATCGTATTTAGTAAGAATGCGAGTCGCTTCAGCTAATTTGTCAGCATCATTTCCCTGAGTTTTTGTCGCTTTATCCACGTCATCGATAACATCCATGATGTTTTTGTTCATACCAGCGCTGATGTCCAGTAAAAAATCATGACCGTAAGGACGAAGCATTTGTTCCGTCTTTAGTTTGTCATCAATGATTTTATAACGGCTAACGACATCATAGGCCTGTGCCTGACTTGCGATCAAAAGAGCACCGAGGGAGAGAGTCTTCCAATTTTTCATTTCACTTCCTTTTCTAAAAAGATGGTACTCATCCATGCTAGTTGTTGCTAAAAAATTGTAAAGACGGAAAACTTTATTCATAATAAGTCGATGTCAGAAAATCTTGAAGCTCGTTACGAAATCGTCGTCGTTATTCCCGACCAACTCTCTCGGAGGGTCGAGGTCATCGATCATTTGTTCGCAGGTCTTGATCCGCGCTCTGACATAGTCATCATTGAAAAGAAAGTTAAGGTTCGACACTTCTACTTTGAAAAGAAAGGTCCCATTCTAAGCGTGAAACTTCTCGCTAAAGAAAGTCCTACATTTTTAAACGGACAATTGATGGAGACTGATCGTTTTTATGTCATCGATCAAGGTGATCAAATCGAAGTTGGTCAAGTCACAATCACCATTCATTCTTTTTTGGGTGAGAGGCCCCTGGCGACAGCAAGGCCAAAACTTACCAATTTTCCTTCGTTAGATGAATTGGCACCTGAAACGGAATTGGAACTCAAAGAATTTAAGGTTCCCGAATCTACTCAACCAAAAATTGAAAAAGCTGTTACCAAAAAAATAAAAAGTATGAAAGAACCGAAACCTTTCATTCTCCATTTGAAAATCATCAGCTTCATCACTGATTTTTTTCTCAGTTATGCGCTGGCAACGGCACTTCTTTTAGTTCGGGCCATACCAGAAATCACTCATCCGATATCATTACTAGTGATCACTATTGTTTTGAGACTTCTCATTTCACCTGCTGATCGGTTATTAGGAATCAATAAGATTAAACGTGAACACATACTGTTTTCATTCATGCGAAAGATTGGTTTTCTTTTTGTCATCCTCTGGTGTTTGCTCTCTCCTTTTTTTCTTCCAGCTCCTTTCAGAACTGTTGTCACTCGCGCTCACGAAACACTTCCCCTACAAAAAACATTGCAAACTTTTCCGATCACTGGACACTCACTTGAATGGAGAATGCAACTACGGGCCGATGTCGATGCAAGGACCTATTTTCTTCCCATAATCCTCGATCAAAAACGCACTGGCTTCCAGCTAAGCAATGTAAAAACACAACAATCTCTCATTCTTGAAATCGCAATATCATGGCCTCATTCAACACTTCGAAAATGGACGGCCTACGCTAATCCACTCGCTCAAAAGTTTCAAAAAAAAGAACTTTCAATGAAAAAGTTGCTGATCAATGCTCTTACAATTTCGCCACTTGAAAGCCTTAATATAATTGTGGATCACGGTCCATTCGTGAGTGGATATTATCAGATCAAAAAAGAAATCTTATCGCTCTTAGAGAGCAGCGATGATCTTCTCATTGATGATATGGGAGCAAGTCTTCCTTTCATCAAAATTAGTAATGCGCAAAACGAAATCATTCTTCTCATCACGCCTGATCAAGTGGTGGCCCTCAAGGTCTATGCTCCTACTCCTTTTGATCCCCTCTTAGATACGGTTCTTCACCACCAAATCCTCACTCAATTTTATTGGGATGAAGATACGACTATGGTTGAAATCCCCGAAGAGAAGAATATTTTAAGGTTTATCGACGATCAAAAGCATGGAAATCTTACAGGTCTATGGACTTATTACCTGAATGAGGCTAAAAATCTCGCCACAAACAAGGTGATTAATAGTTCAGTCGGTGTGCTTTTTACTGAAGATAAAAAGACCATTCTTACGAATGTATTAACTGCCCTGGAAAAGGGTCATCGCGATGAAACTGTCGCGAAACAGATTTTAGAAATTAAAAAAATTCTCAATCCCGACCCGAAAGCTTTAAACCAGAACGATAGAAACACTTCGGGATCAAAAAATGTCAGAAAATCAAAAGCCAAGAATTCAAGACGCCGTTAAAGAACACTTTAAATTCGAACTTCAGCACGTTGATAAAAATTCGAAAGCAAGAGCTGGTGTTATCACAACTCCTCACGGACAAATTCAAACTCCAGTTTTTATGCCAGTGGGAACACATGGAGCGATAAAAGCGCTTCAGCCCCAAGTGCTTGAGGAAATGGATACGAAAATTATCCTCTCGAACACTTACCATTTGCACTTAACTCCAGGTTCTGACCTGATTAAAAAAGCAGGTGGCCTTCATAAGTTTATGAACTGGCCTCGCCCTATTCTTACGGACTCGGGTGGATTTCAGGTTTTCTCCCTTCAAAAGAAATCAATCAAAGAAGAAGGCGCAGAATTTAAAGATCAAAAAGGAGCTAAGATTCTTCTTTCTCCTGAAACATCAATTACGATTCAGCAGAACTTAGGCTCAGACATCATGATGGCCTTTGATGAATGTATTCCTTATCCAGCTACTCGCGAATACACAAAAAATTCAATGGATCGCACGCACCGTTGGCTCGATCGCTGTATCGAAACATGGAACAATCCTAAGCAAGCACTTTTTGGAATTATTCAAGGATCTACTTATAACGATCTCAGAAAAGAATGCGTGGATGAACTCGTAAAACGCGATCTTCCTGGTTATGCCATTGGTGGGGTTTCCGTTGGTGAAGGCGCTGAATGGATGGAAAAAATCGTGAGCTTCACAGCTCCACTTATGCCTGTAAATAAACCAAGATATGCGATGGGAATTGGAAATCCTGAAGACCTTGTCATGCTTTGGGAAAACGGAATTGATATGTCTGACTGTATCATCCCGACTAAATTTGCTCGCGGTGGAACACTCTTTACTTCACGTGGAAAAATCCGCATACGTCATCGCAACTACCGTCGTGACTTTTATCCAATCGATCACAGCTGCAGCTGTTATACTTGTAAAAACTTTTCTCGCGCTTACTTAAAACACCTTTTCGATTCAAACGAAATTCTCGGACAAGTATTAGCAACAACTCACAATATTGCTTACTACAAAGGCCTTGCTGAACAAGCTCGTGAAGCTATTCTTCAAGATCGCTTTTTAGACTTCAAAAAAGAATTCTTCGCTCACTACAAAAAAGATGATGGGAAAGATGATGATGGATCAGAAGAATAGTATTAAGAATAATAATCGTAGAAATTTTTTAAAACTCTCAGGCTTTGCGGCCATGGCGCTGAGTTTGCCTAAAAATTCAAAAGCTGTTTTAAAAAAATTTGCATCAACTCCGTTCATTACTAATAGCTCCCCGATTCAGCATGTGTCGATGTTAGCGACAAGCAGTTTGAATTTTAATGGCGATAACATCGATCGCCCCCATGATATTTTATGGAACCTTGACGGTCATATCGCCAAAAAAGGCGGCATTCCTGCACCTTCTGAAAAACGTGAAGTTGTCATTGTTGGTGGTGGGATGTCTGGTCTTATCGCTGGTTATTATACTCGCGAAAAAAATCCTCTCATCTTAGAACAAGATCCGCACTTCGGAGGAAACTCGAAGGGTGAGATGATGAAAGATGCGGCCTATTCAATTGGAGCTGCTTACATCACTATTCCAGATCCTGAGTCAGACATCGAAAACTTTTTGAAAGAAACAAAGATCTGGGACGAGCTTAAACTTGAAGCAAGTGATGAGACTGAATACAACTTCCGTGATCAATTAATCAAAGATTTCTGGAAAGGGGCTACAGATCCAAAAAACGCTGATCAATTCATCGCAGTTGATACAGAACTTCGTCGCATTTATAACGATGCATATCCCGACATTCCTTGGACGCCTGACTCTCAATTAACAAAAGCTGAATTTGATAAGCTCGATTCCATTTCATTTGATCAATGGCTAAAGAATAAATTCGGAACAGTTCATCCTCATATCCTCGAATATTTCCAACTGTATTGTTGGTCATCTTTCAACGGATCAATTGATGAATTGTCTGCCGCTCAAGCACTCAACTTTATTGCTAGTGAAGTAGATGGTGTCTACGCCCTTCCGGGTGGAAACGCTGCGATCACTCAACGTTTGTACGAGTTGATTCAAAATCAAACAGAAAAAAATTCTCTTCGAGCTGGAGCTTTCGTTCTCCGTGTTGAAAAAAAATCAAACGGTCTCGTGTGGGTTACCTATGAAGATGCTCAAGGCAAAGTCATCACAATCGAAACAAAAAAATGCATCGTGGCTTCGCCAAAATATGTAGCAAAACACATTTGTCCTCAACTTCCAGATGCCCAAAAGAAAGCGATGGATTGGATCAATTTTCGCGGCTACATTGTGGCAAACGCTCTCTACTCAGCTCCTATTAAATCACCCGGATTTGATGTGTACTGCTTAGAAGGATCAATGCCTGAAACGCCAACGGCGATGAAGCCAGCGAGACGCGCATTTTCTGACGTCTGTTTTGGAACATGGGCCGCTGATGATGAAACACAAATGGGCGTTGTCACCATTTACAAAGCTTTCCCTTATGAAGGAGCTCGCCAATTCCTTTTCAATCCTATGGCCCACGACAAACATAAAAAAACAATTACCGAAGAACTCAATCAGTTCGC
>CAMLKK010000032.1 GCA_946480715.1 uncultured Bacteriovorax sp. | reverse complement strand
CTGCCAACCAGCTCATTCTTGTAAAAATGAAAAAAGGAACGAAGGTTAAACCTTCGATGGCACCTCTTGAACTAACAGGTAAATTAACTGTTGAATCAAATCCAGATTTAGAATCATCTTACAAAATGGAAGGATTCAAAGTTCAAGACTTAAAAAATTTTACTCCTCCAACTCCAGCGGGAGCTCATCCTTAAATAATTTTGTGATCTCTATAACAGGATTTCCTTGTGAACGTAATTGAACTGAACGACTGCCAATTTTCTTACAACCTTCATACTCCACTTACAATCAATATTTCTCGCTTAGAAATTAAACAAGGCGAGAAAGTTTTTTTACATGGTCCTTCTGGTCATGGAAAAAGTACTCTTCTAAATTTGATTGCTGGAGTCTTAGCACCAACTAAAGGTGATCTTTGGGTTTTAGGACATAACTTAAAAGATCTTTCTGCTTCAAAACGTGATCGACTTCGCGGAGAAAATATTGGTTACATTTTCCAAATTTTTAATCTCATTCCCTATTTGGATATTAAAGAAAATATTATTCTTCCTTGTTTGATCAACAGTAAAAGGAGTCGTGAAGATTTTGAAAAGCAAGCAGAGGAATTGATTAATGCTCTTGGATTGAGAGAGCATGCTCATAAAAAAGTAACGGATCTCTCCATTGGACAACAACAAAGAGTAGCTGCTGCCCGAGCACTCATTGGTGAACCTAAGCTGGTCATTGCTGATGAGCCGACGAGCGCTTTGGATGAAAAAAATACTCAGGAGTTTATGCAGCTCTTATTAGGGTTGTGTGAAAAACGTGGTTTCACGCTCCTTTTTGTTTCTCATGATGAAAGATTGAGAAATTATTTTAGCCGTTCTGTTTCTTTAAGTGAGATCAACCGCCATGATTAATTTTCTAACTTTTAAATCATTCAAAAATCGCAAATTAACGTCACTACTATGTGTACTTTCCATTGCTCTTTCCGTCACTCTCTTTTTGGGAATAGAACGAATCCGTCAGGGCGCACGTGAGGGATTTACAAACACAATTTCTAAGACTGACTTGATTGTCGGAGCAAAAGGTGGACCGCTTCAGCTTCTTCTTTATAGTGTTTTTCACATTGGAAGTGCGGTTAACAACATTCGCATGAGCACTTTCGAAGAAATTAAATCGAACCCACAAGTGGAATGGGCCATCCCACTATCACTGGGCGATGCTTATAAAGGATTTCGTGTCATTGGAACGGATGAAAACTTTTACAAACATTATCGTTTCCGTGGTGACAAGCAAGTTGAGTTCGCCGCTGGTGTGCCTGCATCTGACACATTCGAAGTCGTCATCGGTTCAGAAGTCGCGAAAGTTTTTAAACATTCACTGAATGATCCCATTACCCTTTCTCACGGTATTTCAAGCGAAGCCGTTCTTCATCATGATCAAACTCCTTTTAAAATCGTTGGGATTTTAAAACCAACTCAGACACCTATTGATACGGCCGTTTATGTTACTCTGCATGGAATGGAGGCGATGCACTTTGGATGGGAAACAGGTGTTCCAAGCGGCGAAGAAATCGCGCAAGAGCGTTTCAAAAAAGAAAACATTCAAATCAATCAACTCACTTCATTTCTGGTGAAACTAAAATCGCGCATTGCTGTTTTAAGAATCAGACGAGCTATTGATCAATACGCCAATGAACCTATTATGGCGGTCATTCCTGCCCTCGCCCTTCAAGAAATGTGGGAGACCATAGGTTACGTCGAACAAATTCTTTTTCTCGTGAGTATTTGTGTTCTCGTTGTCGGTCTCATGAGCATCATTATTTCGCTCTACACATCTATAAACGAAAGAAGACGTGAAATGGCGATTTTGCGCTCATTAGGTGCAACAGCTCCGCACATTCTCCTTCTTATGCTGTACGAATCTTGCTTGCTTGTTTTCTTCGGATGTTTGATCGGAGTTGGATCGCTCTACGGTCTACTCTTTTTTGTACGTCCGTGGTTAGAGAGTAATTTTTCAATCTACTTACCGATTGAAGGACTCTCGAAAACGGAATGGATGTATCTAGGAATTATCTTTGTGATTGGAACTCTAGCAGGCCTCATCCCAGCGATTAAGGCCTACATGAATTCGTTACAAGATGGATTAACTATTAAACTTTAGAAATCGCGTTTTTTTACAAGAAGTGATCCAAAATAAACAATGGCGCCGCTGATGACTACCAGGTGGATAATTTCCCACGAAAGATTCATCGGCTGCCATTTATCCATATTCCCAGATAAAAGACTTGCAGAAAGTCCGTCTAGAAATTTGAAACGTGGAAACAGAAAATAAAGCGCTAATCCCAGACCTTTAAAAAGATTAAATCCTTGCAGCCATTCGTTGGTTGGAATAACTGAAAATGTGTTATACGCCCAGCCGCTTGTGACAGTTAAAAGAATCAGGGAAATGAATGCTGCCAATTTATTCATCATCATCGAAAAAAGAATAGCAATGAAGATGACCAGTAAAATATAAAGGGCCATGACAACAAAACTTCCGAAGTGGCCGATTGTATAAATATTTGTTTTGAACGAAATACTATAAAGAATTGTCGTTAGAATATAAGCGTAGAAGTAATAGCCAAAAACTAAAATCCAGGTTCCGATTACTCGAATGAAAAAGTACTCCATTCGACTAATGGGGAAAGAGAGATATTGATAAATAATATTATTTTCAAAATCTGAACGGATCGTGCTGATTCCGAAGACGATCGCGATAATAAAAATAAGCCAGTTAAGAATTGAAAACGAAAGCGAAAGTAAATTAACACCTACGATAGCAAGACTTGAATCTTGACCCATTTGCGAACTGAGTAAACTCGTCATCGTATGAGAAAGAAGAATCGCAAGTGTCGTAACGATAAAAATCGCGATCAACGTTTTACTGCGCAATTCTTTGTTAATGGTATCTTTAATGAGGGCCATATATTGAGTTTTCATTTAAACGTGACCTCCATCTGCACTAATCGTATTGTAGAAAAAATCTTCCAGGCGAGTTCCTTTAGAGAGAACTGAATCCACCGTTCCATGAGCAAGCAATTTTCCTTTATTTAAAATGGCGTACTCATCACAAAGTTGCTCCATTTCTAAAAGAACGTGCGAGTTGATAAAAAGTGTTTTACCAGCATTTCTTAATTTCTTAATAATCTCTCTTAGATCTCTCATTCCGAGTGGATCTAATCCTGAAAAAGGCTCATCAAGAATGATTAAATCATTTTGACCGATGAGTATACTTCCCAACCCTACTCTCTGCATTTGACCTTTAGACATTTTAGAGAGCTTGCGATTTTCAAGATCTCTGATCTGCATTTCATCGAGAGCATGTTCAACTTGCGTTTTAAGTTCAGCTCCAGAGAGACCTTTCATTTGTCCAAAAAATTCTAAAACTCCACGGGCCGTGTAATACGGAAAAAAAGTAAATTTTTCCGGAATAAAAGCAACACCCAATCGCGATTCTTTCGTTGTTGAAGAATGACCATTGATACTAATTGTCCCGCGGTCACAATGCATAATATCCAGTATGAGCTTCACGAGAGTTGTCTTTCCTGCACCATTTGGACCCAATAGTGAGAAAATTGTTCCCTGATTAATAGTTAAATTGATATCTCTTAACGAAAAAGTGTCCCCATATGACTTCTCGACATTTTCTAGACGGATTAATTCCATTGATGAATTCCTTTGTCTCTTCTTGTGACTTTTTTTAAAATGGCTACAATCTATCTTAATAGAGACCCCTAAAATGACAAAGAGAAATTAGTATGGCGAATATTCAAAACCACATCGTTAAAACGGCAACTGGGCAGGAAAAATCTCTGCAAGATTATAAAGGCAAAGTTCTGCTTATTGTGAATGTGGCATCTCATTGTCGATACACAAATCAATACACTGAACTCGAAGAACTCTATCAGAAGTATAAAAATCGTGGATTTGAAGTACTCGCTTTCCCTTGCAATCAATTCGGCGGTCAAGAGCCGGGTGATGAAAAAGAAATAACAACTTTTTGCAGTCTCAACTATGGTGTGACATTTCCCATTTTTTCAAAAATCGATGTGAATGGAAGTAATGCTCATCCCCTGTTCGTTGACCTAAAAAAATCTTTACCAGGATTATTGGGATCAAAACTTATCAAATGGAATTTCACAAAATTTCTCGTCGATCGCCATGGTCACCCTGTTGCTCGTTATGCTCCAAAAGATAAACCAAAGGCCATGATCAATCGTATCGAAAATTTAATTAATAATTAGTGACGTTGAAGAAAGGCCTGAATGTCATCTAATGATCTGGCCACGGTGATGTGCTTTGAAGAGGCCATGTTAAAAGTTGTGCCTTTCAAATTAAGAAAGAGAAATGAGAGATCGCTCTTAATTGTTTTTTGAATTTTTTCACTGACTGCTACTTGATCGTGTGAACTTCCCGCCAGAATCAAACATTTTATTTGCAGTGACTTCACCAATTCAATAAGGGCCTCAGCGCTCAATGTTCCATTATACAAGTAACCGATGTTGGCCTCATCACATAGCATTCCCGCCCCCGCACATTCCCACTCATGCGAGCGATCAAATGAAGCAATAAGAATAGGGTTTTTCCCACTTTCTTTTTTTCCGGCAGAAAACAAAAAAGTACTCCAATGAAATGACATCAAGGAGTGCAGACTTTCTCTTTGAGCAGAAGTCATTCTTGATTCTTGTGCAGACTTTTCCAATGTAAGCATGAAAGGAACAAGAAGCTTTTCAGCATATTCTCGTGGCGAAAGCGCGGTTTTTAACTTTTGCAATTCCTGACTAATGACATCCAGATTGATGTTCAAGAGAGCAAATTTAAGAATCGCTAATGATTGATCAAAGTCCACTGAAGATTTTTCTTCAACCAATGAAAAGGATGGTCCACTCAGACTTTCTTCTGATTTACCTAAATCAATTAAAAGCTTTTTAAGTTCATTGATCGGGTGATTGGCCACTTTAGAAATCGAATAGCCAAGAAGGCAAAGTTCGCTTAATAACATAAGCTTTTCTATATCTTCCTTTGAATAGACGCGATGGCCGGAAGAATCACGCGATGGCACTAATGCCTTATAGCGCTTTTCCCAGGCGCGTATAGTATGAACACCTACGCCTGAAATCTTGGAAGCCATTTGAATTGTGTAAGCAGTGCTTATCACCATAATAAAGTGTCTCGTCTAAAAATTGTCTACTCCATCTTAGCACCATCTCCCTGGTAAAAATACTACATAAACATATAATCAATGTTGGAAGCATAGACAGGAGTTTTACAATATGAAAATACTTATCACGGGTGCTACAGGCTTTATCGGAACTCACCTCATCCATAAGCTCTTAGAGAAAAATGTCACCATTAATGTACTCTCTCGAAATGCTCAATCAGCAAAACAACATTTTCCACAGGACAATGTCCATGCTTTTGACTGGTCAGATTATCGTCAATCTCCGCCTGCGGAAAGTCTAGAAGGTGTTCAAGGAATCATTCACCTTATGGGTGAAAATATCGCTGCTAAAAGATGGACAGCAGAACAGAAAAAAATATTAAGAGATTCTCGAGTGGAATCTTTGCAGTCCCTAAATAGAGCACTTTCAGGCCGCACATTAGATTTTCTCATTTCGGCAAGTGCAATCGGACTTTATCCGGTTAATGCTGCTCAATCTCTGGATGAAAATGCATCTCCAGGTAAAGGATTTCTTCCGGAGCTTTGTAAAGAATGGGAAAAAACAGCTTTTGAAAGTCCCCACTTCAAACGTGTCGTGGCCATCAGGACTGGAGTTGTTCTAGGTAAAGATGGCGGTGCGCTTGGAAAGATGCTCACACCTTTCAAATTAGGTCTTGGCGGGCCCATCGGCGATGGCTATCAAAAAATGAGCTGGATTCATATTGATGATCTGACTGATATTTATGTCAAGGCCGTTCTGGATCAAACGATAAGTGGTCCTTACAATGCAGTTGCTCCTGAAGCTGTCGATAACTTCACATTCACCAAAGCATTTGGTCACGCTCTTCATCGACCAACATTGTTTCCTATTCCTGAGACAGCGCTAAAAGTTATGTTTGGTGAAATGTCGACGGTGATGATTGACTCACAATGGGTTGTTCCAAAGAGAATTTCAGAAACTGATTTTCATTTCAAACATACAAATATTAATGAAGCACTCGAGAGTCTGTTTCATTCAGGCCGCTCATGAAAAGAGCGCTCTGCTGGATAAGAAGAGATCTTCGCGTTCATGATCACTATGCACTATCAACGGCACTAAAAGAAAATGATGAAGTGTATGTGGCATTCATTTTCGATGATCTCATTTTAGATAAACTTGACGACAAAAAAGACAGGAGACTAACTTTTATTCATGAGAGTTTAGTTGAAGTCAACGACCAGCTTCTCAAACATAAGAGTGAACTCATTATCCGCCAGGGAGATCCCACTGAAGAGATCCCAAAACTATTACAAGAGCTAGATTGTGATGCTCTCTATTTTAACCGCGACTACGAACCATATGCTAAAAAAAGAGATGAGAACGTTTTAAAGAAATGTCAGAAGCTCAATATATCCGTCTCTCATTTTAAAGATCACGTGTTCTACGAGAAACATGAAGTGCTGAATTTAAGTGGGGCGATTTATAAAGTGTATACACCTTATAAAAATAAATGGCTCGAGACATTTCACGCGCAGGATTCATTCATACCCGATTATAAATGTGACCTAAAAAAATTAGGTCCTAAAAAAAATATTAAATCGTTGTCGCTTGATACAATCATAAAAAAATTAGGATTTGAGGAAACGGAAAATCTTATCAAGGGTGGTACTACTCATGGCCAGCAAATGCTCATGCATTTCAAAAAGCATATGAGCAATTATAAAGTGGGCCGCGATTTTCCTGCACTCGAACAGACGAGTAAACTCTCCACTCATTTACGAATGGGAACACTTTCTCTTAGAGATCTCATGCGTGAAGCTTTAAAAGAAAAGAATGAAGGATCTGCTGTATGGTTATCTGAACTCATCTGGAGGGACTTTTACCAGATGATCCTTGATGTTTATCCTCGTATCGAAAAACACGCTTATAAAAGCGAATATGATGCTTTGGAGTGGTCTGGCACTCAAGAAGATTTCAAGGCCTGGTGTGAAGGACAAACGGGTTATCCGATCGTCGATGCGGCCATGCGCTGTTTGAATGCAACAGGTTTCATGCACAACCGACTGAGAATGGTGACAGCATCTTTCCTCTGTAAGACACTGCTAATTGACTGGAAAAAAGGTGAACGTTATTTTGCGGCGAAACTGCTTGATTATGATATGGCCGCTAACAATGGTGGCTGGCAGTGGAGTGCTTCAACTGGCGTCGATGCTCAGCCTTACTTCAGAATTTTTAATCCTTTTAATCAATCTGAAAAATTCGATGGTAATGGTGATTTTATTCGCAAGTGGTGTCCGGAGCTTTCTGGTTTTACTGCCAAAGAAATTCATGCTCCTCACGATACAGAATTTCCGGCACAGGATCGTGCTAAATGTTTTATCGGTCGCGATTACCCTGCACCTATTGTGAGTTATCGCGCGCAAAAAGAAAAAGCACTGGCGATGTTTAAACGAATAAGTTAGGCCACTGGTCCAGCGAGAATTCCAAACTTCTCACCATCTTTGATGATCGTTTTCGGAAGCACGGCCGTGTTGGGAAGAACAGTAGCTTTTTCCCCTACCGTAACTCCACCCAGAATTTTTGCACCTAAACCAACAATGGCCCCACGCTTGATGTGAAGTTTGTCGATGATCAAGAATCCTTTCATTCCATAGTGAGACATGATGAAAGCTGAGCCACCAATAGTGACGTAGTCTTCAAGAACAATTAAACATGGATCAGAAACATTTGAAGTATTAATCATTGTTCCTTTTCCGATTTTCATTCCCATCATTCTGAAAAATAAAATGTTCAAAGGCGAAGGTGTAATAAAATCCAAAATCGTATAACGAACTAAGTAAGTAAGAGCGTTGTGATAAAACCATGGCACTGATTCGACCGAAAACCATGCACCTCTATATTTTTTTACAAATGGAAGACATGGAAGATTCATAAGTGGAACAACAAAAATAAGTGTGATGATAAATGCGACGAAGCCAATTCCCGCCGTCATTCCGTAACTGAACGCTTTGAACCATACAGCTTCAGTTGCAACTTGCTGACTAACCCATTCATACAACATGAATCCCGGTGTAAGAGAAACAGCAAGACAAATAACGTAGACCATGGCTATGGGAAGAAGAAACAAGACATAGCCTAGTGTTTGAAATTTTCTGAAAACATTTTCAAAAACGGCCCAGCCACCTTTTTTAGTTGAATCCATCGAATTGATATCGATTTTTTCATTCTCACTGACTTTGCTTTCTGCCGCCATGAACTCTCTCCACACTCAATTGAAACTTAATTTAATTGTCTAAGGTTTGATAATATTTGTAAACTAGTTCAAAACGTTGGAAGGAATTCTCACAAATGCAGACTAAACTAAATCTCATCAAAAGTATTTTTCTCTTCGCACTTCCAATTATCACAGGGCAAATCGGACAAATGCTTTTCGGTGTCGGCGACATTGTGGTCGCTGGTCGATACTCGAGCTTAGCAGTTGCTGTTATAGGTGTTGCCGTGATGATCTTCGCTCCATTTCTCATGGCGGGAATAGGTGTTCTCATGTGCACGGGACCTCTCGCCTCTCAGATTAAAGGCGAAGGTAAAAAAGATCCGACATTTTTATTTAACGCTTACATTGTCAGCTTGATAGTCTCTTTTGTTCTGTCACCCATTCTCTATTTTAGTGGTTTGTGGATTCATCTTTTAAAACTTAATCCCGAATTAGTTGATCAAGTTGTTCTTTATTTGCAATGGAGTTCTTTCTCACTTTTACCCGCACTACTTTTTCAAGCGACAAAAGAATATTTGCAGGCCCAAGGTAAAACCTATGGACCAAATGGAATTATTATCATCTTCAATGTGTTCAATATTCTCTTTAACTTCCTCTTTATGTTTGGTGCGGGAAGTTTTACTGGATTTGGCATTCAAGGCTCGGCCATCGCAACCTTACTCTGCCGATTTCTCATGGCCGTTGCTGTTTATTACTACATGAAGCGAGTAACAGAATTCAAACCTGTGGCAAGTGCTGAAATCATCAAAAAAATTTTTCGCCTTGGGATTCCCATTTCCTTCACACTACTTTGTGAAGTTCTCATTTTTGCTGTCGTGACAATTCTCGTTGGTGGAATGAGCCTAACAGCTTCAGCGGCCCAAAGTTTGGTTATGAATCTCACTTCACTCACGTTTATGGTTCCACTAGCGATTGGAAGTGCGACTTCAGTTCTTGTTGGTGAACAATTTGGGAAACGCTCTATCGGGGGAATAAAAATGTATTCTCAGGGCGCAGTTATTCTCACGCTCTTTATCCAATTATTTTTTGCCACAATCTATCTGACTGTGCCTGAACTCGTTTTGAAAACAGCGACGTCAGATGCACCCGTCATCGCTTATGGTGCCGGACTTCTTTTTTGGGTTGGTCTTTTTCAAATCCCGGATGGAATTCAGGTTGTACTAGCAGGAGTCATGCGCGGATTAAATGAAACGAAAATTCCAATGATTCTGGGATTTGCTTCTTACTGGATCATTGGTCTTCCAAGCGGATGTTATTTTGCTTATCAAAGAGGACTTGAAGCACGAGGATTATGGATGGGTCTTGCCATCGGATTAACCTGTATGTGTGTCTGTTTGGTGATTTTTTACGACAACAGAATTAAAAAGCTATCTCGTCTAATGAATAACTGATCTCTTTCTTAGCGAACGGATCGAAAAAATCAAGTCGATAACCCATAAGACGAAGTCCACTTTGATTTTTATTTCCTTTACCATATTTAGGATCGCCCATGACAGGGAAACCGATCATCTCAAAATGCCTGCGAATTTGATGTAATCTTCCAGTGTGAATTTGAACGAGCAAGAGTGATTTCTCCGCATTTGCGTCGAGGATTTTAAAACTCGTGCGGGCCTCTTTACCATCAAGATTGAGATTAATATCACCTGTACCACTAGTATATTGAAGAGCGATATTTCCCAACACTTCTACTTTATAAAATTTACGAACGTTTCCTTTTTGCCATTGAGTTGAAAACAAACCAGCGGCCTTCTGTGTATAAGCAAGCAACATGAGACCATGAGCTTCACGGTCCAGACGATGAACGAGAAACGATTTACCTTTTGCTTTCTCTACTTGTCTTAAAATAGTGCAATGATCACCGAAGTCAGTTCCTTGAGAGAGAAGACCTTGCGGTTTATACCAAAGTCCCCATTCTTTCTGATCATAAACGACTTTGGCCTCCGGAACTTCCAGCGCCAGAAATTTCGGATCGAAGTTTAATTCTACGAAAGATTGTGTTGTGAGATCAGCAGTTGCACGACGAACGCGAACGCGTTTTGAATCCGTAAATTTACGTACCCACACGCCGCCGTTGTTAAGAACTTTTTTGAGAACACTTTTAGAAAGTTTGGAATGTTTTTCCAGGAAATCTATGAGAACAAGAGGATCACCTTCTTGAACATTTTTTTTAACACTAAAAACTTTTGTTTCGTTCATGAGTCTCTCAAAATCAAATAAAAAAGGCCTGGATTAACCAGGCCCTAATTTAAGTCAATTTTAGTCTTCTGACCAGAGCATTATTCGTTGATAAGCGCTCTGTAAGCATCAACTCTACCACCTGAAACTGAAGCAGACTGCAGTTTAGATGTTTTAGTAGATGTGCGAATCAATCTTTCACGGATTTGAGCAGGAGTTAAATCTGGCTCTTTAGATAGTAGAAGCCCAACGATTCCTGAAACGTGAGGCGCTGCCATTGATGTTCCAGAAAGATTTCCGTATCCACCTTTATAAGTTGAAAGAATAGCTGATCCTGGTGCCGTTACGTGAACTGATTTTACACCATAGTTAGAGAAGCTAGATTTTGTTCCGTTACCAGCGAAAGATCCAACTGAAATAACGTTTGATACTTCATAGTTTGCCGGGAAACTTGGACGACGATCGTTGTCTGCAGAATCATTTCCTGCTGCTGCTACGAAAGTGATTCCCGCTTGCTCAGCTGCAGTGATGGCATCCATTAAGGCCTGCTCGCGCTCTCCACCACCCCAAGAGTTGCTCATAACCTGAACACCACGCTTGATAGCGTAATCAATTGAGCTGATAGCATCGATCGTTTCTCCTGAACCTTTGTCAGAAAGAAATTTAATTGGAAGAATTTTTACATTCTTCATAACACCCGCGATTCCGATTCCGTTGTGGCTAGCTCCGATAACACCTGCACAGTGAGTTCCGTGTCCGTGTCCGTCCATTGGATTGCCGTCTTTACCGGCAAAATCGTAACCGTAAATATCATCTACGTATCCGTTTTGATCATCATCAACACCGGCAACACCGTTAAGCTCTGAAACGTTAACATCAATCTGCTCTTTAAGATCTGGGTGATTGTAATCAACACCTGTATCGATAACTGCGATTTTAACAGTGTGCTCGCCTTCTGAACCTTTTGTGAGATCCCATGCTTTAACAACATTAATATCTTCACCTTTCACACCAGATGAGAAGATCCCACCAGAATTTTTTCCAGTATTCGAAAGTCCCCATTGTTTTGAGTATTGAGCATCAGTTGGAAGCGAATTTCTTCTTCCATTAATTGAAATAATATAATTTGGCTCGATGTATTCGATGTCTGGATGAGCGGCCAATGATTGGATTGATTTGTCCGAAAGTCCTTTTGTCGACTCAAGACGGGCAAAAGTACCAAAAGAAGTATCTACTGATTTTGTGACAGCTCCAACCTGGTTAAGGGACTTCATAGAGTGAAACTGAGAACCTTTTTTGAATTTTACGATGTAACCGTTAAAAGGAGTTGCTTCAGCAGCTACTGAAAGAGATAAAAGAGAAAAACACAACATTAACTTAGCATTCATTTAATCATCCTTGATTACGTTTCATAAAGTTTCGCAATTCTTGACAGACTCACGCAACTAAAAAAAATTTTGTAAGCATATGTTGGCCCTGGTGTTAGGAATCTGACACCTCATACCCGAGCGCAATGCTCGGTCACATTAATCCTTAATTCCTCTTGAGATTTGCCGAAAGGAGCGAATGAAGAGCTGTGAACTTTTAATATGGTGTTTGCAATGAAATTAAGAACAATGATTTTTCTGAGTGCGCTTCTTTTAACGAGCGCCTGTTCTCATCACACGCCTGCTCCTTATTACAGTAGTCGCGATGTGACCCCTGAAGAACAATTGGCCATCAATGAATGGACGTGGAGTGATTCTGAGCGAGCTCCAGCGAATTGGTTCGATTCATGTGTGGGTGGAGTAACTCAATTTTTTAAACCGAAACCACAGGCCATTGCTCCCCAACGCGAACTTCCTCAGCTTACTCAGCTCAATCCAGTTGAAAAAAAATTTCCCAATGGAAAAAAATATACTGAATATACGGCCAACACTGGAGTCATGAACAAATACCCTGACTACGATACATTTCTCGAAGAAACGGCCGAAGTTATCTTTGAACCTACTGAACCATTTGGACACATCTATCTTCGCATTGGAAAAAAGGTTCATACATTTAATAACGTTCAATGGACTTCTGTATCGAGCTTTTCCCCTCGTTTGAGAAAATCAAGTAATCCAGAACTCATGTCATCTACGGGATTCGTATTCCATCTAGGAAAAGAAAAAATCGATCCTTTGCTTAAAGAGATTGCTGCTCTTTATAGTTCATCTCAATCGCATAATGTCCCGGCCTTCGATGCGTACTCTCCCATGCTCAAAATTGAAGAGCGAGATGGAATGATGGGTGGAAAAAAATTGTTCTACGTAACTGACTCGCCAAAATATGGAAACGATAAAGAGATTAAAGGTAAATTAGTCGAAGTAAATGGAGTCATGGTTTTGGATGCTGGTAATGGGATCACTGTTCCTGTTGTAAAAAAAGGTGATCATTACTATACACAAAGTTATTCATGTTCAAGCTCAGCCGGACACGTGCTTGAAAAGTTTTTCGGACTAAAAGTCGCTCACGCCTATAGTGCCAAATCTCTTGCAGCAGCTCTTTCAAAAGGAAATATTAACGAGAGTATCTCTCCAGTAGCGGTAATAAAATATTATGAAGAATAAAAAACAAAACTCACTCATCGCTTTAACATTTGTTCTTGCCGTATCATGTGCGACTCCTCCGACTGTTGTGATGGAAACTCCCATGCCGACGGAACGTGAACCGGCAAACGCGTGGACAAGCTGCTTTGATTCAATCACTGGATTTTTTAATCCAAAAGCAACGAATACTCCTCCAGTTACACCAGCTCAAGTGGCGGCCGTTCCGGTAAAACCAAAAGTGGCGATTACAGAGGCCCTTGCTAAAAATGCCATCCGCTACCCTCAAGGTTTTGAAGGAAAAAAAGGAATGCACATTCAGTATGGGTTTGAATCAGAATATCTTCACCATGAATCTGTTGAACTTCTAAAAAACTATATGCCAATGTCTCCTCACTGGAAAAAGTCCAAGGAAGATTGGCTTGCACTTACACATGAACAACGTGCAGACTTTATCGAATCGCGTTCACAACAAATTTTCCCTTACCGTGAAAAGGGTCAACTTGTAAAAATTTCTACTGATCCAGAGTTGATTGATGTTCTTCCTGAATCATTTGTATTCGATGCTGGTCACTATGAGGTTGTTCTCGCTCCTCACGATAGTGCTGAGGCACTTGCTGAGAAAATTCGCGTGATCAACAGAAAGCTCGGCGTGGGGTCAATGCAGCTTACGATTTCGAATCCAATCGAAAAACAACTTCTGAAATCAAATCCTGCTCTACAAGTTCAGATGAAAGAAGAACTCATGGGATATTACAATCTCATGAATGACTACGATACGATTGGAAAATTAGTAACGGGTTACGAACGTTATTTAAAAAATCCAAATACAGAAACAGTAAAAAGTTTTAATCACCCATGGCTTGGGCCAATGACGAAATTAAAACATGATCGTCTTGAAAGTTTGATGTCAAAAATTCTTGCTGGTCACGAATTTAATGATGAAGAACTAGCGGGAATGTCTTCGAAAGTTGTTTCTCATAAATTTATTGGTGGTCTATCATTTCGTCCGGACGTTGCTTTCAAAAAGAGCCGTCTTGCCTCTGAAGTTCGAGACTGTCACCAGAATGTGAAGTGTATTGAAAACAGACTTATGCGTGAGACCTATTTCCTTATGAAAGGAAGAAATGATTTCAAACAATACGCGGAACTTAAGGCATTCGACAGTGAATCAACTTTTGATAAACTGGATCGCCCTGTTCGCAATTTCTTGAGAACCATTTTTCCTAAGTATGGTCAATACTCGCAGACAGAACTGGAGCTTTTCAGAAACTTCGCTTATCCATTTAGAGACTGGTCTAAGCACGTTGAGCTCTTAGGAGATGCTAAACTTGCAGACTCAATAACTGCTGCTCAGACAAAATACAGTGAAGCTCTCGTTACTCTTTCAAAAGAGCTCGACGGTGGAAAAATCAACAAAGAAACGGCCCGTGCCCGCGTAATGGGAGCTCTTGGTGAATTCGCTGTTGAAAGCGGAATTTCAGATGCTGTGAAAAAGAAATTTGATGAAGCGATCGATGCAGATGAACTAAAACTTTTCGAACATCTGCAACTCTCAATGAATAAAACTTTCTTTATGATGCGTGCTCTGGCGGCCTAATTATTGTCGCCAGATCGCACTTGCCCACGTAAATCCAGAACCAAACGCCGCCGAAGCAACGAGCATTCCTTTTTTGAGTGCTCCTGCTTTGATGGCATCATCCATCCCTAGTGGAATTGTAGCAGCTGTTGTGTTTCCATAATTTTGAATTGTATTGAAAATCTTCTCTTCTGGAATTTGTAACATTTCTGCCACTTTTGAATTGATTCGCAAATTCGCTTGGTGAAAAAGGAATAGATCAATATCCTGCAGTTTAACATTTGCTTCTTCACACGCTTTCATTAAACATTCAGACATTCTTTTAGTGGCATGAACGAAAACAGTTTTCCCATTCATTTGAGGATAGTGCATCCCCTCTGCCAACATATTGTTGTTGATACGATCTGCTCCGAGTGCGTTTCCTGGAGCTGGAATCCAAAGCTCTTTTGCGAATGATCCATCAGCATAAAGATGAGTTGTCATGATTCGTGAGTCGCGCGCAGGATCTTTCAATTCACGCTGAGAAACAACAACGGCACCAGCACCGTCTCCAAAAAGAACGGCCACATTTCTACCATTTGGTGTACGATCCAATCCTTTCGAATGAATTTCAGCACCAACTACGATAATATTTTTGTGAGATCCACTTTGAATAAATTTATCAGCAATACTGATTCCGTAAAGGAATCCCGTACATTGTTGACGAATATCGAGAACCGGAATTTCAGGAATGCCTAATTTCGCCTGAAGAAAACAACCTGTTCCTGGAAAATCATGATCAGGACTTAATGTTGCAAAGATGATCATATCTATGTCTGAGACTTTGAGTCCTGCGTTTGCAATCGCCTTCTCACATGCTTTTTGTGCAAGATCAGATGTTGAATCTTCTGGACGGGCCCAGTGTCTTTGCACAATACCTGTGCGTTGCTGAATCCACTCGTCTGAAGTATCCATCATTTTTTCAATATCAAAATTTGTATAAATGTCTGGCGGAACGAAAGAGCCCACACCGGTAATTTCACTGCGAAACTTTTGCATATATCCAATCCTGTAGTTAGAGAATCTTAACAATAGTCTAAAGCAATTCTAAAATTATTCAAAGTTATGCCTGATCTTTTTTGTTTGCCATCTTGAGCGATTTACTCCAATGAAAAACGGTTGCCAGAGTGAACTGTTTCTTACGACAATTAAAGTGCCCCCCACATAAATTTAATAAGGATGTAGATTTATGAAGAAGCAAGTAATCTTCGCGACGATCTTCGTTTACTCGGTCTTGTCTTTTAATGTCTCTTGGGCCCTCTCGTATTACCCATCAGCACTGCTTGATAAAATAGCGAACGAAAAAATTTCTAATCAAGAATTACGTTCATCAATCCAGAAACTCATTGCTGAAAATCAAAAAACTCTCACCTACAATGAAGCTCGTAAAATCATGTTCGGTGAACTGTTCCTGGAAAAAACGGCCAGTGGTTATTCCATTCGCGAAGTCTACTGTAATAAAGACATCGATGAGTCCGCAGGAGTTGGCCCAGGAAAAATTCCGAACCCTGAGGTCGTTAATTGCGAACACACCTGGCCGCAAAGTAAATTTTCAAAAAAACATTCGGCCGAAATGCAAAAGACCGATCTTCACCATCTCTACCCTTCTGACATGCACGCAAACTCCACTCGCAACAATTTTCCATTCGCTGAAGTAAAAGGAAAATTTACTGCAGATGATTGCCGTGATTCAAAAATCGGTAATTCACTCGAAGGCAATATTAAATCGTTTGAACCACCTCGCGAACATCGTGGCAATGTAGCCCGCGCCATGGCCTACTTTAGCGTTCGTTATGAAATGCCTATCGATGCCACACAAAAAAAATACTTCGCCAAATGGAACAGCGAAGACCCTGTCGATAATGAAGAACGAATTCGTCATGACAAAATCATGGCCATTCAAGGAAATAGAAATCCTTTTATTGATTACCCAGAACTCATCAATCGTTTATGAAAAAAACATTTCTCTGTACTCTCCTGTTTCTGCTCATCAGTGGCTGCGCTTCCGAACAAAAAGAAGAACCTGCTGAAAAAGTTTATTCAGATGAAACGAATCGCGCTTTCGAGATGATTGAGCGTGGATACAATGCACCTCCGCTTAGAAAAGCTCCGACACAAATGCAAGCGCCGCAAATTGCCGCTCCCACTCATAGTGAAAAACCTAGGCCGCGTAAAAATAAACCAACTGTAACGCCGCCACCGGCCGCTGCATCGAACGGAAAAATGTCTGATAAGCTCATTGAGTTAAATCAAAATCTTGCTTTTTATTGCATGAAGCATCGGAAAAATCCGACCTTCAATAATGATGAAAAAAAGTGTATGGATTACGTGGGAAAAATCCTGAACAACTGTCAGGAGACTTCTGCGCAAGTTCATTCCAAACTGCTCGCCTGCGTGAAAAAGAAATTAAATAACAAAATTTAGGACTAAGGATGAACACCACATTCGAATTGATTGCCGATGCTTACAAAAAAGAAAGTCGCTCATTTTGCCCGCGCTGTGAATTTCTTAAAGCGCGCTGTTTGTGTGACACCATTGAAAGCATAGATAACAAAATTAAAATAATTATTCTTCAGCATAAAACAGAAACAAAACATGCGCTCAACTCTGCTCGCATTCTCGTAAAAAGTTTAACAAATGTTTCGCTGATCATTGGTGAAGATTTCACTCATAATGAAGAGCTCAATCGCATTCTCGAGGATAGAGATAATAAAGTGGGATTAGTTTTTCCTGCTGATCAGGCCGTCGTTTTAGAAAACGCCGCAGACGAAGAAGTTAAAGGCCTCACTCATCTTATTATGATTGATGGAACGTGGAGAAAGGCAAAAAAGATTTTTATGCTTTCAAAAAATCTTCATTCGCTTTTATGTTTCAGACTGATTCCTCATAAAAAATCCCAATACCGAATTCGCAAATCACCCAATGTTGATGGTCTTTCAACTCTCGAGGCGACTGTTCAAAGTTTAAAAATTCTGGAACCAAAACTTGAAACAAGTTCATTGGAGAGATCGTTTAAAAAGATGATTGATTTTCAGATTGAGAAGATGGGCGAAGACGTTTATCGAAAAAACTACACAGACAAAAGACTGGAGCAGCACTAATTAATTAGGCCGCTCCAGATTCAGGATTACTTTTTAAGGTAAGACTTACACCAGCCACAGTTTGTAACGTATTTCATTCCCATCATTGTACAAGGAGCGAATCCGCCTTCTGCTTTTTTGTCGTTATAGTACTTACAGTTTCCGCAATTTTGGCCTTTAGCGTATTTTGCGTTTTTAGATGTTTCTGCTGCCACAACGTAGTCTAAGCTTTTTGCCATACCAACACCTGGCTCAGCTGCTGATTTACCAGCTGGAGCTGCTGCTGGACATCCAGCTGCTACTGCGTTTGATGATTTAGCTAGAAATGGAACGAGGGCCCCTGCTGCCACAGCGAATTTAAAGAATGCGCGACGATTAAGATTTTTTTCTTCCATGGTTATCTCCAGAAAATTATTGTTACCTGGGAATGAGACTAACATAAAATAACCTTAAGTCCATGATCTACATCAGGAAAATGTCAGTCATTTTAGTTACTTAGAACCTAACAAGTGTTCGGGCCTTCAAACTGTAAGGCACATGAAGAATGCTCCTCTCAGGCCATCGGGCTTTCAAATCTGCGTTTCTTTTGGTAAACCGAGGCCACATTTATTGAGAGATTTTCGCTTTAAGGGACCCATGGAACCAACTAGTCAGATTGAGCCTAAAGAATATTATTTTGAATCAACTTCAGATATCTTGATTGAAGTGTTCCCGCACTACGTTCCTGAGCGTTCAAGCCCGGAAAACAATCAGTATTTTTATGCTTACAAAATCCGTATCACGAATCACAGCGAATCAAGCTGTCGCGTGATTCACCGTCACTGGAAAATCAAAGATGGAAACGGAAAAACATACGACGTTCAAGGTTCTGGAGTTGTAGGTGAACAACCGATGATCGCTCCAGGTGAACATTTCGAATACACAAGCTTCTGTCCTCTTCACTCGCCGTATGGAAACATGCGCGGCAAATACCAAATGATCGATGAATTCGGAAATCGCTTTTGGGTCAATGTTCCTGTCTTTTTCTTTCGCCCACCAATGGGAATGAATAAAGACCACCTGATTCAGTAAGATTTTACTTTTCAGCTCATCTTTTAATTGTCACCATTAATGAACTCAAAGTTTATTTAGGAGACACATCTATGTTCAAGTCATGGACTTTTTTAATCACGCTATTAGTGAGTTTAGGTGCATTCAGCGCGGATCTCGATGCTGTTAAAAAGACCGGTAAATTAAGAGTGGCCGTTGATACGACTTATCCTCCAATGGAATTTGAATCACTCGATGGAAAAATCATCGGACTAGATGTTGATCTTGCTCGCGAACTTGCAAAAGTTTTAGGTGTTCAAGCTGACTTCGTTGTTATGCCGTGGGATGGAATTCTCGCAGGTCTTCAATCGAATCGTTACGATGTCATCATGTCTTCTATGAACATTACTCCAGAACGTTCTGCCCAAGTAAATTTTGTTCCCTACCTAACAATGGGACAAGTTTTTGTTGTGAAGACAAATGGGAAAACAGTTTTAACTGATAAAGATCTCGCGGGAAGAACAGTTGCTGTCCAAGTTGATACAACTTCTTTTTCCGCTGTTGAAGCGATTCAAAAATCAGGTGTAAAAATCAAAGAAATTAAAACATTCCCGGGTGCAACTGAAACGTTTTCTGCACTAAAAGCAAATCAAGCAGACGTTATCGTCACAGACGAAGCTGTAGGTCGCTACTATGCTGGTCTTGATGCTAAGACATTCAAAGTTTCTGGTAATGCCATTAAGCCGGAGCCTATTGGTATCGCTGTTAAAAAAACAGATACAAAACTTTTTAAAGCGCTTGAAGAGGCACTGAAAACAATTAAAGCAAATGGTGCTTACTCAAAAGTTTATAAGCAATGGCTTAAAACTGAACCAAAGCTTTAATTAGATGGACGCTTCTGAATTAGGATTTATAGCGTTTTCTAAGATGGTCATTCTTCCTCGTTTACTCGAAGGAATGGCCATCACACTCAAACTCACATTTGTCAGCGGATTCTTTGGACTCATTCTCGGAATGGTCATCGCTCTTCTGCGATTATCAAAAATAAAAATTTTAAGCTGGCTGGCCGTTCTTTATGTGACGTTATTCAGAGGAACGCCGCTTTTGCTGCAAATTCTTTTTGTCTATTTTGCTCTACCCACTCTGCTTGAAAGTTATGGAAGTACATTTGTACTTGATTCCTTTTCCGCTGGTGTTTTAGCGCTCACATTAAATAGCGCTGCTTATTTAGCAGAAATTTATCGCGCGGGAATTCTCTCTATTCCCAAAGGACAAACGGAAGCGGCACGTGCACTTGGGCTTTCTCCACACGAAACAATGACGAGAGTTATAATCCCGCAAACGTATCGCCGAATTATTCCACCTGTCGTGAATGAACTCTCAGCGCTCACAAAAGAAACATCACTTGTCTCTGTCATTTCTCTCGGTGAACTTCTCTATGTTACTCAAAGAATCGGAGCAAAATATCTTCGCGTATGGGAAGTTTATTTTTGGGCGGCCCTCGGCTATCTCATCATCGTGATGGTGCTCTCTTTTATTGCGTCGACTTTTGAACGCCGTCTTGAACGTCGCGGAGGTGTGTAATGAAAGGCAATGAAGTCATCGTCGAATTAAAAAATCTCTCAAAATCATTTGGCGCAAACCAAGTTCTAAAAGATATTTCAACAACAATTACGAAAGGTGAAGTTGTCGTCATCATCGGGCCCTCGGGCTCTGGTAAATCAACACTTCTTCGCTGTCTTAATTTTTTAGAAACACCGACAGGTGGAGACATTCTTTTTAAAGGTGTTGTTCAAAAAAGCACAATGCCTGAATGCGATCTTGATCACTATCGCGCGAAAATGGGAATGGTTTTTCAAAACTTCAACCTATTCCCGCATCTTAATGTTCTCGACAACATCACACTGGCCCCTCGTCTAGTTTTGAAAAAAGACAAAACGGCAGCTCGTGAAGAGGCACTCGAGTTGTTAAAAAAAGTCGGTCTTTCTGAAAAAGCGCAAGCCTTCCCTCGCGATCTCTCAGGCGGACAGCAACAGCGTGTTGCCATCGCTCGCGCTCTGGCCATGCAACCGGAAGTGATGCTTTTTGATGAAGCGACTTCTGCGCTTGATCCAGAACTTGTGGGTGAAGTTCTCAAAGTTATGAAAGATCTCGCTCAGAGTGGAATGACAATGATGGTGGTCACACACGAAATGGACTTTGCCCGCGAAGTTTCTGATCGCGTGATCTTTATGGATCAGGGGTTAATAGTTGAGCAGGGTGCTCCACTAGATCTTTTTGGCAATCCTCGCGAGAAACGCACGATCGATTTTCTTCGCAAACTTTAATTTAATTTTTCCTCCTGAATTCCGATTCAGGAGGAATGAAATCACTACTCATAATCTTCGTTTTTATTCTATCAACTTCAGCTCATGCGCGTGGATCAAAAAGACCTGATCTGCCTTCTGAACCTAATCCTGCCCCAACACCCACTCCAGTTGTGAGCAAACCAACTTTAGATTTCGGTGAACACATCGATGCAGGTGCATACCGTGAGACGGCTTCAGTTGTTGGCCCCGATGTTGATCAATCAGTTCGTGGAAGCGAGCTGACTGAAAAACGCGAAACGATTAATCCAGATACAGTAGATAAATGTAGCGCAGAAAATAATGATACATTCGCGGATCAAATCAGCTACTATGCAAGTGAACTTCTCTCTGATGTTCCTGCGATGGTGGGAATGATTGGCAGCTCTTATGGAACTCCATCGAGTGATGCAAACTATTTTCCAACATCACTTATTCGTCACCCACTTTGCAAAGTGAGCTACGATTCACTTTCAGCGACAATGAACAAAGTTCCTTCTGAATCGACCATTGATCGCCTGAACAGATTCGCCACAACGATCAACACACTTCGCGCACAAGTACTCGAAGGAGATCGCGAAGCAAAAGTAGAATTGCAAGCAGAGTGGACTCGCCTCTTTTCATGTCTAGCTTACACAGAATCACTTTCAACAGCAGACTCATCTTCATCAAACAATGTCGCTAACCGCGTGGCCCCAGCAGGATACAGAAAACCAGCGGGCGTAAAATTTTATGATGATCCAGCTCAAGACTCAGCATCACGCTTAAACATCGGAATGTTCCAATTCACACCGAACTCATCTGGAAACATTCGTCCATGTTTAAAAGCCTGGAACGCACTCAACGCTTCTAAACCGGCGTGTCTCGTGAATGAAAAAGCATCGCAATCAGAACTCGTAAAAATCCTCGGAAGCTCGCTACAGGCGTTTAATGCTTTCTGCGGGATCCACAAAGTGGTTCAGACATTCGCAATTCAAGTTAATACAACGAAGACGTCAGCGACTCACCCATTGAATCTTGTAAATGGAAAATTGAAAGCCCATGAACAGCGTTGTGTGACTCCACACTTTCAAGCGGGGCGCGCTTATAATCACTTTGGGCCGTTTCAAAATTCTACTGGGTCTAATTTAGAGAAGTTGTTTGCTTGTGTGGAGAATTCTAGGTAAACATTGTTAATCAGTTATTCTGAAATATTTTGATTAATATTGATAATTCTTATCTTCGAATTTTTCTGCCTTATAAGAAAGGTTTTCTGGTTTAGAATCTCTCTCTATGTTGATTTTTCTTTTGGAAAGCCTCTAACTCAATTACGAATTTATTTGTAAGTGGATGAATAGAAATTAAATGTAAAAGCTTCGACTGACAGTTCTCTTTCCTTCCACCAACTCACTAGAGCATGTAAGTAAGATTAAAAAATTACTCGCAGAAATAATTAACACATTTGTTCTTTGGTTTTACATTCACGCATTTTTTATTTTGATTCTGGGAATAGAATTCAATGGCATTATTTGCATACTTAGCACTAAAACTTTCTTCTTTCCCACAACTATTTTTAATAGTTCTGCATTCAGAATCCTTCTTGCAATATCTCCAAAAAATGTTGGGTTCCGATTTATTCACCACTAGTTTACTGGCCAGAATATCAAGGACTTTGGGGACTTCTTTTTCAAGCTCAAAGAATACACCATCTGTGAATTCTAAAGAGCGCAACTTATGGATAGGTCTCTCTAATTGATAAAGGTATACATATGTCTTATTAGTTTCAATGTTCATAGGTAGACCACAATCTTCTAAAGTAATATAGTTATATTTATGTGGCCAAAAAATATCAAAGCGAGGATAGGTTTCTCCCGGAATAATTTTCCCAATAAAAACTTCCTTCGCTGAGTCTGGCGTTCTTTTCAAACGTTGAACTTCTCGTTCATCTCGTTTACATGCGTGTACTTCCGCATTAAAGAATAACACTATAAAAATGAAAAAAATATTTTTCATACTAGTCTCCATTTACAACAGTCCACGTTGGATTAATTGTTATTATACCATCTACTCCAACTTTGGTCTGGCAAACTAAAATTTTTCCGGTAAAAGTTGCGCTGCTACCGAAAATTGATTTTATATTATTAAGATTGATTTCTGCAGAAGGATGATCACCTTGAAACCATCCATTTGATGCATAGTATGATAAAGCACCATTTGGCGCAGAAGCGCCAAAGGGTGATCCAGGTGCAACATTACCAATCACGGCCATAATAAGTGTATTATTAGTTACACAATCGGCAGAACAATTGGGTGTTACTTTTTTGGAATTGGGTTAACGTTTTGTCAGGAAGGTGTGTCTTGCTCATAATTATGACGTTAACCTAACTAAAAATCCGCCTGTAATATTTGGCTTCAAGGTAAAAATTATAGAGTTTTCAAAGTCTCCATCACTTCCTCTGGCTTCATGATAATTTAGACTTCTGAATTATTTAACCGCCAAGGTCGTTATGAAATCATTAGTCTTCATCATTGTGCTCGTCTCATCATTTGCTTCACTTGCTTCGAGTGAAAATATTCTTGTAAGGGAAAACGATACGATTAAAGATGTTCACCATAACATCAATAATTTTTGCCAGGATCCTGCGACGGATATTGCTTCGGTTGAAGTTGAAATTCTGGAATCAGTATTGAAAGTTAAAATGCAAATGACTAAAGAGATTGGAAAGAGACCGGGCTATAGAGAATATTATTTTTGGGTCGGCGCTACTCCAAGTAAAAGCGTGGGCTACCGTCCTTATGATCCGCACTCGGTCGCTTGGCCTGATTTCTTTGCGACGAACAGAGTTTTTGTTTCCTTCAATGCAGATGTTTATTCTGGACGTGAAAAAAACATTGTAAGCACTCAAGACTGTCTGACGAGCGATTGCTCGAATGATCAGGGCCTGGTGAGATCGGAAGGCGTAAAATACAAAGTCCAGGGTAATGTCATCGAGTTTGAGGTGGCGAGATCAACACTTCCACTCATCGGCAGCGAAGACAGTGTGAAGTTCGGCTTCACGACATACTACAGTTTCGCTCAATGCGAAGGTGAAGACGACTATCCTAATTGGGACGAGCAGAGTTTGAAAATTGATTTAACAAAACCACTCATTTAACTTTTTCATACTCAAATTTATTTGGTCCTTTGTTGTCACGGACGTTTTAAAGCATTTCATAACATAACTTGAAATTCTAGTACTTCGAGATGAGCAAATTGCCTATCTACATCTGCTTTGAAATCAAATATGTTAGATTGATTCATCTGATTTTTTTATACATTTTCTTAAAACCCAAATTACTAACAGAGGCGCCATTGAAATTGTAAAAATCGTTAAGAGCATTTTATATCTAGTCATTTTTAGCTTTGGATTTTCTCGAAAATTTTAAGCCAGCGATAGGAATGAAACTAATTAAAAAGGACGTTAAAATTTTAGGAACTGTTAAAAACTCACAAGAGTCAAATCCTGCACATATACTTTTTTCGCCGAATAGATATAGACTGGAGACTATTCCCCATATCCCTATCAATCCAACTAAAAAAATGTTTAAAACGCGATTATTAATCGTCTGAAGGTCTTTTTTAGCCACTCCTACAACTGCAGCTAAAAGAATTGAAAAAGGAATTATGTAAATTACCATTTCAAGGTAATCAGCTGACAAACCTCCTCCTTTAAGTGCACTTAAAATTAAAAGAGGGATGGAAACATATAAAAATACTCTTACTGCGATCATATTTTAACCTATGGTTTAAACTGTTTGCCCAATGATCAATAGTTAAAATTGGATCATTAGGATTAGAAGATGTTGCATTAATATTTTGATGGAACGGATTTGGATTAACAACTTCAATCTGCCATTTATCATCAAAGGGACCATTCTTCATGACATCAGCAACAATATCATCAATAGTTCCTAAAGCCTGAGCCCCACAACCTATTTTAGAACAGTTTAAGTGTAGCCTAAAATTCGTGACAGGATTAACCTAGCGGTAACGAATTTCGATCCCACCAATTGAATCATCTTGCATGAGATCGATAAAGAGATCTGCTTCATCTCCCGAGATATTGATACTCTTTTTGAAGTGCCATGCCTGATCGCTCACAAATTTGAAGCTTACAATTTTATCGTTTGAATCAGAGGCCACAAGCTTGCATTTGGGGAGTTCTCTCAAAAGTAACTCGCTTAATTCTGGCTTTTTCTGCAAGAAGTTATCTGACATCGCTGCTTTTTTTATTAATTCAATCATCCATGGGGCATCAAAAGTTGTTTTCATAAATAATTTTTACCATGAAAATCTCTTGACGACAATATCTGCCTAAATTAAAATACAGTTCTAAGCCCAAAAGATTTGAGACCCTTAAAGATCTCGAATCTTTGGCCCTTTCGAAAGAAAATGACTGGATAAAAATGAAGAAAAAGACGTTATTCAACATTAAAGGTGCGGGAAGGCCTGCGATTCATGATCGTGGGGTGAGACATATTGCGCGCGATGAGATTAAGCGGCTTACGGTTTTGCATTTGACGGTGAAAGTTGAGAAAGCGAAAGCTGGGTTGAAGAATAAGCAGGTGTTGCGGGTTTTGAGGAAGGCGATTTGTAAGGCGCGGGTGATTGGGCTCAATATTGTTCATTATACGCTTGAGTATGATCATGTTCATATGATGGTGGAAGTTGATGACAACGAGACGTTGGGGCGTGGGATGCAATCGTTTGGGATTTCGCTTTCGAAAGGGATTAATAAGCTGAAATCGGCGACTGGGAAAGTTTTTAAGACGAGATATCATTTCCGGAAACTTAAGACGCCGACTGAAGTTAAGAATGCTCTCACCTACATTCTTGGGAATGCGGTTAAACATAAGAGCAGTACGCTCTTGAATGAATATAATTCGCTTTTGATGTTGGAAGATTTTTCGATTTTGTTTCCGAAGTTGAGAATACGATTTGATTCCACGCTTAAGCGGTGGCGGGATGAATTGCTCTTAACTCTAGGTGATCCGGAGAGCGCTCTTCTACGACAATTTGTCTAAGACTCTCTTCATCGCTGCTTTGAATTTTACATCGTGATAGGCCATGACGTGAGCGCGGAGTTTTTGACCCTCGAGATCTTTTTCATGAGTGTCGACTTCTTGGAGGGCCTTGTGAAATGACTCTTTATCGAGGCCATCAACAAATGAAATTCCTGTTCCTTCAATCCATTTTTTTAAAGCGCGTGTGACGATGACCGGGCGGCCGGTTGCGAGTGTGCCTAGCGGGTATTGTGGGAACGTTTCTGTGTTGAAGCTGATGAGTGCGCGTGAAGCGGCCATGACGGGAACGTGTTCGCCGCTGCAACGGTTTCCGAAAAAAGTATTTTCTGGCTGGCCTGCTTTTAGATTCGCCAAGTGTTCATCTTGACCAATAAACTGAAATTGGTAATTCCACTCTTTCATCCACTCCATTATTTTTTTGGCCTGATCAGTGTTTAGGCCTTGAGCTTCGATCAAATAGAAATGGTGTTTGAACATGTCTTTTGGAAAAAGAGCATAATCTGAAACGCGAAAGGGCGGGGCCATCACTTCTACGCCTGGATTAATGGGCTTCAATGCTTTCGCTAAATCTTCTCTTGTGACGAAAAGTTGATCGGCGCTTTTTAAAGATTTTTCCACCCAGTTCTTCACGAATGGCGCGAAGATTTTTTGCAGGAAAGTTTTGTTGATTTTTCCGTCGAGATCGAGATCGTATAAGTAAGTGAGGAGCTTACTTTTATCACAGCGTTTGATTCCTTGAGAGAATCCTTTTGAAACGTTGATGACGAGTTCATATTCGCAAGAGACATAAAGGTTTTTTGCAAGTGAGGGAAGCTTGTGAGCGTGAGAATAAAATTCTTCTTCTGTCGTTACTACATTTGAAAGACCGGTTGAGCGAATTTTTCTCTGTTCGATGTGGCCTAAGATCGCACCTTTTTTGTGAGCGAAACAATAGATCGGTGCATCGGGAAAAATTTCACAGAGGCTCTCGATGATTTCAGTGTAATGGTTGCGAGCGAGTAGATGATCACAAGTAATAGCAACTTTCATGGGATTCACATTCCTTGGCTAAACGAGATTTTTAAAATACTCGGCCGTCTGTCGAATTCCCTGTTCAAAAGTCACAATCGGAGCGAAGTCGGAAAAACTTTGCAGCTTCGTGATGTCAGGTCGTCTTCGTTTTGGATCATCGGTCGGCAGAGGAAGATAAGTTATTTTCGACGAACTTCCTAAAACTCTGATGATCGTTTCGGCCGTTTCAAGAATCGTATACTCGTCTGGATTTCCCACATTCACCGGAGATACTTCATCACTCATGAGCACTGTATGAATCGCTTGGACCATATCAGTGGAGTAACAGTATGAACGTGTCTGAGAGCCATCGCCGTAGATCGTGAGATCTTCTCCTGCCAATGCTTGCGTAATGAAGTTGGGAATCACTCTCCCATCATTCGGACGCATGCGCGGACCGTAGGTATTAAAGATGCGCACGATACGAGTATCGACTTGATACTTGCGATTATATGTCATCGTGAGCGCTTCAGCAAAACGTTTGGATTCATCATAACAAGATCGTGGTCCAATAGGATTCACGTGTCCCAAATAATTTTCATGCTGAGGATGGATCTCCGGATCGCCATAGACTTCACTTGTCGAGGCCTCAAGGAAACGTGAGCGTTTTTCCTGAGCTAGCTCAAGTAATCTAAGTGTGCCTTCACTATTAACACGTAAAATTTCGAGCGGAATGCTTGAAAAATCAATGGGTGAAGCCGGGCTTGCCATTGAAAGAATGTAATCGATCTTCAGATCGCGAAAATTTGGAATTCGTTCATAAATGTTTACTTCGTGGAATTCAAAATTCTTATAGCTGGTGAGAATGTCGATATTAGAGACGGACCCCGTGATGTAATTATCGAGACCGATCACCCGCGCCCCGAGATTTAAATAAAACTCACAAAGTGTACTGGGTAAAAAACCAGCTGCGCCTGCTACTAAAAAAGTTTTTCCTTCCAGACTCGGAGGGGTCAGTATTCGGCCCATGCTTTACTCTCCACGCTCTTAAATCGAATTAATAATTCTTAAGCTGAATGACTGCTGATGACACGATGAGAATCACCGCCCCTAACAGCTGAATCGGAAGGAGTTTAGCATCGAGAAAGACCCAGTTGATAGCCACGGCACTAAATGGGAAGAACATTTCTGCAAGTGCTGTGACTCGGGCAGAGATGAGTTTGAGACCTTTGTAATACACGTACATTCCCATGAGGCCTGAAAGAAGCACCATAGCGAGAATTTTTCCGTAGACAGCAAAGTTCCAATCGAGATTAAGACCGCCAAATTGGGTTGAGACATAGAAGGCCATAAAGGCAAATCCAAGAATAAAGCGACCGCCCATAATTTGAATTTCGTCAAAGCCCTGACCAGAAAGTTTTTTTCCAAAAACCGTAGACGCTCCCCAGCTAAAGACAGCGATAAGAGTGAGGCCATAACCCATCATGGCCGTTTTTCCTAAAAGGGCCGGTGAAAAATCGAGCTGCGATAGCCCTGGTAAAATATCGGCCGAAGAAATGAGGAAACCTCCAACGAGAGAGAGGAAACCGAAAATATAGAACTGAGGTTTAACTTTTTCACCGAGGAAAAAACGAGCTCCCGAAATCGCTACGATCGGCTGCAGTTTTTGCAGTAAAATAACGAGCGAAGGGTTGATCATCATGAACGCTTTTGTGAAACACAATGTGGCAATGGCCGAACCAAAAATTCCGATGACGATGAAATAAAAAATTGTCGATAATTTAATATTGCCGATTTTTTTAGTTTCTTTAAAAAGAAGCGGGATGAAAATTAGTGAAAGAAAAAGATGTTCGACGAAAACGATTTTTTCTGCTGAGACACCAGAGCCTAAAAGTGGATAGCGAATGAGTGTATCAATTGCCCAAAGAAGTCCTGCGAGTACTATACAAAAAAAACCTACCACAACAATTCCTTTAGACGTATCATAATTGAGAACCAAATTTATCAAGGCGCTTGCATTCATGCAAATAAATCTTCATCAAACACACCATGAAATTGCCGACTTCGAAGGAATCTTTAAGTACCTTACGGCGACTTTTCAACGTCCAAAATCAGGTGGGCTGCATATCTTTCCAGAGCTCTTTACGGCGGGATATCCCCTTCAAGATCTCGTATTGAAAAAAAGTTTTATTGATGATTATCTCGCCTTCCTCGACGATCTTTCATCTTGGTCACAACATCAGCTGAAAGCACCAGCTGGTGAACAAATGGCCCTAGTCATGGGCGGACTTCGTTATGAATTTGATAATGTCGGCTGGCCCACGCAGATTGAAAACGTAATGTACATTTTAGAGCCTGGTAAAGAAATGCAGTGTTTGTATACTAAACAACTGCTTCCGAACTATGACATCTACGATGAGAAAAAATATTTTACTCCTGGTCACACACCAGGAATTTTCCAGTTTATGGGAAAAAATATTGGACTGCTGATTTGTGAAGATATGTGGTTTGCGCATCTTCATGAACAAGATCCTGTTGATGGATTAGTGACTGCTTTTGAAACGCAAAAGATGAAGTGTGATCTGGTGATTAATATTTCTGCTAGCCCTTATCATCTCGGAAAGCTCGATTTAAGAATTAATCGTGCTCTTGAAATTTCACAAAAACTTCGCGCTCCATTTGTGTATGTTAATCGTGTGGGTGCTGAAGATGAGATTATTTTTGATGGACAAAGTTTTATTGTCGACGGCAATGAGATTGTTCGCTTAGGCGAAGCTTTTAAACCACAAGTTCTCACGTGGACATGGTCTAATTTTCAAGAACCGAAAAAAGAAAGTGTCCGCCCTTTTCACCATTATTCGAATGGCTGGTCGACCATTTTCAATTCACGTTTGAGTGCCGATACACTTCGCCTTCTACCGCTCTCGGATGATGAGTGTGAAGAAATTGTCGATGCCCTTCTATTGGGAATTAAAGACTACGTTTATAAAAATGTAATGAAGAAATTTACGATTGCTCTATCGGGCGGAATGGATTCTTCACTTGTTCTTGCTCTCCTTCACTTGCTACAAAAGACGACGATGATTGAAATTGAAGCCGTGTTCATGCCAGGACTGTTTTCAAGTTCCCTCTCGTTTGATTTGAGTTACGACCTCTGCCGTAATCTAGGAATTAAACTTACGTCGATGCCGATCAAGTTTATTCACTCTACGATTAAATCAAGTTATCGCGATAATTTCGGCCAGGAGCTAGTAGGTGTGGCCGATGAAAATATCCAAAGCCGTTTAAGAGGTGCGCTCATTTACATGCGCAGTAATGCTGTTAACTCGGTTGTGCTCAATACTTCCAATAAATCTGAACTTGCCGTAGGTTACTCAACAATCTACGGCGATAGCGTCGGAGCGCTTTCGGTTTTAGGTGATCTATGGAAATCAGAAGTCTTCCAGATCGCGGAATGGATCAATAAAAAACACGGTTTAATCATTCCGGAAGACATCATTAAACGTCCTCCTTCTGCGGAATTAAGGGAAAATCAGGAAGACTCTCACTCGCTTCCTCCCTACGATCGACTAGACCCCATTCTCGAGGCCCTGCTCTCCTCTCGTTTTACGGCCACTGACCTTATCAAACGCGGCCATCAAAAAGAGGAAGTTTTAAAAGTTTATCAACTTTTGTCGAAATCAGAGTATAAACGCAAACAATTTTGCCCTATACTTAAAGTGAAACCAAAAAGTTTTGGTTTTGGCCATCGAGTCCCGATAAGTAAAAAAATGCTATAAACGTTCTTAAGGAGAAATCGACCATGGACAAAAAGCAATTGCTAAAATCTTTTCAAGACTTGAAACATGAAATTGAAAAACTAAGAAAGAAACACTTAGTGACTGGACTTGTTTCAAAGTTCCAATCTGAGAAGAAAAACCTTGAAAAGAAAATTGAAAAAACTGTTCAGGCCGAAGTGAAAAAAGCTCGTAAGTTTATGGATGAGCAAAAGAAAGAACTTAATAAGATTCAAAAGAAAGTTGAATCTGTAATGAAGAAAAAAGTTAAAAAGAAGGCGACAAGAAAAGCGCCAGTGAAAAAAGCTACCAAAAAAGCGGCTAAAAAAGCATAGATTCCATAGGGGCCGTTTCAAACGGCCCTTTTTTTTTGTCTAAATATTAGACACCCCCTTTCCCTTTTTACCGTCTATACTTCGTTCCCCTCCCTCCTAAGTTAAAATGCAAACAAATATCATGTGAGGGTAATCAAATGACTTTAAAACATTCCATTATGGCGGCTTTTTTTGCTCTATTAAGCGCATCTGTCGTGGCCAGTGAGTTAAATCTCAACCTTCAAGAGGAAATGGTTAAAGAGGAAGTTGCTCGCGAACTAGGTGTTCATCCCGATTCAATCAGTGTCGCTCCTACAGCGATTGAATATGCTAAAAACAACGATTCAAAAGAAGGCGTCCACTTAAAAGGACGTGTCTTCATCACATGGACAGCTAAAAATAATATGTCTGTGGATAGCGATGCCAAGTATACAACAAACGGCGTGACTCTCTCTTCTAAAACAGGTTCACTCGATGGAAGTACGGAAGGTGCTTTTGCTGGATCTGTAAAACTTGGTTATCAGATGTTTGAACATTTGGGTATTGAAGCAAGTTACGAAAAATCACGTTCTGTAATGGAAGTGACCTCAATTGGTTCAGGGCTTCCGGTTGGTTCTGTTAGTTCACTCGGCCGAATCAGCAATGAATTTCAAACAGTCAAAATCGGATTGCAAACAAACATTCCACTCGTAAAAGCAAAATCATTTCGCCTCGACATGGTTGGCGGTGTGAATGGAGGAATGATTATTGTTGATAGTACTTATAAAAATAAAGGTGATGTTTACAGCGGCGCTATCGGTTACAGCGTAGGTGCTGAAGCTGGTGTACGTCTTATTCACAAGTCTGGTGTGTATTTGCAAACTGGTGTGGGAATGAACAATAAAACTCTTGCCCCAAAAACTTATAAAGATGGATCAAGCTCATCATTTAATAGCTCAGAGAAATATGTCTACATCAGTGTGGGAATCACATGGGGTGGCGGCAAAAGATAATTAAACTTAGAGCGCGGAAACCTCTTCACGGAAGGGTTTCCACGTTCCTTGCCATAGGTTCATTGTACCATTGAGCAATTGTCGTTTTTCTTTATCAACTCTGATTTGCACGTAAGTGAACTTCGTTGACGTTTCCATTTGTCCGGCATCGAGCTGCGGAATCATGTTCCACGTACCAGTGTTAAAATAATATTTGTTCTCTGGAAAACGCAGCCACTCTTGAACATGAGTGTGGCCCATGACAACTGTGTGCACTCCTGGATTGCGACGAAGAATGGCCTTCGCTTTTTTTCCATAGAGAGGATAGATTGTAATTTGTTTTAAAATCGAAAGTGTTGTTTTGAAATTTCTGTTTTGTTTGATGTATTCATCGAAATTACTCTGGATGAGATAACGGCAAACTTGAAATGTCATTTTCCAGAAAAAAGCAAAGTCGTAGAAAAAACACCACTTCACGTAACTCGATAGCGGTCGAACTTTATCAATGTTCGGACGATCTTTACGTAAAACAGGAAGGAGATTGATGCAAAAAAGTGTTCCCCATGGAAGATTGAGAATCAGTTTCCCATTGGGACCTTCCATAAAATATTTGTCGGAAGGAACAGTGTTGATCACTTCAAAACGATGACCGTGTTCGATATGCACGCCACTGATATTGGCTTCAAAACAAAATTCCAATTCTTCACCGACATAACGTCTGAGAGCATTTTGAGCTTCTTTGAACGCCATACCAGAATCGTGATTCCCAATAACGTAAGTGATTTTTTTATTGGGGATTCGGATGAAACGACGAAGTCCTTCAAAGAATTTCGGATGCCCTTTCACAATGGCATCGATCGCTCGGACCGTCACTTCATCATCAATAATATTAGTGAAAACACCATCAACATCAATTTGAATCAGATTGAGAATGTCGCCATTCAGAACTAAATGAACTTCGGCCTTTTCATAATCGCCTTTTGAATAATAATCGCAGAAGTCGAAAAATTTTTCGTCTT
>CAMLKK010000031.1 GCA_946480715.1 uncultured Bacteriovorax sp. | reverse complement strand
AGAAGAATCGGTTTTGCTTTTTGCGGCTCAAGCGGCCAGTAGTGGCGTGGATAATCGCGCTTGAGTTCGTTGTAGAGTTCTTTGTATGTTTTACTCCAAAAACTTGGAAGATCCTGAGTTACTTGCAACGGGCGCTTATGTGGACCGAGCAGATGAATTTTTACTTTCTCTTTACCTTTAAGAACAACAGGAACGTTGTTCAGTCCAAAAAAATCCTGAATATATGATTGGCAGTGAACTCCATTTGATAAATCGTAATGAAGCGGAACTTTACGTTTGTCATGAAGTGAAAGTTGCAACGGCAGATCCGTTTCTAAATCATAGGTCCCATCGGTGTTGAGAAAATTAAAAATTTCCTGAGTGTAGGTTTCTATAAGTTCACTCCAGCCATAATCTCCTCCATGAACAAGAAACGGCAATTGTGAACGCAACCACTCTTCAGTTGGAAAATTTTCAATTTTTTCGGTGGTAAATTGTTCAAAAAAAACGATACGTAAAAATTGTTCTTCTTTGCATTTTTCTTGAAGGGCATTTTTTAACTGCTTGAGAATTACGTCTTCTGAACGTTTAGAAATAGAACCATTAAGAATTTTTTCACGATTTAAAACAATGGCCCCAATTCTACTAACTCGCTCCTGGCGCAATTTAAATGAGTAAGGATCAAAATCAATTTCATCATCTTCTTCAATCGGAAAATGAGGTAAATCGAACAACCAATCTTCTTCTATGGGCATGATACTCGTCACACGATTTCGATTATCAACATTCAGTATGATCCAAAGAGGATGTCTTGGGTCGATCGTATCTGCCAGTGATTCGGCAAGGGCGTACGTTTCACCATTCATGTGGATCAAATGGTCTTTGTTTTTTAATTTGGCTATTTGATCGATGAATCCAAAAAGAAAACATTTTTCAATTTCATCATCCGGACCGTTCTGAATTTTAAAATGCTTTTTCGCCAGCGAAGTAAACCTATCCACTCTCTTAGGCTCAACGATGTCTGCAAGCTTTTGCGAAACCTTTTGAAAAGTAGAATTTCCACAGCGGGCCGCTACATCAAGAATCTTGGCCATACGTGGATGAAATGGTGTCTGAGCAAGGCGAATACCATCTTCAGTCAGGGCCGAATTTTCTAGAAGTCCTATGTGTTCCAAATAGGTTTTAGAATTTTTAAGTTCCAGTTGATTGAGTGGAGTGACAAAATTTAAATCTTCTACTGATGTTTTATAAAGTAGCAGCGAATTTAAAATGAGTTCACTTAAATCAGTTCGATTAATTTCAGGTGGATCAAAAATTTGCCGGCCTTGAAAATCGAATTCTGAATAGAGTCTGATCGCCAGACCATCGTCTTCGCGAGATGCTCTATTCGCTCTTTGTATGGCCGATGATTGACTAATCTTTTTCAATTCTATCAGTGGTAAACGCGTGATGGGATTAAGTCTACTTGTGCGATGAAGACCGGAATCAATGACGGTACGGACTCCAGGAATAGTGACAGAGCTTTCCGCAATATTTGTTGAGAGGATAATTTTTTTCTTCGAAAGATCCTCAAAGCTCTCATCAATTGTGACACCGGACAACTCTCCATGAAGAAGAACGATTTGATAATTTGTCTTTGCCAAGAGGTCAGCACACAAATTTATTTCATACATTCCGGGCAAAAAGATAAGAACGTGCCCTGTTCTGTTTTCAATTGATTTAAAGGCCGAATAAACTTTTCGTTCCAATGGTTCTTTTAAAATTAATGTATCATTTGGAAGGTAATCAATTTTCAAATCGAATCGACGTTCATTAAGTTCAATCGTTTCCACTCGCTCTTTAAGCAAATTCTGAAGTTCTGATAAATCGATTGTGGCCGACATGATGATGATTTTTAGCGAGGGATTAACTTCTTTAATTTTGAGAAGAAAGCTTAAAGCAACATCCGTTTGGTAATGGCGTTCATGGAACTCGTCGAGAATAACAACATCACAATTTTCGAGACGCGAATCTTGTGACAAAAACCGCAGGAATGTGCCTTCTGTAATAAAAAGAATTTGTGTCGAATCACTGGCAACTCTTTCATACTTAAATATGTGCCCAACACTCTCGCCCACTTTCTCTCCGAGACTACTGGCCACATAATGAGATGCTAACTTTGCAGCTAGTTTGCGTGGTTCAAGAACATATATTTTTTTACTGAAATGCTCTCTAAGAAAAAGTGGAACTCTCGTAGTTTTTCCAGATCCTGGAGTCGATTTGATGATAAGAAAATCTTTTACGCTTAAAGCGCTTACTATTTTCTCTTTCAATGAATCGATAGGAAAAGTCAGCATGAATTAAAGTGTCGCCATCAATTCAGATTCAGTTTTTTCTGCTCTTTCCTGATCTATTCGAAAGAAGACATTGAGCTCTTCCATTTTGTCGCGAACTTGATATTTTCGAGAGGCGATAAAATCAATAGGTCCTTCGCTTAAATTAAAAAAGGACCCTTTCTTTTTGATAATATTCAGCCAGTCAATATTGAGGTCAATGGGACGAACTAATTTAGTAACTTTGTAAACACGTAAAGCACATTGATGAGGATTGTCTTTTGCCACTGTTGCTTCATAAACAGTGTTTCCTTTTACAATGAGAAAACCTTGATCTGATTTTTCGAGTACATGATATTTCGCCTTTAACAATTTATCTTTAAGCTTCTCGAAATCGGAAGTGAATAGATCCATATTGAAATCTGGCGTTGAAACATACATCTTCTCTTTGTATAAAAATCCATCTTCCATTTCTTCACGCACTTCTTCATTATGCATTCCCATTGTATTGTTCGAGTTCAGAATAATCATTTTCCCGCCCAGGCCAGTGTATTCCAAATGACCAATAAGCTTTGTTTGCAGTTCTGCCAGAGTAAACGCGTAGTTTTGCGTTTCCAGTTGGGTGGCCATTTTTTCATGCACCTCTGACTTTTTTAGAAGATCTTTAACGGAACCGCATGAACAAAGAAAAAGGATACTCAAAAGAGAAATTATCTTAAGTTTCATTTACACACCTTTTGTTGATATCCTTATTTTAGACGCTTTCCCAATGAGCGAAAAGAAAAATGACCATAACTTAACGTGTCACGCCGAAAAGAAATTGTCGATTGTCCGAGGACGAAGTAAGAAGGAAATGATGTCTAATGCTACTGAAAAATATTTGATGACCTATGTGAGTTCATTTAGAAAATGGGCGAAACTTGTTAGTTTAACTTTCGAGACGAACGAGATTTTTTTCACCAATGATTCTCAAACTGAATGTTACCAAATATCAACGCACACTACGGACAAAGCAGAATTACCGACACCACTACTGAAAGCCGCACTCTCGCATGATACAACTTTGGGCCTTAAAGCTGAGCAATCGATACGAAATCAATCGCTTCTTGAAAATCTCATTGAACATCTTAACGCCGCCATTGAAGTTGAGCGCCTAAGAAATACAGAGCTTCGATTCAAAACAATTTTCGAACAGTCGCCATTTAGTATTCAAATTCTTGCTCCCGATGGAAGAACATTAATGGTGAATCGTGCTTGGAAAAATCTATGGAAAATTCCTGAAAAGACGATTCAAAATTATATTCTCAATGGCTACAACATGCTGGAGGATCAGCATCTTGAAGCTAATGGAGTTTTAGAATTTATTAAAAAGGGATTTAATGGAGAGGTTTCTCAAATCCCGCTCATCCATTATGACCCTAAGGCCATAGGTATTGAAGGAAGCACTAGGGCCGTTGAAGGAATTATTTATCCTTTAAAAGATGAAAACGATGCCGTTCAAGAGCTTGTTCTCCTTCATCTTGACGTGACTGATGCAAAAAGAGTTGAAGCGGCCAATACTTTTTTATCTAAAGTCACTTCCATTCTTCTATCAACACTTGATTATGAGAAGGCCATTCATAATATTGCAGAAGCTTGCGTTCCTGACATAGCTGATGGAACTGTCATTGATCTTATCAATGAAGAAGGACAAATCGAACGTTATTATACTCATCACAGAAATCATGAAATCGAAAAATTCATGCATGAACTTCAGGAGAAGTATCCACCTACTTACGATTCTCCACAGCCAACTGCTCAAGTTATAAAAACAGGTAAACCACTACTCATTGAAAGTTTTAATACTCAAGATTTATTGGAGCATACCAAGTCTGCTGAACATGCAGAGATCATCAAACAGATTGGTGTAAGATCGCTCATTACTCTGCCTTTAATTATTAAAGGTAAAATTATCGGGTCCATCAATCTTGTGATTACTACGGATCGTGAGCTCTATGATAAATTCGATTTGCAGACGGCCATTGAATTATCCAATAGAGCGAGTATTGCCATTGAGAATGCAACTCTATTTAAGAAAGCTCGTGCTTCTATTTTTCAACGAGATGAATTCATCTCCATCGCCTCTCATGAATTAAAAACGCCTATTACATCAATGAAACTTCAATTGCAGGTGGCCGATCGTCAAATTGCAAAAAATAATTCTGCAACTATCGATACTTCACATGTAAAAAAATTAACCGAAAGCTCGCTTAAACAGCTTAATCGTCTCACTGTTCTTGTCGAGGACATGCTAGATATTTCTCGTATTGCTTCAGGCAAGCTGGCCATTAATCTTCAAAAAACGAACATCACGCAATTACTCAAAGAAACACTGACTCGTTTTCAACCGCAGGTTGATCATTTAGGGATCACTCTACAATCCCATATTGAAGAATCTGTCTTTGGAGTATGTGACCCCTTTCGATTTGAGCAAGTCATAAGCAATCTCATTGCAAATGCTATTCGCTATGGTGATCGCAAACCGATAGAAGTCACACTTGCAAAAAACTCAACTCATATTGAGATTGCGGTTAAAGATCTTGGAATCGGTATCGCAAAGAAGGATCACGAACGAATTTTTGAACGTTTTGAAAGGGCCATATCCGCACAGAATATTTCTGGATTAGGCCTAGGTCTTTATATTAGCCGTGAGATCATGCGCCAACACAATGGAGAACTTTTAGTTGAAAGTGAGCTTGGTCTTGGCTCGACATTTATCGCTCGATTACCCATCAACTGATTTCTTTTCTTTTTCATAAGCCTCACGTTCAAAACTTATCGCACGATAAGCATCGTAATGATTCATGCGACGAAAGCGATTGAAAAAATATTCTTTCATGTAGTGAAAGTAAAAAGCACAAAAACCTAAACGTTGAACTTGATCGAGATGAACACTTTCATGACGGATAAGAGTTGCAGAAGGATTTTTTGAGGCGAAAAAAACAAAAGGGTAGATGACTATCGCCTCTACCCTTATCATTTTTGCTAAAGTTGAATTCTTAACAAAGATCGGTTTCATTCACCTATTGAAGCATACGAGCAGTCGCTGTTCCGTAGTAAGAAATAACGACAGTACAGAACTTCCCATTTGATCCAGCAACAACATTGTATGTTCCTGGACGGCTTGTATTGTGATCAACAGTGATTTGAACAAAATTTGCACCAGCAGATGGGTTGTTTACGACTCCACAAAGCTCAGCAACTTTTCTTTCCTGGTTAACGTATGTGTATGATGTAATTTGAACAGATGGTTCTACTGCTACTGCAGATACGCTCATAAGTGACAGTGCCATAAGACTTAATAGCTTTTTCATAAAATAAACTCCTTCTTTTTTTATTTTGTAATATTAGAACGTGAATTAAATTCTTTTTCAAGCTGCACATGTACTTAATTTAATAGGCAGTATCTCTTGGGGAACTACCTTTCCTCAAACTGCCTCCCTTGCCAAAAATTAAAGCAACTCCACCTTTAATCCATGGAAACGAAAATCGAGATGATAGAAAATTTTCTTACAAAAAAATCAGAAAGCTCCAAGGCCACAGGACTTGTGCAAACGCTCTTTCTTGTATTGCTTCTCATTGTTGGAACATCGCTGTTTCTCAATGATTTTTTCAAAGCAGATTCATGGATGCCAGCGTCTTTCACATCAGTGTTCGTCAATGAGCAATGGTGGAAACCTTGGACGACCCTTTTTGCACACGGCGATCTCACGCATGTGGGCAGCAATCTTTTTCTCTTCATACCCTTCGCTTATTTTCTATCTACGACTTTCAGTTTTTGGCTGTTTCCTTTTATGGGCTTTCTTTTTGGTGGATTCATCAATCTGATCGTTTTAACCACTCTCTCCCCCGAGACGAGCCTTATAGGCGTATCTGGAGTGGTTTATTGGATGGGAGCGTGTTGGATCACGCTCTCATTTTTTATTGATTTGCGTGAAACACTCACAAGAAGAATTATTAAATCAACAGGAATAGCACTCATTCTTTTTTTTCCCCAAACACTAAAACCTGAAGTGAGTTACCTTAGTCATTTTTTAGGTTCAGTTTTTGGTGTTCTTTCTGGAACGGCCTATTACTTTTTAAATCGAAAAAAAATACGATCTGCTGATGTTTATCGCATTACGGTTGAACCGGACTTTGAGCTTGAGCAGGCGCCCGAGGAGATTTATCCTGTTGCTGAAGATCACTCATCGGATGTTGCTGAAAGAAATTCCAAATTTCTTCAGTAGCATTAAGCTCTTTAGTCACTTTTCCAAGCAGCTTCTTTTGCGAAACTCCACCTGGCCAAGTATGACCTCCATCTCCAATTACCCAGCGATAGACATCGGCTCCCTGAGCACAACCTTCATATCGTTCTAAAACAGCGTGTGTATCATCCTGCTTATCTTGATCACGTACTTTATCAATTACCGGTGCTTGCTGACATTTATTATTTCTGATCCAAAAATTTACGGTTTCATTTGTTGAAAGAATTTTTCCTTGTGAGCGAAAGCCGAACGCGCCTTTGATTTCTCCACCATTCATCGGCATTTGTTTGTCATTTGTGCCGACTATATTAATAAGTGGAACCCCACGATTAGGCCTACATTGTTCAGGCTGTTCCCGCGACATGTGTGCAGCAACTGGAGCAATGGCCGCAAAGAGATTCGAGCGCTCACAAGCGAGTTGATACGTGAACAAGCCGCCAGTTGAAAATCCCGTAGCATAAATTTTTTTTTCGTCGACTTTGGTTTTCTTTTTTAACTCTGCAATAAGATCATCAATAAACGGTAGATCGTTTTCACTCCAAAGTTTATTAACAGCATTTGGATAGACGATGATGAAATGTTCTTTTGAAGAAAGTTTTGTCCATTTGGTAACATCATCGAGTCGATCAGCGGCTGTTTCCATTGAATGAAAGGCAAGAATGAGAGGACACTGTTTAACTTGGCATTGTGCTGGAATGAATTGCCACCAACCACGGACTTGTTTATTCACTTCCAAAAAGCGGTAATCTAATTTTGGTTCTTGAGCAAAGAGTGAAAAATTAAAAAAGAAAAAAAAGGCAGTAATAAAAATGAACATACTTATCCCCAGGTGATTGAACCTAAGAATAAGTAATCATAATTTACGTGAGTTTTATTGGCAGAATTGGTCAACCATATTCAGGATATGGTCGATATCAACAGGCTTCTTGATGTAGGCCTGTGCCTGTAATTTTTTTTGCTTATCTAAGATATGACCATCAGCAGACATAACGATGACTGGCACCGAGGAAAGATTTGGGTCAGCAGCTTTTTCTGCATAAAATTGAAACCCGTCTTTGACAGGCATCATAAGATCTAAGAGGATGAGATTAGGAAGTTGTGACGCTTGTGAAAGCTTATCAATTCCTATTTGCCCATTTTCTGCCGTCGTAACGTCATAGCCTTCACTCTCTAGGAGCTCAGCAAGGGCCTCTCGAATGTCTTGGTCATCTTCGACTACAAAGACTTTCTTGTTCATGTATTCTCCTGATGCATCTTCATTAATGCTCTCCTTAAGAGCATCTGAAATTTGATGGCCATTGTACAGCCCCATCCTTTAGACAAATTTTGGATAGAGCATTTAGTAATGGATATCGCATGGATACACGGAGAACCTGACAGTAAATGTTAGTATGACTTCGTAAATAGTGGCTATTTATCGCACGTTGCTATCAACTATTGGTAGCAAAAAGTCATATTTGAATACATTGGGCGTGTTTTTTAACTTCTCGATTGAGGTAACCACCATCGACAACTGTATGAAGAATATTGTCCTGCTTATAAAATTTTGTGGTGAATTCACCCACTTTTATTCCCAGTGAAAAAACTTCTGAACGAGCGACAACAACATCGCCTGCGCATTGTGAACGCGTATCAATTCTTAGAGTCACTCCGTATTTGGGAACCTTAATTTTACGACTTACTTTTTCACCATCTGTTCTTAAAGTTTCATTCTGGAGTTCATCATCTGCATCGCCATTAACTTTTTTAATATCGTAATAGCGAGTTCCGCTTTTCACGTATTCCGTAATAACAATCTCCGCCTGCGAACTGGCCTTCGTTTCACAATGAGCATACTCACCAGCGAGTTGTGGACATGCCCAAACCGGAAATGATGTCAGTGTTAAGAAAAGTGTGATGAGTGATGTTTTCATTTTGATTACGCTCCAAATTCAATGATAATTGAGCTTGTAGGGTCAAGTAAAGGAGACATTCATGGGTTCGAAAATTGTAACGCTAAAAAACATTGAAGAAGTTTTAGATAAGCATGAAATCGTTTTCCTGGATTTTTGGGCGAGCTGGTGCGAACCGTGTAAAGTTTTTGGTCCCATCTTCGAGAGTGTTGCGAAAAAAAATCCCGACATTTTTTTTGGAAAAGTTGATACTGAAGTTGAACAAGAACTGAGTGCTGATTTTTCAGTTCGTTCCATTCCTACACTTGTTATCATGAAGGAAAAAACAATTATCTATGCTGAAGCTGGTATGAAGCCGGAGTACATCCTTTCCCAAATGGTCGAGGATGTACGTAAGCTGGATGTTAGTACCTTAGAACAAGATTAGACTTTTAATTCCACCATCCATCTTCTTTCATGAGGCATCTCTCCGCCCCTTTAACTTGTGCTTTAAATGGATGTTTCCACGTTTTAACTTTGGTTGCTCCCAAGGCCATGCTGTCGCTGAGGAATACATGCGCTCCATTGCCTGCCCAATAGTCGGTACAGATAACAAAGTTTCCAAGAGTCACACAATACTCTTTCATAGCTTCAAGTGCATCTTCCGTTGAAACTTTTTCTACTTTTTTCAATTCATCAAGTGTCATTAATTTCTTTTCATAAATTGAAGAAATGAGTCGTTTGAAATCATAATCCTTGTGAATGATTGAACAGATGTAATCATCGATCTGTTTAATTTTTGGATCTGCATTTTCAACCATGGCCGTCGTTGGTTGTGGTGTAACGACTGCTTTTGGTTCTTCTTTTGGGCATGTTAATTTTTCTGCCATTTCTTTTGAAACTGTCGCTGGAGCTGCATCATCACAGGCCCCTAAGCTTGTTCCGTTGTGATCATAAAGAGCACAATCTAATTTGAACTGACCGTTAACAAAATCGTAGCTCCCTAGTACAACGTATGAGCCTCCAGAAAGTTTAACCACGCGAGAGATTTCCGCTTGATCTGCATCCATTGGTAGTGCTCGTTTCGAAATTGTAGCAGGAAGGCCCGTGCGAGCAATGGCCGCATTGAATTTTGCATTTAACGATTTATTAGGCTGGCAAGATTCTTTTGCATCAGTACTCTTTAAAGTACCGACGACGACTTTGCCTTTTTTACCTTCTAATAATTTAGCAATTGGTTTTAGCGATTCGTTCATATGAGACTCAATCGTCTTCATATCTTTTTCTTGAGCAAAAGATGACATCGAAAAAAAAGCACCAATAAGAATTAGTTTTTTCATATTAATCCTGAATCAATCCTGGAATGGCCGTCTTCACAGCATCCAAAACATTTAAACTCATTTGCTTTGAAGCTGATGCCAGAGCATCATCTTCATTTTCATCTTGTGAGAAACCTTGAACAGTTGCACCCTTATTAGTTCCTAGAACACGTCCTGTCGCGCGATCTTTAACGATGACTGCGAATTTATAAACGATCGTGTATCCAAGTGCAGTTTTTGTTTTGCGAGGAACTCCAGCTTCTTTAAATTCAATCTCGATTCCTTCTTTGCTTTTTACTCCACCCTTCTGAACTGTAAAACCTTTTCCGCCAATTACTGATTCAGCATCAAGCGCCACTTCTTCATACTTTGGGAATTCATCAATGTAAAACACGATGCTCCTTTTTGCTTCTTCATAGCTTTTATCAAGATCAACTTCAGCCGTTTTGAAATTCTCCCACCATGAAGGTCCTGATTCTTTAATGTATGTTTTGTACATATCAGCGCGCAGGATGTAAGGCTCATTAGCGCTGATTTCTTTTTTCGTTGTGTCGTATAGGCGCACAACTTCTACATATTGTTTTTTCTTCATAGCAGAAACAACATCGGCCATTTTTTTATCAAGTACTCGCATGAAACCAGCTGCATCTTTATAAGCTGCAGCTACATCAAAAGTGTAGGCCATACAACTTGTCGTTGCAGAATCTGAATCTTCTTTGAAAAATTTCACACCAATCATTTTATCGATATTGGTAGAAACGTTAACAATCCCTTTGTAGGCCGTCGCTTTATCTGTTTCTTCTAATGTCATCGTTGTTTCAACATTTGCTCTTAGTTGAGAAACGATATCCTGGTATGCTCTTTCTTTAGCTTCATCTTTTGCTTTCACTTTATCTTTATTTGTTGAAAGCCCAATTCCAAAAATAGTTGTCGAACTTGGAGTGTACCCTTTCATCAATTCTTCGCGATCACAGTTTGCGGCCATTGATTGGCTTCCATAGACAAGGGCCGAGACCATTAACATTTTGTAAGCAAATTTCATTCGATTCTTCCTTTTAAAAAGTGACCTTTAAAGAATAGAGATCTTTAGTAAATGTTTCAAGATAAAGCCATTACCCGATGTGTTAGGTAGGAGAAAGAAAGCTGTTTATTTTTTCACAGATTGGGTGTTCAATAGTTCTATTGTTATTCATAAGGAGACATCAATGAAATCGAGAGCCCTCATTCTCATTACTCTTGCGGCCGTACTTGCATCATGTTCATCAAAACAAAAAACTTACGATGGAAAAGACCTTCAACTAACATCTTCAGGTGAAAGTGAAAGACCATTCTGGACACTTGATGGTGGATATAAAATTGGAAAATTAAGAGAGCACTATAACGACGACGAAGACGAACCTAAAAATGCTTATTTCGTTACTCAGGCCTCTGTCATGAGTGCTGATCTCGTTCCAAACTGCTACAACATGGCCCGCACACGTGCTTCTGCTGAAGTCTCTGAACAAGTAAGTGACGTTGTAAAACAAGCAGGCGCAATGGCCGTTACAAATACGAATACTGAATTTAACAAAATGATCGAAACTCAAAGCAAAAACATGATTGTTGGTGCAGAAATGATCGACAAGACTTGGTTTAAAGTTCAGTCAGAAGAAGCAAACCCTTACAAATGTTTTATCGTTCTTTCAGTTCCAAGAAAGAACCTTGATAAACTTCAGCAAAACATGATGACGATGCTTGAAAAAGAAATGAGTGGTGATCCAGGGATGATCAAACAAGTTCGTGAGTCAGTAGAAAAAAGAATGCAAGAAAGTTTCTAGTACCAAAAAAAAAGGGCCTTACGGCCCTTTTTTTTTAAAAGAATGTTTTAAGTGCTACTTTTTCATCACCTTTCACATTGAATTTACCCACTAATTTTTCTTCCTTCGAAGCTGTATTTAGAGCATAAAATTCATAGTCACCTGGTGCAAGTTTGAATGAATTCATTCTCACTTGATTCGGAAGTGTCATCCAGGATCTGAGATCGGCTTTCTCCGATTCTGCAATCCCTTTTGAAGCGAGATTATAAGCAGCAGTTGCTGAAATCATCGCCATGCCTTCACCAATTTTATCTTTTAACTGACGATAAGATAAATAAGCTGCACCCAATGCTGTTAAATGTTTCGCTGCTACTCTTGCACCAACAGCTGCTAAGCTTGCCGTTGCATTGCTATCGATCGTGTAATGGGCCATTTCAGATAATGGATCTACAAGAACCGCAGGTTTTTCAGAAACAACACTTCCCGCTTTTTTAATGATGAGTTTGAAGTCTTCATTATTTGGACGGTATGGGATCGTTGGCATTTCGAATTCAATCTTAGGAATGACTTGATCAACGATAACTAAAACGTTTTTTGAAAACGTAATAAAGTCAGCTGCTGTTCCCACTGAGATTGTTGCTTTTTCCAGCCCTACAGGGAACTCATACTTCTTCACTTCTTTATTAGCAATCAGACCTTCGTGCCAAACAAGATAAACGTTATCTTTATCTTTTTTAGCGAAGCTCTTAACTTGCTCATCAGAATATGAAGTCGCGTATTGAGCAAGTGGTGTGCTTGCTACATAAGTCGACATTAGTGCTTCAGGTTTCATCTCTGGAAGTTTTTTGTAGTCTTTATTGAAGTCAGCAAACTTGTTATTAAAACTCTGGTACGAGTTATAATATCTCATCACTGTATTCTTCGATTCTTTATAAAGATTAATGGCAATCTGACGATCTGCTGACGTATCAGCTTTCTCGTGGAGAACGGCTCCAACAAACTTAGCAAGGAGATCGTCTTTATAAGTAACTTCTCCCGCATACGTTTTTTTCAAATCTTCCAAAATAGAATTCCACTCAATCAACACGGCTTTCGCAGCTGTTAAGTGAAATCTTCTTTTTTGATCATCCAGTTTAACTTCGGGCATGTCTTTTGTAGCAACGACTTTACCTTTATCGTCTTTCTGCACTTCCTGATAGGCTTCATAAAGACCCTTCTCGTAGAGATTGTAGTGGGCCAGGATGAGATAGTAGCGAATCAATGAGCGCTCATACTTTTCTCCTGAATAATTATCAGAAGAAGAGTTGATCAAAATTCCAGCAGCTTTTTTAGATATTGAGACTGTAAAAAGTTTGTCTGAAATTTCTTTTGCTTGATCTAAATTTTGAAGCGCTTGATAGTAATCGCCACTATACATGTGAAGCGTTCCCATCTCCAAATGTTTCAAAAGTTTTGACTCTTGCTCTTTATAAAGCTGTTCCCTTTTCAAAACTTCCAATGCCGCTTTATAATCTTTTTTCGAGACTAGTTCACGATACTGAAGAATTTGTTTTTGGTTCCCCGCACAGCCCGTAAGAACGAGCGTGCAGAGAAGGAATAATGGGAATAAGTGTTTCATGACTACCAACCAGATTTACTTTGCTCTGAGTATTTTTGAGCTTTCGATCTTACACGAAGAACTTCTTCAGAAGTTTTTAGGTTCGTCATTCTCATGTTAACTGTATATTGCTTAATTGTTTTTCCATCTCTTGTTTCTGGGTTCATACGAACAGCACCAAGAATAATTAAGTCAGCACCAGTTTGTTTTCCAATTTGAACCATTTGCGCAGGATCAACCATCCCTTCGGCCTGATATTTGATTTCCTTTAAAATTTTCTCGCGAGCTTGATTGTCAATTAATGTGTATTCACCAGAAGCAGAGAATTCATTTAGAAGTTCATCATTCATGTCGGCGATTGGAAAATATGGCTCAGAAGTTTCGTTTTGTACTTCCATTATGAATAGCTTAGGTTTTTTCTTTGTTTCCCCTAAGTATCTTTGGAAACCTTTGTGCTTTCCAATTTGCTCAAGGATGTCCTTAACAGCGTTTTCTGTATCTTTTAAAACCCATTTATCAGTGATTGAAAGTGCTTTCTCGTCTCCTTTCTCTCCATCTACGCGCTCAGCTTTGAAGCTTGAACAGCTCGTAAGAATCAATGTCATGGCCAGTGCCAACAGGGATAAACTTTTCTTCATAGGAAACTCCTCGCAAAAAAATAAATAGTGAATGTTATGCAGAAGATTCTAGGATTTATGCGTTAGGGCTTCAAGAGGAAAAGGTGAAAGAAGAAAATAAAAAAAGTGCTGCTACGAGTAGTAGCAGCACTTTAATAATGATGGATAATTTTACTTGCTTTTCGTTTCTGTTGGTTCGTCAGCGTATGGCTTTTTATAACCGAATGGAGACTTTACTTCGGCAGGCTTTCTAGGACTATCGTTTACGCCCGATGCTTCTTCTTTAATAGGATAGTTGTATTCATTGTTCATAACAACTTCAACTTCATCCATGTCTTTTAAAAGTTTTGCTGTCACTTCATCTCTGTTTTTAACTTTTGCACAGATGATTTCAACATACTTTCTCGTCGTGAATTTTAATTTTTCATCACGATAAAGTTCTGGTGTATCGCTGATAATTCCTAAAAAGTTTTTATCAATGATTAATCCATTTTTATCAGCGTGATCTGGATAGATTTCGCCAGAAAGAATTCTTTTCAAAGATTTTTCGTACCCTAGATATTTACAAAGAGAATCACTCTCAGTGAGGTCTCTCACTTTTGGAGGTGAATAATTATAATCCAATCTCACAGCAAAAAATGGCTTACCAAAACCTACTTCTTCAAGCTCAGTAGCTGTGAATTTTTTTGTCTCAATATTTTCCTGGTTTTTTTTATCTGTTTCTTTAGCGATAGCTTCGCTGTCACTCTGCCATTTCTTTTTCTGTTCCTCTAATTTGAAGTGATCAGATTGGCCGAACTTAGCGTGACATTTATTAATTTGTTCTGGAGTTGATTTTCCACTCTCAATAAGATCGTCGCAAAGATTTCTACTTGCTGCCATTGTTAAACTGCTGGCCGCAAATGTTGTAAGAAGAATAACGGATTTTAAAAACATAGTAATACCCTCGCTGATTCCATTCTAGAACGAATGAGCATCCACTCACATAGGGCAAGTTTATCCTGATAAACATACCTGAGCATTAGCCGCGGGCTTTAGTTAAGGTCTTTAAATAGCGGTAAGGAGTCTGCGCTGTAACGATCTTCTTCAGCGTGATAAGTGATTTTGTAAACCACACAATTCGGGATTTCGATCATGGGATGATCTTCTGGAAGAAAAGTATGCACGATCGTTCTCAATACCCCACCATGAGTACTGATGCCAATGTGCTCGTACGTTGATGATTTCGCCAATTCATCAAGGAGGGCAAGAAAACGAGCGCGTGTTTCCTTTCTCGTTTCTCCACCAGGAAAACAAATCTCGTCATTTTCCAATTTAAAACATTTTAGTCGTTCCCAGAGTTCTTCTCCGTGAATGGCAATCGCCTCTTCATAAAAAAGACCTTCAATGGCACCGTAACTCATCTCACGCAGACGAGGATCAACTTGCAGTGGAATATTTTTATGGTTAGCTACATAAGTCCCAGTGGCATGGGCACGTTGTAAATCACTGGTAACAATAATCTCTAATGGGATCTCACTTAGTTTTTGCGCGAGGAGAGAAGCTTGAATCTTGCCGTTTTCATTGAGAGGAATGTCAGTGTGCCCTTGGCACCTTCTTTCCTTGTTCCAATCTGTTTCGCCGTGACGGAATAAGTAAAACACTCTGTTCATAGCTTTTAATCTATCCTAAAATGCAGCAGCATGAATATGTTAATTTTTAAATCTCTACACATCATTTTCGTCGTTACGTGGTTTGCCGCTTTGTTTTATATGCCGAGGCTCTTCGTCTACTTTGCCGAAGCGGAAACAAAGCCAGAGACCGAGAAAAATATTTTACAAGCTCAATTTAAAATCATGCAACGCCGTTTATGGTTTGGAATAGCATGGCCTTCTTCAGTCATGGTTCTCATCTTCGGTGTCTCACTCGCTTCTTATTTCTGGCCAATCACAGATCATCCTTGGCTCATGGTAAAACTCGCATTTGTTGTAGGACTGTATGCCTACCACGATTTTCTTCATCGCATTTTTAGGCAACAGCAACAAAACATCATTAAATATTCTCCAATGAAACTGCGAGTGATTAATGAAATTTCCACCATCTTTTTGGTGGCCATCGTCTTTCTCGTCATCATGAAAAATGTTATCAGTATGGTGTATGGGCTCGTTGGTTTGTTGGCACTTATCGTGGTTCTTGGTATGGGAATAAAAGTTTATAAAAATATCCGTGAAGGGAAGAAAAACAATGTCTGATGATTGGAAAAATAAATTATCCAGTGATGAGTATCACGTTCTAAGAATGTGTGGCACTGAAAGACCTTTCAGCGGAAAATATAATTCTTTTTATGAACCAGGCACCTATCATTGTGCCGCCTGTGGGTTGGAACTCTTCACATCAGAAACCAAATTTGATTCTGGCAGTGGTTGGCCTTCATTTTATGACGTCATTAAATCAAACGAAGGCCAGGTAAAATTAATTGAAGATAAGTCCCACGGAATGACTCGGATTGAAGTGAGATGCCGGGCCTGTGACTCCCATTTGGGGCATGTTTTTAATGACGGACCTCCGCCTACAGGGCTCAGGTATTGTATTAATTCCATAGCGTTAAAGCACTCAACTCCATAATTTCTCAAGAAAATAGCCACATTTTCAAACAAACGTTTTATTTTTTCAAACACATGGATTAGTATGTCAAAAAAGCTGTTTGATAGCACAAATCCGGAGCAAACGTGGCCGATAAAGATAAAGCTGACAAGTGCTTCTTCTTCGGAAGAAAGACACCCCCACCTGAAAAAACCAAAGACCTCATTCTAGAGGCGGCCAAAAAACATTTCTGTGAGAAAGGCTATGATGGTGCTTCTGTTCGCGACATTTGTTGCGAAGTAGGCGCCAACGTTTCTGCCATTAAATACCATTTTGGTGGAAAAGAAGGTCTCTATCGCGAATGTTTCATCAAATTTGGTGAAGAGAGGCTTTCGATCGCAACAAGAGTTCTCTCATCAGCAGAATCAGTTGAAGATTTAAAAGTTCGTTTAAAACTTTTTGCCCAAGAATTTATTAATTTGGGATTGGCCGATCTCTCATCGACAAAACTTATCTGTTCAGAGATTGAAAGTTTAAATCCTATGATTGCTGATATTTTTCAGAACACTTTTTTAGAAGTGTACCGCACACTTGTAAAACTCCTGACGACATCTCAAGAAAAAGGTTACATCAGAAAAGATATAGACCCACTATTGGCCGGGAGCTTTTTCTTTAATTCCATTACCCAGAATTTAAGAATTGATCACGTCGCCGAAAAATTTTTCTCAAAAACATTGAAAGATGAAAATTATAAAAATGAATTTATTAATAATCTCATTACCGTTTTATTCGACGGTATAAAAACTCAGGAGCTCTAATTATGCGACCCGCTCATCAAGCGTTGTTAGCTGTGGTTCTGTCCCCTATACTCATTCCTTCAGTAGGTTTGAGTGCGCAACTCTCATTACAAGATTACTTAAAGCAAGTAGAAGAAAAACACCAAGGTGTGACTGCTGGTAAAATGGTTGTTGAAGCGACAGAAGAAAGAAAAGATGAATCGAAATTGGTTTTTCGTCCAAGTGTCTTTGCTCAAGGGCAAATGCTTATCGATAAAAAACCAGTATCAAATGTGAGTACTCAAGGTGACAAGACAAATAATGAGTTTGTTACTGCGGGAATCATGCAACAATTCGATTTCGGTCTTAAAGGTCAGTTAAGCTATAACCTTTCTCACACTGAAATCCACAATGCTTCTCCCAACATGGTACCGAATCCAGATTTTAACGAAGGGATTGCCCGCCTTGAATTAAGTCAATCGCTGTGGAGAAACTTAGGTGGTGGTGAGAGTAAAGCACAAGCTGCTCTTATTGAATCACAGGCGAAAGCTTCTAAATTTGGTGAAAGTTTTAAGATCAAATCAATTCTCGCTAACGCTGAATCAGTTTATTGGTCACTTTCTCAAATGAAAAAACTTGTTAAAGTTCAGACAGACAACTTAAACCGTGCTCAACGTCTCGTTTCATGGAATCAAAGACGCAGCAACACAGGTCTAGGCGATCGCTCTGATACATTACAAGCACAGGCCAATTTGAAATTAAGAGAATTCGAACTTAAAAGAACTCTTCAAGATCAAATCACATTACAGAGAACATTCAATTCACTTCGTGGCGAAAACACTGAGGTCATGAATGATACTCTTGATGTTGTAGAGGCAAAATCGTTACTTTCACTCACTCCTCCTGCTAAAACAGAAATGAGAGATGATGTTAAAGCGGCCCTTGAACAACAAAAGTTAGCTATTGCCAATTCAACACTTGCGATGGAACGAAATAAGCCAACTTTCGAAGTTTATGGATCACATGCTTTAAACGGAAGAGATCGCGATCGTGGTGAAGCTATCGGCAACTCACTTACAAACGATCAGCCAACAACGGCGATTGGTGTTCGTTTCAGTGCTCCACTAGATTTCTCTACAACAAGTGCAGCTATCAGCAGTTACAAAAAAGAACAAATCGCTGCTGACATGAACTACCAACGTAAAGTTTTCGATCAGGACCGTGAATGGAATGATTTACTAACGAAATTTGAAGATGCAAAAACTAAACTTACTTTGGTTGAACAAATTGCTGAAGCTCAGAAATCAAAATCAGTTTATGAAAATAATCGTCTAAACAATGGTCGTACAACAACGTTCCAGGTTTTAAACTTCGAAAACGATTATGCAACTTCAGAAGCACTTCGTATTCAAACAGAAACAGATCTACTTAATATTTATTCGCAAATGAAAATCTTTAACGCCGGAGGCGTACAATGAATTTGGCAAACCTCTCAATTAAGAGGCCAGTCTTTATCACATGTGTGGTGACCGTAATTCTGGTCATCGGCTGGCTCTCACTAAAAAAACTTCCTGTAGATTTGTTTCCAAACGTTACATTTCCTATTGTAACGGTAACGACAGCTTATCCAGGTGCTGGTCCTGAAGAAGTAGAAACACTCGTTTCTAAAATTTATGAAGAGGAGCTTTCAAACGTTCCTGGTCTTAAAAAACTTTCTTCAAACAATCTTGAAAACGTTTCAGTAATCATTGCTGAATTCGATTTAAAAATGGATATCAAATACGCTGAACAACAAGTTCGCGATAAAGTAGCTTCTGCAAGAAAGAAACTTCCAGATGATATTGAAGAGCCAGTTATCCGTAAAATCGACCCGGCCGATCAGCCGATCGTAACACTAGCGGTTCAATCTGATCTTCCAGATGGAGAACTCTTCCAGTTGGTTGATAAAAAAATTAAACCGTTTATTGAGCAAGTAAACCAGGTAGGACTTGTTGAAATCGTCGGTGGTCGTAAACGCGAAATTAAAGTTGAACTTGACCGTCAAAAGTTAAAGCAACGTGAAATTTCTGCGAGCCAAGTTGCGAACCGTCTGCAAATTTCAGGACAGAACATTCCTGCTGGTAAAATCTCTTCAAACACGAGCGACACTGTTTTCAGAACTCTTGGTGAATATAAAACGATCAACGAAATCGAAAAAACCATTGTTAACTTCGTTGGTAACGATATTCCTGTAACAGTTAAAGATGTGGGTAACGTTGTTGACTCATTAGAGGAACGTAAAACTTACGGTTACTACAATGGTAAACAGGCCGTTCTTCTTAACGTTTATAAGCAGTCTGGTTCTAATACAATCGGTGTTGCTGAAGCCATTAAAAAGCAAGTTGTGAAAGTAAACGAAACTCTTGGTGGAGGAGAACAAAAATTCACTCTGCAAGTTGTACGTGATGGTTCACTTCCGATTAAAGCAAACGTTGATGACGTTTATGAAACAATCATCATTGGTATCATCCTTACGATCTTTGTTGTTTACTTCTTCCTGGGATCTGCTCGTTCAACAATCATTACAGGACTAGCACTTCCAAACTCACTTCTTGGAGCATTCATTCTCCTGGCAGTAGCTGGATTTACAGTTAACATCATGACTCTTCTGGCCCTTTCACTCGCGGTTGGTCTTCTCATCGACGATGCGATCGTTGTTCGTGAAAACATTTTCCGTCACATTGAAATGGGAGCCTCTCCTATTCAAGCCGCACTAGAAGGGACTAAAGAAGTTACAATGGCCGTTGTTGCGACAACGTTTACAGTTATCGCCGTATTCCTTCCAATCGCATTCCTTCAAGGGGTTGTTGGCCAGTTCTTTAAAGAATTCGGTTTAACTATTTGTTTTGCGCTTCTTATTTCTCTTTTTGATGCTCTTACAATGGCCCCAATGCTATCAGCTTATTTCGCTGGTAAACACGAAGACCACAGTGTGAAAAAAGAAAAGCATGGCTTCTACGATCACACGTTCGGTGCAATGCTTGCTCAGTTCAACCGTTTCCAGGATTGGTTAGAAAATATTTATGTTGGCGTGTTGAAATTTACGATGAAACGTCCATGGGTCATCATTCTTTCTTCACTTATCATTTTCTTCGCCAGCTTCGCGGCCCTTAAAGTTGTTCCAAAAACATTCTTACCTCCACAAGATGCGGGTGAGTTCTCAGTTGGTCTTGACTTAAAACCAGGTACATCACTTGATGGTATGAACAAACTTGGTATGGAAGTTGATCAGCTTATTCGTAAGAACAAAGAAGTTGAGTACACGGTTCTTAACGTTGGTGATAAAAACGGCCAGCCAGAAAAGGCCAACATCTTCGTTAAACTTGTTCCTTCGAAACAGCGTAAAGGAATTAACACTTCTCAGTTCAAAGAAACACTTCGTGGTCAGTTAAAACCTTACGCTTATGCAAACCCTGCGGTTAAAGACGTAGATGCTGTTGGTGGTGGACAACGTCCATTCAACGTCAACATCATTGGTGAAAACATGGAAGAGATTGAAAAATACTCTGGCATGCTTCTCGCTAAACTTAAAAATCACCCTGCCCTTAAAGACGTTGATACTTCTTCTCGTCCAGGTAAGCCAGAATTCCAGGTTGTTCCTGATCGAAATAAAGCAGAGGCCCTTGGTGTTTCAACGACACTTATGGGTACTGAACTTCGTACGATGATTGAAGGATCTACTCCTGCTGTCTTCCGTGAAAAAGGTGAAGAGTACGATATTCGTGTTCGTCTGCAAGAAAATCAACGTAACTTGAAAGCTGCTTATAGTGATACATTTGTTCCAAACATCAACAACTCACTTGTTAAATTAAGTGCAGTTGCTTCTCCAGTTGAAACGCAAGGTCCTTCGACAATCAACCGTCAGGATCGCGGTCGTTACATTCAGATTTCTGCTGACGTAGCTCCTAATGGCCCAGGTATGGGTGGTGCGATGACAGATATTAAACGTATTCTTGAAGAAGAAATTAAAATTCCTCAATCAGTTCGTTACCAATTCGTAGGTCAAGCGGAAAACTTCGCTGAACTAGCAAGCAGTATCGTTATCGCTGGTTTCTTAGGAATTATGTTTATCTACTTCGTTCTCGCTTCTCTCTATGAATCGTTTGTTACTCCGTTTACGATCATGCTCGTTCTACCACTCGCTATGTGTGGAGCGTTCTACGCGCTTGCAATGGCCGGCTCATCACTCGATCTCTTCTCGATGATCGGATGTGTAATGCTCCTTGGTGTTGCGACGAAAAACTCTATCCTTCTTGTGGACTATGCTAATCAACAAGTTCATGAAAAAGGTATGTCGTTGAATGATGCAATGATTGCAGCGGGTAAATCGAGACTTCGTCCGATCCTAATGACATCTTTCGCCCTTATTGCCGGGATGGTTCCACTAGCAATCGGATTAAACGAAGCTTCTAAGCAAAGAACGTCGATGGGTATCGCCGTTATCGGTGGACTCATTTCTTCAACGCTTCTTACTCTCGTTGTTATTCCTGCGGCCTACTCATACATTGAACGCTTCCGTATGTGGTCTGGTGGTATCCTTAAGAGATTATTCGTCACAGAAAGTGATGAAGAAATTTCAGTAAAATAAAAAACCAGAGGCCCTCAGTATTGAGGGCCTTTTTTTTTGTTTTGTGATTAGATACCGGCGACAATTTGAATCGAATTATCGATCAATCATTCACGGAGTCTTTATGAAGTTTATTTTCACTTCTTTCTTTCTCCTCAGTTCAGTAAATGCATTCGCTACTGGTAGTTTTGAATGCACGGGCAAATTCAACAACAACCAGAAAATTACGGTGAGTGCTCCAACTTCACACATGGAGGGCAATCCCATGATTGGTCCTCTACAAGTGACTCTTGATGGACCGGTTGATGCGAATATTGAAATCGCAAAAGACAGAGTTGTTGGCTACTGGTCCAGCAACAACATGTTTCTCATGAATGTTCTCGATAGTGATTACAATTTAAGTGAAATTAAAATGAGCTACAATTCTAAAATTGAAAAAGGAGTGATGCGCGTGAATCTGAATGGAATCACGGCAACCACAAAAAAAATAAAATGTGTCTTTGAATAATTAGTTAAGGTTTTTCAGAGCACCCGTTAATGTCTCATCAGTTTTAGCGAAACAAAAACGAATCAATTTCTCACCTTCGTTGCTCTTTAAGTAGAAAGCGGAGGTGGGTATTGTTGCTACCTTTTTTTCCACAATCAGCTTTTTGCAATACTCAACATCTGTATCATTACCTTTTAAACGAGCAAGAGCAAAGTATGTTCCGCGAGGCTCAATGATATCAAATCCAGCGGCCTTTAAACCGGTAATAAGCTTATTTCGTTTCGCTGTATAGTCCGCTCTAAATTCTTTTAAGTAGTCATCCATATTCGCAAGCGCTTCGGCCATAGCGGCCTGAAAAGGAGTAGCTACACAGAAAGTTGTGAATTGATGAACGTTATGAATGGCCTTTATAAGTTCAGCAGGACCTGCTGCCCAGCCGACTTTCCAACCAGTCAAACCGAATGTCTTCCCCGTTGAAGAAATCGTAATCGTGCGCTCCTTAAGGCCTTCATAAGTCGCTGTTGGAATATGCTCGCAACCAAAAGTAAGAAACTCATAAACTTCATCTGAAATTAAATAGAGGTCGTTTTCAATTGCTATCTTTCCAAGTGTGAGCATTTCAGATTTTTCGAAAACTTTCCCAGTTGGATTGTGGGGATTATTGATTATGAGCATTTTGGTTTTGTCGTTAATTGCCAACTTCAGTTCACTTTCATCAAAAGAAAATGTTGGTGCCTTCAACGTCACTGGAATAGCTTTCGCTCCGGCCATTTCAATAGACGCTAAATAAGAATCATAAAAAGGTTCAAGCACAAGTACTTCATCACCAGGATTAAGAAGCGCCATACAGGTCGCAAAGATGGCCTCTGTTGCCCCATTGGTTACAACGATCTCACTGGCAGGATCATATTTGAGACCATAGTATTTTGAGTAGTTACCAGCTATAGCTTCTCGAAGTGGAAGAAGGCCCATCGAAGGCGCATATTGATTTTTACCCGACATGACCGCGTTGGCTGCTAGCTTTCTCACCCACTCTGGTCCGTCGAAATCAGGAAACCCTTGAGACAAGTTAATCGCTTTATTCTCAAGCGCCAGCTTGGTCATGGTTGAGAAGATGGATTCTTTAAAACGACTGACGATGATATTTGTCTTTTTCATAGTGCTTTCCCTGTAGTTTTTACTACTTCTTACTACATACTCATGGCCATAAAAAGAGAGATTTACTATAAAGGGAAAAAAAGAAAGAGGATACATACGTGACGTTTATTATTAGTGCCCAAGACCACGAAGAAATGAAGAAACTTGCCCAATTGGTAAGGATTTTAAACATTCATGGACACAATCCGGCCACGTCAGGAAACTATTCCCTTCGCTCGCAAACGTCGCCGGACATCGCTCTCGTTTCAGAGTCTGGAATTGATAAGAGTAAATTCACTGAACACAATTTTCTCCCGCTTTATTTTCAAACTCGTGAAATGCACCCATCTTACGTTGGGATGAACCGCAAATCATCAGATGAAACAGATATTCACTTGAGTCTATATCAAATCACTAACGCGAACTGCGTTCTTCACAGCCATATGCTGGAAGGTTTATTGTTTGCTGATCTATTCCCTGGACAAGAGTTTGCAACGATGAGAGGGCTTGAACTCTTAAAAGGATTCAAAGGTGTGAAGACTCACGATGTGGAAATCAACATTCCATGTTTTGAAAACACTCAGGATATCCGCGCTCTCGCTGAAGAAATCAAACCAGCAATTCTCTCACAAAAAAATAACTACGGACTTCTCCTGCGTGGACATGGACTTTATGTCTGGGGAGACAGCGTAGAAGAAGCTAAACGCCACTTGGAAGTTTTTGAATATATTTTTCGTTATTACATCAGATCGAACAGAGGTTAATATGGCCAAGTTATTTGTTGCTCAATCAAATGAGACGATCACAGACTTTTCTACAATTAAAAAAATTCTCAACGAACATGGAATTCTCATTGAGAAATGGGAAGCCAATACAAAACTTGCTGACGATGCTGATCAGGAAACTATTTTAGCGGCTTATTCACATGAACTTAAACCTTTCATGGAAAAAAATGGATATGTTACAGCTGACGTTATCAACGTCACTCCTCAAACACCAAACCTCGCAGCTATTCGTGAAAAATTCATGAAAGAACATCGTCACAGTGAAGACGAAATCCGCTTCTTCGTTGATGGAGAAGGACTCTTTTGGTTTCATTTGGATAATGGTGAAGTTCTCGGTGTGACTTGTACGGCAGGTGACTTCATGTCAGTTCCAAAAAACTTCCGTCATTGGTTTGATCTTGCTCCAAAATATTTCGTGAAAGCGATTCGCATTTTTTCAAACATTGAGGGCTGGGTTCCGCACTATACGGATTCAGGCGTAGACGCAAAATACAACCCATGAGTTACATCCTAACTGATATTGAAGGAACAACAACATCGATAAGCTTCGTTCATGATGTGTTATTTCCTTATGCACGTGAGCGCATGCTTGCATATCTACAAGCGAACGAACAAGCTGAACATGTTCAGAAAGCTTTTGAACAAATCAGAGAAACGGCCATACAAGAAGGCCTGAAAGTTCCCGTAAACGTTTCTGAATACAGTGCTCAACTCGTTGAATGGATCGATGCTGACCGCAAACATCCGGCCCTCAAATCGTTACAAGGATATATCTGGGAATCGGGTTACCGTTCTGGTCATGTCGTCGCTCATGTTTACCCGGAAGTGCAATCAAAATTAAAAGAGTGGAAAGATCAAGGGCACACTCTAGGTGTTTATTCTTCAGGCTCTGTAAAGGCCCAGCATCTGCTTTTTGAATTCACTTCTTTTGGAAATCTCCTTCCACTTTTCAGTCATCATTTTGATACGAAAGTTGGTCATAAAAGAGAAATTGAATCGTACGTCAGAATTGCAAAAGAGCTTAACCTATCTCCGGAAAAAATTCTTTTTCTCTCAGATATTAAAGAAGAATTAGATGCTGCTCGCTCTGCGGGTATGAGGACAACTCAACTCGTTCGTCAAAATGATGTTGTCATCGGGGATCATCCAACAGCAAAAAGTTTTTCGGATATCAATCCTTAAAATCGCCACCAGAAATCTAAGTTCATAAGATAGCCGTCTTTTCCAACACGAAATTCAGAAAAGTCGTTGGCGGTCACACCAATCATTGTGTTGAATTGGCGATCAATGATGTAATAACCTATTACTCCACCGACTTTCTTTTTGTTAACGTCGATCTTCGGACCAACAATCAATCGATTCCAATTAGACATCAGGTAACCGTAAGAGAGTTGAAGTTCAACGTTGAAGTCACGGGTATATTCTTCACTGTTATAGAGATATTCATCTTGAGGTTTTTTGGTGAACATCCTCAACTTAAAATGAGATTTAAAATTTGAGTTTGAATTTGAATCAAGATAGGCCACTAGTTGATATGAGCCTTTCGTTTCTTCATGATAATATTGAAAGCCATTTTCAATCGCCACATCGTAGTCATCATTTGAAAAAAGCTGTGACTTGAAAGAAACGTTCAGAATTTTGAACATGGTCGAAATCAAGTTTGAATTCACTTGCAGATTATTACTCACGCCATAACTAAGAATCGAAGGTCCAGCGAGCATTTCATTTTTTTTCAGGTTACTGGCCGTAAACCCTTGAGAGAGCCCCGTATAAACAAGCGGTCGATATTTAGCAGCTACTTTTCTATTGTCGTTATAGTGCAGATCAAAACGCGCAGGAATATCGTTATCAAGTTTTGAGAGATCCATTCTTACCAGATAATTATCAGGCCGGATAATGGCACTTTTGTTATGTGTTTGAACTGTGGCCGTATAAATGTCTTCACTTTCGAGAAGAACTTCTACGCGTGCGTAACCAATAATATTTTTAGTCTCATGAGAGAATATCGCGAGTAAATCCCCTGAGACGACTTCTACGTGGGGTTGAAGTTTTTTGATGCGGATAACATGATCGCTCAAAATGTCTGTGAGAAGAAATTGCTTTTCATAACCAAATGCAGAGGTGAAAATAAAAGAAGTAAACAAAATGGCAATAATACGATTAATCACAGCTGGAACTACCGGAAGAAAAAATGAACACACAAAATATTTATGAAGAGAAAGTTACCATAACGGCAGAACATATTCAAAATTTCGCTACATTTTCAGGTGATTTTAATCCCGTTCACTTTGACGATGAAGCGGCTAAAGCACAAGGCTTTAAAGGTCGAATCGCTCACGGAATGTTAACAGCTTCACTTTTCTCTAGTCTTTTTGCTAATAAATTTCCAGGACCGGGTTCTATTTATCTCAATCAGACTTTTAAATTTCACGCACCCATTTATTTAGGTGAAACTATTATTCTTAAATTAGAGCTTATCGCGGTTAAAGAAGGAAAACCCATCGGCACCTTCATCACTGAAGCGCGCGGTGAAGATGGGCAGATAAAAATTTCAGGAGAAGCCGTGGTTAGATCACCACGCCCACTTCAGATGGTTTAAACAATTCATAAATATAGATGCTGAACATTCCGATCACTTGAGATATCAACAGAGCAATCAACATCATTATGATGATAGATGGTGATGAACGCACTTTAGATAATCTTTCTTTCTCAAGAATATCCACTTTATTTTTTACATAAGTTTTCTGAAGACCTACGCGAGCTAAACTTTCGTTTAAGTTAGCGTAGACTTTATATTCGAAATCATGATTAGCGTTCATTTTCTGAATTTCGTATTGAAACGGAACAAGACCAGTTTTTTGAATTTCAAAATTTCTAAGATAGTTCTGATACGTTTTTAATTCGATTCCTAATTCGCGGCTTTCATCTTCCAGCATTTTAATTTGAGAAGCTTCATTGAATTTACTAATCACACCTACTTCACCGGCCATGCCAGCATTGATTCTGCTATTGAGTGCTTTAATTCGACTATCGTTATTAGCGATTTGTATGCGAATGTCGTTGATGCTCTTTTTTAATTCGCTGATGTATTTTGAGCTATCACCCTTTTCAACATCGACAGAGAGAATCTGATTCTTCTGAAGTTTTTTAACTGTGGAATTTTCAATCATATCCAAACGCGATCGAGCATTGGCAATCTCAGACATGAAATAAATTTCCGCTTGATTAAGATCTTTTAATTCGCGATCAACAATATTTTTTTTCGCTTCTTCTAATGTTTCATTTACAAGAACAGTTGAGAATTCACGGTTGCTAGTTTTAGCATTGATTGTGAGAATTCCTCCTTTACTTGCACTAAAGGTAATAAGACCAGAAAGATGAGTGGCCACTTCGTGAATATATTCAGGATTCGCCATCGATCTCTTGAAGCGACTGAGATATTGCTCGACTGCTATGCTTCGTTGCTGATTTTTAAGAAGTCTCTCTGCAAGAGCAACATAGAACTCATGTGTATCTAAAACAATTTCTGCACGCGCTACAAGATCATCACCTTTTGTATCAATTCCAGTGACATCCGCAGCTGCTCCGACTGTGCTCAGCAATAGTTGCAGTTGACTATTTCTTTGGTCTTTTATAATCAACTTGCCTGTTCCTGGATACATCGGAAAGTACTTATGCTTTACCAATGCTCCTAATGAAAATACTAAGGCCAAAAGAAGTAGATACTTCCAGCGGCGAGTGAAAATTTGAAGAACTTGGTTAAGACTGATCTCTTCTGCGTGATTCATTTTTTTCTCTCTTTTACTGTTTATTTCCGATCACATTCTTGCTATCAATTCGTGCCCAGTCGTCGTGACTAAAAAGGAGACCAAAAAATGCGTTCGATCCTTATCAGCCTCATCGCCTTCACTTTACTTACCAACACAACGTTTGCTGTTCAAGCCGAAACGAATAAAAATTCTAAGTACAATTTAAGCTCTCCTTCAGAATTTATTTTTGAGTCATATCCCAATCAACAACTCATTCCCATACGTCTTCTTGGTGCTGTTAAAAATGCGGGTCTCTATCACGTGCCTGCAACAATGAAACTTACAACACTTCTTTCACTCGCCGGCGGAACTACTAATGAAGCTGACTTGGAAAACATCGTCATTGGCAATGACAGTAGAGATTTAAAAACTCCTAATGGTGAAAGTGTTAAAAGTTTAAATCTCAATCTCGAAGAAGTTCTTCAAAATGGTGCAAAAGATGATTACACGTTAATGTCTAATGATATCGTTTTGATTAAGAACAAAGAGCCACTTGTGAGTAACGACTCTTTCAGAATGATCTCTATTGTCTCAGTCATTCTTACTGCCGTACTTACCGCAGTTCTTATACATGATAAAGTGGATTAAGCATGAAAAAAATTTCCGTCAGCAAACTGATTGAAGTTTGCTGCGTAACTCTTATTGTGCTCATTTTTGCGTCAAAAGTTTCTTTAAAATGGGCGCAAATCATTCCCTATTCAATTCCGCCATTTATTTTTCAATATGGTCTGCATCCTTTTATTAATTTTGGATTGCAGGCCATCATCGCTTTGATTCTTTTTGCCTATTGGGTGAAAAATAGAAAAAACATCGCGATGAATTACTATTACAAAATTTTTATCTTTACTCTTATGGCCGTTCTAACCATTCAAACACTTTTTCAAATCACGTTAATCAATGTGACCTATTCACCTTTGGTGCAAATTGGTGGATTGGGAATGGCGATCATGCTCATCTTCGTTTACGGTCTTATTCTTCCTGCCGTATTTCCTTTAGAAAAACTTATTTATTGGGTGCGAACGATCAGTACTTATTTAGTTGTTACAAGCTTCTTATGTCTGCCTTTCTTTTATCCTTTTATGTTTCGCGGTGGACGATTTGTAGGCTTTTTTAAACACATTCCGCACATGGTAACAGCTAGTACGACAGCTTTCATTTTTTATATTCCACGAGTCTTCGAAGACAGACCCTGGACTATCAAAGATAACACTCTTTTAAAGCTGCTCACGTTGCTTATTTTGGGAGTTGTCGTCCTCCTGACATCAACCAAAGCGGCCTTCGTAACAATCGCTATAACGGCGTTTGTGGCCATTCTTATTTTTGGTTCGAAGAAAAGATCAGTTCGTCTTTTTAAATTTACGTTTCTTTCATGTTTTTTGATTTCAGTTCTTTTAGTGGGCGCTCCCGTTTCGCAATTTATGTATGAAATCACAACGGGAAAAGCGAGCTTTGGAATGCGTCCGGCCCAAGATGGAATTCAGACCCGTATGGAAGAGGTCACTCGGGGCATAAATATGTTTGAGAAGAGTCCCTATTTCGGTTTGGGACTGCTTTATAAGTATTTAGACGGTTCAGAAAATGGCATAGAAGTTGAAGGCTACAATTCGTTCAAGGACCCCCACAATTTGTTTGTGTCTTCAGGGGTTATTGGAGGGTATCCGTTATTCATCATGTCGTTCATTGCATACCTCATGATGATTATCGCCTCCATAAAAGGATTGAGTGAAAATAAACCGCAACGACAAATAATCGGTTTATTTCTCCTCTCGCATTTGCCAGTTTTCGTCATCTATCACGCCCATTTTTCATTGGGCGGCATGGGAGACAGGATTTACTGGTTGGTGTTTGGATACCTTGGACAAGATTGGGCACGGATCCCACAGAAGTTAGAATCAACTGAGAAGGATGATCTTTACCAAGGGGAATATTATGCTATGGACTAAAATCACAAAAATCGACATTATTATTTTATGTCTTATTGTTGGAGTTATCGCCGTTGGAGTAAGCCCACAACTTTAAGTTAGATGATTTTTTTGAGTCTTAGATACTCTTCAAAGACTTTAAGAAAATCTTCAATGTCGGCGGGGTAAATCTCGCCGATGTTGGAAAGTCTGAATGTATTAATGTTACCCACTTTTCCTGGGTAAATTGTAAATCCTCTTTCATAAAGATAATCATGCATTTCATTGAATGAATAATTCGCACTCGCTGGATCGTGAATCGCTGTGAGAAGTTTTGAATGATGTTGTTCTTCAACTAAAAATTTAAATCCAAGTTCTTTCACTTTCTTTTTCATAACATCATACATCGAAGCATAACGACGAATGCGATTATGTTCACCTTCTTTTAGATATTCAGTCACTGCTTGTCTTAGAGCATAGAGTGTTTGCACTGGAGGTGTGAAAAGAAATTGCTTATTTTTGTTAAGGTATTCGTGATTAGCAAGTAAGTTGAAATAGAAATTGCGTTTAATGCCGGCCGTTTTTTTAAGTGAATCTAATCTTGCAATGACAAAACTAATTCCTGCCATACCTTGAATGCATTTATTTGAAGAAGAAACGAGGTAATCAACATTATCTCTTTCAACATCAATATCGATTCCCGCAAATGAGCTCATCGCATCGACGATATTTTCAAGATTATATTTATGTGCAAGCGTACAAATTTCTTTAAGAGGATTCAAAATCCCGACTGTTGTTTCATGATGAATGAAGGCCACATGTGAAAGTTCTGATTGATGTTTTTTGATCATTTCTTCGACTGCAGATATTTCTACTGGTTTTCCCCATTCGATTTTTAAATCGATATGATTGATCCCGTATGCATCACAGATCGCCTGCATACGCTCGCCATAAGCCCCGTTATTGATAATAAGGACTTTTTTATCCTGAGGAACAACTGAGGTTAAACAGGCCTCAACGCCCCCAGTTCCTGAAGATGTGAGCATGATACAAGTGTGGTTTTTTTCACCATGTGCGATCTTAATAAGGTCATCTCGCACTGAAAGCGTAAGCTCCCCGAACTCCAGCTCGCGAGGGCAAATATCTGGCACAACCATGGCATTTTTTACAGAGTCCGTAGTCGTTGCAGGCCCTGGATTAAGTAAAATATTGCGTTTTGGCTGAATCATAAACATCTCCCATTGGTAATGATCTTAAAACTATCTACCTTTTTTCACGGTGTCTAGCATGTCATCTGGATTCTTGGTAGAAAGTCCTTACTTTGATTCTTTGGAGGAATACACACATGAAAACAACAATTGCTTTAATTCTTTTAACTTTATCTGCTTCTTCTTTTGCTTCTGAATATGAGTGTTTTGGTACTGAGCCTTTTTGGGGTGCTAAAATCACAAAAACAGAACTTTCTATTGATGATTTCGAAACTCAATCAACATCGAAGATCATGTCTAGAGAAACGGCTGCAGGTGTAGGTGAAGACTACGCTTTCATCGTAAGAACAAAAGACCAAACAGCTTCAGTTATCGCTGGTGAATGTAACGATGGAATGAGCGATAACATTTACTCTCACCACATTATGATCGATAACGTTGGTGGAAGAGTTGTTTACGGCTGTTGCAACAAAGCTGAATAATTATTTTTGAATAAAGCGGGAGAACCTAACACTTACTTCAGCTGGAGTAACTTTAGGTCTCCCCAACTTTTCAGGTGATCCTTTCTTCGTTTTTGCGTGAAAGAAAACCGGTCCAGCTTCTGCATTCTTTAAATTCTTCAACTGCTCTTTCATCACCTCTAATTTATCAGTCCCTAGAACATTAGTGTAACCGAATCCTTTCGCGATTGCGCCGAAAGAAACTCCGCCAGTTACTGTTCCTTGACCACCAGTTGAATCATGAACTTCATTGTCGATAAGAATATGGATAAGATTTTTTGGTTTATATGCGCCTACTGTCGCCATTGACCCAGTTCTCATAAGAAGAGCACCGTCACCATCAAGAACAACAACTTTCTTTTTTGGTTTTGAAAGAGCGATCCCTAAACCGAAGGCAAGTGCACACCCCATTGAACCAACCATGTAGAATTGGTTTTCACGATCACCTACTTCATAGAGTTCACGACCAGTTTTCCCAGTGGTCGCAATAACCGCAACATCATCACCTAAACATTCTTGAACAGCTTCTAAAAGTGGAGTTCTTTGAATACGGTCATTGTAATCAAGTTCAAATTTATCTTCGTGATGGATGGCAATCTCTTTTTTCGAAGGAGCAGCTTTCTTTTGTAATTTCCAATCAGCAACATCATCTTTTCTCATGACGAAAACGAACGGTTGATTTGTTTGTTTCATGTATTCGTCAGCTGCTTTTAAGGCCGGCATAACTTCTTCATCTGTTTGTGGAAAGAAGGCCCATTTCATTTTCATTGTTTCAAGCATTGAAAGTGTAATCTGCCCCATCAATTCATGTTGAGGTTCATCGGGAGCTCCTCCCACTTCGCCTCTCAACGTTGTGATGACCATGATGGGAATATTAAAAGTATACGTTAATGACGTCAGAGGATTAACGGCGTTTCCTAATCCAGAGTTCTGAAACATAACAACAGCTCTTTTACCAGCAACTGTCGCTCCTGCAGCGATGGCCACAGCGTCGCCTTCGTTTACACTATCGATGAAATCGAAACCATCAGTATCGATAACATAATTGATGAACGGTTTTAAATATGAACAAGGAGTCCCTGTAAAAAAATTAAAACCTAATTCACGAGCTGGAGTTAAAAATTTATCTGCTGTGATCATATACATTCATCCTTTAATTTAGTGTTATCCAATATCTTCTAGTCGCAATTTTTTCATTTTCGTTAACAACTTTGTTTTCAAGCACACCACCATTTTTTTCAATAGTGCGGGCAGAAGCCAAATTGTCATCATCACACGTGATAAGAACAGCATCAAGCTTTAAAACATCACGACAGTATATGAGTGACTGCTTTAAAATTTCTGTAGCTAGACCTTTCTTTCTAAATGGAGTGGCCACTGCGAATCCAATATGTCCGCCTTTGCGCGAGAGAAATTCATTTAATTCATGACGAATACTAGAACGCCCAACAATTTTACCATCAACAAAAGCATACAGCATTGAATCTGGAACATGTCCTGGTCTTAAGCCTTCCCCATGAAAACGGTCATCGAGAATTTTTAAATGCTCTTCCCAACTCATTCCCTTTTGCCAGACAAAACTGTACCAATCACTTTCCATATCAGAAAACAACTCGAGGCCTTCTTTAAAGGCCTCTTCGTCTTGTAGTGAAAGTTTTCTGAGTACTAACGTCACTAGAATTTTTGTCCTTTAGAGACGTCAGCGTAGCTGTCAACATCCATCCAGTGTCCATCAATGTACATGACATTGATTTTCACTTTTTTCTCAAGCAGCTTGTTCATCAAGTCTGGAAGTTTAAGTTTATTAAATTCTGGAGTTGTTGCTAATTCATCCAATGTTTTCACAAGAATTTCCGATCCCACTTTATTCGTTTTTACGAGACCGATCCATTCACCGTCTGCTTCTTTGCTTTCGTTATACTGAGCAAACTTAATTCCACGAAGTTCTGCTGATGCTTCGTTGAATTTCGTACTGTGCTTTCGTGAACAAAGTACGAAGTCACCTTTGTAGTCCGGTGTGCGTTCGCTTAGAGAAGCATCAACAACAATCGTGATATCGCCTTTTTCTTCCATTAAACGCGAAAGTATGTACTTGCGATAAAGAATGTCACCGTAAGAAATAATTGTATTATCTACGATTTCTTTTTTAGCAAGCATCAGCGATGAAAGTTCACTTGTCGTTTCATATTGGTCGTTATCCACATACTTAACATTAGGAAATTTGAAAGCTTCTTTTTTGTAACCACGAACAATCGTGATGTCTT
>CAMLKK010000030.1 GCA_946480715.1 uncultured Bacteriovorax sp. | reverse complement strand
AGCAAATCTTGAAGCATAAAGCGCTCTATTATCAGGGCCGACCAGAAATATCAGACCATGAATACGATCAACTTGAAGAAGAATTAAAATCTATCGATCCCCAGAATCCAGTATTGAGTGTTGTGGGATCGACAACATCCGCAAGCGATAAAATTAAGCATGATAAAAAAATGCTTTCTCTTGAAAAAACCTATGTCCTTGATGATCTTGTAGGTTGGATGGGAAAAGAAGAAATTCTTTCGACAATGAAACTCGACGGTATCAGTTGTTCACTTATCTATGAGGACGGAAAACTTTCAAAGGCTAAAACGCGCGGAGATGGAACTTACGGTGAAAACATTATGCCGAAAGTTTTGTGGGTAAACTCCGTACCGAAGTTGATAAACAACAAAAATAAAATTGAAATTCGCGGTGAGCTTTATTGCGATGAAGAGAGTTTCTTTCACCTTTCAACCGAAATGGTTAGCATGGGGCTGGAAAAACCCACTAACCCAAGGAACATTGTTGCTGGTCTGATGGGACGAAAAGATAATCTGGAATTGTGCCGATACATTCAATTCATGTCATTCGATTATATTAGTGATGAACCAATTAAACTCGAAGAAGAAAAATTTACTAGGATGGAAAACTTAGGTTTCACCATTCCTGAATATGAAGTTCATAAGGGCGTAAAGACCCTGGAAAAAGTTATCGATCACGCTCGTCACTTTATGAGTGAAGGTGAGTTTCAGATTGATGGAATTGTTTTTACTTATAATAAAATGGCTTTGCACGAAGAGCTTGGAGAAACGTCTCATCACCCGCGCTATAAGCTAGCTTTTAAATTTCAGGGTGAATCTAAGACAACGACAATTAAAGAAATCACATGGTCTGTTTCACGTAATGGAATTCTCACTCCGGTGGGTGAAGTGGAGCCGGTTGAGCTTTCAGGCGCCATGATTTCGAGAGTAACCCTTCATAACTTTGGGTTGGTTCAACAAAACCAACTTAAGGCCGGTGATACAATTGAAATTATCCGCTCCGGAGAAGTTATTCCGAAATTTTTGTCGGTCGTAAAATCATCTAAAAATCCGTTCGTGGTTCCTCATTATTGCCCAAGCTGTGAGAAAAAAGTTGAAATAGTAGATATCAGAATTTTCTGCGTGAATCCCGAGTGCCCGGGTAAAAACAAAGAAGTTATCCTTAACTTCATTCAGAAGATTGGCATAGAAGACCTTAGTGGCAAGAGATTAGAAGAGTTGATTAATGCTGGTTTGGTAAAAAATATTCCAGATCTTTATCTGCTCGAGGCCAGTGACCTTATGAAAATAGATAAGGTTAAAGACAAATTAAGCGCAAAATTAATTGATGGTATTCAAAAAACGAAACAAGTAGATCTCATCACATTTCTGTCTGCGCTTGGAATTTCGGGTGGTGCATATAATAAATGTGAAAAGGTCGTGAGAGCTGGTTTTGATTCAATAGAAAAGATAAAAGACCTAGATCTGCAAAAACTAATGAGCATTGAAGGATTTGCTGAAAAATCGGCAGCTGATTTCTTACATAGTTTGCAGGAAAAGCATTCTTTAATCGATAGATTGATTGAAGTTGGTTTTGAGTTTGAAGTTGAAGAGACGAGAGAAACGGCCATTACCGGTAAAAAACTTTGTATCACAGGTGCTCTTTCAGAAAAGCGCCCCGTGGTTGAAGATATGATTCGAGAAGCCGGCGGGATTGTTGTTTCATCTGTATCAAAAAATACAGATATTTTGGTCTCTAATGAAACAGATCCAAGCTCGAGTAAGTTTAAAAAGGCACTCGATTTAAAAATAAAAATCATAACTGAAGCTGAGTTGATGAAACTCATGAAATAGGAAAACGAACAATGGCCAAAAAGACATCCACTTTCATTTGTCAAAATTGTTCTTATCAAACAAGCAAATGGATGGGGAAGTGTCCAGAGTGTGGCTCTTGGAATGCTTTTGTTGAAGAAACTTCAGTGGCAGCGAAAGATCTTAATCGCGCCCACAAAAGAACAACGCAAAATTCAGAATCACCTAAACTAGTGAATGAAATTGTTTTGCAACAACAGTTTCGAGTAAGTTCGGGAATGAATGAATTTGATCGTGTTGTTGGCGGTGGAGTTGTTCCGGGTTCATTAATCTTGATTGGTGGCGAGCCGGGGATTGGAAAATCGACTTTGCTTACAAGTGTTATGGGGAAACTCTCTCAAGCTTACACAGATGCAGTAGTCTTGTATGCAAGTGGTGAAGAATCAACTGGCCAGGTTGCTGAAAGAGCAAAACGCATTGGAGTTAATAACAACAACTTCTATATTTACAATGAAACGAACTGGCAAAAAATTTTAGAACAGATAAATAAATTAAAGCCAAGATTTCTAGTTATTGATTCCATTCAAACAACAACCTCTTCTGAAATTGATTCTGCACCAGGAACTGTATCTCAAATTAGAGAAGTCACTTATGAGCTCATGAATCATGTTAAGGCAAACGGCATAACTTGTTTTGTTATTGGTCACATTACGAAAGAAGGCTCAATTGCAGGTCCAAAAATTCTCGAACACATGGTTGATACTGTGATTTACTTTGAAGGTGATCAATTCGGGCAATATAGAATTCTCAGGGCCATGAAAAACCGTTTTGGAAATACCAATGAGGTTGGAATTTTCGAGATGCGAGAAAATGGATTGGAAGAAGTAAAAAATCCCTCTCAGTATTTTCTTGATGATCAACTTAAAGAATCATTTGGGCGATCACTTACTTGTATCATAGAAGGTTCGCGATCCCTGTTTGTGGAAATACAGGCTTTGGTTGTCGATAATAAATTTGGAAATGGAAGACGTACTACTCAAGGAGTAGATAACAACCGCCTTTCGATGATGGTTGCAGTGATCGAGAAATACTTTGGGTTACCTTTAGGTTTTAATGATATTTATCTAAATGTTGTGGGTGGGATGAAGCTAACATCTCGTGAATCAGATCTCGCCATCATCGCCTCTCTCCTTAGTTCATATAGGGGAAAACCGATTGATTCCAGTACCATTTTTGTTGGAGAGGTGGGACTAACCGGCGAAGTTCGATCAGTGCCTCAAATGGAAATGAGAATTAAAGAGATGGCACAATTGAATTACAAAAGAGTTGTCACATCGGAAAAAACAGCTCGGGAGTTGAAAGGTAAATTTGATATTGAGATCATAGGTTTAAGACAAGCACGTGATATTGAAAATTTAATAGGAAAGAATTAATGCTTAATGCTTTTTATGATCAAATGTCCAAGCTACCTAACTTTAAAGGCAAACTCTTTTTGCTAGAGAAGTATTATCATTCTTTTGTTAGAGAAAAGTCGATGGAGACAACAACGTGGACAGGTCTTGCACTGGATTTGTATTTAGCAGATCGAATTCAAAGAAGGATTTTCGCAAAAAAAAGCCATGAGCTGGAAACCGAAAAGCATATTCTTAAATTTGCCAAAAATGCATCTTCTTTTATCGATATCGGAGCCAATATTGGCTATTTCAGCTTAATGCTCGCTCACAAATTTCCTACGTTGCCAGTTATTGCATTTGAACCGAACCCAAACAATGTTCGATTTCTTAAAAAAAATAGCGACCTGAACAATCTAAAAAATTTAAAACTCTTTGAAATGTGCCTATCTGACAAAGAGGGCGTTGTTGAATTTGCAGTTCCACCTATGGATGAATCAGGGTGGGGAAGAATTGCCGGAACAAATACACCCCTCGAAGGATTTAAAAAAGTATCCGCTAAGTGTGAAACACTTGATCACCTGATGGAAGTCGGTTTGTTCGAACAAACAAAACCTTCACTTCTTAAAATGGATATTGAGGGTTTTGAAGAAAAGGCCTTAAGAGGCGCAGAGAAATTTTTAGTGAAATACAAACCTATACTTTGTATCGAATTGAATGATCCATGCCTTGTTGAAAATGGATCTTCATCACAGAATGTAATGCATTTTCTAAATACTCTAGGCTACGATGGATATTTTATTAACGGAGATAAACTGGAAAAAACATCAGTACCAAAAGAAGACTATAAATTTTTAAATTACTTCTTCGTTCCTAAAAATTAGCCCGGCAAAATTTTCCACTTCAAAGATATCTTCTATTTGGTTGCAGGTTGATTCTCATACGAATTTAATCAATACCCTAAAGAGGATTAATTTGCCCGACTCTAAGTCACTATCATAATCAGTTAAAATTAAATGTGAGGTACTACGTCCAGGAGGGATGTTGATCTTAATTACGACATCTGATTATTTTCCGCAGTTAGGTGGATTGTCGACCTTTACAGCGAACATTGAAAAGTCTCTGCAAGACTTAGGGCTTCCGTATGAATTGTTTCATTGGAAAAATTTCGAACAGCTTCGTCAAACCTCAATGGACTTTTCAAAGTATTCGCTCATCATAAACGTTCATCCGCAATTTGCATGGGCTTCAAAAAATGGTCATGAAAAAATGATTAATTTCATTCATGGCTCTGAAATTTTGATGACATCTCCAAATCCTCTGAAACGTATCTACAAAAAAATATTCAAAAGAAAACTCTATGAAAAATTAGAGTCGTCATACTTAAATGTCTTTATATCAAAGGCCACGCAAGATAAATGTGTTGAGCGCGGATTCAACGTGGATTATTCACGTGATTTAGTTTTTCATAATTGTATTGATACGAGTGATGCAAAATTTATAAAGAAAGAAATCCGCAATCATATGGTGTTTGCAAGCATCGCTAGAAATGTTCCCCATAAAAACTTAAAAGGTGCTGTTGAGTTTTGTGAACACGCTACAGAAGTTACTGGTAGAATCGTTGAGTTGCTTGTACCAAAAGGTTCAGGCCTATCATCGTCGAAGATTACAATTAGAGAGCTCTCAGACAGCTCTGATCAGGCGAGAGACGAGGCTTATCAGTCGGCCCACTACAATCTACTTCTTTCATTGGATCATTCGCATAAAGGCTTTTACGAAGGTTTTGGATTAACAGTCCTGGAGGCAGCACGCTTTGGAACTCCAAGTATTGTGATGAACACGGGCGGACTTCCAGAATCTGTTCATCATGGTGATACAGGTTGGGTTATCTCTTCAACAAGCCATAAGACTGTTCAGAACCTTTTCACTCGTGAAAATGAGTACCAATATTACAAAATGGCGATTGATTGTTTTGAGCATACAAGAACGTCTCATTCATTAAGCGAATACAAGCGCTTCTTTTCAGTGTTGACTGAAAAAAGGAGGGCTGGTTGAGAAAGATTGCAGTGATAATGAACACAAATGAAGTTGGTGGTGCTGAGAGAAGTCTCGTACATCAACTTGCGACTCAAAACCATGAAGCGTTCACATACTTCATTCCGCGGTTGAGCGAAAGTATTAAGCTCGAAAGTTTTATACGCGCGCAAGGGTTTACCAATATCCGTTACTATGATTACCCTGCTGCGATCTATTCATTTTCCCGAACCCAAACGAAAATGAGCCTAAAAAATATATGGTCGGCATTTAACCTTCTTTTTAAAACGAAACTCTGGAATGACGAAGAAAAATTTCAATCAGTTTATTTAAATGGAAACAAAGCGGCTTTTCTCTTCTTTGCTCAAAACTTATTTTCGAAGTTTGAGGGAAAAGTCATATGGCATTTGCGAGACTATTATTATAACTCTAAAAAAACGAATGCAATTTGGACAATACTTACGGCCAAAATGTCTGGACAGCTGAGTTTTGTATGTAATTCAAACTCCGTTAAACAAAGTTTGGATCGATCGCCATGGAGAAATAACTCTATTGATGTCATTTACAATCCAGTGGGTGAAACTCTCAACGTAAGAGATACAAGAAGAAGTGTTAAAACAATTGGTGTCGTTTCCATGATGGCGCCATGGAAAGGTGTTCATGAAATGGTTTTATGGACAAAGCTCTTTGAAGATCAATTGAAAGATCTTGGTGTTGAAAAAGTTAAAATATATGGTGCAGATATATACAAAACTTCAGGTGAGCATTCATCTTACACTGATCAATTAAGAAAATTAGCTGAAAAATTTCCTTCTGAAATTCTAAGTTTCGAAGGGAATAAAGAACCAGAAATTCTTTTCAATGAGATTGACTGTCTCATTCATTACTCGCTCAAACCAGAACCATTCGGCAGGGTTATACTTGAAGCATTTGAAGCGGGAATTCCTGTTATCTCTACATGTTTAGGGGGAGCGGCGGAGCTCGTGCAAAGTCAGGAAACGGGATTGAAAGTTTTCCCTTATGATCGAAGAGGATTGTTCGCAGCGGTTGAGCAATTAACAAGCAACAACGTCAAAACATATAAGTTAATTGCTAAAGGTTTAGAAAAATCGAAAGACATCCAAGAAAAGATCTCCAGTGAAATGACGAGAGTTCTTGATATCGAGGAGGCTTCATGAGCGATTCTCTGTTTATACATAATCAAAAGACATTGATCAGACCGAGAGTGAAGGTTGCCTCTCCACTTGTTTTTAATATACCAGAAGCAGCACTACTTCGTTTAAACAATATTTCAAATGAAGATGTGGTGGTTGAGAAATTTGAAGAAATTCCAGTTGAGCCGCAAACGCAGTTGATTACGCTCGAACTTGAAAGCGTGGAAGCTGAACATGAGCTAACCCTTGAGCTAGAGACTGTTCAAGAGGCCAAACTCGAGCAGCAAGTGGCGGTTGAAATCAAGGAAGAAAAAACAAAGGTCGTTCCTTTCTTTGAATTGCGATTGCAAAATCCAGAAGCCGTTTACAAAGTGGGACATTCATTTCTGAGCGATATCGAAAAGGGTAAGAAGCATTTTGGTTTTGCTTCACATGTAAAACAAGGAAGCGAATCAATGTTGCTGGTTTACGCGAGTTTTATCCAGCATTCGCTAAAGAAACCAGTTCTTGTTGTTGCAAAAGATATGGCAAGTTCTGATTTTGATCACCACCGTATGAAGTTTGAGGAAGGTCAGCTCTTAAGCTGGAAATCATGGGAATGGGGTGATTTGTGTTTTGTGGATCACAGGCAGTTGATTTCTACAGAAAAAGAATTTGCTAAAACTGAGCTCGAATTTATTCATAATCATTTTTCAGCCGTGTTGTGGAGTTTACCAACAGGTAATACCAATGATCGTTTTCAGCAGGTTTTCCTCTCGGTTTTAGGAAAACTGAATTCAATAACAATGGTTGTTGAAAAAGGTGCAACAGAATCAAAGGCCATTAACAAAACAGCAGAATACTACAACTGTTTCAATGTACCAGTTAAAGGAGTGTTGTTCGGCTAATGAGTAAGTTCAACCAACTTCTAAACGAGAACACGATCGTGGATTTCGGTCTCCTCTGGAGACTAACGAAACGCTATCGCTCTCACTTGTTGTTGGCGTTAGGTTTCTTTGCAGCTTTTTTTACATACAACTATTTCAACCAGCCAGTGATTTACGCTTTAAATATTCCATTGAAAGCTGTTAGCCAAGAACCTTTGGGACCAACAAATCCAACTCAGATGATGATGGGTGGAGATGGAAATGGTCTTAGTCTCAATGAACTTAAAATTTCTCTGGAAAACTACTCATATTTAAAACTATTAGCAGAATCGATAATAAGTGATCCCGCATTTCCTGAAATGAACTTTGGTTCTATTAAGATGAATAATAGTTTCTATGGAAAAGAAATTTCACTTAAATGCAGAAGCGAAAAAAAATGTATTACAGAAACGCTGATAAATAGTCTTCGAGAGCTTTATGTGCTTGAACCTGGTATTACAGATAATAGATTTGTTTTAAATGTAAAAGCAGTTAACAAGAAAACGGTGCAAACACTGACAGACCATCTTACAAAAACTATCGAAATCAATCGCATTCAAGTTCGTAAATACCAAATCATTAAAGAGATCGATAGCGTAAAAAGTCTAATTGAAGAAAGCCGTTCCTTGATTCAAAAGATAGATGGGTATACTACGCTGGAAGAACAAGAAAAAATCCAAAATGGGATTGCAGAATTAAAAGATCGCATTCGAATGTTGCAACAATCTTCCAGCCAGGAACTCTCGAATGTTTCATCACTTGAATCAAAATTAAATGAAAACAAAAAAAGCACAATCTCAAACTTGGGACTGGGATCAATTGAAGTAGAGACATTAAAAAAGAGCCAGGCAAGACTCGCTGAGATTAGACAGAACATTATCATTCTCTCAAATATCCCGGCTGATAAGCGAACTGCAGCTGACAATCTAATTATAGAGCAACTTCAAGCTGAGAAAGCGGCCATACAAAAGCAGTTACCAGCTGACAAAAAGAGAAAAGATATCGAGCTCAAAGATTCATTTGCAGCTAATCAAAGAACAAAAACAAGCGACTTTGAATTTGATTATCAAGTCTCGAAAACTAAAATGGCCAAGATCAATGCCGATCTAGATCAAGCTAAGCAAGAACTAGGTGAATTACTCGAGAAAAAGATTGAGAATGAAAATAAAGTAGTTGGCCTGAAGTCAGATATGGAATTTTTAAAAAACCTTGAAGCGAAACAAATGTCGCTTAAGTTGATAAGTGCGACTATGACATCGGATGTGTTTTTTGAGGATTCAAATCCATTTGCAACGGAATATCGTCAATCCTCATATCTGAAAATCATCATTTTTAGCTTCTCTATAACTCTATTCCTGCACATACTTTCTATTATTATTCGCTTCTTATATGATGATAAGATTTACGGAGAAGACGATTTAAAATCTAAATTTGGAAATCTTGACTTCATTGGTGAAGTACCTAAGTTCGGTTAAGCAATTTTTTCCCTCCTAACAAAGTCTTAATACATTTCAATAAAAATTAGAGTTATTCCGAAAAATGTTTAGAGCAGCTAAACAAAGTGGGATGTTTTATGACAGCAGCAAGCAAATTAAAACAAATTGAAGAAGTTGATAGTGACGTTTCTGCAAGATCTAAACGAGATCAATTAGCAGATTATTTTTATCGAATCTCAAACCATGAAGAGCTTTTTAAAATTGGAAAAAACTTTCTGCAAGAGGCCCAGAAGGGAGTGAGAAACTTTGCATTCACTTCAACTGGATACAAAAATTCTCAGCAGAGAACAATTTTGGGTCTGTGTTGCTTCTTTGATCAGAATGCAGATTATAAAATAGCTGTTATCTCAGATCATCTCACACAAGGCATATTTACAGAGCTCGTGAACGATTCATCATCAAAAGTTTTTGTGGGTGAAACGATTACAAACTCTGTTCGTTATAAATCATTTCATCATCACTTTGACTTCATCGACTATAGTGAATTTACGAAAATTTATTATGATCAAGAGTTTATTAAAACGTTTGAAATTGAAGTCAAAAAAATTCTAGATAATTACGACATCATTTTATGGGATATACCAGAGATGGAGAAGATGAAGGAGCACCCACATTTTCACTACCGTATATCTACCTTTTATCAATCGATGAACATTATCATCACTCAGAATACAACTTCGAGTAAACAGGTAGAATCAGTTAAAAATTTCTTTAGTAATTACAATATTAATCTTAATGGTGTCATGTTTGATTCTACCAATCCAGCGGAACCGGTTAAAAAGAAAAAACTATTTGGAATTTTCTAATGGCAAAGCTTCAGCGTCTATTAAACGAGAGCACAATCATCGATTTAAAGATGATTCTTTGTTTAAGTGCACGCTATAGATCCTTGTCAGTTTTGGGGCTATTGTTTTTTATCGCAAGCGTAGTCTTTTTCACGCTCACACGACCAGTGATTTACTCAGCATCTGCACCGATTAAGGTTTTTCCTAAAAACTTTGTAAGCAAAGAAAAGCAGAGCTTTATGCCCACTCCCAATGAAAACTTAATTACTCTTGAAGAGCTTCGTTTGAATGTTCAAAACAGGGCATTTCTTAACAAAGTAGCAGAAAGCCTTGTTGCGGACTCAACGTTTAAATTTAGTACTTTTCTTGGCTCTAATAAGGTGTTGAATTCATCTAGTCTTGTATCTGTACTGAATGAAAATATTCACATTGAAAACGGTTTAATGGAAGATCGATTTAATTTGGTTGTCACAAGTGCTGATAAAACGATTCCACACTTGCTGCTGAAGCATCTTATTCCTGCCATAGAAAATGAACGTGTAAGAATAGGACAATACGCACTTAAGAAAGAGTTATCTTCAGTGGAAGATTTACTCAAAGAAAGCCAAGCACTAATGAATTCAAGAGTAGGAGAAAATCCTCTAGAAGAACAATCTATTTTAAGCAACAAGATTTCCAGCTTAAAAGATGAAGCCAAAATACTTCAGCAGAGTGTGAGTGTTGAATCAATAAATATATCGGCATTGAGTGCAAAGCTGCATGAGAATAGGAAAAATGTAGGGCCTCAAACTAGTCAGCTAGACAAACCAGAGGCAAAAGAAGCACGACTCAGAATACAGGAATTGCAGGGAAATATTTTGCAGTTAAGGGCAATGACGAAAGCAAATCAATCTCACTATGACAAAAAAATTATTTCCCAGCTAGAATCCGAGCTAAATCAACTTTCAACAAAATATCGATCCGTTGCTTCACTTCAAAACTTTGAACAGAAAGAAAGTTTTGTTGCAAAACAACGTGAAGGACAAAAGACATTAGAATTTGATCTGCAAGTAGCAAAAACAAAATTGTCTAAACTCAATCAAGAGTATGACTTAATCATGACGGAACTCAATTCAACGATCGAAAAGAAAATGGCCCTTGATTCCCAAGTTGCTTCTCTTCAGGCAGACATGCAGTTTCAGAAGGAATTAGAATCGAAACAGATGTCCCTAAAACTGAACATTGCAACTTACACATCTGATGTTCTATTTGAAGACTTTCAAATTGCCGTTAATAGCTTCAGGTCCATATCAATGCTGTTCATCTACCTGTGGAGTCTAGTTTTAGCTGGTGCAGTCTATCTTTTAATGATTGTTGGTAAATTCATCATGGATGATAAGATATACCAAGCGGATGATGTTCATCATTCTATCGCAGGTTTAAGTTTTGTAGGTGAAGTTCCTGCTTTCTCTGATAAACTTAAATAGATGAAATCAAATTTTTTTCAGGCTAAAGATTTATGCCAATCCTACGGCGATAAGGTTCTATTCAAAGACCTCAACCTCACCTGTGAAGGACCATCTTTATTTCTTATTTCTGGAGATAATGGAACTGGAAAGAGCACACTGCTTAAAGGATTAAGTGGATTTCATCAATTAGATAAAGGGCAAATTAATTATAATGGTCATTCAATTTCTCAGTTAATGCCAGGTGTTTTAAGTTATGCACCAGCAACCACTTTAGGTCTTAATCCGGATCTTAATGGTGAACAACATATTAAACTCTTTGCAGCTTTTTTGAATATCTCCAGGAATGACTATCTAAAAGAAATCGACAAATATCGTGATTTGAAAATATTCGAAGAAGTGCTTGAAAAAAAGGTACTCGATTTTTCACAGGGGATGAAGCAAGTCTTGCGCCTTTTCCTGCATACGTTTTTTCATCCAGAAATCATTATGCTTGATGAGCCCTTTATGTTTTTAGCCCCAAACCTTAAAGAGTTTATTTTGGGTAAGATCTTGGATCTGTCTTTAGAAAGCGTAGTCTTGATAACGGATCAAGATACTGACTGGATTCATTCAGCATCGGCGATCAGGTTAAGGTTGGGGCAACGATGATCTCATTCATTGTTAATCACATTCTCAGAAAGATATTTCTTCCGAGAAATCAAATCGTGATGTTGGCCTATGAGTTTTTTGCTACTACGATTACCATCGTTGTTCTTTATCAAGCGGGTCTTTCTTATAAGTTTAATTATGGTGAAGGAAATGTTTTTAGTTTTTTGGTAGTTGGTGAAATTGCACTTATTCTGCCTTTGACATTAGCGGAAAGAGTGATTGAAAAATTTCAGACAATATTTAACCAGCAATTTTTTCATACGTTGAGCTTTGTAAAAATTGATCCCTATAAATTCTTGTTGAAAACTTCTATAAAAGAAATGTTATTCCCACTTTTGAGATTGTCTCTGCTTTTAAGTTTTAGTTTCAGTTTGTTTGCCATAAATGTTTCAATAGAATCATTATTTCTATTTTTTTGTATTCAATTATTGTCCCTCTTTCTCTTTTGTTTTTTAGGTTTAATTGCTATCGAAATATTTTTATGGTCGAAAAAAGGTCTGCGCTTTTATCATACGTTAAATACGGTAGCCGCTCTTTTGGGTGGGGCCTATTTTCCAGCTGACAATTTCCCGATTGCCATTAAAGAAATGGCCCAATATCTTCCTCATTCTTTAATCTTATCGAGTTCTCGTGCAATTTTTTCTGGAGTTAGTTCAATTGGTATCTATTTTTTAGGCCTGGGGTTCTGGATTTTGGCCTTATTTGTTGTACACAAATGCCTGAAAAATCGACCTTATCGCTTACAGAATATTTAAGAATTTCACTCTGAGAATCCAACAGGTCTTATTTGCCCGCTCCTCAGAAGAAACAACTAATGTTGTAAAATTATAGAGTGAAGTTCTTCAGTTTCATTCTTGTATTTATTTTCTTCTCCTCAAGCTCAATGGCAGCTTGTGGTGGAACAGTTCGAACTTGGCAAGGGACGACAACGACATGGTCGACGACCACAAATTGGTCTGGGTCTAACGTTCCAGATTCTGCAACTGAAGATGTTGTTGTTCGATCAACTGGTTTTAATCCAACAATCACAAGTAACTTAACTATCGGCTGTCTTGAAGTTCAAGCAGGAACAATTAATGAATCTTCTGCCAATAGAACTTTAACAATCACTGGTGATTATTTTAAAGCTCCTTACTCAAACTCATTAAACTTCACGGTTAATAGTTTCGTTATTGCTATGGCCGGAACGGCTCCACAAACTTTTGAAGCAGTTGATGATATTAGAGGATTGCAGATTAACAATTCATCGGGAGTTACTTTAAAAAATAGCTTTCGAGTTCTCGGTTCACTTACGTTAACAGGCGCCGGTACAACGACAATTGAAGGTGATGTCCGATTATCTGCTGCTCTCGTTATTCCAGCCGGCCATAAAGTCATTATTAAAAATGGAGGCTCTCTTTATTCCACAATGAACATTACAGTTAACGGTGAACTGGAAGTTGAAGGAGGTGGAACTCTAAATATAGAAAATGCAAGAACATTATCTGTGCCATCTGGTGGATTATTAAAATTAATTGGATCAGCTGGGAACCCAGCCGTTCTTTCTTCCGCAAATGCATCTTCCTGGTTCACATTTACTGTTGCTGGATCAGTCTCAGCAAACTACGCAACCATCAGAAGAATATCCACAAACGGTATGAACATCACAGGTACGATTGTTCAATTGAACAATACAGACTTCCGCGGAATGGTTAATAGCGGTTATGTTATGACATTGGGAGCGGCGGCCAGTGTACCACCAACGCTTACTTCAATTGGTTTTTACAATGATGATGGTGTAGCTACTCCAAAAAATATCAACGCCAATTTATATAACCAAACAGCAATCACAATTAATAATACTTCAGGAAGTGTAGCCGGGTCTGCATATGAATTGGATCCCAATAATAAAATAAACTGGGGATCTGCAGCGCCGACAACTTTAAGTATTGTAAACGATGCTGAAGCGAATGAGCCGACGGCGACACTTGCTGTAAGTACAACTGCAACTTTTGCAGAGTTCGCATTCTCTTTAAATCAAACAGCGACAGCAACTGACATTACACAAGTAACACTTACGATGACAGGTTCCGCGTTGATGTCTGATCTTTCAAGCATAAAAGCATATCGTGATGTGAATGGAAATTGTGATTATGATGTTGGAACAGATACTCAAATTGGGTCTGATTTAGTTTTTACTGGTAATCCATTAAAGGCCACGGTAGTAATTCCGGCCGGACAGCTTACGACAGGTTCAGCGGTACAGCAGGCATGTTTAATTATTCAAGCAACTTCAAGTGCATCTCCTGTAGATCAAAGAACGGTTTCATTTTCGATCGTTTCAAGCAGCGACGTTGTGAATTCGCAAAATTATTCAATATCCAACACATCGGGAACACCTGTAAGTGGTGGTGTTAGTTATTTAGTTAACAACACTTATTCACAATGGGCCGGTGTTACTTCGACTGCTTGGAACGTGACAACGAATTGGAACCCAAACACAATCCCGACTGCAACACGGGCCTGTAAAATTGGATCTGCCACTAGAATCGCGCAGGTCAATACAACTCCCATTAGATGTTCAAATGCAACTCTTCAATCTGGTGGAACATTAGATTTTAACAACACTACAAATATCTTTGAAGTTTATAACGAACTTGAAGTGAGTAGTGGTTTTAATTTCACAAATGCTGGAACTGGAAACATTCACATGAAAGGAAGTGTGAATCAAACGATGTCTCTACTAACAGCATTCCCCGGCAATATTACGATCAATAATACAGGCACAACTTTTAAAACCGTTACTATAACTGCAAATTCTACAATAAACGGAAATCTAATTTGCACATCTGGAATTCTCAATATTCCGAATGGAGTGCGATTAACTGTTCTAGGAAATGTGACTGTTCAAACAGGATGTACACTTGATATCGATGATGGTGGAACACTTGTTCTGTCAAATGGAAGAACACTAACTGTTAATGCTGGAGGGATATTAGAGCTGGTTGGTAATAGTGGCAGCAAGGCAATAATCTCTTCAATATCTACGAGTGACTCATACAACGTTGTGGTCAACGGAACTATTAAGGCCCGATATTATACCTTTGAAAGATTGTCTCCAGCTGGAGTATCTATTGAGTCCGGATCTACAATAGATGCATCTAATTTTTTACAAGATGGAACGTATTCATATCCCGTGAGTTCATCTTCAACTTTGCTTAAGTTGAAAAGACAAATTCCAGGCAATGCTCTAAGTAACATGGTATTCACTAAAAATGGTTCAAGCGCCACTTCGATCATCAATATTGACTCGACAGGAGCGGCTGCAGGCACACTGAGTGTATCAAGTTATTCGGGAGATCTTGCAGGAGAAAGTTTCGATAGTGATCCAACTTATGCAGTCAATTGGACGAGTGAGACGAATACAATATCTATAACTCAAGAAAGTGTTTCACCCACACCTGTTTTAACAGGGGCTACATATACTATGGGTAGGTTTGGTTTCCAACAAGTGGAAGCCGGATCAAGTTATTCGAATGCAGACATTACATCACTTGTGTTGACATTAACGGGTACGGGAACCTCGACAGATATTAGTTCCGTGAAGCTCTATTTCGATTCCAGTTGTAGTGGGTCGGGAGGAATTCTAATTGGTACCGGGAGCTTTAGCGGAAATCCAGCGAAGATTACATTCCCAATCGCAGCAGGAAATCTTGTCGTGCCTGCTTCATCGACATCAACTACAAAAGTTTGTGCCTATGTTGATTTCGACATAGCTACAAACGCGACTAACGGTAATACGGTTGGCGTTAAAATCAATTCAAGTTCAGATGTAATTAACAATCGCAGTTATCTTCCATCAGCAAGCACAGTATTTCCAGTTACGCTTGGGAATGCTTCAACGATCAATGCACCTACAACGACAAGCTGGACTGGAACAACTTCTACAGACTGGAATGTGGCCTCCAACTGGAGTGCCGGTGTTCCTACATCATCAGTAAGTTGCACGATTGCAAACATGGCCAATGATCCGATCATCTCAACAGGAACAGCAACTTGCAAAACGTTGAACATCACCAACGGGATTCTCGTCATAAACGCAGGAGCTTCATTAGATGTTTATGGTGATATTCAGAAAACTGCCGGAACATTTACAATAAATGGAACGTTATCAGTAAAAGATGGTGGGTCTAATATTAGTCATAATATTTACTCCAACACAGCTCTAGCAAATTTATATCTGGCAAAAACTGGAACTGGTGTCGTGACAATAAATACAACGTCACTCTCTATTACAACTCTTGTGTTTAATTCGGCCACGACAACTTTAAGAATTCCAAATGCAAACAAATTAGTTCTTCCCAATGGTGTAACTATCGGACAGGGAACACTTCTTATTGAAGCAGGAGGAACGCTTGAAATTGCAAATACAAGAACTATTACAGTTTCAGGTGGTACTTTTAAAATTGCTGGTACAAACGACTCATTTCCACAAAATATCGCGACAAAAGGTATAGTGACTGTTACAGGCGCAGGTGCAAACAGTTACAACTTTACTGCGACAAGTGGAACAGTTGATCTTGTCGGCTTTCAGTTTGATCGCCTCGGTGTTAATGGATTAAATATTGGCGGTTCTACAACAGTAGCTAACCTCCGCGGTGGACAATTTACAAATCTCTCCACGACTTATGCGAGTGTAAAAGCAATTCAATTGAACAATACAGGTGGGCTTCCGGCCACTGCGAGTAATATTGCATGGGTGTGGGGTAATTGGAATTCATTCAACCCGGCAAACGCTGGTACTCCGACAACTTCAGATAGCTATAAGCTTGTTACGAGTACTGGATGCAATGGCGGTACAATTGATTTTACAGGCTGGACTGGAGATTGGTTTGAATCGCGTTCAACTTTTAATGTAACTACAAAAGTATCAAGCACTGGAAGTTGTACCATTAATATGGGCGCTTCAGCTTCGGCGGTTGGCCTCATGTATTTCATGGCCGTGCCTTTCAATAAAGCGATCGATGTACGTTGGAGAACAAACGCAGAAAGAAATCATCTTGGTTTTAATGTTTACCGAGCTGATTTTTATTCTCCTCAATATCAGCAAATTAATAAACAACTCATTCGTAATCTGAAAAGTGCCGGGAGAAATCAAGCGAGCTATCGTTTTGTTGATTACGATGTGGAAAACGGAAAAAGATATTATTACTACATTGAAGATGTTGAAGTTGGTGGTAAAAAAACATTTCACGGGCCCATCTTTGCAACGGCTGAAAGCCACCTTGGCGCACCTCCAGTTGATAACGTTGATGAAAACTCTGATACAAATGAAGACGATGATCAAGACGGAGGGACTTCAAGTCCAGCCCCTGTTCCAAACACAGCTTATGAAGATTTAGGAAATGGCATTGTTGTTTTGAGCCGTACAAGTACTAATCTAAGGATCAAAATCACACCAGCTCAACCTATTTTCACTTATAGTTCTTGGAATTCTCAGTATGAAAATGTGGACATCGATGGCTATTCCAAATCTACAGTTAAAAATGTGCCTGAGGTTCCAGAAAAAGATATCCTCATTGAAGTGGGGTCGCATGTAGAGTCTGTGTCTCTTTTAAATAGTTCAATTGAAGAACAACTCTTACAAAACCATAAGATTGTTCCGGCACCTGAGTACGTTCTGCTTGAGAATGGACAATTGGGACCAATATTTAAAACAAATCAAACTTACTATTCAGAAGAAAACGTTTATCCGAATTCATTTTTTAAACTCTCAACTAAAACAACAGATATAAATAACCGTCGTTATTTAACATTAAAAGTATTTCCAATAAGAACAATAGCCGTGTTGAATAAAGTTCATTTCGCTAAGGAAATTGTTTTAGACATAAACCTAAATGAAGGTGGATGGACAGTTCAACCACCAAAAGACAGCGATGTTAGTATTTACTCGATTAGTAACACCCTACAGATCGATATAGATAAGACTGGAATGTATCAACTGACCTATGACGATTTTATTCAAGCCGATGTAGATGGTCCCTTTCTGCAAACGAATCTTGAAAACTGGCGTTTATATTCTGGTGAAAATGAAATCCCGCTGGAAATCATCTCCACTGATAATGTTTTTAATACGGGTGATTTGATTCGTTTCTTTGTTCAACATACTCCTCAATTAGAAAGTAGAACAAATCGACTCATTCTGAGTCCTGTAGCCTTACGGTCTATTAATAATTTAAAAAGAATCACATCTAAAGAAGGATCACCTTTGGGATTGCCGAGTTCTACGAGCTCCATGAATAGAATCACAAAAACATTTGAACAAAATAATAAGTTCATCGATGGTGTAACTCTTAACGATCAATTAGATCATTTCTTTTATGCAGATTTAGTTAATTTTCCAGGAATGGATAGCTTAGTTATAGACACCAAGCTGCCAGGACTCGATCGCAGTAGTCTCGAAAATGTTGAAGTAAAAGTGCATATAAAAGGGCGAGTAGGCATGACTGGTGAAGCCATCAAGCATCACTTAAAGCTATTCGTTCAAAACCAAGAAGAAGGCGAGATTGCCATTCATTCTAACGAAAGGGAAATCATCACATTTGAAGTTCCAGCAGATAAATTTTCTGAATTGAATAATCGTCTGACAGTAAAAGTATTAGGAACATTTGCACCAGCAAATGACTATGATTTTGTCCTCGTTGATAAAGTGGAAGTTCAATACAACTCTAAAGAAGCTTCGGAGACAGGTCATACTCTCGTTACATTAGCTGACCAATTACGCGCTCACAAGCTGGCAGGGTTCAGTAGCTCAAGTGTAAACACTTATGACGTAACTGACCCCTTATCGCCGCAAAAATTAAATAATGTTAGAATGTCAGACGCAAATACATCGTTCAACCTTGAATTTGGCATTGATGACGACTCTGATAAGGATGGATTTAAAAAGTATGTTTTCGTAGATGGTGATAAGTTTTTAAAACCAACGATGATGTCTTTGAACCTTGGCAGCGATTTCAGACTACGAGATATCGACAACGAAGCCGATTTTATTATCTATGGTGAGCAACATCTTTTGGACGCAATAGAGGAGCTTGTATTGCTTCGTAAAGAAGAAGGATTTCAGGTTAAACTGATTACTCCAAAGCAAGTCTATGATGAATTTAGTTTTGGGATTAAGAATTCTTTTGGTTTAAAGCGTTTAATAAATTTTGCAAAATCCAATTGGCGAATACCACCTCGATATCTGCTGATACTTGGAGATGGTACTTATGATCCTCAAGACTTTAATGTCGCTGACTTGGAAGCAAGAGATCGATCGGCTGTAGAGAAAGGCACTTTGCCAGCTCCATTAGTGACTGGAAGGTTTTTAGAATTTTCCACTGACAATTTCTTTGCAACATCCGAATCATCAGTTCGTCCTCTATTGGCCGTTGGTCGTTTGCCAACAAATGATCCAGAGGTTCTAAGAAAATATGTTGAAAAGGTAAAAAAATATGAAAGTGGCGAAGCAAGCCCAGAAAAAATTTATCAAGCTACATTTTTTGCGGATCAAGAAACAGGCCATTATGAAGAATTTTTAAAACATACTCGCGGTATGATGAATGAGCTGCAAAGCTTTGATAAAAAGATTTTTGACAGAACCTCATTAGGTTCCATTGAGGCAACTAAAGCGAAAATAAATGATGAATTCGAATCAGCTCCGTTTCTGATTTCTTTATTAGGACACGGAGCCTTTGATCGTTTCGGTGATAATATTTTCAACACCATTGATGCAAAAACGCTCATGAACGATAGATATCCAATAGTGACAAATTGGAATTGTGAATCAGCATATTTCTATGATGCAGATAAAACGTATAAATCACTAGGGGAAGAATTAATATTTAGTGAGGGAGGAGCAATCCTTTATATGGGATCAACTACGCAAACGACGCCTTCAGCGCAGTCTAAATTGGCCCATAACTTTTTCTCAGAATTAAATTCTGTATTGAAAGATAAAATAAACACAGAAAGGATGGGTGATTTATTATTAAAGGCGAAAATCGCTACAGGTGTCGGCAGTTATGAAAAGGATATTGTTAATAGCTTTAGCATTCTTGGCGATCCAACATTAAAGTTACCACAAGCGTTTTTTCCGGAAGAAATAAGTTCAGCGCCGCCTGAAAGCTTTAAAGCACCATCGTTTAATCAGAAAAGAAAATCTTTTGGCTGTAGTGCTTTTGCAGCAGATGGGCTGTCAAATGAAGATTGGCTCGATGGATTTCTTGAGTTTGTATTATACTTAGTATTGATGTTCATAGGTTCTCGCTCGTTAAGAAAGACGCTCATTTGACGAATACAACAGAAGCTGACTAAAATTTTAATGAGGATTTATGACACAATCAAAATTGTCCGAAGACAATAAGAGCAAAAAGAAGCCTTATAAAAAACCAAGCATTCAGTCGGAAAAATTAAACTCTTATGGAGCTGTCTGCAACGGTACTACTAATGGTGGAAGAAAAGCCAGCTCGGCAGGGCCTGCATTTTGTAATGCCAGTAGGTTGAATTCATAATTATGGAGATCAGTAATACTGCTCTCTTTGAAAACAAAAAAAACATCATCAAGAGCTTTCTCTCAAAACCCGCACAGAAGATCACCTGTAAATATCATGGTCTGGGTATAAATTTCTTCTGCAACAACAAAACCTTTTTAAAAGAACTTGAAAGTTATCTTCCAAAAGTGTGGTTAGATAAAGCTATTGGTGAATTTAACGTTTACTTTGAAGATCCGCGTACATTTGGATTTTCGGTAGAAGAATGGAGTGATGAGCATTCGCAAGATTGTTTTACTTTTGAAGATAATCATTTGGTCGTACAGAGAGATTTTACTTCCAGAATTGAAGGAGAGAATGCTTTCGTCATTTGTCCTACAGAAATAGGTGATGGTTTTTTTAATTTCTTACGATGGTTTATCTCAGAACGACTTATCCAAAAAAATATTTTTGTAATTCATGGGTCATGTGTTCTTAATAAGAACGGCGAAGGGTTACTTTTTTTAGGTCACTCGGGAGCAGGAAAAACGACAATCACAAAGTTGTCTGGAAACAGGGATATTCTGGGTGATGACATGAATCTCCTGACAATTTTGAACGATGAAGTGGTGGTTTTCCCGGGCGCTATCGGTGGCCAATTTCTCTCAACGATTGGATATGAACGAGCTTCGAAAGTAAAAAAAATATTCTGGTTAAAACAAGCAGACAATAACCAAGAGACTGAACTTGAGACCTCAGTGGGAACCCTAAAGTTGTTGGCCAGTTTTGCCAATCTCCATTGGCCTACTTTGGCTCAAGATAGAACAGAAAAGTTAATTAGTTTCAGTGGAGAAATTGTCAGTAAAATTCCTATCAGTGAGTTGAGTTTTGAAAAAGATGCTCGTGTCTGGGAATACATAGACCCATGAAAAAAATAATTGAAATTAATCATCTTGGAAAAAGCATGCATCCTTTTATACAAGAGAATGATGTTGTCGTCCTCGAAGAGGTTTCATCTGATTCTGTTCTTGTCGGGGATGTCATCTGTTATTATCACGCAGAAACAAATGAGCTGACTCTACATCGTTTAGCTGAGTACTGGAAAGCGAAGGGTGATTGGACTGACCAGATTGAAATCATTAATCCACAATCGATCTTAGGACGATTGATTTCAATCAAAAGGTCTAATAACGAATATTATTTGCCTCAAATAAAATTTTTATCAATTAAGAATTTACGAATGAGAAAGTTGTGCTTGCTGATTTTCGCCAAAGCATTCTTTTGGTGTTGTGAAAAAACCAGCACACGTCATAATAAATCGCCTCTCGCAATTGATCTTTAGTTGCATGCTTGAGTAAATAATATCGTACAAGATTTTTATAGGGGTAAACGAGTTGTTCTACTGTTAGTAGTTTTTTCCACCAGTGAAAGTCGTCCAGTTGAAACGTGTTGCCTAATTCGGCTGGAAAATCTTTATCAAACATATTTTTACAAAGCCAAAGTGACATTTGAACCGATCGAAATAATTTTAATTCAACTGCTCTTGTTTTTAATTCCGAACAATTCCAGGAATGAGCATCTTGATTGAGAAGCTTTTTAATATCGATTAGCCAATAGAGTTTCGAGAATGTGTGTTGATGGGCAAGATGTCCGCAAAGATAAATGAAATTATCCATCGACGATATTTTTTTAAAACCGGGCAACTCTGAATTAACCAGCGTCCACTTTTCGCACTTGTGATGAAAGAGGAGTTTTGTATGGAGTTCAAAATTAATCTCTAGTGCGCCGATGTATTTGGAACATTCAATTTTAAAACGGTCGCCATAAAAATGAAGTTTTGATCGAAATTGAAACCCTAGCTCTTCAAGCAGTTTTATCCACACTGCAACGTCGTTTTCGTTTATAAGAATATCTACATCAGATAAAAAACGTGCGCCGAGGTCTTGATAGAGATTTTGAATGAGATCAGCTCCCTTTAAAAGAGTGGCATCAAGTTTTTTTTCAGAAAGTATCGTTGAAATTTCTTCCAGGATTGTTAGCAAAACTTGGTTATGAATCCATTGCTTTTGATACTGATTTTGAAACTCTAAGCTTAAGCTTAAATTATCTTTGGAAAAGTAATATCCCAATAAAGCGTGTTCACGAAAAAGATCAATGTCATGAATATTTGCTTCCAAAAAATCGAAAATTTTTCCCATGCTTAAGCGTACAAAAGTTCTAACGAGTTTCAAACAAAATCTCTTGCGATTGTTTCCTATAAATAATAACGTTTTCCAATGACCATAACAAAAAGGGCCCAAAGATTGAGTTTTAAGACAATTGGAGAGGAAACAATTGTTTTAGATACTAAAATGAATAAAGAAGTTCATAAGCTGGACGAAGTAGGAACTTTTATCTGGAATCTGCTAGATGGTAATCGATCGATTAATCAAATTTGCGACCTCATGGTAAAAGAGTATGAAGTTAATGCTGAACAATGTTCAAAAGATCTAAATGAATTTGTTGAACAGCTAAAATCAAAAAATCTGTTAGAAATCGTTGAATGAGCACAATTGTAAATGAAGCATTTACTAAAGCACGTGAGCTCTGCCTGCCACTTGTCACTACAATTGAACTCACTCAGGGTTGCAATTACAAATGCCATCATTGTTATAATTTCGACCGAAATCAAAAAAGCAATTCCACTTCATCCCAAGCTATGTCTAAAGAGAGAATTCTGCAATTAATTGAAGAAGTATCACAAGCAGGCGCTTTATATTTAAATTTCACTGGTGGAGAGGTGCTTCTCCATCCAGATCTCTCTCAGTTTGTGATTAAGGCCAGGGAAGAAAATCTTGAAGTAAGAATTAAGACAAATGGTTCATTGTTAACAGATGAGAGATGTAGAGAGCTTCAAAATGCAGGGCTTGCCGGAATGGATATCAGCCTTTATGGATTTTCTGAAGGCAGCTATTTTCAAATAACAAACAAGCATAATGTTTTTGATAAATCTATACAGGGAATTTTGCTTGCGAAAAAATATGGCTTCGATATTCAAGTCAGCATTATCATCCATCGCTATAATATTGAAGAATTAGAAAGAATGATTAATTTCTGTCAGACGAATGAATTGAGTTTTCAATTTTCGTCTGAGATCACTGAAAGATATGATTCAAGTGCTGGCGCTCGCAACTATGAAATTACGGTTGAGCAATTTAGCGAGCAATTAAAAGGACCATTTGCAGACATCTTTGGCCACTTCAATCCGGAAAAATCGCTTCAGTGCTCATGTGCGAAGTCTGTATGTGGTGTAAGCTTTAGCGGCGAAGTTTTTCCATGTATCGGTGCTCCCATACCTTCTGGAAACATACATTCACAATCCTTCGGTCAAATCTGGAAAAGGTCACCAGTTTTAGAAAAAATTAGAAATCTAAAGAATGAAGATTTCAAAGAGTGCATGAGTTGTGAATTTGTGGAGTCTTGTAATAGAAGTAGCGGTGGAATTTATGTGAACACCGGAAAATATACTGGGTGTGATCCAATGACATTGGCCCAAGCTAAAATACGCCACGAAATCAGGAGTTAGCTTTCATTTCCCTTATTTTCATTTTTAGCTTTTCCCTAACATACAAAAAAGTTGGATAAGACATGTCGTAACACATATCCAAAATGTGCTTTTTCATAGTGTTGTTAAGTACAAATGTGTCGAGAATCTCTTTAGAAAGCCCAATTAGAAAAACAATTATATAAACGTTTCTAAACTTCATTCCACGTTTAAGCAGTATGATTGTGATAAGAGCGCTTATGCTTATATGAAGAATCATACCAAGCGGAATAAATCCAAAGATAACATATTTTGAAATAGGTGCGAGTACGCTTTGAATTTCTGTGTAGAAAGGAAAAGTCATTTTAATAGTTCCGGGAATGAGTATGCTTTGTTGTCATTTTGTTTAGAAACCAATTAAAATCTTTGAATGCATACATTTAAAAAAATTATAACACTGGTTCTTATCTATCAACTCGGGATTCTATCGGCATTTGGAGCTGAATCTTCAACGGCACAAAGTGAATTTAATCTCCAAGAAATTGCACTGCCTTCCGAAGTGAAGGACATGTCTAAATCACCTGGAAGTATATACTACAGTACTTCGGTCAAGAATAAGGTTCTCATTCCAGTTCATATCTGGGGCGAAATCAAGCAAAGTGGCCTCCATTTCATTCCTTCCGATACAACATTCGTAAAAGGACTTTCTCTGGCCGGAGGCCCGACAAGCTCTGCAAACCTTGAAGAAATTGTGCTTATTCGTAATAAGGAAAAAGGCGAACCTGTGGAAATGGAGTTCGATCTCTCTGAAGGCGGGGATTCAAGTGCTCATCAATTTAAAATTGAAGCTGGTGATACAATCTACGTTAAAAAAGAAACCTTTTATGAAAACAGAGGCTATTACACTAGCTTAATTAATATTTTCCTCACCGTACTCACGACTTTCGTCATCGTGAATAAGGTCAAATAAAGAATGAGAGTTCTACAGCTTTGTAAATATTATCCACCAACAATGGGTGGAATTGAGCTCGTCGAAAAAACGATCACAAAAGCACATAAAGAGTTAGCTGACGACGTTCACATCGTTGCATTTGCCAATGAAAGTAAATCTTTTAAAGGTGAGTTTTCCGAAAACATAATTAATATTCCTGAGGATCTTTTCTTAAAATCCGCACCATTCAATTTTAAATTTATTTTTCATTTTAAAAAAATTGTAGAAGAACTTATGGTCGATCGGATTTATGTTCATCTTCCAAATCCTTATATGCACGAAGTTGTACATCTGGCTAAATCATTTCTCCAAAAAAAAGGAATTCAAGTTGTAGCCGTTTATCACAGCGACATTGTTAATCAAAAGTTTTTAGGCAAGCTCTATACGAGCTATTTTAAGCTAACAGCTTCTACCTACAATTTGTGGATGTGTTCGAGCGAAAAACTGTGGAACTCTTCTCATGTATTAAGTAGTTTAAAAAAAGAACAGCAAAGAATAATACCCTTTTGCACAGACGGAATTATTCAATATCGTCCTCGAAAAAAATTTCGCGGAAAATGTCTAGCTGTAGGTAGATTGGTTCCTTATAAGGGATTTGATTTTCTTGTAGAGGCCCTAAAAAATACTGAGTATGAATTGCATGTTGTCGGCAATGGTCCGGAGCTTGATAGCTTACAAAAGAAGGCATCATCAAATATTATTTTTCATAAAAACCTTTCTCACGAACGAAAAAGTGAACTCTTCAATGATAGCGATGTTCTGATTGTGTCATCTCTTAATCGTTCTGAGGCATACGGTATGACCATTGTAGAAGCTTTTGAAGCAGGTATGCCTGTTGTTGCATCTGATATAAACTCAGGAGTAACATTTCTCACCCAACATGAAAAAACAGGTCTAGTTTTTGAGATTAAGAATAAATCCCAATTACTAAAGTGTCTGGAAAGATTGAAAAGCGAGGAAGGACTGTTCGAAAGATTATCCTTGAATGCGCGATATTTTTTTGAAGATGTTCTGACGTTTGATAAATTTAAAGAGAAGATCAAAAACTTATGAAGCTTGCACTTTTTGTTCATGACTTCAGAATAGAGGTTGGTCACAGTAATTCATTAATAGAACTCATTAGGCATCTACCTCAGTCCAGAAAAAATCAAATCGAAACCATAACTGTGGTCAGCTATGTTGCATCTGATTTGGAAAAATTGTTTCCAGAATTTTCTGGAAAGCTCCATTGGCATAAAGTTCCTTTTGGCAAGATACAGCCATCATTATTAAAATCGCTATTTTTTCAGCTTTGGACCTTTTTTTATAATCTAATTTTCATGCGTGATTTTTATAAAATAGGGATTGGGATATGTTGCCTAAATGTTCATGCTGTTAGCATTCAGTTTATCCATCAACAATGGACTAAGCCAGGGCTTGAATTGGAACAAAAATTCTGGCTTCGTTTAGTTTATAAGAAAATTCTTTTTGCTTACTATGAGCTTTGTGAAAACATTCTATTCAAGTCAAAAAAAATCAAATTTTTTACGCCCGCTAAATTTCTAGAAAGTTTTTTGACAGAGAAATACAGTGGGATTAAGTGTAAAACGATTTATTCTGGAATAAATCTTGATAGATTTAAAATTCCTCAAGATAGATCTCAAATTCTGCAAAGTCTTATCGTCAAACATCCTCAGCTAGTAAATCTAGATCTGAAAAAACCAATTTATCTTTTCGTTGGCGCTTACGAAAGAAAAGGTCTTCATGTTGCTTTGGAAATTCTGTCTAAAAAAGATAATGCTCAGTTTATAGTGGTGGGAAGTCCTTCTTTTGGCAGAACTGTTGAATGGCCAAGCAACATCAATCTTTTTAAGGTGAATTTCTCTAAAGAAATTGAAAGTTTTTATGCACTCGCGGATGTTTTTGTATTCCCCACAATCTATGAACCGTTCGGATTAGTTCTTTTTGAAGCAATGGCAATGGGATTGACGATTGTTACAAGAAGGGAAAATGTTGGAGCAAGTGAATTGCTTGAAAATTTACCAGGTGTTTATTTCTTGGATTCTAAAAATTTTCGTTTGCCTGATGTGAAAGTCAAATCCTTGTCAGAAAAAATACAATTAGCTAAGGAGAGATTTGAATTATTACCTAATGTCAGTTGGTCAAAAGCTGGAGTGGAGCTGGAAGAGTTTTTGTTTTAAGCACTCTTCTTTGGATTGGCCTTATTGATTTCGAAATTAATTCCACTAAGTTCATTGGAATTTATTACATTAACATTTTTACCTTCAAAAATTTTTCCAAGATTTCTAATGTCTTCTGATGAATATGTCGCTTTCCATTTATCTGCACAATGCCAGAGATAAAAAGCCGTAGTACTCATCACAACAACTACAAAAGCAAAAAGTGGATGAACGACCATTGCCAGGAAAAGTCCAATTGCGAGAACACATGCAGATGATGCTCCCATCCGGGTTGAAGCTTGAGAAGCTGTCAATTTGTATTCGTTTTTCAAAATATAGTGCAGATGGAGTTTGTCACCTCTAAAAGGTGTTCTTTTAAAATAAATTCTTCTCAAAAAACTAATCGCCAATTCGCAAATGGGAAGACAGCCAGGCATGAGCGCAAAGGCCATAGCGGCTAGTGAATCGTAAGAATTTTTGAGTGAAGTAAAACAGAGGAAAGTTTGGGTAAAGTAAATGAGGCCAATTATGCTTCCTCCAATCTCACCCATATAAACTTTTGCGGGTTCACGGTTGAAGAAAAAGAACATGGCCAGAGATGAAAGAAGAACTATTGACAGAGCAATAGTAGAGGGACTGTTTACATAAAAGCCAAGGGCTGCATAGGCAAGCGCAGAAGCAGATCCCATTTTTATAGATAGCGTATCAAGACCATCTACAAGGTTGGTTCCGTTAATAAGCGCAAATCCAAAAAAAGAAAAAGTTGCGAGGGTGAAATATGAGAATTCTGGATAGTTTAAATCAACTACTGTTGTGGCAAGTATAAGGATTGCAAACAATTGAATAGCAAGCTTTACTCGAACTCTCACTTCAAACTTATCATCAATATATCCATAGAAAGTTACCAATAGTGCTGAAGCAAGTGTTGCGGCCATTATGCGGGATTCATTGAATGAGAAGTGAAATGAGTATTGTGTAAGGGAGACAGCAAGTCCGACGATCAAGCTAACACTTAATGAGAGGCCACCTAGTAACTTTGCATTGGTAGCGGATTTACCAGAAGAAATATAGAGAAAATTTAAGTGATAAGGTGAAGATTTGCAGATGAGTTTGAGTGTAATAAATGAAAGGAGAAGACTCTCAACAATGAGAAAAACAGTTAAGGGAAAAAAATTAAAGAAAATACTGTTCATTAACAAGAACCCTCTTCTCGGGCTTATCGATACTTCACTGATTAAGTTTAAAGGCTGCAATCATATTTAATAGAGATAAAAATTTTCCTTCAGTAATAATCTCTATCTGCTTAATAATTAAGTCATGCTTTTTGGAATAAGGTTTTGTCTTGAGATTTACTTTTAGAAATCGTAGAAAATCCCACAGCGGCAAGAAGCCAAAGGATGAAAGACTCCGGATTGTAAGTCAACCCAATCGCTCCCCAATTACCGATGAGAATTGTGATGATTGTAGCAAAGCACACCAGTAGAGTTTTGAATTCTTTTTCATTTTTATTACGAAAATAAATGATAAGAAATCTAAAAAAATAAAAAGGAATGTAGCAAATCATTAGCAGATAAAAGATCGCTCCATATCCAAAATCAATAACAAGCGCGATGATGATGTTGTCTGATGTCCATGTCATTCCAGAATTTACGAATGGATTATCTATCAGTAAATCTTTACTCAAACTACCAGCAGCTCCAGTTAACCCAGGACCCAAACCCATAGGGTTATCTGAAAGTTTAGTGGATATAATTTTGAAGAACTCATTCGTATTTAAACGAGCGCCTCTCACTTTATTTACATCGGCCAAAGAAGTGATTCGATCTTTAACATAATTTAAATCAACACCACTTTTTTGGGTAAATGTATTTAGGAAGTAGAAGCCTGCCAGCATAAGAAAAATAATGGGTAAAAGATTAAGGAAGCCCTTGGCCTTAAAGCGATAATAAATGATTTCACCTAAATGAATGAGAATAACAATCATGACGAATTTGATGAGCGCCGATCTAACCTGACATAAAATCAAAACATATGCAGAAAGAGCGATAATAACTATTCGTACGACATAGAAGATTTTTGAAGTAGGTTTTAGAAATAAAAAACCAACAGTTAAAAAAATGAATGCACTGATAGCTCCAGGCAATTGTGTCGTAGCAAAAGGCCTATAGAGTAATCCTGTAAAAACACCGTTACTCATGGCCTTATGATAATAATGTGAAAGTCTTAACACTAAACTTTCTTTCATGTTGAATTGATAAACAGAGAGAGCAATCTCAAGGGTTAGCAATATAATAAAGAACGTCAATGTCCGCTGGAATTTTGTACTAAAGACATCAATGTTGAGTTGAGAAAAACCAAAAAAGAAAAGAATGGGGTATACATAAAGTTTTGCTGCTCCCAAAACAGCAAATGTAGAGACAGAATATAGATTTGAAAATTCAACCAGGTACCAAAAAAAGTGCAATGAAATAAAAAGTATTAAAATAGGCGGAGTTTTGTTGAAATCTAGAATTTTTCTCTGCTTTATAAATACTTTTAAAACAGCAAGAAGCATTAGAATATCAAATGCAATCCTTGACCAACTCGCGTACTCCCAAAGTATTCGTCCCTGACCTTCTAGGAAAAAAACAGTAAGAATAATTGGAAGAATATCTGAGATTTCGTAGAACATGATTGAGATGAAAGCAACAGATAATTGCGTAAGATAAATGAACTTAAGCGCAGGATGGCCCATAAAGTTCAATGTAAAAGAAATTAAAAGAAGAATGAAGTTCACAAATAAGATGAACTTAACTTTCTTGGGAAAAGTGTTTGTTTCACTAACAGTCGTCACTTAATATACCCAAATATGCATCTTCAATTGTGCTTATCATTCTTTCTACAGAGTAGTTCGCTTCTATAAAATCTTTTCCCGCGCGTGCTATTTGTTCTCTGTCTTTTACCGATAGACTTAATACCGTTTTTAAACAATTCGTTAGTTCTTGAGATGAATAATATAGAAAGCCAGTTACATTGTTTGAAATTAAGCTCGCCGTACCGCCTGAATTACTTGCAATGGTGACAACGTTGTTTGCCATTGCTTCAGCAACCACAAGGCCAAATGGTTCAGGTTCAGATGTGGCATGAACGAAAACATCGATCTGATTATAGAATTTCGACATTTCTTCGACATGGCCGATAAATTTAACATTGGTCTGTAGTTCGTTTTGTTCAATTAAAGACAATAGATACTTTTGATATTGAAAATCTTTTTCTTTCTTTGGACTTCCAGCAATTAAACAACGAATAGAGCTTAGGTCTGTTCCTTGTTTTCTTAATTCTATAAGAGCGAAGATGATTTTCTCATAAGCTTTTCCGCTCGTAATTCTTCCCGCCATTCCAATGCTAAGTCCCTGTTGTTTTTCATTTGAAGAAATGACAAGCGGACATGTAATGCCTAAGGGAATAACTATTTCTTTCGAATGCGATTGTGAAGCCGTTGATTCATTATGAATTTTTTGAAGGTAGTCACTGTTGAAAAAAATAAGATGCGCTTTGAAATTATTGGCAAGATGATCAAGCCATTTACCAACAGGTCCATGTTGAAACCACACCCTTTTAACCTTCATGCCAGTTGTTGCGAGACCAACAACGAGGTGAGCATATGCCATTGTACTGTGGAGTACATCGTACTTTCCACTGACAATGAGGCTGCGAATTTCTAAAAGGGCCTTGAAGAGCTTAAAAGGATGACTTAATTTAAACGCTTTCGTTAGGAGTATGACTTTTATATTTTTTTGTTTTGCGAGTTCAACGGCTTCGCCATTGTTTAAAAAAAGTATCGAAGCCTGAAAAGGCGGTTTATGTGCTTCTGCCATTTTGAGAACGACGGCTTCCGCACCGCCGAGATATCCATTTGCAGAAATATAGAGAACCTTAATATTGGCCATAGTTGATGAATTTACTCGCAAATGAAAATTTTTTATTTATCTCTATCATAAAACAACAATGAAAATTGTGTATGATTATATGATGTCTCAAAAAAATATTACGGTTATAGTTCCACGTCTCCCACCAGCAATTGATGGTCTCGGTGATTATGGATTATTGTTAAGCCGTGAACTAAAAGATAAACATTCAATTCAAAGTAGATTTATAGTCTGTGATCCAAATTGGAGTCGCCCATTTAATAATGAAGAATTTGAAATTAAGGTCACTGCCAAAAGAGAAAAGCAAGTGCTACTCAAGCTCCTTGAGCAGACTGATATTTTGCTTCTACACTATGTAGGATATGGTTATGCAAAAAGAGGTTGCCCTCTTTGGTTGATGGAAGCCATTTTAGATTGGAAAAAAAACAAAAATAAAAAACTAATAACAATGGTTCATGAGTGTTATGCGTTTGGTCCACCATGGACAAGCCAGTTTTGGACTTCGCCTTTGCAACGTTATATTCTACAGAAACTAACGAGTGTCAGTACACATCTGCTAACTTCAAAAAAATCATACGCAAACATCATAAAAAAATATTCTGGGAAAAAAACAGTTTATGAAATTCCGGTTTTTTCTAATGTTGGAGAAATTCAAAACTTCAGACAACTTGATTTAAAAGAAAATGTTGCTGTTGTCTTTGGCAGTAAAGCTTGGAGAAAAAAAGTTTATGCAGAAAATGAGGATTTAAAAAAATTAGTTAATCATCTCGAAATTAAAAAAATTATGGATATAGGTTCTCCTGTCGATGTCGCCAGTTTGAAAGACATTGTGGACGTTGAACAAATGGGTAACTTAAGTTCCGATGAGATTAGCATCATTCTCAATCAGTCGCGATATGGAATCATTAATTACCCAGAAGCCTATCTCGCGAAGTCTGGTATATTTGCTTCGTACTGTGCTCATGGTTTACTCCCAATTTCTTTTTATTCCGGCAATGAAGGCACTGAAAGTGTGATGCCAGGGGTGCATTTTCTCCCAGTAAAGGATGTTCTTGTTTCAAATAGTCTGCAGAGAAATGAAATCGCAGAAAAAGCTCATGGTTGGTACATGGAGCATTCGATAGAAAAGCAGGCAAAGCTATACGATGGACTAATCAGAAGTGAAGAATAAATTAAAAATATTAATGTGCTGTCATCTGCCGCTCAATCCAAAGCTTGGTGGTGCAAAAGTTTATATTGAAGCTGCGGAAACCTATAGGCTACATGGTCATGAAGTGCAACTTGTTGGCATTGATGAAATGATACAAGGAAACCAACCAGTCATGGATGAATCTTGGAGGCTGGAGAACTATCCAAACATTTTAAAAAGATACATCGAAGAGCAAGATGGTATTTTTGACGTTGTCGAATTCGAAGCTCCATATTTAAACGAAAAACCAAAACTTAAATTTAAAACTCTTTTAGTTGCTAGATCTGTTCTACTTGATCTTCACTTGACTAAAATTAAAATTCCTCGTTTTGGTGGAGTGCGCTCGAGAATTGGTTTTCTTCTGAAGGGCCCTCAAAGAAGAAGAGCACTTCAAAATAAGATCCTTCAGAGTATCAAGAGCATGAAAAATGCGGACTTAATTAATGTGCCCAATCCTTCCGATGCTCAAATACTTTTGGAAAATCATTTTTCAAAAGAAAAAATCATTATTCAACCTTATGGCATTTTCAAAAAACGATGGGAAAATCTTTCAAAAGAAGAAAGCCAACATAAAAAAAACATTGTGGCTTTTATTGGAACTTTTGATAACAGAAAGGGCGCAGTAGAGTTTCCAACGATAATGAGAATATTAAAGTCTAGAATTCCAGATGTACAATTTAGGTTGCTGGGAGTTCTGGCAATGTTTCCAACGAAGGAAGCAATAGAAAAATATTTGGGCCCAGAATTATCCAAAATCACAGATATTGTTCCATCATTTTCTCCTGATGATCTTAAACTTCATTTAAAGGACTGCAAGGTTGGATTATTCCCAAGCTATTTGGAAAGCTTTGGATTTGGTGTCCTGGAGATGATGGCGAGTGGATTACCAGTCGTTGGTTATGATTCACCTGGAATTAATATGCTAATTGATAGTGAATTGTTAGTACCTCAAGGTAGCGTGAGAATGTGCGCTGAGAAGCTAACAAAATTACTGACTGATGAAAAATATTTAACAGAACATATAAAGAAGGCTCAAGGTAGGGCAGAACAATTTATATATGAGAACCAAAAAAATAATTCATTAGATACATACATGAAACTTGTGAGTAAGCCGTGACAACTGAAAACTTGAAAGGGCAATTAAGATCTGGGTTTATGCTGCTAGCTGGAAGATCACTAGCTACAAAAATCCTTCAAGTTGGTTCGGCTTTGCTTCTGGCCTATAAGTTATCTCCCGAAGACTATGGTACATTCGGAATTATCTATGGATTTGTCTCTTCTCTCATTTTTCTAACAGACATTGGACTAGGTGATTTACTCATTCAAAAAAGTGACGAGCTAAAAGAAATAGAAGTTAGGACATATATAGGATTCAGACTTACTCTTGGAACATCTTTATTTATAGCTTTTTCCTTGTTGTTTCCGTTTTTAAAGAATCACTACGCATTTGCTTTTCCCTTCTCACAGTATGCATGGATCATTGCTCTCATCTTGCCAATTGAAGCATACATAGGAGCGGCACTTGTTACTGTTCAAAAAACTTTAAAGTTCCATGAGATTGCACGTATTGAATTGATTGAAACAGCAATACTCTATTGCATACAAATTACTCTTGCATATTACAACTTTGGTATTTGGTCGCTCTTTATTGCCATATTAACATCTCGTATTTTGAAAACGATCTACTGTATGTCGATAATGCCTTTTAGCTTACTCCCGTCGTTCGATTTTAAGTTATTCAAGCATCAGTATAAAACTGGTCTGTTTTTTCAATTGAACTCAATAATCCCGACTTCTAAGGCAATGTTGTTACCAATGTTGTTGGCGTTTTATATGAAGGTAGAAACAATTGGTATTATTTTTTGGATAACATCTCTTGTCTCAATTCCAATGGCATTTGCCTATAACTATAACAGCATACTTTTCCCAGCATTATCGCAGGTTCAAAATGATAATGAAAAAGCAAAAGAAATTTCAAGCTCTACAATCGAGAAAATGTTTTTAGTTCTGGCGTTTATATTTGGACTAGGTGGAATTGTTGGTGATCAAATTATCGAATTAGTGTTCAGTGCAAAATGGGCCGCTGCCAAGGAAGTTATCTTTTTATGTGCCCTTTATCATTTTGCCTATTGTGCCCGATTCATTTGTTACCCCATTCTTTATGCAAAAAATTTAGCTCATAAGCGAACCATTGGAGAATTACTTCTGGTGCTTTTTGAATACTTGGCAGTATTTCTTGTTTGCAAACAATTTCAGGCGAAAGGCTATTTTGCTTCATTGGTTATCATTAACTTCATTTCGTTCTTCTATTTCGCAAAACACGCTGGAAACTGGATGAGAAAAGCAACTTATCGTCGGCTTTTAGTATCAATGAGTGCCATGATTTTATCGCAAATTATTGTCACGAATTTACATTTGAATTTTTCAGCAATCGGGAAATTAATCAGTGAAGCTTCAATTTTTGTATTCGTCTTCATAACGACAATGACCTTATTCGATTTAACTTTTAGAGATCAATTCAAAAAAACCGTAAAAAAGAGAATTTCCCATGCGTGATTCGTTTAAAATTCTCACAATTGTTTATGATTTGGGGATCGGCGGAACTCAAAGAGCAGCTCAGAATTTTGCTGTGGCTTACAAGCAATATGGTCATGATTCCAGAGTTCTTACCGTTTACGAAGGCGGTGTAAGAGCATTGGAGTTGGAAGCCGAGGGTGTTGTTACTTATATTGGTGGGGATAACCTTAGTCAAAGTTTGCAAATCATAAAAAGTTGGGTTCCAGAAATTGTTCATATTCATCGAGCAGGAGATGCTGATAGAAGACTTGCAGAA
>CAMLKK010000029.1 GCA_946480715.1 uncultured Bacteriovorax sp. | reverse complement strand
GATATTGTTGCTGAGTGGAGAAATCCTAAAAAGATGGAAGATTCGCGTACAAAAGATTTCATCCTGACAAAACTTTTTGAAAAAATGGAGCAGGAGAATTATCGATTCGATTCAACAATTAAAATGGAGCTTGAATCGCGTGCGATCTGGTTGATGAGAAGAACACCGCTTGTACGAAAGTTTCTTGCTGAAAAATTACCGCTCAATATGAATCCAAAACAACTCCAAATTTTCATGTTGCTCGATAAAATTGGTGAGGCCATTCAAAAAGAAGTTGAAGTGACGTCACTTGATTACAATAGACCACTGACGCCGAAAGAAATCTATGATACGGTCGACGCGTATTGGGCGAAGGATGCTTCTCTCTTTAAAAAATTAAAGAGAGGGCAAGATGTAGCGAAACCCGCTTTTCACCAGTACTTTCACCCTTAAAAAAAGGCCGTATGCCGTGAAAGACATTCTCAAATTAGCTCTTGAAGAACTCAAGCGCGGACGTTTTGTTCTCGTGTGTGATGATAAAGATCGTGAAGACGAAGCAGATCTTATCATGGCAGCTGAATTCGTAGATTCCTCACATGTCAACTTCATGATCAACCATGGCCGCGGTTTGATTTGTGTTCCTATGACGGCACAAAAAGCAGAGAGCATGAAACTTGATCTCATGGTTCCAGAAAATAAAGGATCGATGGAAGTCGCCTTCACGATTTCAGTCGACGCCAAAGTGGGAACTCATACTGGGATTTCATCGCGCGATCGCGCAACCACGATCAAACTTTTAAGCGACAAAAGCGCCACTCGCAGTGACTTCGTAGCTCCTGGACATATCTTTCCATTGATTGCTCATCCAGGTGGATTAAAAACGCGTGCAGGACACACAGAGGCCTCTGTAGAGCTAATGAAACTCGCGGGCCTTACCGAAGTTGCCGTTCTTTGTGAAACGCTTGATAGCGAAGGTGAGCCGCTTAAAGGTGAGAAGCTCGAAGCATTCGCGCGCGAACACAAAATTCCTCTTATTTCTATCAAAGAAATTCTCGAGATTATTTAGACGTAAAACTATTCAAGTAAGCGTGTAGAGCTGGAATATCGTCTTTCAACTGAGGAAAGTCCGGCATCTGATCAGATTTTCTTTTTGGTGTGTATCCCGCAGGATATTCACGGCGAAGAATTCTTGCTTCTAGAAGTTCCAGACTTGATCCCGCAATGTCCGGCCCGATACTTCCCGCGATTGTTGGATCCGGGTTGTGGCAAGCGATACAGTTAGCTAGATAAGTGGCCTTCCCGCGTTTAGCAAGATCACTAAGAGGAGCTGATGGTTGTTCAGCGTTTTTTTGGCAAGATTGGAGTGAAAGGAGCGCTACGAATAGCGCCCCTAATTTTAAATTCGTTTTCATTACTATTTAATCAACATCTCGATTACAACGTAAAGAATAGCAGTCAAAACGATACCCATGTGAGTAACGCCCATGATTGACGTGATTTTTACGTTTTCGTTTTTACCTTTAATAGCGTTTAGTTCAAGAAGACCAATGATAAGAGCAAGTACTAGAGCAAGAACTTTTCCATTGTACTCAGGGTTAACTTGAGCTGGAAGGTGAGAAGCTGCTCCCATGAAAAAAAGCATTGGTACTGAGAAAAGTGTGTTGTGGCGAGAAGCTACACCAGCACGTGCTCCAGCTGCTGCCGCTTCCGGAAGAGCTGCTCCGCCTGCAGCGACTTGAGTTGCTGAAGCGATAACGATTTTTTGGTTAGGCCAGATGATTAGCCATACGTTTAAGAACATGATTGTTCCAAGAGTTGCACCAGTTGCGATGAATGCCCACCAAGAAGTGTTGAACATTTCTGAACCGAATGCGTGTCCTTTTAATCCAAGAAGCACAACACCTGTTAGGAATGTAAAAAGAGCTCCGAAACGGAACCATTTAAGCGCGCGTGGAACAAGTGTTCTCACCGCTACACCACGAGATGATTTAATTTTTTCATCAGCGTCTAGTTCTTTGAACCATTCACCTTGAACAAAGTTGAAGTAATAAAGCATTCCAATCCAAACAACGCCCGCGAAGTAGTGACCCCAGCGAAATAGCATCTCTAATCCAGAATTTGAAAATAGTGACATAGATTGACCTCCGGTCTAGAAAAAATGAGTAAGTCCTTTGATTCAAAAGGAAGGGGGTAATTCTGTCAATTATTTAATGATATGGAACAGGTTCTTAACATCTAAAAATGTAGATCGTAGATTCCTTGCAGTTTTTTAAAAAAGAAAATTACTAAATATAGGAACGAATAATGCGAATGAAATCTTCTGGAACAAAAGGTTTTGTCACAAAATTATCCATGCCTGTATGTTTGAGATCTTGTGGGAGATCAGTCATGACATCGGCCGAGAGACCAATGATCGGAATGTGTTTATTGAAATGTCTTATGAGAGCTGTGGCCTCGAATCCGCCCATGATAGGCATATGGAGATCCATTAATACGAGGGAGTAAGGATGAGCTTTAACTTTTTCTACGGCCTCAAGACCATTGACTGCGATATCAACTGAGAGATTCCATCTTTCCAGAAATTTTTTTGTGACCACAATGTTTACGTCGTTGTCTTCAACCAACAGAACTCGCTGTCCTGTGAAAAGTTCATGGTCCGTTTCCCCTCGATCAACATGGCCTGCAAGTGATTTTTTTTCTTCAAGAGCTTCTCGAGCTTCCAGAGAGGGGAGAGTGAAGTTAAGTGTATAAGAAAATGTGGATCCAACTCCGGGCGCAGATTTGAGAGACAGATGACCTTTTTGAATTTCAATCAAACGTTTACTGATGGCAAGGCCTAAACCAGTTCCACCATATTTGCGGGTATGATCACTTTCTGCCTGAGTAAATTCTTTGAAAATGACGGCTTGTTTTTGCGGATCAATTCCAATTCCCGTATCAATAATGTTGAAACGAATCTGACAATGATCTTCATTTTTCGAAACTAAACGAACATCAAGCTCAACGCTTCCATCATGTGTGAATTTAACAGCGTTACTTAAAAAATTGTGCAGGATTTGTGAATTTCGATACTCATCGCCGATGATCCATTCAGGTATCTTGTCATCAAATTTCAAATGAAGCTGAATATTTTTTGTCGCAGCTTTAGGATTGTAAATTTTTAGAATATTTTCACATAAATATTTTAGAGAAAAGGCCTTTTTCTCCAAATTCATTTTTCCAGCTTCAATTTTATTATAATCAAGGACGCCGTTTACAACGTGAAGCAGATTATCTGCACTGTATTTAATGGTTTTCAAATCTTCTTGAATAGAAAGTTCAGGATTACCATCCAAAATGACATCGATCATTCCAATAACACCGTTAAGCGGAGTGCGAATTTCGTGACTCATTGTCGATAGGAATTCTGTTTTCGCTCTGGCCGCATCTTCTGCGAGTTCCTTCGATTTAATGAGATTCGTTTCAATTTTCTTTCTTTCAGAAATATCTCGAACTACGGCCTGATAAAGAAAACGGTCTTTAAAGGCGAGATAGTGAAGATGAACTTCAGCAACAAAAGGAACTTCGTTTCTCAAACAGTGACATTCAAAGGCAATCATTTGATGAAGTTTAACTTCCTTCATTTTTTTCTCAAAAAAATCGCGATCTGAATCATCGATAAAGAGGGAAGGGACGTGTTCCATCATCATTTCTTTTTTTGTAAATTTTCCGAAAACAGAAAGGCTTTCAGGATTGCAGTCCAAAATTCGATGTTCGTTAAAGAGTAAAACTGCATCACTTGAATTGTTAAAGAGCCCTTTAAATTTTTCTTCTGATTCGCTTAGTTCGCGTGTTTTGAGATCAGCAATTTTTTGGGCCTTGATGTTGAGCATGCGAAGGTTGAGAATAAATCCTGTTACAACCAGTGAGAAAATCGCACCAACTAAGACAAAAAATGAATTTTGAGAATTGTGCAGAGATATGAATCGAGTTGTCTCATTCCAATAAATCGTTAGCTGTTGTCCAGAGACATCGACAATACTCATTTTTCGCTTGTTGAAGTTTTCATCTTTCCTAAATCTCGGATCAATAATTTTGCGATAAAGAAGATTATCGGAGGAGAGATTTTTCCCTGAAAAAACATCGATATCGATATTTTGGAAACCATTATCAATAATGGATGAAAGTATTTTGCTCAACTCTACGCTCGATAAAATCCATCCCGTGAACACGGCCTTCTTAAAAACTGGCATGACAATGAATGAAATTTTAACTCTTTCAGAACCAATCTGCATGGGCACTGGTTTCGTCATAACGAGTTTGCTTGAATCCATAGATTCATTCATGGCCTCTGCAATGATCGGATTAGTTAAAAGATTACGGTCTTTGAATAGGAGCGCATCCGGATTTTTTTCATCATAAAAAAAGAGATCGCTTTGCTTAGAATTTGCAGGAAAAATTAAACTGATAGATCGGATTCCATCCTGAGCACGAACCAATGAAATGGAATTCACATATTCTTCCCATTCACGTTGATTAACTTCTTGTGATGATGAAACAAAACCTGCGACGCCATGAAGAGCATTATTATAAAAAACCATTTTTTCTGTGAGGCGATTTCCAAAATCAGAGATGGTGCTGTTGAGATTTTTTTCGTCATTAATGTCTTTTTGAATGTGATAATAGTAGTAAACGCTGCCTGTAAGAATCCAAAAACTAACGAGCGGTAAAATCGCCGCCTTCATAAGGCCCGTTTTTTTAAATCCTTCGATTGCCATTGCCGTTGCGGCCAGGGCAAAAAGGAAAAATTGCATACTAGTTAAATTTTCGTGATAAGTGCCCGCTGAAAATGGCCCCGAGTGGATTAATTGAAAATAGTTCAACATCAAAGCGACAGCTATGAGTGAATAAAAAATACTGCGGCTGGTTCCCACCAAGGCCGGCAATAACATCGTGACAAAAATCGCAAAAATATACGGATTTAACGGCTCGAATTGGAAAAAATACGTGAAAAACGCTGCCAATATGGGCGCCAAAATATCCATAAAATGCAGATCAAATCGAGAGTCATTTTCAGCGGCTTTTAAATGTGAATAAATGAAGGCCGGCAAAAAGATGAAGGCGCCTAAAACATCGCCCGTATACCAGGACATCCAATTGGCAAAATAAGTTGATTCTGGAATATGCCCGTAATACAGCAAACTCGTTACACCAATCATGGCGGATATGACGGGTGCTAAAAACGAAATCATGGCGATTAAAATAAGATCTGATTGAAAATCAAAATTATCTTCAATCGTTTTTTTGAACGAATGATACAGATAATATCCGACATAGGCCTCTGAAAAACTGGCCAGCGCGCTGATGATATTTTGATCCAGTGGATATCCCAATTGATGGCCGTAAATCATTTTTCCGATGAACAAGGCCGGCGTAAGTCTTAGTCCAAAATGGATCAAAAGCGCGATCGAAAATCCCGTCGGGATGTAAAAAACGGAAACGTTGTTATGAATGCGCGTGAACTGCATGGACGCATAAGCGAGCCCATAATAAAGCAAACTCATGAACGCGATCATGAGGATGTCTCTGAACAGTGAAGATTTGGAAGCGTTTTGATCCATATCCACGGTCATTTTTGCCCTAAAACTGTCTACCCTATAATGGAAGTTATCGGGTAGAGCGGGTAAAGATCCGAGTTGACTCATTGGATATGTAACCCAATGCCTTTTCTGAAGATTTGTTAACTCAAGTCAATATCCCAATCTTCATAGGAGGCCTTTTTGAATTCAACTTCGCCCTATAATAATCTTAATAAGTATAAGTCTAAATGCGCCTTCCCGAAATGTAACCGAAATTTTAGAATTCGAAATGGGCCATAAAACACATTGAATTTAAAAAGCCCATCTGAAACATATTCAGAACAAGCTGGGAGGCATTTATGGGTTATCTTGGGCGCGATATGTTCAAAGGAAATATGCAGATGCTTCGCTCATTGAGGTGAATCGATGTTTGGAAAATTTGCTTGGATTTTAACTTTTCACGGATGATTACGGCTGGACAGAAAATAGAACGGCTTCTGGAAATAATTCGGATGAGGTTTTATTAGCGATTATGGAGTTATAACAGCTAAAACTCCCCTTTTCGTTTTGTCATTTTATTCTGAAAATGGAATTGAATTTTAAATCGTTCGATGTATCTATATTTCCTGTAAAAAAGATTATTGATTTCATTCGCCCTATATCTTAAAATAGAACGATAATTGCCACTTGGATCAGAAAAATTAGACGACTTTCGAGAGAATTTTGGAAGTGAATATTTTGAAGGTCATCTATAAGCTTTATCTGAACAACCTCTATAACTTCTTTGCTCCTCAGTTTAAGCTCATTAAAATGGTTCGAGTTGTGTCTAAAAAACTTCAAAAAATATGATCTGCCTAATACGCCATACCAACGCCTTTTGGAGTCCCTTATTTAACTGTTGCAATAGGAAGATTTAAGGTGCAAATATCAGCCTTTAAATTCCACAGAACTTAGAGAAAAATTATAAAAAGCAAAAGCTCATGTAAAAGTCTAGACAGTATATGAGGCACTTTAAAAAAATAATATTTTAAAGCGATTATGCACATATACTTAATTTTATTCATCTCCTGTTAGTTTTCTCTGTTATTTATAAATTAAAATATTTACTGAGGGTTAAAATTGGTAAATCTATTTTTTCAATATTCTGAAATGGCGTGGAAATTATGAAAATTGAATATGACTTGCTTGAGAAAAATTTTAATTCAAAATATAGAGTGTTTGCTTTTGTTGTTTTAGTTTCGTATTTTGTGTTTGTAATAGGATTTTTAAAAAATGATTATTATAATCTTTCATTTTTTATACCTTTAATTTTATTTCTTCCATATATTCCAAACTATTTTTTTTTTAAAAAGATAAAATGTCCCTACTGTCGCAAGAATTACTTCACTCCATTTTTTGCAAGCAAAGAGGATATCAAATCCCTTTTAAAATCAAATCCCAAATGTGTGAACTGCCACAATGAAGTTGAAATAATTTCTGAATATAAAAGCATGTATTAATAAAAGTGATCTTAATCTTAATAAACTTTAAGCAATGAGGTACGTATGTTATCTGCTTTTAAAGTCTTATACTCTTCACTTCTTTTTTTAATAATGTCAGCAGCTTTGGCTGAAAATCATGAGGAAAAAAACTTTCAATTTTCAAGGCAGATTAAGGAAAACAATGAAAAGATATTCAACTTAATATTCAAATAAATGTTTCCGTAACTTTATCAGGTACTCAGCCAGGGATTCCGCTGTTACCTTATTCAGGATCATTTAATTCAGGTGTAGGCTACAAGGTCTGGTCCATAGGGATCGGCTATCTAGAAGATGGAACTTCAGCGTGGATTCCAGTTACTTATTAATAATTATGTTTTCAAATTATTTAAAAATTCCCTTCTAAACGAATGGCCCAATCTTAAGAAGTTGGGCCGTTTGATACGAAGAGTGCATTGCCGTTATTTCTTCAATGTAAAGTCAAGATTTAACTCGCTTTGGGAATATATTTTTCCAGTGCGTATGTAATTTTATCTTCGAATTCATTGAAATCGAACGGCTTAATGATGTGATCTTTTACACCATAACGAAGCAACGTCATAATGTCGTCAACATCATCGCGGCCGGTGATGACGATTGTGAGGGCCGAATCATTTTTTAAATGTTTGGCGCGAACATCGCTTTTACTAAACTCCAGCAGATCAAGACAAGTTCCATCATCCAGGTTCCAGTCTAATAAGAGCATGTCATAGCGGTTTTCAGCGAGCTTTTTGCGGGCCTCAGCGAGACTTAAACACAAATCAAAACGAGCATGTTCCATTTGTCCTAAATGCATCGAAATAATTTCTAAAACGTCAGGTTGATTATCTAATACTAGAACATTGTAATTTGTAGGAATCGCCTTTTTTTGGCGCTTATTAATTGTCGTTTTGAATCTCTCACCGATTCCTGCATTAAATGAAAAACGATCCATGACTAAATCAGCACCAATTTCAAGCGCGCATGGATTTATTTTGGAGAGTTCATCAACCATAAGAACAGTCATTGAACGTTTATATTTTTTAGAATTTTTAATTTTTTTGATGAAATCATATGATGAACATTCGTTAAAATTTTCTTCGATGACGAATGCATCCACCTTAGGATGAATCGCGAGTTCTTTTAAGAACTGATCAAATGAATAATTAAAAACGAAATGAATATCCATTGAACCAATCACAATTTTTTGGGCCAGCGCTTGCGCTGTTTGCGGATCATTGAAACAAAAGGCGATAACCATTTTTTCTGATGACATAACTTCCCTACCCCTAAAAATTTTCCTAGTTACATTTTACTTGGGAATCTTATCGTACGGTGTACAATTTCAATTAAGATGATTCCTTCACGAAAACATTCGGACCAACTAAAAGTTATCGACTCTCCACGAGCTTTTAACTCTAAATTAGAATATGAGTTTTTCAGTAATTTTGAATCAATTCACACCAGAAAATCCTATAGGCATGACATCGGTCAACTTTTTGAATTCCTCGCTGATAATTTCTCGGATGTGAAATCTTATTCACAAATCGAGCGCGTCCACATAGTTGCCTTCAGAAATTGGCTAACGGACAATTCGCAGGCACCAAAAACTGTAAACAGAAAACTCGCAGCGAACTCTAGTTTTTTTGATTTTCTCATTGAAAAAGGAATGATTGAATTTAATCCGTGCTCATCAATTAAACGCCCACGCCAAGAAGTTATTCAACCGACAAACGATGTAAACGATGACGATATCTCAAGACTTCTCGCCTTAGTAGATGAATTACAAGGACCAGGTCTTCTTCACAAAGCCGTGATTTATACGCTTTTTACAACAGGCATACGTAAAGCAGAATTGATTAATTTAAGACGTAAACATTTTATTGTTAAAGATGGTCATCACGTTATCGAAGTGCGCGCTAAAGGTGGCAAACATCTCGTAAAAGTTGTGCATCCAAAGTGTGCTGAAGTCATTTTGGAATACATTTCTTTCATCGAAAATGAAGGCGAAAAAATGCATCCCGAAGATTGGATTTTCAGGCCTTCAAGAAACCCATTAGAGCCAACAAATATTATTAAGCCACTTAATCCCAAGTCGATCGATTACATCATCAAGACGTGGTGTAAAAAGGCCGGCATCCATCATCGCATTTCTCCTCACTCGGCACGCGCTAGTTATATTGGTTCTGCACTCGAAGCAGGAATTGATCTTTATAAGGTCAGTAAAGATGTGGGACACGCCTCTGTGAAAACTACGGAAGAGTACAATAAACGTCGTCAAAAGCTCTCTGAAAGCCCTGTTTTTGGCCTAGGGTTCATGAATAAAGCTCCTAAGAAAGAATAGTGCCCATTCCCTGAGGCAGACCTTTCTTTATAACCCCTCCCATTCTTAAGTTCTTACGGGAATAACCGACAAGAATGATACAATGAAAGGGTCTATGAAAACACCTCACATCCTGCTTCTTCTATCTTTCTCTTTATCTCTGTCTGCTTATTCAGCGGATGATAAAAAAGTTGAAAAAACTGACGTCTACGGCGGTGTTGCTAAAAACGAAACGCTTGATAAACTTCTGGCCATAGATGGTGTGGGAGCTATTTACGAAGCCTGTAAGAAAAAGCCAAATATGTCGCTTGATCAAATCCCTGATTGTATCTGGAAAGATGTCAGCGCTAAACCTGATCTTAAAAAGAAAGTCCAGGAAACATACGCTCAGGCCGTAAAAGGAAAAGAAACAAAAGGCCGAGCTCCCGCAAATGAAGGTGGTTCAGAAAATCTCACTGGCCGAACTGTCGCGATCAATACGGATTACACATCAGATCCAACGGTAAGAACTCTCTCTGAATTTTTCGGTTCTAAATTAGAAGAAGTTCTTCATTCCGAAGATACCGGCAAAGGAAACGACCGAAAGATCACCGCAGTTGAACATTCTAAATTTATCGATCTCTATAAATCGCAAATGGGTAAATCGATTGTTAATGCGATGACCTCTTATTGTTTAAACACAAACGTTAATGACAGCAGTACAGATTGTCAGACAAAAGGTCTATGTGATTACGATCCTAAAAAGTATAAAGACGACAATATCAAAAGTCTTAAGAGTGAAGATTTCTCGCAAGCAGGCAATAACAATAAATGGATGAAGTGTATCGCGGCCATACCTAAGATTTGTTATGAACAATCAACGGTTAAAGTGGGTGATCAAACTCAGGCCTGTCTCGTTATGGACTTCGTAAAGTCGGCCCGTAAAAGTCTTCTCCATGCCGAAAAACAATCAGAATTCTACGATCAACTAGGTAAAGAAAAAACATATTCTATCGCCTCTAATTTCGCGGCTCCTGACCAAAAGAAATTCAATAACGATGAATTGATGGAAATCACTTCCGCGGATATGGAAAAGAAAGTTAAAGTCATGGGTGCTGATGGAAAGGAAAAAGAACAATCCGTAAAAGAAGTGAACGAAGCACTCGCGAAAGAAGCTGAAGCTTGCGTGGATGAGGCCACTCAAAAAATTAAAGACGAAGCAAGATGCAAGAAGTTCATCGACACAAATAAAGACGCTAATGAAAAAGCATTGGCAGAATTCGGTCTCGCTCAGGAAATCCAAGAAGAACGTTTGAAAGAAACTCTAAAAGATGAAAAGAGTGTTCAGGATTACCTCAAAGAAGAAGGTTATACTGCTGAACAGGCCAGTGAAATGACTAAAGGTAAAACGCTAGAAGAGATTAAAAAAGAAATTCAAGAGCGTTTTAAGGCCGAAAAAGAGGCCATTATAAAAAGCATGACGGCGAAGATTGAAAAGAAAACATCGGCCGAAGATGGAAAAGTCACAAATAGCGACAGTAAACTCGTCACGATCAAAAAAGAATTCGCCTCACGAACAAAAGATATGGGTGACTTGATTAAGTTCACCAACGTCGTTTCCTCATACCTGGGAATCGTGGATGAATCGACAAAGAAGGTTTCGCGAAATACCGCTTCCCTCTTTGCGGAAGTTAAAACGATGAAAGATGCGGAAAAAGAAGCTTACGAGCAAGCGCTTAAAAAAGCGAATCTATCCGATCAACAAAACAATACTCGCCTTAAAATCGAAGATATCAACGGACAGATTCTCAAATACAAGAATCAGCCGACAACTCCGGCCAAAAAACCTTAAAACTGTCGACTAAAAAATTGATTTTCTTTTTTTAAAACATTATGACTTCTAAAGAAGTTAATCACCTCATATTGAAAAAACATTTTGAACTCCTTCGTATAAGGAGTTCACATGCCAAAAGTTTCCGAATTTTACGGTATTAAAATTTATATTTATTGGAATGATAATCAGCACCACAAAATCCCTCATTTTCACGCATACTATGCTGACTATATTGCTGCTTTTGACCTGCAAGGAAACCTTCTGATAGGGAGAATGCCAAAACGTGCTAAAAAGTTGATTAGAAGTTGGGTAATGGAAAAAAAGAACGAATTAGTATATGCTTGGAAATGTGCAGAGGAGTTAAAAGTTGTTCCTAGCATTGAAGGTTTAAAATGAATAAAAATCTATATGATTTACGCATTAAAGAACTGATAATTCCTGATTACAATTTTATAAAAATCATCCTCACGGATGGTTCCTCATATACGGCCAATTTAAGTTCAGATTTCTCAAAATTGTTCTGCTATCCTCGAACTTTGAATGAATGGAAAAAGGCCAAAATTAACGAAGGGGCCTTTGCCATAGAATGGTCCACTGGATTGGATATACACTTTGATCAGATCATTGCTATCGCTGAAAATCAAAAATTGACTGCTTAATGGATTACAATTTTTTATCAAAAGTCTGAACGTAACGAGAATAAGTCACGGGCGGATTTGGATTGGCAGGAGTCGCACCTGACGGACACACTTTTTGTCTTTCAAAGCGCTCATCCATTCCCAAAATTTGTCCTGGAGATATGTTAAACTGCGTGCGAACAGTATAAGTATCGGCCGATTGAAAAGTTGAAACGTCACCATTAACGGTGAACGTTTTAAGCACGTATTGATCACCATCTTTGCGGGAAAACTCGACTTGTGTTTTCACGTTACCTGTAACAACCGTATTGTTAATCACTTCGTTGTTTTTGATTTTCGTGCAAAGTTGGGCCAGGTATCCCACCGTGTCCGTTTGAACGGATTTAACAAACAATTGGGTTGGATCATTAACAGCAAATTCTAAATTATTATTGAGGTCATAACGGAGAGTGGCCGCAATGTCGTTTTTTAATTCACGGGCCGCGCAGTCTGTATTCACTGTTTTAAAAAGAAAATTATTGCCAACGATGCCTTTGAATGTCGCGACCTTTGACTGATAGGCATAACAAATACGAGTCGCAATGATTCTTTGTGAATCACTAAGATCGGCAACTTCGAGTTCTTCAGTATTTTGAAGTTCCGTTGCTTTCTTTTTGTCCATCTTCGAGCCACCGCAATTAACTAGCGTGACGAGTGACAAAGATAGGATTAAGATGTGGTTCTTTATATGAAGGCCCATAGAGGGCATATCGGTGGCTTCGCAAATGGACTTTAAAGGTCGGCTTGGATCTTACAAAATAATTCAAACTGAAGACAATACCCAAACGGTATGGTCGGAATATTTTAATGAAGCCTGCCACAATGTTTCAGGTGCCTGGGAAGAAACTTTCCACAATTACATTGAAGGTTGTGAACTCTCCTCAATCTTAGAAGAGCATCCGACTCTTCATATTCTCGATGTGGGATTTGGGATTGGAATTGGTTTAAAGGCCTTGGCCCATTTTTTAAAATCAATCAACAACACTTCTGAGCATTTTTATACTTCCATTGAACTCGATGAAACGCTCATTGAATGGACGCTTCAAAACACGCTGCCGGATCTCGCCTTAGAAAGAAAAGAAGATGAGCGGGGAATTCGTTATGAAGGTTCTTTAGAAAAAATTAAGATTGTTATCTTCATCGGTGACGGTCGTCTGACATTGCCTCACAATCAATCATACCTCTCGCCTTTCAATGCCATTTTTCAAGATGCTTTTTCACCGAAAAAAAATCCTGCTCTATGGAGTGTGGAATGGTTTGGCCTTTTAAAAAGTGCGAGCTCTCCCCATGTTCGTCTTGCAACGTACAGCTCTTCCATCAGTATCAGAAAGTCACTGATAAAGGCCGGATGGTTTATTCATTCCGCTCGCGGTTTTGGGATGAAAAGGCAAATGACTAAAGCAAATTTAATGAAAGAGACCCCAATAGAACTCCTCGATCAGTTGAATAAATCTCCCATACTTGAAATCACAGATAATTGAATTAAACTTATTCTTGTAGACTATTTTTCACAGGAATAAATATGGCCCAAGTCATCTTGATTGAAGACAACAAAACAATGAACGATTTGCTCTCAGTGAATCTTTCAACATATTTGGGTGTGGATCTCATCCACAGAAAAAATGCTCAGGAGACTATCTCTCTCTTAAGTATTCTTCCCAGTGTTGATCTCATTATCACCAAATCAAAAGTGGGCGCTGAAGAAACGGCAAACGAGATTAATAGTTATCTCACTTCCAATAATCTTGAAATTCCATTCATGGTTATCGGTGGTGCTCTCAAAACTAAAAACGAACATGCTATTTCGATTCCTAACGACAAAGATTGGGAAAAAGTTGTCCATACGTCGGCCAAAGTTTTAGGAATTAATGAAGAGGTTCTCGCTAAAAAAGCAGTTCCTGATTATGTCCCTGTTCCGGTTCGTTATTTTCTCAATCTTGATATCGTCAATTGCGACGTCTTTATTCGCATTAAAAAATCGGCAACTGAATTTCAGTTCGTAAAACGTATTCACAACGGTGATACTTTTTCCAAAGAATCTATTAAGCACTATCTGGATCAAGGTTTGGAGTATTTCCATATCGCTAAAGAACATTACAAAAGTTTCGCGATCATGCTTTCAAACCGCTTGGTGGAAAAAATCGATTCTCCAACAATGGAAGTCACACAGAAGATTCAGCTCATGGGAGAGTCTTACGATATTGCCGTTAAAGAAATCACAAAACTTGGATTTAATTCCGAGACGGTTCAGCTGACTGATACGATCATTCAAAACATGATTAAAAACTTTGAGCGTAATCCGGAAATGTCCGGACTCCTTCATAAAGTTATTAACTCAAAAACCGGGCTTCTCTATCAACAAAGTCATATGATCTCAGTTGTGGCATCTGAGGTTGTTAAAAATCTAAAGATTCAGGAAAAAGGGGCCCATGATAAGCTCGCCTTTGCGGCCTTTTTTCACGACATCACGTTGAGTGAACATGATAATTTCGCCAAAATTAATTCCTTCGAAGAATTAGAGAAGGCCAATTTGAACGAAGATGATTGGGATCTGGTTTTTAACCACGCTCACGATGCTGCCCTTCTCGTGAAAAACCATCCGGATGCACCTACAGGTGCCGATGAAATCATTCGTCATCATCACGGGGCCTTTAATGGGAAAGGATTCTCTAACAGCATTGAGAAGCTTCCTGACCTCTCAAAAGTCTTTATTATCGCCCACCAGTTCGTCTTAGAGCTCATCCGATTCAAAGAAATGGGTGGAGAACCAAGACCAATTACAGAAGAGCTTTTTAAGCGTTATCCGGCGCCGGAAGTGGCCGTGGTCATCCACGCCCTTGAAAAAACACTCAAAAAGAAAAAATAGTCCGGCATTTCTTCCGGATTTGTCCTGCGCAGTGATCATTTTGGTGACACTCTTGGCCGTAGATTTTTCAGGCCCCCTAGAAAAAACTCGAGATTTCAAGTATATTCGCTGAGGAATAGAAAATATACCCTATTCGGAGAACAATGCATGAACACTCTCAAGATTGAAGGATTAGAAATTTCATACGGAGATTTTAATTCTGATAAAAACCTAACTCTGCTTTTCGTGCATGGAAATTCTCACGCAAAAAATTCTTTCATTCATCAAATAAATAGTGAGCTTCTAAAAAATTATCGATTGATCACAATCGATCTTCCAGGTCACGGCGATTCAGAAAAAAAAGGTGAGTACTCCTTACCACTTTTTGGATCAGTGATTGCTGAAGTGATTTCTCAATTAAACCTGATAAATTTCATCATTGTCGGCCATTCTCTTGGTGGTCATGCGGCCGTTCACTCCTTAGAAAACACTACACCTAATGGTCTTTTTCTCTATGGAACTCCCCTCTTGAAAAAACCAATCGATTTTAGCATCTTCTTAGATAACCCTAAGGCAAAAGCACTATCTCAGGAAAATTGTAAAGATGAAGAAGTTGAAGATTTTCTCACAGAACTTCGTTATAAAAATGACGATAGAAAAACAGCAAAAAATAATTTCTTAAGGACCGATTCTCGAGTGAGAACAGGTATTTTACAGAGTGTTGTGACCGGAAACTATTCTGATGAATGTGCTCTGTTCAACGATTTCGCTGGGAAAAAAATAGTTTTAGTTTCGCATGAAGAAAATTTGGTTAATAATAAATATATCGAGCAAGTTTTGAGAGATCTGGATCTTCAAAATGTTGCGACTTCAATTCGTGGCGGGCACGTTCCTCATGTTGAAGCAGCAGATGAATTCAACCAGATCTTAGCAAATTTTGCTGAAGTTACTTTTTCGAATTTAAATTTTACTAACGATAATAACAAGGCTTCGCAAACGACTGCGCTGCCGCTCTAGAAAGGAATCTATGATCACAAAAGATGCGACATTGAACATCGCGGCCCTTTTCAAATCAACGCGAAAATTTCACAAACTTCATCAGACGGAGTTTTCGGCCATTCTGGGCGTTACTCAAGGAACGATTTCTAAAATTGAATCTGCACTTATGAGTCCTGAGCTTGGTTTATGGTTTAGATTCTTAAAGGCCTTCAATATTCTTGATCCATATTGCTTTACCTATGCTGGAGTGGAATTTAATGAAAGCGCATTTAAAGTTTTAAAAGGCGAAGGATCAGTTCTTGCTCCTCGTTTTAATTTTAAAGATGGTCCATTCATTTTCACGGTTCAAAAAATCAGACCGCTTTTTGATTACCTCGTAAAAAATCATCCAAAGACTCTGGATACATTTTTAAAAGACAATAAAATCTCAAAAGAAATTTTCTATATTCTGAATCATCCGCTTCCGGCCGATTTCTTAGATGCTTTCTTTGCCGTTTTAGATGAAATCAAAATTAATGAAAAGTCGCTTGCTCTTCTTGACCTGAATTTCAACTGCGCGCTTGGACGCCACATGGATAATCTGCTTCAGTCTGGAACGAATGAAGATTTCTTCAGCATTATCAACAGTGAAAAAGACAATATGTTTGAATACCGCATGGGAGACCATAAAGGTGAATACATCATCACATTGAACTCTGATGTATCAGCTCCTCTGCAATCAATGAAAAAAGCCGAACTTATCATGAACTACAATATGCTGTATCCATACCACGTCATGAAATCGACTCATAACCTAAAGGGGTCATTGCCATCGATTCACGAGACGAAGCATAAAGAGCAATGGCAGGTCCAGTATGCCCAATGAGAGGCAACTCTTTTGGTATAACCTCGATCACATAAAAGATAAGCTTCTCTTATCAGATGAACAATTTGCTAAATTTGTCGGCATTGGCCTGAACCAATACAGGAAATGCCGGGAAAATTATGCGTTTCTTCCCACGGCCGCCGTTTATGAGCTGGCCGAAAAATGTAATTTCCATTTCATGGATCTCCTGAAACCAGATTTTCAGTTGTATATTCCAACTGAAGAAAATCAAAAATCGATACCTGATAAATATCTAGTTGCTCCTTATTCTGCGCTCACTCCCACTGTAAACATCATTAACTACCTGGAAAAAACGCGTGGACCTCGAACAAAAACGAATCTCCTGAGAAAATTTCAGATTTCAGATGCGTTTTTCAAGAATCCACAAAGTAAAACCAACATCATGCTCATTAGTGATGTTACAAAGTACCTCGCTGAAACCTATAAATTCAGTGATGATGAATTCATGAGCATGGGAAAACAAACTCCATTTTCACCTTCAGGAAAATTGATTGAGGAAAAACTCAAAGACCGTACAAATGTCGTTGATATGCTCGAAGGTTTTCTGATTGAATGCGCGCAGTACTTCGATAAAAACGCTGATTACCGTTTACTGGACATCTCTAATGACTTCGCCACAATGGAAGTCATTCCCAAAAAAGATGTAATGGAAGAATTGAAAATCCGCTCACATCAATTTGGGAATGAAGAAGTTTGTTTAACTAAAATGGGATGTATTTCATCGTTTACCTATTTCCATTTCAAACGTTATGCTCGCGTAGAAAAATTAACGTCTAACTACGATGGCGGCGACAGCAATCGCTACATCATCGACCTAGCTCCCTTTAAGAAACTAAGCCGCGCGCTTCCGGCCGACGTTCTTCAGTTCAAGCCCGTTCACCACTAATTTCTTTTTCCATAAGTATTCATATTTATCAGCTGCCGCCAGGGCCTCTTCAGAAAAGCTATCATTGTAGAAAATAACCATTTCGGTGTGATCCATAAAATGTTCATTATGATGAGCGTGTTCGTTGAGTTTCTTTAATCCCATTCGTAAAAAGATTTTATCCGTTTTTACTTTTACGACTCCCGTACAGAAAAAGTGTGGAAGATTCCATTCGCGATGATGGTGCACTCCCATGGCCATGACAATCTCACGAATGCGTTCTTTTTGATCCTGATCATTGTTGAAGCGATAATCGATGTTTTGCGCCCAAGATGAATCAAAGGCGATGAGCTCCGGATTATTAACCTTCTCTATAATGCGATTTATGTCAGAGACTAAAGAAGGATGCCCATCAGTCTTTACACTAGTGATGGCGGGAAATTCAAAATTATGTTTCAGACAGCGAGCCAGTATGGAAGATTTGTAAGCAAAAATGGGTACCAATTCGTTTTTGATTTCCTCACAAAAGACAATGTGAGTTCCAAAAAAATCGGCCTTATCAAACGGAAGAACTCTCTCAGTATAAGTGGAATTATAACCTTCAATCTTCATCTTAAAGGCCTTCGTCAGCATTTCCACGCAAAACGGGTCATCCATACAGAAAATGGGATAATCGATAATTACAACCTGATAGCGTCTAAGATCAAAAATCATTAAACCTCCGAGTTCTTCATTCCGATAGTAATAGAGAGTTTGGTAGACAAATTATAAACGAGGTTTGAGTGAAAAATTATCTTATCGATAGTCCGCAGGAAAATGACCGTCTAAACTATCAAAATAAGATAGACGTCTACAGTTTATCCAAAGAAATGCGCTTTATCTCACCTCACAAAGACCATCACTTTTTGGACGCCGGTTGTGGAAATGGCAACGTAATTGAGGCACTCCTCCAATATGGGGTCACCAAAATCAATGGAGTCGATTTCAGCGAAGATCGGATCAAAGAGGCCACAGAGCGATTTAAAAATTTCTCTGATGTTCACTTCCACACCCGTACCCTGGACAATACAGGATTTGAAACAAACACATTTGATCGCATCGTTTGCAGATACATTTTTGAACATGTGACTAATACGAAAGAAATTCTTACTGAACTTCATCGCGTTTTAAAAGTTGATGGATCGATTTCTATCATCAACTTCGACAATATCTTTTTTGATTTTTATACAAAGAATGAATCATTCAATAACTCGCTAAGTGCTCTCAAAGCTAAACTTCCGCAGGATTTTGAAGTCGGTCGCAAACTTCCTCAGTATCTTTCGCAAATTGGTTTTAAAAACGTTCAATGGGAAGCAGAGAAATTATATTTCCAGGGTGAGCGTTTAGAAATGGAGATCCACAACTCCCGCATGCGCTTAGAACAAGCTCGCGGTCATTTGGGAAAATATTTTGATTCACTCGCCGACTATGACTTGTTCGCTAAAACATATTTAGAAGAAATGAAAGATCCTAATAATGTTTTAGGATGGGCCAAGTTCCTGGTCAAAGGGACAAAATCTAGCACGGGAAAGGTTCTCAATCTTAAATAAGTCGGTAAAATTCTAAGGGATGCTCTTGACGTATTCCGGACTGAATACTAGTCTATTGGCGTCATAACATCCCGAGGAATACGACTATGTTGAGCTACCTTCATGACATTCGCAATAAGTTAACTGTTATCTCTGGCCACACTACTCGTCTGGCAAAAAAATATAACGACGAAGAATTTGTCTCTATCAAAACGAATCTCATTCGCATCAATGATTTGATCAATGAAGCTTATGAAGAATACACTCAGCACAAAGATATGATGGGACTCACGATTGAAACGGGTGAGTTTCTCTCGCAAGTGGAACTGCTCGTAGATGCCCTTACTCTTTCATTTCCCATTGAAATCAAGAATCAGGTTTCTCAAGCGCGACTTGAAACAAAAGCATCTGTCAGTGTGAATATCAATCTTCTCGTGCAAGTTTTAGAAAACGCTATCGACAATTCTATTAAGGCCAATTCCACTAAAATTTATGTTCGTATGCTTGAGGGCGATCGTGCTTGCATTGTCGAACTTGTTGATGACGGAAGTGGTGTCTCACCTATTCAAGTTCAGCCTCCCGAATACAACAGAGATCAAACAAGTATTCCGCATGGTCTTGGCAAAAAGATTATGGTGGAAAACATGTCGAAGGTTGGCGGCAAAGTCGAATGGCTTCCTCGTATGGATGGCTCAGGCATGATTGTGCGCCTCTACTTCCCGCTCACATTGGTTGATCGACCGCTTCGCTCGTAATAACATGGGATGATGGAAAATCAGAAAACCAATCCCATCACTTCACTTTTTAATATTCGCTACCCCATCATCCAAGGTGGAATGGTCTGGGTTTCCGGTGGAAAACTCGCTGCAGCTGTTTCTGAAAACGGTGGACTCGGTTTAGTCGGCGCTGGCTCGATGAAACCTGACCTTTTGCGCGAGCATCTTCTCAAAGCAAAATCTCTCACCCAAAAACCTCTCGGTGTAAACGTTCCGCTTCTCTATGAAAAAGCGCAGGAACAAATTCAAGTCGCACTTGATTGTGGAATCAGAATCTTTTTTACATCTGCAGGTTCTCCAAAAACATATACAAAATTTTTAAAAGATCAGGGATGCGTTGTCGTGCATGTGACATCTTCACCTGAACTGGCCAAAAAATGCGAAGACGCTGGTGTCGATGCCCTGGTCGCCGAAGGTTTTGAGGCCGGAGGACATAATGGTCGCGATGAAATCACAACGATGGCCCTCATCCCGCAAGTTAGGCGTGCGGTGAAAATTCCGGTGATTGCGGCCGGGGGAATCGCTTGCGGAGAGTCTATTGCCGCCGCCATGGCCTTAGGAGCAGACGGTGTTCAATTAGGAACGCGTTTTATGATGACGACGGAATCAAGCGCACACGAAGCATTTAAGGCCTATGCTCTACAAGCTTCTCCAGGATCAACAAAACTTACGATGAAAAGTGTTGTTCCCGTTCGATTGCTCATTAATAAATTTGCAGAAGAAGTTTTTTTATTGGAACAGCAGTATCAAGGCGAAACACTCAAACAAAAACTCAATGAACATCTTGGTAAAGGTCGAGCGAAAAAAGGAATGCTTGAAGGTGATATCAATGAAGGTGAATTGGAAGTGGGCCAGGTTGTTTCACTTATTAAAGACATTAAATCAGTAAAGGAAGTCATGGAAGAGCTTGTTGTGGGTTACGAACAAACTCTCCGCAGACTTCCTAGCAAACTATAGAATCACTTGTTTAAATCGCACGCTTAAGAGCGGCAATTCGCTCTTCAAGCGGTGGGTGCGAAGAAAACAACGCCATGACAGATCCCTTACTAGAAATCTGCATTGAACGGAAATTTGGGTTCGTCTCAGTTGTGCTCTCAGCAAGCTGAGGGTAAGCACGCTGTAAACTTTGAAGAGCAGCGATCATTTTATCTCGACCAGCAAGATCGGCGCCTCCTTTATCCGCGCGATATTCTCTGTAACGAGAAAACCATGCAACGATTGGAGCTGCGAGAATACCAAAGACGATGTCGAGAACAAAAACAATCATCGACGTCACGAATGGACTCACTGGAGCATCGTCATCATCTTTTCTCATCGCCTGAGAAATAGCAAAGGCCGCTACGCGAGCAAAGAACATAACGAATGCGTTCACAACACCTTGAACGAGCGCCATCGTAACCATGTCACCGTTTGCGATGTGGGCCACTTCGTGAGCAAGAACACCTTCAACTTCAGCATCATCCATGCGTGAGAGAAGACCAGTTGAAACAGCAACAAGTGAATTGTTTCGCGATGGACCTGTCGCAAATGCATTCACGTCTGGTGATTGATAAATACCGACTTCAGGCATTTTGTTCAAACCCGCTCTACGAGCAAGTCTATGCACTGTACGCACGAGTTCTGCGTGAGGACCTTGTTCAGTAATAATCTGAACACCCATAAACCATTTCGCCATCATTTTAGACATGAGGAGCGAAATACCAGAACCGACCATACCCCAGAGCAAACACAGAACCATAAGGTTTCCGTATTGAAGAGCGCCGCCTGCGATGTAGTGACCAACACCTAGAACTGACATGAGCATCGATACGGTTATCGAAATGAGCAGTGAAACTGCAAAGAAAATCATAATACGCTTGAGCATAGTTTTTGTTCTCCTTAGAACATTAAATTGTTGTACCCATAAGATGTGGTTAAATTCATCCATGTAAAGGGTAGCAAAAAATGAAATTTTAAAAATGATAATATACTGAAGGAATAGTTCGAAAAAAGCGAATGAAAAGAGGCCAATCCATTGATTGGCCTGATAATTAAAAGCCGGCCTTTTTACGAGCGTCTGCGATCATTGCCTCTCTTTGAGCTTTGTCTGCCCAGCGAGCTTGAGCTTCTTTAGAGAGTTTTCTGATTGGATCAAAGTAAAAGAAGACTTCACCTGGTTTAACGTTTGGAGCTGTCCAAACAGAGATACCGTTTTCGCGGTCGTAGTATTCATACGAGGCCACGTGACGTTTACCACCACCACCTGGAGCATCACATACAAACGTTGGTGTGTTGAATCCGGCCGTCGTTCCACGCATAGCTTTTTCTAGTGCTTCACTCTCGGCAATTGTCGTTCTGAAGTGCTCACATCCTGGAACCATATCGTGAATATAAACGTAGTACGGTTGAATGTTCATATAAGACATTTGTCTTAGAAGCAGAACCATATCGTTGATGTTGTCGTTAACACCTTCTTGAAGAACGGCTTGATTTCGAACTGTAATTCCAGCTGCAAATAATCTATCCATCGCATTTTTAGAGAAGATCGTAATTTCTTTTGGCGAAGAAAAGTGCGTGTGAATCACGACTGATTTCCCCATGTCACGACCTTTTTTATGAATGGCATCGACAGCGTTGAACCATTCATGATCGCTTGTTACTTTTTGAGGGAAAATCGCAATCCCTTTAGTCGCAAAACGCAGACGTCTGATGTGTGGGATATTAAGTAGATTTTCACCAATGAAAGTAATTTGTTTTGGAGTGAGCATGAAAGCATCACCACCTGAAATAACGACGTCTTCAATTTGTGGTTTTGAACGAATGTAATCGAAGGCCGCTTCCATTCGAGCTGTATTTACTCCGTATGTTTCTTTTTCTACTGCTTCTGTTGAACCACCGATTAAGCGTGAACGTGTACAGTATGAACAGTAAACCGGACAAATTGTTGTCGGGAGAAAAAGAACTTTATCGTAATAGCGATGAGTGATTGTCGGAACTGGTGAATCAACATCTTCGTGAAGTGAATCGGCTTCATAGTACGGATGATCTTCTAAGAATTGAGATCCAATCGGAAGAAACTGTTTTCTGAGTGGACAATGAACAGGATCTTTCCAATCCATTAGCGCAAAAATATAAGGAGTGATTCTAATGTTCATCGGAGTCTTGTGTTGACCATCAAGCATGTCCTGATAAAACGCTTCAGTACAAAGATCACCAAGCAGTGTTTTTACTTTATCAACTTTTACGACAGAATTTTTTAACTGCCACATATGATCTGAAAACTCTTCGCGAGTGACATCTTTCCACGCAGGAATAACTTTCCAAAAATCATCTGTTCTGAATTCGCGGTGTGCCCCGTCCTTCAACGTTAATTTCAATTTGTCATCAAAGCTCATAAGTCCCCTGAGATTATTGGTATCTTTTTTATTTATAGAGATTGGGTAATGTTTAAACCATTATCCCTTTTTTTTGAAGATTTTTAAGAAAAAAGGTGAAATGAGCAAAACTACCAGAAGAATTACGAAATAATGGAAATACTCGTATATGTCAAAGTTGACCTTTGTACCCAACCAATGGGATCCGCCCACTATTCCCACCACCCATAGGATCGCTCCAGCAATCTCATAAAGGGTGAAACGGAGGTAATCCATCTTGCTCGTTCCCGCCACGAAAGGGGCAAAAGTGCGGACGAAAGCGATGAACTTACAAAAGAGAATCGTCTTGCCGCCATGTTTATCATAGAAGTCGTGGGCATATTGAAGGTGCTTTTCTTCTAAAAAGACCCTGCGCATGTTCCCTCTGACCCAGTCAGAGAATTTACGGCCTAAAAAATAGCTTAAATGATCACCCAAAATGGTCGCGGCCAACAATGAGGGAATGAGGATTTTGATGTCGATGTCGCCTTTAGCTGAGATCAAACCAAGCGTTAAAAGAAGCGAATCGCCTGGAAGAAAGAAACCAAAGAGGCCGGTTTCGGCGAAGAGAATGGCCGCAAGCCCCCAGTAACCAAAAAATTGGAAGAAAGCGAGGGGATCAGTTGCGATCTTTAAAACGGGGTCTAGGAATTCCATCTGGGTTCTGATTCTAGCAAATTAAATAGTCACTACCTAGTAAAAAGTACACACTCCGCCCGAGCAGCTAGCATCGCACCATTCTGGCGATATATGATGCTTCTATATCAATCTTACAGTGGAAACGCGTATGCAAATCTTAAAATCAGCTCGTACTCTAGCGACTATGACTCTTCTCGGGACGGTCATGTCACTCACCTTGCCTCTGTCGGCCCATGCAGAGCTGAGTACATTTTTAGATAAAGCAGAGATTAAAACTAAATTAAAAGAAGAGATCGCAGATCTCGATGTTAATTTTAAAGCAGAGCTCGGTGACATCGATCTAGCAGCGGGTGTGAACCTTTCTGCTAATTATCGCTATGAAGTGGAACCTTCTTACCGCGATCAATATTTCACACGTATCGATAAATGGGATGTAAAAACTGATATCAATGTCGGCGATATTCTCTCGAATGTTTTCGAATCTCCTTTTTCTTTTTCGATTAAAAGAGAAAATAGTTTTTATTTCGTTCGTCAGTTTAAAAATAAAAAAGAAGCTCTAGCTTCACTTCCGTACACACCAAAAAAATTACCGATCAATTCTGCTGCCGCACTTAAAAATTTATTACCTGGTGACTTCGTCAGTATGCCAGCAAATTTAACAATCGCCGTTGGCGCTGGTGCAAGCACTTCAATGGTTGCTCCTGTTGTTCTCGAAGCTCAGGCCAATGTTCATTACATTGTCTCTGGAGAGTTCACCGTTCAAGTTTTTAAAATTGATGATCGCCACGTCCGTTTAAAAATTATTTCAAAAAGAGGCCACGAAGCAGGAACAACTGTTTCAGGTGGTGCTTCATTTAAATTTTTCGGATTCAGAATTGTTGACCGTCAAATTGATCGTCTCTTCGACCGTGATCTGATCCAGATTGGATTAAATGTAACTCCGGGTGCGCAGTTTATCGTCGACTACGTCTTTGACTTAAAAGATGAAAAGGCCGCTGAAGCTTACAACCAGATTTTAGGATCAACTCTTAAATTTAAAGACATCGTTATTCTCAATCAGTTGAAAGATGCCCGCGACTTAAAAGACAAATTGATTTCTTCATTTGAAAAAGCAGAAAAAGTTTTTGAAGCAGATAAAGAACGTGATCCTAAAGATCGTCGCGTGTCTCGAATCTTCAAAGGATTTAACAATTTTAAAGGTCACACGAATCACCTGAAATTAGCTTTACTCGTCACAAGTTTCGTCAATGATCGCGCTTATACGGAAAATAAAATCACTTATATTGATAAGAACGAAAACAACGTTGAATTTTTCTATCCTACATACTCAAAGTATATGGAAACGAAACTTGGAAAGTGGTTCTTTGAATTGAAGGATCAATCGTTCCAAAATAACTTTGGTCTTATCCCGCGCTTTAATAAAGAAGACGTCAAAACACGTAATCCGGATGTGGGTTTAACGTTCGAACGTAAAGATAAAATTTTTACTCCTGTTGAACAAAGGGCGGTTCAGAAATTTATGATCAGTCAGCTTCCGCGTATGATTGCTGATGATATTAATCTTGATGAATGGAAAAGCGGCGCTGAAAAACGCGACTCACGTATTTTCTTCCAACTAGTTCTGAAATCACAAGGTGTGCCTTATCTTAAGGCCTATTCTCGCGAAGAAATTAAAAAACGTCTTATCCTCTATGTTTTAGAAAAGAAAAAATTGCATGTGATCGATAGCTCAGAAACTCCATGGCAGACATTGAGAGACTTCCTGTTTCTGTCAAAATACATCCGCAACGAACAATTGCGTGAACTCGGCGATCAAATTTATGAAGTTCTTCAAAATAAAGAACAGGACGCCGAAGTTATGGTTAAAAACATCGTGATCCTCAACGAGCATGGAATCTTCGATAAACTTGGCGTGGGTTTCCTCATTTCACTTCTTCCAAAAGAGCAGCTTTCGGATCTCATTTATATCAAGCTTGATATGATCGCCCGTGATCTGCGCCCTATTTCGTATGAATTTGGTCGCCTCAATTACCGCGCTCTTTATAAAGAGCTGAATGAAATTCAATCGCGTCTTTCAAATCGTTCTTATGACCTTCGTATGACAGCTGAAGATCAAGAGATGGAGCAAAAAACGATGGACGATGAAGATCATTTGGATATCGATACACTTTTGAAACTCGATTAATACTGTAATCCCGGCAAGAATTTCACTTCTCGCCGGGATCTTTAATGTGACATACTTTTCTTATGAAGATTTTGTCTCTGCCTCTGTTTCTATTGTTAGTAATCAACAATAGCTATTCCGCCGAAAGCTCAACAATCAAAAAGATTCACAACGTGACTTATACGGCATTTGCTGGGCAATTTTCAGAAATGGCCGCGCAACAGGAAATCAAATCTTCACAAAACTCTCCACTATCATTTTCAATCGGTGGTCGTTATAAACTGAACGATTACGAAATCCATGCAAATATTAATTACACTATTTTTAATTCCGCCGAGGTTAGTGGAAATTCAAACACCACTCAAAAAGTGAGAATCCCTGCTGAAATTAAAATGCAAACTCAACTCGCCTATGGAATTCCCCAAACTCTCTGGTCAATGTCTGGCGGGATCGATTATGAAATTTTTGGAACGTACAACACGCTAGAGCTCACTCAGGGAAGTAATATTGAAACAAGAAAAAATAATCTAGCGTTTGCTTCGATCGGAGTGAGAAGAATATTTTCGGTTTTTAAAAAACCTTTTGGGACTGAACTAACATATTCAAAAAGTTTTTTATCTAATAGCTCGGCCGGAGCTGCTGCTGAATTTGAGGGGGCTAAGATTGTCCTCTTACTAAGATTACGATTGGCCCCGAAGTATCAGGTGCATTTTCTATTCAATCGTTATGATCTAGAAGGTGCGACCGAGTTAACCATTAATCGCGCAGGCCTAGGTATGAGTTATCTTTTTTAATAACCGTACATCCAAGTTGTATAGACGTGAGTTCCCGCCACTAAAAAAGTATAAACAGTATGTTTATTCGCTGCTGTTGAACCATGATCAGTAGGAAGATGAACAGTCAAAGCACCAGTTCCTTCACCTGAATAGGCCGTGAATGAACAAATGGCCGATGTCGCACCTTGAACAATGAAAGTATAGGTAGCTCCATCTTTCATATTATCTAATTGGTAAGCACCACAGTTAGCAGTCGTGTACTGAATATTACCCGTTAAAAAATTAACTGTACTTGTAGAGTTGTTGGTTGCTGGTTTTGATACAATTGCACCATTTACTTCCAGCGCCGCACGAGGAGCATTTGTTCCCACACCAACTTTTCCATCTGACGTGAGTCGCATCGATTCAACAAGTGAATCATTTTTCAGAACGGAAAAACTCATTGATGTATCTCTATCAGTCGTATTGTTTGTTTGATTGTTTTCCCAGAAAACACCAATTTCTCCAGCACCCACGGTTGAATAGTTGGAAAAACCTTCCAAGTACCAGCCAATCCCCGCACCAAATCCTGAGGCCGGTGCAGTTGATCCAGATCTTTGTCTGTTAATTCCCATCGCCCATCTGAAAACATCATCGCCTTCTGATCTTGTTGTTCTTGTTTCACCATCAACATAAAGTCTCGCACTACCACTTGGAGTGTCGCCAATACCAACATTGTTTGAATCGTAATAAACACCGTTAGCATCTTTAGACCATTTTCCAAATGTATCAACGTAACCTTTGTTGGCGACATCATCTGCATTGGTCGGGGTCGGCACACCACTGATTGTTCCAACTGAAAGTGTTCCGCCCGTTGTGTTTAACTTTGAAGTTCCTAAATCAGTAATTTGTTTTTGAAGTTTTCCCATTCCCGATAAAACAGTGTCCGTTGCTGTTATCACGGCATTCGTAGCTGTAGACAATCCTGTCAAAGCAGATGCAAGTACATCGGCAACGAATGTTCCGAGTGATTTATCACCTTTTAAATATTGCGATGTTGTTCCAGCTGTAATGGCCGGTTCTTTAGCTGCCAAATCGGTAGTCAGATTGGCAATTTTCGATTGAGCGATTGCAGCTGAAGCATTAATGTCTGCATCGACAATTGTACCATCAGTGATGTCTGAACTTACAACTGCACCACCGCTGCCCCCGCCTGTGGAAAAAGCAGTCCAGTTAGTGCCATCACAATATTCAACGTTCGGTGTATTAAATCGCATTGAACCAGCAATTGTGCTTGAACAAGTTGCAGACGATGTTCCGATACGTATAGGTCCGTTCACATCAAGAAGCACTTGTGGCGAAGCTGTACCCACACCGACATGATGGCCAGTTGTGGGATTTAATAAAATATAACCATTTGTTCCTGTTCCATTCCCCATGGCAGAAGTGATCGAGATATTTCCTCCGTTGCCATTAGCAACTCCCTGACCTGATGCCATCGATATTCCACCACCGTGTCTGATCGTTGCTGTTGTTGTGCTTGCACTACCTGCAGTGATGACAATGCCGCCACCGTTTCCGTCAGTAGCATTACCGGCGATAACCGAAATTCCACCACCGTTTCCAGAGGTCGTTCCTCCAACTCCGGCCACAATTGTAATGGGACCACCCTGTCCAGTCGTTCCTCCATTCCCACCATGAAGTGAAGAGACTCCAATGAACTGGCCGGGTATTTCACATGATTTACAAGTAAGCGCATTACATGTTGGAGTTGTAGGTCCAACTTTAAGAGTAGTATTGAGATCAATCCAGGGTGATGGACATGATGAGAGAGTGACCAATCTTGTCCCCGATGGAAGTGGGATATTTGCAGCAGGGCTTTCACAGATACTATAAGGAGCACTATTTCTCGCTAGTGCAATAACAACAGTACCGGCAGTGCCAGTTCTCGTCCATCCAACTGGACATGTCTCCATAATTAAACTCGACGATGCTGGCAACAATGATAATGAAGCGGGTGATTCACACACGCGGCCAAGCGTTGTAGGTCCTGACCGAAAAGGGCCTACGTCAGTCCAACTTGCAGGACAAGCTGACATCACTAAGCTTGTTGAAGCGGGTATCGCTGATAAACCATCATGCGAACTCCAAACAGTGCCATTACATTTTTCGAAAAGTTTTGTCGTACTATTAAATCGAAAGGCCCCTTCAATCATGCTCGAACAAGACGTGGCATCATATCCAATGCGAACAGCCCCAGCGACATCTAATTTCGTTTGAGGTGTCGCAAGTCCAATTCCAATTGAACCTGTATTAAAATAAAGGTCGGCCGCATGTCCGCCACTTCCAGCAGACCATCTTCCGGTAAGTGCATCAACATACGCTTTGTTCACAATATCATCAGCATTAACCGGTGCAGGAACGCCATTTATTGTTCCAACTGAAAGTGTGCCGCCTGTTTTATTTAATTTAGCAGAATCAAGATCTGTAATTTGTTTTTGTAGTTTTCCCATTCCGGACAAAACTGTATCGCTGGCCGATATCGCTGCATTAGTTGTAGTTGAGAGACCAGTTAAACTTGTCCCACCCACATCACTCACTTTTGCATTTAATTGTGCTTGGACTTTTTGAAAAGCACCTAAGATTGAATCAGTCGCTGCAACAGAAGAATTTGTTCCCACTGAAAATCCAGTCAGAGTAGCTCCCAATGCGCGTGCATTGTTAAAATAAAGATTACTATTTTCTGGAACAACACTTGTATCAAGCGTGACAAAAGTCTTATCACCTCTGTAGTAAGTCGTTGTTGCCGCTGCAGTGATGAGTGGCTGCTTGCTGGCCAGATCACTTGTGAGATTGGCGATTTTTGATTGTGCAATATTAGCAGTACCGGAAATTTCATTATTCGTTACTGATCCAGCGGTAGGCGTTCCTGAACCTTCTTCATCATTCGAGACCACCCACTTCGAACTTCCAGCACTCCATTTCAAAACTTGACCATCAACTCGTCCAGCGACATCAATGTCAGCAATGTTTTCCAGTTTAGAAGCGGACTTATCAATTTGTGCCCAAGTGTAGTCATTCGCGGCCGGTGTAACAATTCCATTTCTTCCTTTAAATGAAGTTACTGTCATGGCTGAATTTGAAATTTTTTCCCAAGTAGTACCGTTATAAATGACCATATCACCAGCATCATAAGTAACGGAGCCAGTTCCTAAATCAAATGTTCCTCCAGTGGAGATAATATAATAATCACCTGATTGTGGAGTTGTCGCAGTAAGGTCTGGTGAGTTTGTGTACGCGTTCCACGTTCCCATATAAAGCTGTGATGCTGTTAATGTCGATGGCACCCACGCACTTCCATTGTATTTTAGAACTTGACCAACAGATGCTCCCATCGGTGAAAGATGGGCAGCAGTTATCGATCCATTTTCAAGTGTGAATGTTACGGCAAATGTCGATGCGCCTTCCGCCCCCGATATAACCAATTCGAAGGCCTGCCCAACTCCAATGGCGACTGCATTCGCTGCGTTTGCGATAATTTTAGTGGCGTCAGCAGAAACAACTGTGAAATTTGCTGTTGTTTGATCGTTCTTTATTTTTAAGGATGTGATTTTATCGAGGCCTTTTCCATTAATGATCAACTGATTGTTGATCAGAGAAACCGAGTGTACCGATCGGGCAACTTCAGCTTTCTTCTGAACATTGACCTTCACTTTGTTCGAGCTGAAGATACAACCTTGTGACAATAAAAAACTTGAGAGTAAAAAAGCATAAATCCATTTATTCATGCCGCTTTATCGTCCCGACCTGAACGATTCTTAATTTTTTATGAAGAAAAGACACCATTCCACTAGGGCATCACATTTTTTTCGCTTAAAACCGCCCACTACGACATTTCTGAACAATTTTATGAACTTAAATTAATAAAACTTCCTATAATATAAATTATAGGAAGTATTATTTCTGATTTTTTAGAATTTTTTGCAGCCGAGATCTTCAGTCACAGGACCCATCGAACTGCTAAAACTTTTTGGAATGGACCATGAAAGTGCGCTGTAGAGTTGCAGCGTCTGACCTTTGCTCGAGACTTTAACGAGGTCGCCAGCATCACCAGTAATCGTCACAACACGTTCAGAAAGATCGTCACAGCTATCAGACGTCACCGTATGAACGATGGTTCCTGTTGCCTTATCTTCTGTGTAAGTACCTTTTGAAAGATGGAAAAATCCACTCTCCATTTTGCCGCCTGGAAAGCTTTTTTGCTCAATTTTAAAAGTTCCATCACCAAAATAATGGAACTGATACAGCCGCGTATCTTTGGCCGATTCAACTTCGGTTAAAATTTTAAAATACGAACCAGGCGTGTAGGGACCGACGTTTGGGATGTTTGAAGTATCAACTGCACTTGTGCCCGAGTTCTGAGAAGTTTTAGCTGGATCATTTGAAACGACGGCCGCAATTTTTTTGGCGTCCTTAATCTGGCCGCAAGATGCAATCAGCGTGATTAAAATCGTGAATGGAAATTTTTTTAGATTTTTTATTGGGCACTCACTGAAAAGACTTGTACCGAATAACCATTTTTAGTACCGCACGCAAATGACTTGTGACTTGGATTCAAAATATTCGCCTTATGACCGGGACTTCCCATCCATAAAACAACTGCGCTATTTCCGGTTGCACCACTTGCGATGTTTTCACCGGAAATTCCCGCACCAAAGCGAGATGCTCTTTGAACAAAAGTTTCGGCGGGTTTTCCACCGACCGCTGGTCGATCATGGGAGAAAAAATTATTGGCGGCCATATCATCAGCATGTTCTTGCGACATACGAGCGCAAGCTTCACAAAAGGCCATCGGTTCAAGATTGTTATTCAATCTTTCTTTATTGGTTGCTTTGAAACAGTCGCAATTTTCTGATGTCGATCCAGAATTGCACGCAACAACTCGCTCAGGAAGCATGTCTTTGCCACAGCTCATAGTGAATAAAACAAAGAAAAATAGAGTGTAAATCGTTTTCATGGACGTTTAATCGGCAGAGTTTTTGAAATACTCAAACGCATTTTCTCATTTACATAGGACATCGGGACTCTAAAATAGAAGGAGTGAATTTAATCCAACATTCTTCAGACAATCAACCGCGAGAAATTGTTCTTCTCGATAAATACCTGACAAATTTAAGCCGTCTCAATAAATCTGCGCACACGATTAACAACTATCGCGCTGATCTCTTAAAATTTTTTCAGTGGCTTAAAAATGTTGATCAAACTCCGATTTCAAAAGTAAACGGCGAAACCATTGGCCGTTATAAAGAATTTTTAAGTGCAGGCGGAAATGTTTATCAAAATGCCGCCGTCAATATGGTCGTCTGGTTTCAATTAGTACTGCTTAAAACTTTTTTCAAAAAACGATTAGAAAAATCTCTGCTATTTTATCAAACACCGTTAAGTGTGGGCTCTCGAAGAAGACATTTATCGAGTCTGAAAAATTTTTTTGAATATTTGAAAGAATCTCATGAAGATACATCGTCGCATTTTTCTAAAAATCCGGTGAAGAGTAAAATTCACGCGATCACATTAAAAGACATCGATGTCATTCCCACTAAAATGATCACGAAAGATCAATTCGAAGTTTTAGCAGAAAAAACTTATCGCACGAATGAGCGCCTCATGCTCTATCTGCTTTTTTATGGCGGCCTTCGTATGAGTGAACTTTGTTACTTAAAAATTTCGGATTTCAATTTGACGACAAGAACTCTCACATTTATTCGTAAAGGTGGTTCGGTTCACACACTCTTAATCCAAAAAGACGAACTCATCTTCAAAAATCTAAATTATTATTTGCAAAACACAGCTTTTAAAACTGATTTTCTATTTCAAAACAAAGAGGGAAATCCTTACTCCTTAAAGGCCATTTATAACAAAATAATGAAAATGATTGATCGGGGAGGCCTCGCAGGCCTTGGCATCACACCCCACAGTTTTCGTAAGGCCTGTGCGACTTACCTCTACATAAAATCAAAAGATTTACTCTACGTTCGCGATTACCTCAATCACAGTGACGCAAAAGTCACACAAACTTACATTGACAAGGCGACCCTGGGCCTTAAAATGAAGCGCTTTCACTAAGGACTAAAAATGCTTTTTCTCATTCGCCTACTATTGATTCTTCCGTGGATAGCTATATCGGCAACGGCGGGAATTCTCTGCGGACTTATACGTCCCTTTCATCCAAATAATATTCATATCACAGCAAGGTTAATTGCTTTTTCGCGCAAAATTCTCGGCTTTAAAATGATTGTCAGGAATCGCGCTGAATTTAAAAAGCACCAACCATGCGTGGTTGTAAGTAATCATCAGGATAATATGGACATCTTTCCAGGTGCGATGACGATTCCTGAACGCACAGTCACTATTGGAAAAAAATCTATTTTATGGATTCCTTTTTTTGGACAATTCTATTGGCTCTCGGGAAATATTCTCATCGACCGCAAAAATAAAAAAAGTGCATTCGAAACTATGGATCAAGCGGCCAAAGCTATAAGAGAAAAAAATCTTACTGTCTGGATTATGCCGGAAGGAACGAGATCCAGGGGTAGGGGCCTTCTTCCCTTCAAAAAAGGTCCGTTCATCACTGCGATTAAGGCCCAAGTTCCAATTGTTCCCGTCGCTATCAGCAATTATCTAGGCCACATCAAACTTAATAAGTGGAACTCGGGAGTCATTCTCATTGAAGTTCTCCCGGCCATTTCAACTGAAGGATTAAAAATCGAAGATGCCAACGACCTTAAAGAGCGTGTTCATGCGGCCATGAAAACCGCCATTGATAAACTCGATCTCGAAGTGAAAAATTCGCTTTCAACTTTAAAAGAAATCGAATGAACAAACGTCGATCATCCGCTCATAAAAGATGTCCACGCTGCCGAATCAATGAAACTTTGTGTTTCTGCGATCAAATTCATCCGGTAGCAACACAGTCGCAAATTTCAATCATCATGCACCATCGTGAAAAACATCTCACGAGCAATACAGCGAATCTCGCTCGCCTAATGCTGCAAAAATGTAAAATCATCATGCGTGGTCTGCCAGGAAAAATTTTCGACATTAAAGAATTAGAAATTAAAGAAGAAGAAATTCCGCTTTATTTATTTCCTCATGAAGACGCCATTGAACTCACACCTGAGTATGTGGCGACATTAAAAAAACCTGTTCATCTCATCGTTCCTGACGGTACATGGTCTCAGGCCGTGAAAACATATCGTCGCGAACCATCTCTGCACGGAATTCAGTGTGTGAAACTGCCTGATGGAATCGTGGGAAATTATCGTCTTCGAAAATCCGCCAATCGCGAAAGTGGCGTGTGTACCTATGAGGCCATCATGCATGCACTCGATATCATCGAAGGATCAGGCATCAAAGATAAAATGGAACCAGTATTTGATGTCATGGTGGAAAGAACAATTCGTGGCCGAACGGCCTTCGAGCTCAAATAAAAAAGGCCGCTTTCGCGGCCTCAAATTTTTTAATTAGTTTGGACTTCTAAAATTTTCTACAATTTTACAGTTTGATCTGTATGAGAAGTTATCGATCGTTAAAATGCGTGAAGCAATTTTCGGTTCGAAGTTTAGAAGAAGATTTAAAGTCTTGATGTAATCGTTGTCTGATTTAAGAATCAATTGATCGAATTCTTCAGTTGAGATTTCACCTGCGCCAAAGTGACGAAGACGACCAACAACTTTAACCTGATCAAAAGTTTGAGCTGAATGTTCTGCTTGAGCTTTTTGAGTCACAACTGTCATGACACCTTCAACTTGGTTGAAATCATCAACAGTCACGGCCCCGCGAGCGTCGAATTTATGAACGCCAGAAGCTTCAACAGAAACACATTTAAAAGAAAGAACTCCAGCAGATGCCGAAAAAGTTACGAAAGAAGAAACTAAAAGTGCGAACGCCATTTTCATTTTTTATAATCCTTGTTTCGTTTCAACTGAATTTACGCCATTGGACAGATCTTCAGTGTATGGCGACGCTGTCGTCAGTGCTTTTAAATCTGGTCCGTTACCTGAGTTTTTAACTCTTTTATAACGTCTAGTCTTTTTATTTTTCGCGTACATGCCTTTATTTTTTTTCGAGCTGCGCGACATCGTTGAACGTTTCGATGATTTTTTATTTTTAGAAGCAGCATGCGTTTCTAAAGAAAATAAAGTGAAAATCATCACGACAAGCATTGTTAAGCATTTGATATTTTTCATTCGTTCATTGTGACTCACCTCTTTACTTAGTGGCAAGCTTCATAGCACAATCCGTTTACTTAATTTTTTATCAAGGTAAGTAATCTGCGTTC
>CAMLKK010000028.1 GCA_946480715.1 uncultured Bacteriovorax sp. | reverse complement strand
GTCACGGCGGTGATGAGGATGGAGCGACGGCCTTCACTCAAGGACAAGATCCTCCGGTGCTCATTAAAGAGAAGGATATCGCACTCGAAATTTCCAAAAAGATCCACGAAAAATTAAAAGACAGAGGTCATAGCAGTTTTCTCACTCGCAGTGTAGATCGTACCGTTACATTGCCAGAAAGAGCGGCGATCGCTGAAAAAACCAAAGCCGATCTTTTCATTTCAGTTCACATTAATTCCAGTCCAGAGCCCGGAGCGATGGGATTTGAAACCTATTATCTAGATAACCATGATGATGTTGCGATAAAAAAAATTGAGAAGACTGAAAACATTCAAGGTTCGGGTGAAGCTGTAGTTATTCAGCAAATTCTCGTCGACCTTGTCGTGAGTCAGACAGTGAGTACATCGAAGCCTCTGGCGATCAACATCCACTCGGAAATAAAAAGCTCTGTTGGACGGAAATACAATCTTCCAAGTCGTGGCGTAAAGCCTGCTATGTTTTTTGTACTAGCACTTTCCAAACGGCCGGGAGTGCTTTTAGAAGTCGGCTTCATTTCGACTTATAAAGATCGCGTTCGCATGATGAATCCCAAGTTTCAGGATGATTATGCAACAGCAGTCGTGAAGGGGATTGAAAAATTTTTAGCTGAACGAAAAAGAACAAAAAAAAAGGGCCGCAAGTAGCGGCCCTTTTTGTTAGCTTAGAATTGTCCGTTACACGTTGGTTTCGTGAACGAAGTTGGAATCTGAACTGGTCCAGCAGAGTATGGATTAGATACTGTTCTTGTCGCTGTGATGTAAGTGTTTTGAGCTAAATCAACTACACCGTATCCGCAGTGAACATCTGAATCAAGAATGATCCCGTTTTGAGCGAAGAAATTTGAAAGTTCAGTTTCGTTTGAGATGATTGATGGAAAGTTTTGGTAAGCACTCTTCATTTCACAGAAAGAAAGAGTGACGTTGTAACCAATAACTTGAGATCCATTTGTTACTTTCGTTACGAACATTAAATCACGGAAAGTCGATACACCAACATAAAGTTGAGAAAGTGTTCCTGAAGTTAAATATCCCGGAACAAATTGTCCGCCAATTGTTGTTCTGCTGCTACCATTGAAACTTCCTTGAACATAGAAGCTGTAGTCTTTTGCCAATCGATATCCGTTATAACAAGCAACGTTTGCTTTGATGCTGTTAACTTGGTTGAGAATTTGTGGATTCGCACCTAATGCCGGGTTACCTGTATAGTAAGGTGACGTCGCGCCTGTTTGTGGAATATTCACTTTATTTTCTTTTTTACCACACGCACCTGCGAGGAGTAGTGTACTCATTACAAGGCATACGTTTAAAGAATTTTTCCAATGCAATTTCATCTCAATACTCCAAGAGTAAGTTTTGTCTAAAGCCTATTCGGATAATCTAGCTTTTCACTTTAATTATTTTTTAATCGGGACGTAATCTATCAATATCATTGAAGCTCGAAGCATAACTATCCGATACTCTTTTTATGAATAAACAAGACTCACTAGTACAGCGGCTAAAAGACCTTTATGAAGATGATGAATTCATGTTCAAATTCGGCATGGGGACTAAATTTTTATTGGTATCGGCAGTCTGTACTTTGTCAGTACTCCTCTTCACATATCTTTTTTTGAGAATCGATCTTATTTTTTTCGTGGCCAATGGATTTCCAGGCGCCGTTGAATTTGAAGATGCATTTTACGATTTTGTTTATTCTTCCTTATATGACGGGATTTGGATCGTAGGTGTTTCAGGAATTCTTATTTTTATTTTAGGTTATTATTTGTCTTCAGTCATGATTCGTCCTTTTAAAGCAATTGGGACGTATTGCGAAGATCGTATGAATAATAAGATTAATTATTATACACCTGATCTTTTTTCGGATCTTAAACTACTAACCAGTTTCTCCGTTTACTTTTTTACAAAGATCGACGAATCAAAAGTTAAAGGCAAATTGGATAAGATGGATGTACCTCATCACTTTACTCGCATTCATAAACCGAGTTTTGAAAAAAACTTTTTCTTCAATTACGTTTTTATCATCTGCATTTTTGCTCTTCTTTCATCATTGGGAATTGTCACGATCAATAATGAAATCAGAGATCAGGTTTTCGAATTATCGCGTAAATTTCTGGTGAACCATAAACAGGCCCTCTATTTTCTCGAGCGCCAATTTGAACTTGCTAACATCGCTGTTTATTTCTTCGTAGGTTTGCACCTCATTCTTTATGTACTCCTCGGTTTTCATCTCTATGCAAAAATAGCGACACCGGCCTTTGCGGTGTTCGCCACTATGCGCTCGTTCCTAAAAGGTAACTTTCATAACCGTATTCATTTGATTGGTTTTTATTATCTGCGTGATGACTGTCGCAAGATTAATAAATATCTTGATCACATTCAAAAGAACCTGACTTAATTGTTCTGTCATTTTCTTTGCACTTAAAGTTTGAAAAAACTCAATAATTTGAGAAAATATCTTCGTTCAACGATTAAAGCTTTTTCCCCAACCAAAGGATGGATAATGAAATTTTCAAGATTGCTTATTGTATTTGTGAGTGCAACTTTGCTCGCAAGCTGTACTTCAGATGAAAAATTTAAACAGCAAATGTCTAAAGTTCTTAAAGAAGATCCAAAAATTTTAACAGAAGCGATTGAAAAGCACCCTGCTGAATTCATCACGGCCCTTCAAAATGCTGCTAAAAATGCACAAGAAGCAATGGGCAAGCAACGTGAAGAAGAAGAAAAGAAAAAACTTGAAGAGTCATTTGATAAACCACTTCAAGCTGAAATCAGAAAAGATGAATCAATTCGTGGAGCAAAAGACGGAGCTATTACACTTGTTGAATACTCTGACTTTGAATGTCCATTTTGTTCTCGTGGATTCGAAACTGTTATGCAGTTAATGGATAAATACCCAGGTAAAATTCGTTTTATCTATAAACACCTTCCATTAAGCTTCCATGAGCAAGCAATGCCAGCAGCTCAATACTACGAAGCTGTTAGACTTCAAGATGAAAAGAAAGCATTCGCTTTCCACGATGAAATCTTCAAGAACCAAGCAAAACTTAAGAATGGAAAAGCATTTCTTGATGCAACAGCAAAGAAAGTTGGTGCTGACATGGCCCGTTTGAAAAAAGACGTTGAATCTGAAGCTGTAAAAAACAGAATCGAAGCTGATATTAAAGAAGCGGGAAGTTTCGGAATGCAAGGTACGCCAGGATTCCTACTGAATGGTGTTCCAGTTCGTGGTGCATACCCAGCTGAGTACTTCGTATCACTCATCGATGAACTACAAAAACGTGGAAAAGTGAAACTGTAATTTTTCCTGTTCGTTTTAACTTGTCCGTACTATTATTTTTTAGAGGGTCACCAGTTGGTGGCCCTTTTTTTTATCACTACTGCAGAGAAAAAATATGGAAGGTTCAATTTACAGCAACCTTGGTTTGAAAAAAAACCGCACATTCCAGGAAAAGCGCGATAGCAAACTCTACAATCTTAGAGAAATTATCGAACGCAAATTTATTGTTAATGAAGCAAGTGAACTCAAACAAGCTTTCATCAATGATTTAAAAAATGTTCTTTTAAAAGATGATGTCTTCCAATTAATTGAGTCTTTCTTTTTTCTTGAACAAAACCTGCATCTTGCTTTGGAACAAGTTGACTTTGACACTCCAGTAATGAACTTTGAAGAGTTTTATAAAAATCTATCCCCAGTTCTTATGCGTGCATTACTTGAGAACGTAAACAATTCTGCAAATGCTGAAGCTCTACTCAATTCGATCAAAGAATCAATCAGAATTGCTCTAGAAGAGGAACTTCACCAAATTGATGATCAATACTGAGCCTCCATATGAATAGAAAAGAACTCATCGAAATTCTCCTCAAAGATCGCGACCTCTCAGGCATGACAAAAAAGCAGGCCAATCAATTTATTGATGTGATGTTGGAGACTATAAAGAGAACCGTGAAAAAAGGTGAGGATGTCACCTTGGTTGGATTCGGCACTTTTACGAAAACAAGAAAGGCTTCACGTCTCGGAGTAAATCCGTCAACTGGTGAGCGTATCAGAATCCGCGCGCGTGTGGTTCCGAAGTTCAAACCAGGTAAGCCATGGAAAGACAGTCTCTAAGCTCTATCTAGAAGTCGGCAAACTTTTCCCATGTCAAATTCATCACCGTCAAAGGACCAACGCAATCGGTGTCTTTGTGGCCATTAGTGGAAATAAGTTCCATTTTTTGCTTACCTCACTTGAACCTATTTGCCTTCCTATGTATAATTTTTGACAGGTACCCAATAAACCATGGATGGTGAATAAATTGGCCGATGATAAGAAAATCCCAGAACAGGAAGATTCGAAGCCAGCTTCCGCAAAAAATCCTCTCTTAGTAGTGCTCGTAGCTGTGAATACTCTCGCAGTATGTGCCATTGGATTTTTTCAATTTCAAAATCATAAGAAATTAACTTCAGTAACAACTGCTGCAGATGTTATGCAACAGCAATTAGCAAATGAAGCAGGACACGCTGCTGGTGGTGAAGGTGAAGGCGCAACTACAGGCGAAGCAGGTGCTGCAAAAGTTGAAGCAAAATCAGAAGGACTACTATATCCAATCGATCCATTCACAGCGAACTTAGCTCAAGGTGATGGACCAAGAAGATACATTCGTATTTCACTCGTGTTGAAATTTACGAAAGAAACTAAGAAAGAAGAAGTGGATGCAAGAAAACCACAAATTAGTGACACGATCATTAGTATGTTAAACGCTAAAAAGCCTGAAGAACTTTTAAAGCGTGAAGGGAAAGAATATTTAAAAGAAGAAATCAAGACTTCAATCAACAACTTTCTAGTTGATGGACATCTTGAAGAAATTTATTACGTAGGCTTTCAGATAAATTAGTACACACCAAGCCGGATGACAGTAGGTTAATCGGTCTAAGCTTTATGAATCCCAGGAGGGGAAGATTATGGCACAGGTTTTAAGTCAGGACGAAGTAGACGCATTATTAAACGCAGTTAACGATGGCGGTGGAGATTCATTCTCTGGCGGCGGCGATAGTGGCGGTGGTGCTGCAGATGACGGCGATGAAAATATTCAGGCGTACGATCTTACCAACCAAGACCGCGTTATCCGCGGAAGAATGCCCATCCTTGAAATCATCTATGAACGCTTCATTAGAAGTTTTCGTGTTTCACTTTCTAACTCACTTAGAAAGATCTCTACGATCTCAATCATCTCAACCGATCTTTTAAAGTTTGGTGAATTCGTAAACACACTCCCGATTCCATCGTGTATGTGTATTATGAGATATAACGAACTAAGGGGCCCTGCTCTTTTAGTTTTCGAATCAAAACTAGCTTACGCCATCATCGATTCATATTTTGGTGGAACAGATCGTCCATTCACAAAGATTGAAGGAAAAGAATTTACGATGATCGAACTTTCATTCATGAGAAAGATCATGGATATGGCGATCAACGATCTTGAAGAAGCATGGGCACCAGTTCACCGTATCGATGCTCAATATCTTCGTACTGAAATCAACCCGCAGTTCGTAGGGGTTGTTCCTCCTTCAGACGTTATTATCGCAACTACTCTTGAAGTTGAATTCGAATCAGCTTCAGGAACAATCATGATCGTTGTTCCTTACTCAACGATTGAACCAATTAAGCAAAAACTTTCATCAAGCTTCCAGACCGACAACGAAATGGCGGACTCGATCTGGACTCAAGCGATGAATGAGCACATTAAAAACACTAAAGCAACAGTTGTTGTTCGTTTAGGTGAAACAGAAATGACTCTTGGTGATTTATTAACTCTTGAACCAGGAGACATCATTCCCCTTAACCAGGATGCTTCGGGAGAAGTAACAGTGGCCGTTGAGGGAGTGGATAAAATGAAATGTTTAATGGGCACATATAAAGGCTCACGAGCAGTTCAAATTACACAAGTAAACGCACCGATAGCATACGAATCAACAGAAGAAGAAAACTAATAAATTGAGATAGTCTAGGAGTATAGGATGAAGCAGGTATCAGTAGACAGAATGGCAGATGAGGTAAAGGCAGGGGATGATTCCCTCAATAAACTCAAGGTTCAAAACCTGGATTTTATTTTGGACATTCCACTTAAAGTTTCAGTGGAACTTGGAAGAACTCAAATCATCGTGAAAGATTTACTTCAACTTGGTCAAGGTTCGGTTCTTGAACTTGATAAGCTTGCCGGTGAGCCGCTTGAGATTCTTGTAAATGGCAAGTTGGTTGCAAAAGGTGAAGTAGTTGTAGTGAACGAAAAATTTGGTATTCGTCTCACAGATATTATCAGCCCGATTGAACGTATTGAGACTCTTAAATAATTAGGTGAAAGGAGAAATGACTGTGAAAAAATTAGCCTTACTTCTCGTAACTTTTACCAGCTTCTCACTATGGGCAGATGATGTAAGCATTAAAGGTGCTGAACTAAGATCTGATAAAGGACAAGAGGCCAAACTGTCTATCAAGCACATCGGAACACTGAATGATAATCCGAAGATAACAGTACAGGATAAAGTTTTACAGGTTTCAATTCCCAACGCTAATCTCGCTAGTAAAATCGCGAAAAAAGTTAATGGCGCATCGATTTCTGCCACTCAATCAGGTGAAGATACTACTTTGAAAGTTGTTCTTCCTTACTCTCTTTCTGGAAAAGAAGGTGATGTAACAATTACACTTAAAGAAGGCGTGATTGATGTAAATTTTCCACGAATCGAAGTTGCTAAAAAGACTATTCCTGCAGTGTCTCGCGCTCCTGGAATCGTAGAAGAAGCGCAAGTAGCTGCTACTCATGAAGTAAATGCTGAAGCTGAAAAATTAGATGAAAATTATTTGTCTAAACTTTCTAACGAACAAGAGAAGCTAGCAGCAGAAAAACATCCGGAAAATAAGGCGCAAGCTGATACTGATAGAGTCAGTATGACTCAAGCAAGTGTGGCCAAAACAGCAACTCCTGCGGCAACTGAAGCTCAAGGAGAAACTAAGTCTAGATTTTCCATCGTTTCTTATGTTGGTAAGTTCGTTGCATTCTTAGCGATCATGATCGCCGGTTTTTATGGAGTTCTTACACTCTTTAAAAAAGGGGTTATCAAAAAAGGAAAGCTTGGATTTCTTCATAGTACAAAACTTGTTGAAGTCTTAAGCACAACTCACGTTGCTCCTAAGAGATCATTAATGATGGTAAAGGCCCACAAACAAGTATTCCTCGTTTCAAACTCAGAAAGTGGAATGACTTTGATTTCTGAAATCAGAGATGTGGCCGGTCTTATTAAAACAGGTGAAGAAGAAATCACAGGTTCAAACTTTGATACTAATCTTTACGATGCAAACAGAGCTGAAAAGCAATTCAAGATAAAAGAAGAAGTCACAACTTCAGATTACGGTGATGATTATGCAATGGATTCATTGGATGATATGTTGAATGATACAGTTCCTGTTAAAACAGAACGTCGTCCAGCAACAAATGCAGCAAAGGCCATTGAGAAATCACCGATTGTTGATCAGGTGAGATTTTCAGATCAGATTAAAACGAAAGTAAAAAACCTGAAACAACTCTAATAGGATTGGTGAGCATGGACGCTCGAATGAAAACAATACTTAAAATTTTGGCACTCTTCTTAGTGCCAACTTTTGCTTTTGCCCAGGCTCAAAACGTGGCCCTTCCGGGAATGTCGATTAACTTCGGGCAGGGTGCAAACCTAGTTGATTCAATTGAAGTTCTACTTCTATTTACAATCATTACACTGGCCCCATCAATTCTTATTTTGTGTACAAGCTTCACGAGAATTTTGATCGTTCTTTCATTCATGAGACAAGCGATCGGTACTCAGAACATGCCGCCAAACCAATTGCTTGTTGGTTTTTCTCTTTTCCTTTCACTGTTTGTTATGCAGCCAACAGGGGAGAGAATCTATAACAGAGCGATTCAGCCTTACATGGCAAAAACAATTACGAGCACTGTAGCGATTGATGAAATTGTTTTAGGTCTTCGTTCGTTCATGCAGAAGCAAGTTCGTAAAGCGGACATTGGTCTTTTCTACGATGTAACAGGTAAGACAGCTCCTCAAACGATTGATGAAGTACCTGTTCACTATTTGATTCCGGCATTCATTATTTCAGAGTTAAAGACAGCTTTTCAGATTGGATTTTTGCTTTATATCCCATTTCTTATTTTAGATATGGTTGTGGCTTCCGTACTTATGGCGATGGGGATGATGATGTTACCTCCAGTTGTTGTATCTCTTCCGTTCAAACTTTTACTGTTTGTATTGGTCGACGGATGGCAGTTAGTAACAGGTTCGATTTTAAGATCGTTTAATCCATAAGGGCCCAAGGGAGATATATGCAATTTGACTCATACTCAGATATTACCCATCAGGCGATTAAAGTGGCGCTTATGGTTTCAGCACCAATGTTAATCGGTGCTCTTGTTGTCGGTATTATTGTTTCTCTTTTTCAAGCGGTCACTCAGATCAATGAGCAGACACTTGCTTTCATTCCGAAGATTATTGTTATTGTTGCTGCACTTATTTTCTTTGGACCGTGGATGTCAGATTCGTTAGTAACTTTTACGAAAGATTTGATATTAAACATACCTAACATCATTGCGGAGAGATAGGTAAGACTATGTTAAGCATCCAGATTACTGACATGACAGTTATCATTTCATTCTGGTTGGCCTTCACGAGATGGTTGGCGGTGATTTTTCAATTGCCGTTGTTTGAAAACGTTTCGATTCCAGTTGTTGTTAAAGTACTTGCAACATTGGTTATCACTTTCGCTTTTTTTCCACTTATTAAAGATCAATTCATAATGGATATTAATTATGTTGGGGCGGAGAGTTTTTGGTACCTCACTATTTTTAATACACTTGTTGGATTAGTTATTGGTTTTTTCGTAAAATCAATTATGAGCATTTTTATTTCAGCTGGTGCCATCATCACTCAGCAAATTGGATTCAATGCTTTAAGTTACTTCGATCCGCAAGCAGGATCACCTTTAGGTCCGTTTGAAAAATTAATTGAATGGACAGTCATTATGATGGTTATCACATCAGGAGCTTTGCTTCCGATGTTTAAAGGAGTCATCTCTTCTTTTTCAACGATCCATGTTTATAACATTGGAAAAATGGCCCACTCAATAGACTTCTTTATGATTTTCTTTAAATCAATGTTTGTGACAAGTATTATGCTTGCGACTCCAATGATCTTTATCAACTTAGTCATTAACGCCATTATGGGAATCGTCTCTCGTGCAGTTCCTCAAATGAACGTTATCGCTGTAAGTTTTGCAGTTAACATTGGTCTTGGTCTGTTAGTTTTTGTGGCCGGATCAGATGAATTTTTCCAAACTTGTTTTAGAATATATACCGATCGTTTAGGCGATTGGTTTAAGTTTTTATCTTAATTATTTGACTGCCAGGATGGCAGTCATAAAAAGGCAGAAGAATGGCCGACGAAAGTGACGCTGGCGAAAAGACCGAAGAGCCCTCCCAGCATCGTATAGACGAATTTAGAAAGAAAGGGGACGTTGCCGTCTCAAAGGAACTTACGTCTGTTCTTGTGTTAGCGGCTTGCCTAATGACTCTTTCACTTTCGCTTGTATTCATCTTTGAACAGATGACGACTTATATCGAGTGGCTTTACACGCTCGATATCGCTTCAGCATTTACTCCAAAATCTCTGACAACGATCACGACAAAAACAATGATGACTGCAGCGAAATGTGCTGCTCCAGTTTTATTTGTGGCCCTTTGTGCTGGTGTTCTTTCTCAAGTTGCTCAAATTGGATTTCTTTATTCTCCAGACATTTTGGAATTAAATTTTGATCGAGTGAATCCAATTAATGGAATGAAGAAGCTCTTTTCAAAACAAGCTATGTTTGAAGCCGTTAAAGGAGTCATCAAGTTTGTTGTTATTATCGCAGTTGTATACGCTTATTTGAAAGACGATGTGGCGAGATATAACGGTTTCATGCATCTTGAAATTGAACAATCTTATTTTTATGCGAAAGAATTATTATTAAAAATTTCTTTTGCAATCATTCTTGCACTTGCAGTTGTTGCACTTCTAGATTTTGCTTTCCAGAAATTAACTTACAAAAAGAAGTTGATGCAAACGAAGCAAGAGTTGAAACAAGAAAGTAAAGAGCAAGACGGTAACCCTGAAGTGAAGGCGCGTATTCGTCAAATTCAGCGTGAAATGTCCCGTAAGCGTATGATCCAAGATGTGAAGACTGCGGATGTAATTGTTACGAATCCAACTCACATTAGTATCGTTTTAAAATATGATTCAGAAACAATGGTTTCACCAATGATCATTGGAAAAGGGCAGGATCACATGGCACTCAAGATTCGTGAGATTGCCAAAGAACATAATATTCCAATTGTAGAAAACGTTCTCCTCGCAAGAACACTTTATAAAACAGTTAAAGTGGGGAGCCCTGTTCCGCGCAATATGTATAAGGCCGTCGCAGAAGTACTAGCGTTTGTTTATAAACTTAAGAAAAGAAAGAAAGCACTAGCATAGGTGATTAAATGAATGACATGTTAAAAAAAATGAAAATATTTAGTCAGGGGCCGGACGTTCTGGCTGCGGTTGGTATTTTGATGATCATGGTGGTGATGATTGTACCAATCCACCCATTTATTCTCGATTTGCTTCTCGCATTTTCACTGGCAACTTCGGTCATGATCATGCTTGTTGCACTTTATTCTAAAAAGCCTCTGGATTTTTCAACATTCCCTTCAGTTCTTCTTATCTCGACACTTTTCCGTCTGGCCTTAAACGTGGCCTCAACGAGAAATATTCTTATCAACGGTGCGAGTGATGGAACTGCAGCCGCCGGAGAATTGATTAAATCATTCGGTGAGTTCGTTGTTGAAGGGAACTTTGTTGTCGGTATCATCATCTTTATCATTCTTGTCATCATCAACTTCATGGTTGTTACAAAAGGTGCGGGCCGTATTGCTGAAGTTGGTGCTCGATTCACCTTAGATGCTATGCCTGGTAAGCAGATGGCGATTGATGCTGACTTGAACGCTGGTCTTATCAATGATGTTGAAGCGAAAAGACGTCGTAAAGAAGTTGCTGAAGAAGCTGACTTTTACGGATCTATGGACGGTGCTTCGAAGTTCGTTCGTGGTGACGCTATCGCGGGTATTTTGATTACTGCTGTAAACATTATCGGTGGTATCATTATCGGAGTTGCTCAAAGTGGTATGGACTTCGGACAAGCAGCCGAAACTTTCACACTTTTAACAGTTGGTGATGGTCTTGTTACTCAAATTCCTGCTCTTATCATTTCGACAGCAGCTGGTATTCTCGTTACTCGTTCGGGAACTGATGACAACATCGGTACTCAGGTTCAAAAGCAATTTAAGATTCACCCAAAAGCTATTTATATCTCGGCAGCGGTTCTCGTTTTCTTCGGTCTGATTCCGGGACTTCCAAAACTTCCATTTTTTATGATGGGTGGATTCCTCGGTTATGTTGCTTACAAAATGGAGCAATCAAATATCTCTGAGGAAAAAGCTGAAAAACAAAAAGCAGTGGAAGTTACAAAAAAAGCAAATCCACAAAATCTCGAAGAACTTCTCAATATGGAATTGGTGGAGCTGGAAGTTGGTTACGGTCTTGTTCACTTAGTTGATACTGAACAAAACGGTGATCTGCTTGAACGTATCACTCACATGCGTAAAATTTTCGCACTTGATTGGGGGGTAATCATTCCTTCGGTCAAAATTAAAGATAATCTGGAATTAAAACCAGGTGGATACTCTGTAAAAATTAAAGGTGTTCAAGTTGCTAAAGGCGAGTTGATGTCTGACTACTTCCTGGCGATGGATCCTGGAACGGTTATCGAAAAAATGGACGGGGTGGAGACGACAGAACCGGTGTTTGGTCTACGTGCTGTATGGATTTCTGAAGATCAGAAAGAAGATGCTCAATACAATGGATATACTGTAGTTGACTGCTCAACAATTGTGGCCACTCACTTAACAGAAATCCTGAAATCGAATCTTCATGAACTGTTTGGTCGTCAGGAATTAGTACGTGTTCTCGACAATTTTAAAGAGACGAATCCAAAATTAGTCAACGATTTAATACCTGAGATTGTTAATCTGGGAATCGTTCTTAAAGTCATGAAAAATTTACTTCGCGAAGGTGTTTCTGTTCGAGATCTACGCACAATTTTGGAGACATTATCAGAGTATGGCTCTACAATAAAAGACACAGAGGCACTGACTGAGCATTCACGTCAGGCCCTCTATAGAACCATCACTGAGAAGATTAAAAGTGATACGGGAGACATCCCACTGTTTACGTTGGATAGAAATATTGAAGAGTCGATTGCTCAAAATATTATCCAGACAGATCAGGGGCAACAACTCTCGCTTGATCCTAAAGTTACTCAAATTATTTTGGCTTCACTCAACGAAAAAATTGAAGAGGCCACAAATATGGGTGAGAAGATGGTTGTACTTTGTTCTCCAGTTATCCGCGCACACTTTAAGCGTTTAACTGAAAAATTTATCCCCAACCTTGTGGTAGTAAGCCACAATGAGCTTTCGCCTGATGCGAATATTAGATCACTAGGAACGGTGAGGTTGTAATAAATGTACGTTAGAAAATTTGAAGCAGACACAATTGAAGAAGCACTAAAGGACATTAAACGCGAGTTAGGTCCAGATGCCGTCATTCTTAAGACCATTACAAATAAAGGTCTGAAAGGTGCTTTCAAGAAAAAGAAAATTGAAATTACAGCTGCAATCTCAGAGAAAAATTACGTTCGTAAAGCTCAAGTCGATACAGTACTAAACGAAAATCAAAAAGAAGAATTTTACAATGGCAGCGCAAGCTATATTGCGAATATGATCGATCAACACGATCAATCTAAGGCCGCTCAGACATCATCAAAACAACAAGGTTCAGCCTCTATGCAAAAACAATCTGGCTACGGTAATGCCGGTCTTAATCGTACTGTTTCAACAACAAAAGGAATCGCTTCAACTTTGAAAGAAGGATTAGATGATTTTCTTTCTTTAGGTGAAAGAGAAGATCGTCACTCTTCATCAAACAACAACCGCGAATTCAATTTTGATGATGAAATGGAATCAGCTAGACCAATGCCAGCTCAACCGAGAAGAGCTCAGCAGCCGGCTCCAGCAGCACAAACACCAGCTCCAAGACAACAGGCTCCAGCTCAACAGTATTCAGCTCCGGCAGCAGCTCCAGTTGCAGCTCAAGCTCCAAGCTACGAGCGTACGAATGTTGATTTTGAAAAACAAAAAAATAAAATCGAAGAACTAGAGAAAAAACTTTTTGAACTTTCGCGTAATTTTGAACGCGTTCATAAAAAAGAACCAATTGGTATTTACCAATTGAGAACAACTCTAAGAAGTTTAGATATCAATGAAACATACATTCAAACTTTGATCAAAAAAGGATTGTTTGAATTAACGGATACAGATGTTGAAAATGCAGACGTTGTTTTCGAATTTGCTCTTCGTGAAATGATGAATACTGTTTCGGTTGCGATGCCGATGTTCTCAGCTGCTGAAAATAAAAAATCTCCAGTGATAACTGTGTTTTTATCAGAATCTTCTTGCGGCCAGACTTCAATGGTTCAAAAGATTGGAATGCTAAAACAAGAATCAGTTATCATCAAAAATTCATTCACAACAATTAATCCGGCAAAAGAAACTAAGACTCCTTTCGCAGAAAAGATTTTTGGAATGACTGTAGTTAAAACTCAATCAATTGCAGAGATCGTAGCAGAATGTAGAAAAGCAATGGAAAATGGTAAGTCTGTTTTCATTGATTATAAGTGCAGTGAAACTGAAGCAAATGAAACAAAAAAATTCATTGATGGACTTCGTAGAGCATTTTCGAAAGTGGAAGTATTGATCACTCTTTCAGCGATTCATACTGAGTTATACAATAGAAAAATCCTGGGCACATACAGAAGACTTTCTGATGGTGTCGTTGTCTCACACGTTGATGCTTGTTTGAATTTTGGTTCACTTTTCAACATCACTCAAGACATTAAGGATCTTCCTTACAAGTTTTTTGGAACGGGAGAAGTGGTTCCAGGTGATCTTGAGCCAGCGAGTGCTGAGAGATTATTGGCCGGTATTTTTAAGTTAACGTAAGCGGTTTTTACATTCAAGAAACTTGGGGAGCATGAGGCGAACCAAGAGTTATAAACGATAGGGGAGACAGGAAGTCCATGCCTAGTTTAAAAAAGTCCAATCCAAGTGATTGGCTAGTTTCGCAAAACAAGTACTCGTCTAAAAAAACATCAAACAAAGCAAAGACTATTTCTGTGACCGCAGGCAAAGGTGGAGTTGGAAAAACTTCAGTTGCCGTAAAGATGGCGAAAGTTCTCGCTCAAGCAGGTTACAAAGTTCTTCTTCTCGATTGTGATACAAATCTTTCCAACACAGTAGTAAAACTTGGACTTCCAATTACAAGTTATTTTTATGAACTCGTTTCAGCTCAACGTGAGTTCGATGATTGTCTCCATAAAGATGGCAATCTTCACTTGTTGGCAGGCTGTAACGGAAGCATAGACCTCTTTAAAAAGACATTAGAAGTTGATCGCGTAATCATCGACATTCTAGTGAATCATGAAAAAGATTACGACTACATCATTCTTGATTGCCCAGCGGGAATCACGAAAGAGACTCTTACTTTAAACGCTTATAGCGATTATCGCTTTGTTGTAGTGACGCCAGATAAATCATCTGTAACTGACTCATATTCACTCATCAAAATTTTGAATAAAGAGTTCGGCGTAAACGATAACCATCTTTTAATCAATAAAGTTTCATCAGAGCCTCAATATCAAAGAATGATTAAAACTCTCAGTGAAACAGTCGAAACATTCCTAAAGTGTCGTCTTCACATTCTTGGTGGCGTAGAGAAAGTAGAGTCTCCTGTAGATCATTTCGATACGGTTTTCCTCGAGCAGGAAAATAATTCCCTCCATAAGAATTTTCTGAACATTGTTAAGCGATTCACCGAAGAGGCAGAGGGCGTTGCCTTGGACCATGGCCAAATGGCGTTGAAAAGGTACTCAACACGCTCCGAACAAGAAGTTCGTTTAACAGTTTAAGCTAACGGGGGACTCGGATGTCGACTCTATCAAAAAAATTAAAAAACTTAAAAGATTACCGCTCTACCGTTGAACCAAAGGTGAAAGATGAAATTATCATCGAATACGCACCATTGGTTAAGTATATCGCGCAGAAGATAGCTTCTCGCTTACCTTCAAACATCGAACTGGATGATCTTATCTCTTGCGGTGTAATTGGTTTGATGGACGCAATTGAAAAGTTCGATCCAAACCGTGACAACAAATTTAAAACTTATGCTGAATTCAGAATTAGAGGAGCGATCCTTGATGAACTTCGTGCTCAAGACTGGGTTCCTCGTTCAATTCGTGAAAAAGCAAAAACTGTTGAACGCGCATACAGCAAACTAGAAGCTAATCTTGGCCGTCCAGCTACTGACGAAGAAATGTGTTCAGAGCTTGGTATGAACCAGGAAGAATTCCATGATCTATTGAATAAAGCTAAATCAATCTCACTTCTTAACATTGATGATTCAGCAAGCTTCAACAAAGGAGATAAAAAACTTATCTCTGAGGTAATGGAAGATCATAAGGCGCTTAATCCATACACGACTGTTTCTCAAAAAGACTCTCGTGAAAAGATTAAAGAGGGGATTATGACTTTGCCGGAAAAGCAAAGACTCGTACTTTCTCTTTATTACTATGAAGATTTAAATTTAAAAGAAATCGGACAAGTTCTGGATGTAACAGAGTCGCGTGTATCACAATTGCATACTCAAGCGATTTTAAAACTTAAAGCAAAACTAAGAACGTTGTTTGAATCTTCAGAGGACCTAGCTAGCTAATGACCGCCAAAGCTTACCAAGAGGACTTTGAAAAAAGTCTGAGCACATTGGAAGACATCCAATTGCTTTCGGAGTTTTCAGTATCTCCCCTGGTAAGCCACGCTTATTTTTACCTCTCAGAAATGAAACGAAAAGCGGACGCTGTCTCTTCAGGACAAGTGGCCCACTTCGATTCTGTTGCCCGTGTTTTAGATGAAAAATTAAGTTCAATAGTTTCTGAATTTTTCGGTGATAAAACTCGTTTCAAAGATTTTCATTATTCTAAATCAACAGACAAAATTGATCTCAAAAAATGGGATCTCATTCTAGGAACCATCCCAGAACTTCTGTCTGTAGTTAGTCTTTTCAACTTTCATGGAGCAGCTGAAATCCGTTTTGATGAAAATAGGCTATCGATTGCAGGATTAATTTTAGAAGACGGTAAGCTCGAATTAAACCGCAAATTCATCTACGTTGTGACCAGAAAATTGATGAGACAAAAAGTTCTTCTCACTTTCAATCTAGAAAAGACAGCCAGAACTGGACTATTTAAGTTAACTTTAAAAGCCGATATCTCTCATGATGATTCTCTCATTTACAGAGTAGGTTTCAAGGCCGGACCTCGTGAACACTATCTTGTAGGGTTCTCGAATATTTTCTGTCAGTATCGTGCCCACTTCTCGGATGTGGTGTCAGTTGGAAACCACAACGTCATCGAGATCGCTCACGATCTTTCTCTTAAACATTATTTTGGTATACCAGAGTTAAGCCGTATGGAATCGGCCAACAAAGAAATTTTACACTTTCCCTTTTTATTTCGTCCTATATCCATCATACTACCAGTGAAGGGCTCACTTGTGACCGATGCCTATTCACGCAGTCTGGATGACGAAAACAAGAGAAAACAGGATGTTTCTAAGCACTTTCGCACTATCGATTTTTTCTCACTTTTTAATTTTTGATTCAAATTTACTGTCTCAGGAGCCACTATGCGTTTCACTCTAGGAAGAGTTGTGCATTTCTATTATGCATTTGTATTAATGAGCATCATTGCTCTATTCGCTTATGGAGTGAAGTATTATTGGGACACAGGTCTTCTCAATATTGATTACGTCAGCAATCTTTATGATGGAACAAGCAAAGTAAAAGCAGTTAAAGATCGCAATGATATCGATGAACTTAAAAAGTTTGTTGATGGCGATCGTATTAAAGATGCGATGAAGATCTTTCAACGTCTTCAAACAGACATTCGTGATTTGAAGGCCATCAAATCTACAGAAGCTGTTCCCCAGTTTGATGAAAACATTCGCGCTGTAGAAAAATCGTTAATTAACTTTCAATCGAATCCAGAGTTATCAGCACTTCTCAACAATTTAAGTGGAAGAGTTTCTCAATTCGAAGCATTCGTAACAGAAAAGAAGTGGCCAACACTTACTAAGATGTCGATCAATTTGAGAAATAGAATTTCACCGAGCAGATTAATGGTTGGTGGTCTTTACAATTTTGAACGTACACAAAATTTAGTTCAATCAGTAAATAACGATCTTGAAGCAATGACAAATTTCACTGAGTCGTCAGGTCTTCCTTCAGAAATCAAAGTCGCCATTGTAAACCGCATTGCCGTTTTGAAAGAGGAGGCTTCTAAGCTCAATGGATACATTGAAGACCACAAAACTTTCAATCGCACATTCAAAGATTTTAATACTCAGTACGCAGCGTGGTTCAAACAAGTTGAGCCGGAAATCGCATTCAAAAAAATCCAATTTGAGAAGAGTTCTCAAACTATCCTTTATTCAATCATCTTTGTTTTTACAGGTTTGATTGGAGCGAGCGTTTTAGGATTTGTTCTTTACAATTATTCATCGAAGAAAGGTTCACAAAAAACAGAAAAGATGATTTTGGATTCGATCAAAGATGGTCTTCTTCCGGTCGAAGCCAAAATGACAACTGTGCATTCACCAGAGTTCACAGCTGATTTTAACAAGTACCGTGATTATGCTCACAAGCGCATGGCCTTTGGTTCTATCTTCCAGGAAGCTGTTCCATTTGCTTCCATTCTTCTCGACTCAAACTTAAACGTTGTTTGGGGAAATTCACACTTCTATGAACAATGGCAGTTGGAAAATTTCAAAGAAGAAGATGATTCACTAACTTGGGATTTCCTTCAGCGTTTTACAAATTTAGAAGACAATAGTGCTGTTTTAAGTGCTCTTCGCATGAGTGCTCCTGGCAATTATAAAATTCAGGTGAAGTCGAACACAATGGCGCAACCAACGCCATTTGAAATGTATGTGTCTCCTGTTGATTATTCAGGACAAAAGAGAATTTTAGTAATCTTCTATCCAATGAAAGAAACTGAACAAGCTCTTATGGCGCATAAAGTGGCCATTACTACTCCGATCTTAACGATGCTTGAACTGCAAAACGAAGAGAAGCTTTCAACTGAAATGAAAGTTCAATTACGTACTCAAGCTGAAAAAGCAGGAGCGGCCGATCTTTATTCGATGATTAATCAATACATCGAAAAGACAGAACTTATTCGCGACGAACTTAATCGTGAAATTGAACGTCTTGAATCTCAAGCACATGATCTAAGAAATACTTCTGCAGACATCAGAAAGTCACTAGTCACTTCATACGAAAATCAACGTGGATCAATGGAGAAGTATCGCACATTCAAAACGAGTGTTACTTCAATGCTTGAGGCCCGTGATAATTTAGAAGAGCAGTTTAGATATGCGATGAATTCATCTCGTGAGTTATTTAAAGATCAGAGCAAAATCTTAAACGCAGCGGAAAGAGCTGAGAAAAATGTTGATGATTATATCAAGTCTCTAAAAACGATTACGACATTAAAAGGCGACTTTAAAGATCTCAAAACAAATGTTGAGGAATTTAAATCACGTATCGTGCAAGTGCTGGATCAATTACTTATTTTCCAAAGCCATGAAGACGACACTCAACGTGTAGATCAATTCCTTGGAAAAATTAAAATTGAAATGAAGGGATTCGAAAAAGTTCTTCAAAGTTTCAATGAAGTTGTTACTCAATTGGATATCACAGTCACTAAAGTTGATATGATGGTGGAATCTAGAGAGCGCATGGATCTCGATAGTATCCGCTACAGAATGGAATCAATTAAAAACAATTTAGAAAATGTTCAATTCTCAGCTTCAAAAATCTCTCAAACTTCTCATGCAAAAGATGAAGAGATGATCAATGTTTTAAAAGCATTGGTGGGCAATCTGAAAGCGGAAACAAAGCGTATCAATGATATGTGCCGTATGACAGGAATGAGTTCTGAAACGCTCGAAATGATTTCTCAAGAATCTGAAGCTTAACAAAAAATCGCTGGTGGGACTAAACTAGTTCCACCAGAATTTGTTGAAATTTTCTCTCTAGTTCTTCTAATCCCGCCACGTTTTCAATAATCAAATCACTCAATTTGCGCTTTTCTTCAATATCCATTTGTTTATCAAGAATAGATTCGGCGAGATCTTTTTCAATATGGTCACGTTTCATTAAACGATCCAATTGCAATATTCTCGGGCAATAAACACAGATAGAAGAATCGATTTTTTGATCGAGTTTTTTTTCAAAAAGAAGAGGGACGTCGTAAATAATAAATTCTGCAGGAGGAAGAGATTCATAAGTCTTAACGAATTCTCCTGGAAGTTTGCTGTAAATAAAATTTTCTACGATCTGTTGGTTCGATGGCGAACCAAAAACTAATTGACGTAATTTTTTGAAATCAATCTTTCCATCGACTATGGCCGAATTGAAATTTGTCGAAACAAATTGCAGTGCTTCCGTGGTTGCATAAACATTTTTAACGAGCTGATCAGCATCGATGATAACAAAACCATTTTTGCGGAACAGCTGTGCGACGGTACTTTTACCTGTGGCAATTCCACCCGTCAGACCAATAATGGGAACGGGAATTTCATAGAGCCTTTCAGATTGCTCTTTGGTTATCCACTTACTTTTTAGTTTTTTCATTCACTTTGGCCTGATTCCAGTAAACATCCATTTCAGTTTGATTCATGTCTTCGAGTTTAACTCCTTTGGCGAGCATGAGATCTTCCATGGCGTGAAAGCGACGTAAGAATTTTTTATTTGCATGTTTGAGAGCTGCATCTGGATCGAGATCAAGATGACGAGCTAGCTGAGCGATTGAAAAAAGGAGGTCTCCCATTTCTTCAAACACACGGTCGCGATTAAGTTCTCTGTGAGGAGTGAGTTCTTCTTTAAGTTCCTGCCACTCTTCTTCCACTTTATAAGAAACCTGGTGGTAATCATCCCAATCGAATTTAATATCGTTGGTTTTTTTACCAATTTTAACGGCAGCTGCAAGTGGAGGAGCATTCAGCGCTGATGCTGTAATTCGGTGGTGTGTTTTTTCACCTTCCAGACGCGCTTTTTCTTCGGCCTTAATTTTTTCCCAGTTGATGAGGACTTGATCGGCCGTAATCCCGTCTTGTGCCTTTTCAAAAACGTGCGGGTGACGGCGAATCAATTTGTCAGTCAACACCGCTGAGACTGATTCAATGTCGAATTGTTTTTTCTCTGAGCCTAGTTGAGCATGCAGTAGAACTTGCATAAGAACATCACCAATTTCTTCTTCCATTTTTTTAGGATCTTTTTCTTCCACCGCTTCGATGAATTCATAAGATTCTTCCAGGAGATATTTTAAGAGTGTTTCGTGCGTTTGCTTTAAATCCCATGGACATCCCTCTGTTGGATGACGGAGTTTAGCGATTACATCTACGAGTTTTTCAAAATTACTTTTATTCATTTGCGGCACCTGGCACTTTTTGGTACTTTTTACCAAAGGATTATTGAGAATGAAGTTTACGATATCGTATCAGGATAGTGGATTAAAAAACAACAAGAGTCATGGGATAGAAGCCGTGATTGCTCCGCTTGAAAAAACATTAAACGCTTACCTGCGCACTAACCCGCATTTTCATGGCGTCAAACAAGTCACCATGAGCATGACCCTTTGTGGAAAATCAAAAATCAAGACGCTTAATCGTCAATACCGTCAAATTGACAAAGTGACCGATGTTCTTTCCTTTCCCGTGTATGAAAATCTCCGTCCAGACAAAAAGGTCAAATCAAAAAGTTTAGACCAGATGGAATTAGGGGATCTCGTGATCTGTCGTGAAAAAGCTGAAAGTCAGGCCCGCGAGTTTGGAATTACTTATCCTCAAGAAGTCATTCATCTGGCCGTTCATGGATTTCTTCACCTGCTCGGATTTGATCATGAACTGTCGGCCAAGGAAGAAGCTCTGATGGAAAAAGAAGAGTCTGTACTCGTTGGGAAAATTTATAAAGCATTAAAAAAAGCATAAGGCATAGTTATGAATGAACAGTTAAAAATCGATCTCAATGAAAAGAAACTCGCGATTAAAACTTACGTGGACAAATTAGATTTGCTACGGAGGTCGCTTTGAAATTGAGAAAAAACAAAACCGTCTAGAAGAAATCGCCCGCATTGAGGGCATGGATGGTTTCTGGGATGACACTGCCAACGCTTCAAAAATCCAAAAAGAAAAATCTGTTATCGATGAAGTTGTAAAAACTTATGTGAATCTTCGCCAGCTCTATGATGATTTCGATGTTCTGCTTGATTTCGCCATGACTGAAAATGACGAATCATCGGCGACGGAAGCATTAGAAGTTTACGCAAATTTCATGCAGGCCTTTAATTCAGCAGAACAAAAAGTTCTTCTCTCAGATGAACTCGATCCCAACAATGCCATTGTAACAGTGAACTCAGGAGCAGGTGGTACGGAATCTTGTGACTGGGCTTACATGCTTTTAAGAATGGTCATTCGTTGGGCAGAATCAAAAAAATTCAAAGTTCAGATTCTCGATACTCAAGAAGGGGATTCAGCAGGGATTAAATCAGCAACAGTGACGATAACCGGAAACTATGCATACGGACTTTTAAAATCAGAATCAGGTGTTCATCGTCTTGTAAGACTTTCTCCTTTTGATTCTGCAGGAAGAAGACATACATCGTTTGCTTCACTTTTCGTATCAGCGGAAATCGACGACACGATTGAAATTGATATCCAGGATAAAGATCTTCGTATTGATGTTTACCGCTCGGGCGGATCAGGTGGACAGTCGGTTAACACTACTGACTCTGCTGTTCGTATTACCCACCTTCCAACAAACATCGTTGTTGTCTGTCAGAACGAACGCTCACAGCTTCAAAACAAAGCGCAGGCCATGAAAGTTCTTCGCTCTCGTCTTTATGAACTAGAGATGGAAAAAAGAAGAGCAAAAGAAGCAGAGCTTGAAGCTTCAAAAAAAGACATTGCATGGGGCGCACAAATTCGCTCTTATGTTCTCCACCCCTATAAGTTAGTTAAAGATCACCGTACCAATTTTGAAAGTTCAAATGCTGAAAAAGTTTTAGAAGGTGATTTGGACAATTTCATGGATGCCTTCCTCCGCTGGAAAGTCGAGCAGGGTACAGTGAATGAAGCCTAGTTCGCTTAAACTTTTTCTCATGCTCTTTCTTGATCAGGCAGGAATTCGAAAGTTTCTCGCTTTCGTCATTATTGGTTTAGCTTTCTCCATCGCTGTCATTCTTTCTACAATGGGGCTTATGGATGGCTTTGATCAATCGTTGAGAAAAGGATTACGTCAGTCGGCCGGCGAAATCGTCATGCTTTCGCAGAATGGATTTTTTTATCAACAAGATTCACTTTATTCCAAACTTAGAGAGCTTGGTATTGGAGAGATTTCTTCAATCGTACAAACCGAAAGTTTTCTTATTTTTAACGATGAATCACGTGGGGTCATCATCAAAGGTGTTGATGATGCTTATGCAAGAATTGTCGATCTTCCATTGGTTCTTAAAAGTGGAACCGTAGTCATTGGAAGTGAAATTGCCAAAATCAGCAACGTCAAAATCGGGGATGAAATTGTTCTCGCATTTGGAAAAGGCAATTCGACTTTAAAAGGCATGCCGGCCTTGCATAGATTTCAAGTTTCATCGATTATCACTCACGGTGTTTATCAAAAAGATTCGCGACTTATTTATGCGCGTTTAGAAGATGTTCAGCAAATTTTAGAACTAGGGCAAAAGATCAACATGCTCTCGTTCAACGTAACGAAACACAAAGATTCAACGAATGATCTTGAGCAAATTGAGAACAAGATGCGCGATCTTCGTTACGCATTTTCTCCCGGCTATTATTTCAAACCTTACTGGCGCGAATTTTCCGCACTCATCGAAGCCGTTCAGGCCGAAAAAGTTTTGATCAGTCTCATTTTGCAAATCATTGTCGTGATCTCCATTTTTAATGTTCTCGCATTCATCATTTTTCTCAATGAAAAAAAAGCTAAGGAACTTTTTCTCTTCAAGGCACTGGGCCTGTCGAAAAAAGCAATGGGGCGCATCTGGTTGCAACTCGTTTTACTTATTTGGTTAGTGGCATGTCCGCTGGCGTTTTTGTTAGTAAAACTTTTTCACTTTCTACTTCTATATTTACCATTTTTTGAACTACCGGCTGAAATCTATTACATGCCAAGAATTGAAATGCACTTGTCTTGGATGGATTATGGCTTTGTCTATTTGCTCGCACTTTTTTGGGTCATGCTGATTACTTTTACGTTATTGATAAAACTTCGTCGTAAGAGTTTATTGGAAGGATTGAGGCAGGAATTTGTATGATGATTAAATTAGAAAATGTGAAAAAAACATATAATAAGTCACGCGCTTTAAATGGTGTGACTCTTTCAATGGATGAAGGCGGGGAATATCTCATTCGCGGATCTTCTGGTTCTGGCAAATCAACGCTGCTTTATTTGCTGGGAGGACTAGATCGTCCAACGGAAGGAAAAGTCATCGTCAATCAAAAGAATTTAGTTGAACTCTCTGACGAAGATCTTGCTCTTTATCGCAATCGTTACGTTGGTTTTGTTTTTCAATTTCACTTTCTCCTTCCTTCGATGAACTGCCTGGATAATATCCTTTTGCCTTCACGATTAGGCGGAATGTTTAGTGACGAAGTTGTGGCAAGAGCTGAGAAGCTTGCCAAACATTTAGGCGTTGAACACTGTCTTAAGAAATTTCCTTTTGAACTTTCAGGTGGTGAGCAGCAACGAATCAATATCATTCGTGCGCTTTCCTTGAGACCTAAACTTCTTCTTTGCGATGAGCCGACAGGAAATCTTGATTCGGAGAACTCTGCAAAAGTTATCCAACTTTTGAAAGAATTAGCACGTGATTTTCAGGCGACGTTAGTGATTGTGACACACGATCCTGTGATTGCTCAAAGCTTTCCAAAACAATTTATCATGCGCGACGGAGTACTCGTAACTCAGTGAGTCTTCTCCAGTGATAAAGTTCTTTGCACATCAAGATGTTCTTGCTACTTTTAATACCTTAGTATTTTAATCGACTGTGGAGATTTAATGTCTCTGAGATATTTCTCATTCATTTTTCTGATTCTGCAAAGCTTATGCTTTAGTGTTTTTGGTGCTGAAGACTTAGGTGAAAGATCTGATCTTTTTAAGATCGATACCATCGATGTTACTGGTCTTAAAAAAGTAGAAAAAGAAGCGATCCTTGAAAAAATCGGCTCTAAGCCGGGCATGACTCTCGATAATTATCTTCTCAAAAAAGATCTCGAAAAAATCTACTCAATGAAATATTTCGAAGAAGTAGAGGCCCATCAAGAACTTACGAACGGAAAAAACGTTCTCCGTTTTCAAGTAAAAGAAAAGCCAATCATTACAAAAATTACTTTCGAAGGTAACGATGGTCTTTCTGACGATGATTTGAAAGGACAAGTTAAATCAAAAATCTTCTCTATTCTTGATACCACAACGATCAAAGGTGATGTTCAATCACTTTTAAAATTCTATGAAGAGAAAGGTTACTTCCTCGCTTCAATTGATTACAAAGAAAAGAAACTTAACGAAGAAAATATTGAACTCGTTTTCAACATCAAAGAATTCGATAAAGTAAAAGTTAAAAAGATTAGCTTTCTTGGCAACCTCGCTTTTAAAGACGATGAGATTAAAAGCATTCTTCAGACGCAAGAAGACTCTCTCTTTTCTTTCATGTCAGGTTCAGGAAACTTCAAAGAAATTAATTTCCAAAACGACATTGAACGTTTGAAATATTTCTACCGCATGAAGGGTTACCTTCAGATCAACATCGGCACTCCGGAAATTACTGTTTCTGAAGACAAGCGTTGGGTTTACATCACGATTAAATTAACGGAAGGCCCGCAGTTTACGGTTAATAAAATCAGTTACCAAGGTGAAGTCCTTTTCCCGGAAGCAGATCTCCGTGAAAAAATGATTCTGAAAGAAAACGAAACATATTCTGAAGAATCCCTTCGTAAAGATATTCAGCTTCTGACTGAAATGTACCAGGACGAAGGTTACGCTTTCGCCAACGTCATCCGTAATTTGAATGTCGTTCCAGGTGAAAACAAAGTTGATGTTGAGTTCTCATTTGAAAAAGGGAAGATTGCTTACTTTGGTAAAATCAAAATCAAAGGTAATAACAAATCTCGCGATAAAGTTGTTCGCCGTGAACTATTGATTCGTGAAGGACAAAAATTCAACGGAACGGCCCTGCGTGAATCACGTGAGAACGTGCAACGTTTAGGTTTCTTCGAACCTGAATCGATTGTCTTCAATACTGTTTCTCCTAAAGACAAAGAAGATGTTCTTGATGTTGAAATTTCTCTCAAAGAAAAGAACACGGGACAAATTTCTCTTGGAGCTGGTTATTCAACAGCAACAGGTGGATTCTTCCAGGCATCGATTACACAGTCGAACTTTAGAGGTCTCGGACAGAATTTATCTTTCAGTGTAAACCTGGCAAAAACGTCGAACACGTTCAGTATCGATTTCACTGAGCCATTTTTATTCGACACAAAATGGACACTCGGTGGAGGGATTTTCGTTTCTAACGACGATACTTCAGCTTCGTACAATGAAAAATCAAAAGGAGCGAACGTTCGCGTTGGTTATCCAATACTACGTTTCACGAACCTGTATATGACTTACAAAATTGAAGATAAGACGATTACTTCAGTTGATGACCCTACAGTTGTTGTTGCAGAAGAAAATGGGATCGCTTCTTCAGTTCAGACTCAAATCATTCACGATAAACGTGATGACCGTTCAGATCCTCGCAAAGGTTACTTCTTAAGTCTCTCGACGGAATACACAGGTATTGGAGGGGATAAGAAATGGATTAAAAACGAAACAGAAGCTCGCGGATACTATCCAGTTTGGGGCGATCTTGTTTTCAGATCACGTTTCTATGCAGGTCGCTTAGACAAAGTTGATAATCAAAATATTCCGCGCACAGAACGTTTCGTACTCGGTGGTTCACGAAACCTCAGAGGTTATTCGCAAGAAGCTGTAGGACCTTTGAGAGACGCTACAGTAAACGGGAAAAAGATTACGTTTAACCTTGGTGGTGAGTTCAAAACTTACACTCAGCTTGAGTTCCAACATCCACTATCTCGCGAAGCTGGACTGAAATGGGTTGTTTTCTTTGACGCCGGGCACGCTGGAGATATGGATAACGTGAAGGTTTTTGCGGATTATGGCTTTGGATTCAGATGGTATTCACCAATCGGAGTTCTTCGCTTTGAATTCGGATACCCGTTAGGCGATCGCGCTAAAGATTCGGGTTCTCAATTCCATTTTGATATAGGACAATTGTTTTAAAATATGAAGGAGTATTCAATGAAAGCATTAGTCGCCGCTATGGCATTCGTTCTTGCGAGCACAGGTTTCGCAGCAGTGTCGGTTGGAAAAATCGACGTTCAAAAAGTTCTTATTTCTGTTAACCAAGGTGTTGCTGTTCGTGATCAATTGAAAAAATCATTTGATGAAAAACAAAAAATCCTTAAAGACGAAGAAGATAAAATTAAAAAACTTCAAGATGATTACTCAAAGAAAGCTTCAGTAATCAACGATAAAGAAAAGTCTAAAAAAGAAAGAGAGATCCAGGAAAAGATCATCGCGATTCAACAAAAGACTCAATCTTTCCAAAAAGAAATCCAGGAAATGGAACAAAAACTTAAAACTCCAATTCTTGAACGTGTAAAACAAGTGGTAGATGAAGTATCTAAGAGCGCAGACGTAGATCTTGTTTACGAAGCTGCTACTGCTCCAATTCTTTACGCTAAATCAGAAAAAGATTTAACGGATGAAGTTGTAAAAGCATACAACAAAAAATTCCCGAAATAGTCTTAACAATAATTTAATGACTGACGAGGACCCAAGTTGGGTCCTCATTAGTTTTAAGAGCGTGCTCATGAAATTAGGAAACCTTAAAAATTTCGATAGTTCGATTGAGATTGTCACAGATACTGATCAAAATTCTGAAGTCCTTGGCATTACTGATTCAAGTTTATTTGCGGCCGATCATCTTTACTTCATCAAAAACAAAACTTTCGCCAACGACTTTCTCGCCAACGAAAAAGCGACACGCGTAGGTGTGCTTGTTGAAAAAAAATATTTCGATCTCTTGAATGAAGAAACAATCAACGATTTGAAAAAGAAGGCCTTATGGTTAGGTCATGTCACTGACGTGAATCTTGCAATGTCTTTTCTCTCAAAACCGTTTTACGACGAAATAATCAAGTCTCCCAACGATATGATCGATGGAAGACAAATGGGAACGGCGAGTGTTCATCCATCTGCCTGGATTGCTCAAGGAGCATTCATTGGTGAAAATGTAAAAATCGCGGCCAACGTACGCATTCATTCAGGTGTAGTCATCATGAGTGGTGTTGAAGTGGGTGAAGACTCAGAAATTTTCTCTAACACAACAATCTATAGAAATGTGAAAATCGGTTCACGTGTTCGTATCCACGCCCTTTGTTCAATTGGTGCAGACGGATTCGGATACAACTTCAGTAAAGGTGTTCACCACAAAGTGTGGCACGTTGGAAGTGTGATCATCGGCAACGATGTTGAGATTGGCGCTTCAACTTGCATCGACTCAGGAACGTTCTCTCCAACAATGATTGGAGCTGGTTCTAAAATTGATAATCAAGTTCAAATCGGGCACAACTGTAAACTTGGTTCAGGAGTTATTCTCTGTGGACAAGTGGGAATCGGCGGAAGTACTTCTGTTGGTGATTATACAGTGATCGGTGGAAAAGCAGCACTCGCCAATGGAATTGAAGTTGGTAAAGCTGTGCAAATCGCTGGTGGTGCAGGAGTGACTAATGATATTGCCGATGGCGCAGTCGTTGGTGGTTTCCCAGCACGCGATATTAAAGAATGGATGAAAGGAGTAGCGACGCTGAGAAAGCTTTCGCTCTCAAAAAATAAATCTGAATAGGATTGAGGTTCTTCATGATGCTAAATTCTGAACAAGTTAAAAAAGTACTTCCCCACAGAGATCCTTTTCTCTTTATTGATTCTGTTGAATCAGTATCACTTCCAGCAAAAGACTTTCACATGAAAGAGTTGAGAAAATTTCCTCTCTTTGATTTAAAAGATCTCACAGACTCGGAAGTTGTGGCCCACTATCGCACAAAAAAAGATCACGCGATTTTCGCTGGTCACTTTCCGGACTACCCAATTCTTCCAGGTGTTGTTCAAGTAGAAATGATGGCCCAAGCGACAAGCTTCATCGTTTTCCTCGTGAATGAAAATCCAATGGAAATGAAAATGGACGTTGCTTTACTTGGTATCAATGAGGCACGTTTTAGAAAACCTGTTCTTCCAGAGATGGATTTAAAACTTGTTACTCGTCTTCTAAAAGTGAGAGGACCGATGATCACAAGCGAATGTAAACTTTATCATAATGACCAACTCATGAGCGAAGCGACGGTTCTTGCTTCGTTAAAAATGTCGTAACTTCAAGGTAGAAAAATATGGCAACAATTCACCCAAGCTCACTCGTAGATCCAAACGCAAAACTTCATGAAACAGTAAAGGTTGGACCTTTCTGTATCATCGGCCCGAATGTTGAAATCGGTGCTAATACAATTCTTCACTCTCACGTTGTTGTCGATGGACACACAACAATCGGTGAAGGAAATCAATTTTACCAAGGTTGTTCAATCGGAGCTCCTCCTCAAGATAATTCTTATAAAGGAGAGCCAACGAGAACAGTTATTGGAAACAACAACACATTCCGCGAATACTGCTCAGTTCACCGTGGAACTTTAAAAGAAAATCATGTCACGACAGTTGGAAACAACAGTTTATTCATGGCCTATGTTCATATTGGCCACGACGTCGTGATGGGAAATAACTGTACAGTCGCAAACTCAACAAACTTTGCAGGCCACGTAAGAGTAGGTGACAGAGTTGGTATTGGTGGTGGAACAAACATCTCTCAATTCGTCACACTTGGAAGAGGCGCTTATATTGGTGGAGCTGCTGCCATCGATAGAGACATTCCAGTTTTCTGTACAGCAATGGGAAATAGAGCTTACTTAAAAGGTATCAACATCATCGGTCTTCGTCGTCAGGGTTACTCAAAACAAGAAATTTCTGAAGTCGTTGATTTCTACCGTACGATGGAAGCTTCAGCACTTTCACCACGTGCCTTTGTTGATCACCAAGAATTTATGGCCGAGTATAAAGACAATCGTGTTGTTCAAGAGATGGTTGAACAGATTAAAAAAACGGAAATCGGAATTGCTCCGTTTAACCCGTAAGGAATTGCGATCGTGAAAAAAATCAGAGTAGCCGTTATTGGTTACGGTCACCTTGGGAAATGGCATGCGCAAAAAGCACAAGCTTTTCCTCAAATGGCCGAATTAAAATATATCGTAGAAAAGTTTCCTGCAAACATGGAAGCCGCGCGAGCGGCTCACCCCAACGTTGAAGTCGTAGACCACGTCTCAAAATGTATCGATGACATAGATGCCGCCATAGTGGTAACCCCAACATCGTTCCATTACGAAATCGTGGAATATCTCCTTCAGCACAAAAAACACGTTTTCTGCGAAAAACCAGTAACAGAAACAACAGGGCAGGCCTTAAAACTCCAGGCCGAACTCCAAAGAGCAGGCGTCTTATTACAAGTCGGCCACTCAGAACGTTTTCACCAAGCATGGGAGCGCAAAGAAAAATACAAACAATTCTTCGATGCCCCTGCACATATCACCCTAAAGCGAGTGGCGCCTTTTAAAGGACGCGCGACAGACGTGGATGTTGTTCAAGACCTCATGATTCACGATTTGGATTTACTCGTTTATCTCTTTGATGAAACTCCTATCAGCGTTGAAGCAATGGGATTTAAAATGCGCACGAATCGTTACGATTACGTGACAGCAAACTTTAAATTTAAGTCAGGACATAGAGCAACGATCTCCGTAGGTCGCAATCAAACTAAAGAAGTGCGTGAGTTAGAAATTCACAACAAGTCAGGCACATTGCATGTCGATCTGATGAGAAATGAAATTTCAGAGGCGCTTGGATCAATGACCGGCCCAGAATACGTGAGCCTTGATCAATACGAAAAACGCGACCATCTCATGCTCGAACATAAACACTTTTATCAATCGATCATTGAAGGTAAACCGCCAATTATTTCATTGGAAGATGGGCTCCTTGCCGTTCGATTGATTGATGCTGTTCTCATTTCAGTTGAAATCGGAAAAGAGGTTCCTCTTTAATGAGCAAATTTTCATGTCTCATTATTGCTGGTGAAAAATCAGGTGAAGAACACGCACTCAGTTTTTTTTCTGAGTTAAAAACTAAATCACCCGACACAAAATTTTTTGGTGTCGGAGGTGATGAACTCAAACGCGAAGGCCTGGAACTTCTTTATCACCTCAATGATTTTTCTTCATGGGGTTACAGCGAAGTCATCGCTAAAATTCCCTTCTATAAAAAAGCAATGGATCACATCGTTGAAGAAGTTCAGCAAAGAAATTGCAAAACCGCTATTCTCGTTGATTTTCAATCTTTCAATTTGAAACTCGCTGGTAAATTAAAAGAGCTGGGCGTGAATGTGCTTTACTACGTGGCTCCGCAAGCGTGGGCCTGGAAAGAATATCGTGTAAAAAAACTTGCAGCTTCTGTACACACACTTTTCACCATCATCCCTTTTGAAAAAAAATGGTTTCATGATCGAGGTGTTCATTCCGTTATGGGAGTGAATCATCCACTGTGGACAACCTATAAAAAAGAACTCGAAGCTTTTCAAAAAGCTCCCGGCTTCCGCAAGATTCCTACAATTACTTTGCTTCCAGGTTCAAGGAAATTTGAAGTCGAAAAGTTGCTTCCTGTATTCATTGAATCATTAAAAAAATTGAAAGAATCTTTTCCATTTCGCGTGGCCATTGTTAAATCAAGTTCGGTTCCCGAAGCTCTCTACGAACCGTATCAAGAGTACTTTGATCAGGTCTATACGAATGAAAATCTGGTTGATGCATTGAAGGTGAGTGACTTCGCTATTGCTGCAAGTGGGACTGTTACTTTGACATGCGCTTTGTTCGAAGTGCCGACAGTTGTTTGTTATAAAGCTTCGCTCTTAAATCAATTTATTTATGAACATCTTGTGAGTTATCGCGGGCACATTAGTCTTGCGAATATCATACAGAATCGCACGGTTTTTCCTGAGCTTCTTCAAGACCAAGTTGATGCCTATAATATCGTATTGTATTTAAAGAATTGGTATTATAATGAAGGGGATTACTCAGAGCTAAGAGAGCAGCTAAAACAGACCAAAGTTTTAGTTCAGGGTGAAACCCGAGACGTACCTCAAATTATGGCGGAAGTACTAAAAAATTCATATGAAGAAAAAAGGCATCCCATTACTTAAAAGAATCTTTTTGTCGCCACTTTCGTGGATCTGGGAAGCCATCTATTTTATCCGTCGAACTTGCTATGACTATGGAATGTTCAAACAACGTTCATTTCAAGTGCCGATCATTTCAATTGGAAATTTAACTTTTGGTGGGACAGGAAAAACTCCTTTCACACTTTGGCTCGCTCAATACCTGCACACAAAAAATAAACGTGTGATGGTTCTTATGCGTGGATATAAAGGCAAGTTAGAAAACTCGTCGGGGCTCATCGTCTCTGGAAAAAAAATTAATCCTGATCCTGAGGATTATGGTGACGAAGCCCTCATCTTTGCCAGGCGTTTAGAAGACGCTTCAATTGTTGTTGGAAAAAATCGCAGTGAAAACTTAGCATTCTATTTTTCAAAAGCGCAGCCTGATGCTGTTTTATTGGAAGACGGTCATCAGCACATCAAGATAAAACGCAAACTAAATATCGTTCTCTTCGATGCCCTTATGCCGATGGAAAAATATCAAGTAGCACCGCTAGGTTACATGCGTGAAGGTTTTCAGGCATTGAAAGACGCTGATCTCATCGTTCTTGGAAAAGCTGATATCGCAGGCCCTCAAAGAGTTAGTGAACTTAAAACTTTTCTTACTCCCCACTTACCGCTAGGAGTAGAGTTTGCTGAAGTGGGCTTTCGTCCAAATGGTTTTTACAATTCTAAATACGAACTTGTTTATACAACTGAACAAATTCGTGGGAAAAAAGTGATCTGTTTAGCAGGTGTTGCTAATCCACGTTCGTTTTACAAGCTTCTCGAAGATTTAGGTGCAGAAATTATTGTGACAGAATCATTTCCTGATCATCATTTCTTCAAGCCTGAAGAAATCAATTCATTGCTTTCGTATGCAAAAAATGAAGATGCTCTTCTCATCACAACTGAAAAAGACATGGTGAGAATTAATAAAATCGTCGAAGACGCCATCATTTTATTTTTAGAAGTCGATCTCCATTTTTTAAATGGCGAAGAGAAGGCGAAAAAAGTTATCGACTCATGTTTTGAGAATATCTATTAGGACATATTATGAAAAAGGCCGCTAAACATTCATTCACGTCTCTTATTCTTTGTGTGTTGTTGCTTGTACCTTCGTGTTCAACAAATCACAAAAAGGAAAAAGAAGAAGTTATGAAATCGACTGAGTCAGCAGACTTGATCGAAACTTTTGATATCGAAAAAGAACAGGCAGAAGAATTTAAAGAAACGGCAACGGTTGAAATTAAAGCGAGTGAACCTTCCAAAACTGAAATTAAAATTACTGAAATTAAAGTTGAAGACGGTAAGCCTAAGGCCGTTGAAAAAAAACCAGCTCCCGTAAAAAAAGCTGAAGAAAAAGCGCCTGAAAAGAAAACTCCGGTAGCAACAACTCCTGACCCGATTCCCGTACCTGCGCAGACTCCTTACCCTGCTGATTATCCGCCAGAGTACAAAGAGTATGATCTTAAATCAAAATCGGTTTGGGAAAAATTCAAACCCGTTTTTTATTCGGGTGAACAATCGGTAATGGCCATATCCTATTTAGGTGTAACGGCCGGATACATCACCATTACTTCAAAAGGTCTCGCTAAAATTAAAGATAAAACCGTTTATCATTATTTTGCTCGCTTCAAATCAAGCGATGCCTACCGCTACTTCTATTGGTTAGATGATTACATTGAAAGCTTCGTGGAGAAGGATACTTTTCTTCCGCTTAAATATCAGTTGATCCAGCGTGAGAAAAAACAAAACGTGGATGATCTTCAGCTGTTCGATTTTGAAAAGATGATGACGTACCATTGGTTTAAAAAAGTGAAAGACGGTCAAACGAAAAACGAAAAGATCGAGAAGCCACTTCCACGTTATGCTCAAGATTCTTTTTCGGCCCTGCAATTTGTTCGTGGTCTTCCTCTCGTAAAGGGCGATACGTATGAAGTACCAGTAGTGACTCGTGGAAAAATTTGGCTCCTTAAAATTTGGGTCGATGGAATTGAAACAACGTCTGTTAATGGAAAAGATACGCGCGCCATTCGCATAAGAGCAGAAACATCGTTTCCAGGCGTTCTTAAAAAGAGTGGAGATATTATTTTCTGGTATGGACCGGATGCTGATCGCAAGCTTCTAAAGTTCCAGGCAAAAGTTAAAATTGGTTCTCTCTATGGAGAGTTAGTGGATTACAAGCCAGGAATTCTCGTTAAGTAAAAGGATGTCCGTTGACGAATAAATATGCTCGCAACATTCTTTATCTTCTTCCGACAATGAGTTGGAACACGAAAGAGCGTTTTGCTTTTCGTGACATTATTCTTGCGCGCAAACACGGTTACAATATTTACATCTGCACTTATGAAGATTCATTTGCTGCAAAGATGGCCCGCAGTCTTGATGTTGAGGTCATCCCATTCAAAGAGAACTTTTTAAACCGTTTCACGGATTATCATCGTCACTTCCCATTGGGAACAATCTTTAAGAAAGTTCATATTGATATTGTTCATTGCTACGACTTTAGACTTTTATTCTCGCTTTCAATTCAGCTTAAACGTCAAAATCTAACCGCGCTGGTGATGACTCAGGATCATGCAATCGATAAACCCCTTCAGCGTTTTTGGTATCGTCCGCTTATCTCGCGAATTGATTCACTCATTCTGGGCAACAAAAACTTATTGCAAGATGCGCTTGGAAATTTAGGTCTTCCAATGAAGAAGATTGATTATTTCGGCATGGGACTGAAGTATGAAGAAGCGGTTAATCCAAAAGAAATAGAAATAAACTTTGAAACTTATAAAGACTACTTTCTCGTTGGGACTTATATCTCACCAGGACTTGATAACTACGACAATTTAATTCCTATTCTCTCAGCACTTAGAGTGCTGAATGAAAAACAAACAGCGATCAGAAAGAGTAAACTCGTTCTTATTTCGCCAGTAGAATTTCAAAGCATGCCTTTTCTCCCGGCCCTCATGAAAGACATTCAAGAGCAGGATTTAACGGAAGATGTTCTCTTCGTTACAACTCAGGATATTGTCGGTGTCATTACGAGACTTGATTTGTGGATCAGCAATGGAGATCACGAACTCGTTGAGGATTTCGCCATCAGCGCGATCATGCACGAAGTACCTGCGATTATGGGACGTAATTTTTGTTCGAAAGATCTTGTAGAGGAATACGAAGGCGTAGGAGAAACATACAAACTTTACGATGCCCGTGAACTTCGAGATAAGTGGGAAAAAATGATTCTCGGTCGCGGCGTTTATAAAGAAAAAACTCGTCTCTATAAATTCTTTATCGAGCGCGAACACTCTCATAAAAGCTACAAAACTCACCTCATGAATCTCTATTCCCGCTCTGTTCAGCGACGTGTTCGCCTGTTTAGAGAAGGCTAGGCCGTCAAAATTTTAGACACCACGAACTCCTTATCCTCTCAAATTTAGGGCTATCCACAAAGGCAGCTTTTTTGCACTTCTCATCATCATTTATTGATAGAAAAGAGGGTTTCTATGAAAAAGCTTTTAGCTCTATTCATGATTGCGATCACATCCACTGTTTATGCCAGTGAATCGTTTGTAGAAGAAGTGGCCAAATCAATAATCAAAAATCGTCAGCATGCCATTGAAGTCAATGCATTTGTCAAAGATGGTGAAGCTTTCCAAAAAATGCGTAAAAAAGAAAAAATCACAGCGCTTTCAAATGATGAACGCCAGATGCTTCGTGAGGCCTGGATGCAGATTCTAAGTAAACAAGCTGAACTTCATAGTATTGAACTTGAAATGGAAAAATTTCACTCACAAGAAAAAGACACTTTTTTGAAAGAAGATTATTTCACACTTAAGTATGCGGCTTACATGGCACAATATAGAACAGCTATCGAGTTTATCAGAGCGATGAGAACAGTTCCGACAGCAGATAAAGTTCTCAACGAAAGATTTGATGAATTCAAGTTAGATCGTCAGACGTTTGCTGACTTTAAGTTTGAATATTTGAACTTGCAGAAATTCACTCAGTATTCAGGTCATAAGCTTGCAGCTCTCTCGGAAAAAAATGAATCATCTCCTCTAAATGATTCAATCAATGAAGACGAAGATTATATCGACAAGTTCAACCGATATAAAGGAACAATCTATACAATCAAAAACGCCGGAAAAATTTCCGGGCACATTCTTTTTAAACTTTATTTTCCAATCCAAAAGGCCATCTCAGAATGGATGGGGGATGAACGTGTAGCTCGTGGAAATGAATTTCTTATTAGTGATGAACAAATTAAAACTATCCACAAAAAACTAAATCCAGGTGACGTCTTGATTGAAAGACGTGAGTGGTATTTATCAAATATTGGTCTTCCAGGATTCTGGCCGCACGCCGCTCTTTATATTGGGCGTCCGGAAGAAAGAAAAGAACTCAATGCTGATCCCGAAGTCATAGCTTGGGTTAAATCAGAAGGTATTGAGAGCGGAAGTTTTGAAGAACTGCTTGAATCAAAATTTCCAGCTGTGTACAAAGAAAGTTTAGGTGCAGACGAAACGGCTCACGACTATCGCGTGCTTGAAGCCATGTCTGAAGGAGTTGTGTTCACGAGTTTAGAACATTCCGCTGACGCTGATTCTCTAGCGGCCATCAGACCACGCCTTGCGAACGTAGATATCGCGAAGGGACTTCTGACGGCGCTTAAATATAAAGGCCGTCCTTATGACTTCAATTTCGATTTCAGAACAGATGCAGAAGTGGTGTGCTCAGAGTTGGTGTTCTACGCTTACCAACCGACAAAAGATAAAAATGGTATTGAATTCCCAGTGACAACAACGCTTGGTCGTCCGGTTGTTACACCCAACAACATCATCAAAGATCTCGCAGAAACACACGGAACTGACAGACAACAATTTGATCTCGTCGTTTTTCTAGACGGAAATGATAAAAAGCGTGAAGCTGTTTTCTCAGACATGGAAAACTTAAAAACGACGTGGAATCGTCCGAAGTGGTTTATCTTCACTCAAAACAAAAAGTAATAATTTCATCAGCGCGATTGAAAGTGAAATCTGGATGTCGCGCTTTTAAACTCTCGCCGTGGGCATATCCCCAGGTAACCGCACCTGATTTTACACCTGTCATTTTAGCAGCTTCTAAATCACGGATTTCGTCTCCAATGGAGAGCACCTCCTGCGGATGCAATGAATAGTGTCTCAATAATTTTTTAAATCGTTTCTTTTTACCAAAAAGCGAAACATCACATTCATATTTATCAATCACAGCTGAGAGCTCTTCTCCCAAAATGGATCGAACATTTTTTTCGGAATTCGAAGTGACAATGATGACAATGAGGCCGCGTTTTTTTAATTCTAATATGACTTCACGTATTCCTGGAAAAAGAGAAATATCTGGCTTCTGCGAATGCATATGCTGGCGCATGAACCGCGCGATGAATGGAACTTTCCACCAAGAGATTTTCAACTCACGCATGATCTCTCGCGATCCTTTGCCACGTAAGTCTTCAAGCTCATGATCTGCCAAAATCTCAAAATTAAACTTTTTGGCCGCGAGATTAAAAGCACTCGAGAACCAGCCAAATGAATCGGCGAGGGTTCCGTCAAAATCAAAGAGCACCATTTTAATTTTCATAGACCCCTAGGAGTATAAGCTAAAGCTTTGAAATTGCGAACCTGTAAAAAGGAGCTAAGTGTTTATTTATTCGACTTTTTCCCTCTAGTGCAGTATATTTGCCCAACAAAATCTAGTAACTCTTTTTTAAAGCAGAAGCTGGGGCCAATTTTTAATTGGTAAAAAAATCTCTCGAGGTATTTATGGCTCAAAAACAAGAATTGAAAGCAAGTTGG
>CAMLKK010000027.1 GCA_946480715.1 uncultured Bacteriovorax sp. | reverse complement strand
CTACATCTTTTCCGCGAAAATAAAGCGAGTCCGCAAAACTCAGATCAACGTTTGCTATTGTTGAATAAACAGTTGATCCATTTTGAATGAAGTTCGCACCAGTGACAAAATCAGGAACGGTTGTTGTTCCTTTCCCAGTGTTCGTTGTACTTGCACTTTTAACGACAGCTCTAGTTGATTTTGGTGATTGCACGCATGAGGCGATGAATACAACGACGAATAAAACACTAAAGAGTGTTTTTGTGATTCTAAAAAATGTGTTACCCATCTTTAGAGGGCCTAACGACAAATTCATCAATTCTCTCATCGGAATGAGGATGTTAATCATTGATATTATTTTAGTTCTGGAAAGTCCTGCCGGTTTTTAATAACGAGAGAGAGTTTTAATTCTCGAAACTTAGCGCCCGTAAAAGAAGTCTTGAAAAGATTGAAAGCGCCACTAATTCGTGGCGACCCACCAACGTAGAGTTAAGCCTTTATCATATTTTCATATTGAGAAATGCATTTGAAGTATTCAGAAATTCGTTCTCAATCACAATTGTCGACGAAATAACTCAAGAAAATCAAGAATCCGACGATAATCCAATAATAGTTGAGCGCAATACTCAGTAAAAAACTAATGGAGTTCTATGAAAGTCCTAATACTATTGTCGGCCATTGTGATGAGTTCAAATGCATGGACATCTGAAACAAGAACTATTGAACAACTTCTCAATGAATCTAAGTTAGAAAAGATTCAGGTAGAAACTATGGTCGAAACGATGGTGAAGAGTGGACGACTCACTGAAAATCAAGGTGAAGTTGCCCGCAGAGGAATTGCAAGTGTTCATGAAGAAGATCAAGAAATGATCAAACAAGAATTTCTTAAAAGTCTTCCTTCCCACGATATCGCTAACAAATAAAATTATTCTCGCATGAGTTCAAGCAATGTGAGGAGAGCTTTATCACTAAAGCGCTCCTTCAAACGAATGCGATCACCAGGAAATTGAAAAAGTGCGGCTCCACTTTTGGTGGCAGATGCATAACCAATCGCTACTGTGCCCACTGGTTTTTGGGGAGTTCCTCCATCGGGACCTGCGATTCCAGAGACGGAAACCGCATAATCAGTTCCACAAATTTTTCTGCATCCTTCGGCCATCTCTTTGGCCACTTCTATGCTGACGGCTCCGAATTGATCCAGCGTTTTTTTCTGAACACCTAGTTGATTGATCTTCACTGAGTTGTCGTAACTTACAACTCCTCCCCAAAAAACTTTCGATGATCCTGGAAGATCAGTCATTTTTGAGGCGCAAAGTCCACCGGTGCATGATTCAGCAAATGAAATTGTTTTTTGTTTTTGAATTCCTAATTCAAGAACCATTTCGTTTAGCGGTTTGTTTCCCCATTGCCAGACGTGCTCAGCTAATTTGGTAGAATTGATTAACGAGCGAATATTTTTTTGATTTTGTTCGTGATCATTTTCAGTTCCGTGATAACTCACAATGATGTCGATTCCGATTGTATGTGGGAGCGAGCTGACTTTTCCATATTTTTCTAAATCACTCCAAAGTGTCGGACAGAGCTCAAAGAAAATTTTTTCTTCCGGTACTCCTTGCGTGCGAATGACCGTTTGATAGTTTGTTTTAAATCTTCCTTGAAAGAATTTTTCGATGAGCGGAAGAAATCCTTTATCGGTCATTTCAAAAAATTCTCTGGGAACACCCGGGCCTGAGAGAAGCAGTTTTTTTGTTTTCTCTTCATAATAAGCAAGTCCAGGAGCAAGTCCTTTTGGGTTCGCCACAGGGATAAAATCTTCCGGAAAATGATGATAGTGATTCATTCCTGGATTCCATGTGCGGCCAAAACGAATGTAATTATCAGTGACGATTTGAGCAACGTCGTCTCTTACAACTAATTTTTTTCCAAAAAATTCTGCAAAAGTATTTTTTGTTTTATCATCGAGAGTGGGTCCAATCCCACCGCTGGTGATGACAATATCCGCAGTCTCAAGTGCTCGTTTGAGGGCCTCATTCATTTCGCTTTTTTGATCGCGAATAAAAGAAATAGAAGACAATTCTAGTCCCTTTTTGAAAAGATATTTTGAAAGCCATACACCGTTGGCGTCAGTTGTTCTTCCATTTAGGATTTCATCTCCAATAACAATCATGGCAACATTCAAAGCTTTTGACATACGGATTCTCCTGCAACTTAGGCTACCCATTTTGGCATAAATTGAGTAAACTAGCATAGGATATTTCCCCAACACTCATTGAGACAACGGCATGACAAAAAAAATTCAATTCACCCTGGATTACAACCAGGATGTTGAACACTATCTTGAAAAAAATCATGCTGGTTTTGAAGATTACCGCATTCTCAATCAAGCTCTCGATGCCAGAGGGGCCAGTAGAGGAAAAGTTCCCCGCTACACCTACAATGTTGAACTTCGTCAAAGTGGTGAACGATTTGATGCCGTTCAAGAAACCTTTAAAGATCTAGGAGAGTTCAAAGCTCGACCAATTATCATAGGTGCTGGACCGGCCGGACTTTTCTGTGCTTTACGTTTAGCTGATTATGGTGTGCCTTCACTCGTCATTGAACGAGGAGACCGCGCTCACAAAAGGATGCTTCATATTTCCAAATTTTGGCGTTACGGAGAATTCAATCCGGAGAATAACGTTTGTTATGGAGAAGGTGGCGCAGGGCTTTTTTCAGACGGAAAACTCATTACACGTATCAAATCTTCGTTCGTTCAATATGTCATGAATCGATTTGTTGATTTTGGGGCCCCTCCAGAAACAGCGTATATTTCTAACCCACACTTGGGTTCCAATAAAATTCGTGCGCTCATCAATCAGATGACAGATTATCTACGCAGTAAAAAATGTGAAGTTCTCTACAATACGCGTGTTGATAAACTTTTGTTTGATGGAAGCAAAGTTGTTGGTGTTGAGCTTTCAGACGGACAGAAAATTTTCTCGCCTTACGTTGTCCTTGCAACAGGACACTCTGCCAGCGAGATCTATCATCACCTGGAAGACAACAAAGTCGATATGAAGCAAAAAGATTTTGCGGTTGGTGTTCGCATTGAACATCCTCGCGAACTCATCGATGAAATTCAATATGGAAAGTTCAGAGGCCTAGAATTAGGGGCCGCTCGTTATCGTTTAAGTTACGAAGACCCAAGTTCAAAAAAAGGGACATACAGTTTTTGTATGTGTCCTGGTGGTTATGTTCTTTCTTCAGGAACGGAAGCCAATGGTATTGTTGTTAACGGAATGAGTAACTATGCTCGCAATTCTCGTTGGTCCAATGCCGCTTTAGTTGTCTCAGTGCGAGCTGGTGTCGATTTCCCTGCTGATCGTTTATTAGCAGGACTTGATTTCCAACATGCTATTGAACAAAAAGCCTTCAATGAATCAAAACTACGCGCCACTGGCCGCGAGCTGCCGACTCAAACTCTCAAAGAGTTTATGGAAAACAAATTGAACCCTGATGCAAGTGGAATTAAAACCTCGACTCCTTCAGGAATTGTTAAATCTCCGCTAAGAGAGATATTACCAGAATTTGTGACTAAACATTTAGAAACAGCTCTGTTAAAATTCGATGATAATTTAAAAGGATTTGTTTCTGACAAGGCCCTTTTAATAGCTCCGGAGACTAGAACTTCAGCTCCGGTCACGATCACCAGAAATAAAGAGACGATGGAGTCCACAAGTCATCAAGGGTTTTTTCCCTGCGGGGAAGGAGCGGGGCACGCGGGAGGAATTACCAGTGCGGCCGTTGATGGAGTAAAAGTGGCAATGTCTCTTCTAAAAATTGAAAAAGGATTTGAACCATGAAAAATTTTGCGCTTTCATTCCTCTTATTTGCAACGTCAACTTGTATGTCTTGGGCAGCTTTGCCGGAATATAATGCTCCTGAACTTCTTGCCCGTGCAAACATCAGAGACGGCCATAACCTTCCGCCGATGAGCTATTTGAGCAACACTTCACCAACGATTAATAATCGTGGCGATGTTGTCTTTAAACTTATGGCCTTCAACGGTGAAAACAATCAAGGTCTTTGGTTGAAACTCTCGGAAGAAGGAAACGGTAAAATAATTTACACAGCTCCAGATTCAAGATTCATTACTGATCCTTCAATCAATTCGCAAAGAAAAGTTGTGTTCAATCTTTTTGATGAAGGAATCACTGATGGCCTATTCGTGCTTGATGGCCAATCGTTGAAAGTTGATCAGATTCTAAAGCCTGAAGCCTATGATCTTGTTCACTATACCTATGCCCAAATAATGAACGATGGTTCTGTTTTCTTCCGTGGAACTAATGAAGAAAACGCGCGCACGTTCTACTCGTTCAATGATTCAAAGTTAAATAAAATTATTTCTGAAGGAGTTGAATCTTACGGAAATAAATCTTCTTATCTTTTCCGCTTGCACTTAAATGACAATAAAGAAATGGTTTTCAAGCGTCGTTTAGGTCAGACAGGAGAGTGGGATGAATCAAATGGAGATGAAATTCTTCTTTTAAGGCCAACGGGGAATTCTTATGAGTCGGTGGTCATCGCCCGTGACCGTGATGCAGATCCACAGTCTTTCTACTTAGGTTTTGCCAACAATGCGACTTTATCTAACAACGGTCTAGTGGCCTTTACAGCAACTTTAGAAGATTCTCATAAAGTTCTCGTTCTATACAAAGAAGGCATTTTAAGAAACCTTGCGATTGAAAATCTGGATGAAATTTCGGAAATTGAAATGTTTACTCCGAAAGTTAATGCGCAAGGAACAGTGGCCTTCAGAGCACGTGATCAGGCCGGTAAAAGAGGAATTTACATTGCAACAACTGAAGGAATTAAAAAACTAATCGGTGAAGGTGATGAGATTAAAACTGATTTAGGAATGGCAAAAGTACTTTCTAATCCACACTATCCAGGTTTCAGTGGAGAGATTGATATGAACGATAACGGTGAGATTGTTTTCTCATGCCTTATTGTTGGTGCTGCTGATAACAAAGAATGGGGAACGGCGATTTTTAAACTTTCTCCACTCTCGCAATTTAAAAAATAGAACCATGCTTTACTCATCAAAAGATAAAATCACAAAAAACTATGATGTCATTGTCGTAGGCTCAGGGCTTGCGGGAATGACACTCGCAAATAAAATGGGACGCGATGGCCGCTCCGTACTTCTCCTTGAATCCCACAATAAATTAGGTGGTTTTGCAACGTGGTTTAAACGTCAGGATGGCGAACATATTTTTGATGTTTCACTTCATGGTTTTCCAGTCGGGATGATTAAAACTTGCCGCAAATACTGGAACAAAGATATTGCTGATCGCATTCACCAATTAAAGTCAGTTCGCTATATCAATCCACAGTTTGAAGTTGAAACTGATTTCACCAAAGAACATTTCATAGAAACACTCGTTACAAAGTTTGGTGTTGCTCGAGAAACAGTTCAAGGTTTTTTCGATGAACTCGCTAACATGAATTTTTATGACAACTCTCAAATGACAAATGGAGAGTTGTTCGAAAAATACTTTCCTGGCCGCAATGATATCACTCGTTTCTTGCTTGAACCAATTGTGTATGCAAACGGATCAAATTTAGAAGATCCGGCCATTTCTTACGGTATCGTTTTCTCGAATTTCATGAGTAAAGGTGTTTATATTTTCCAAGGTGGAACCGACACCATGATCGGGCTCATGAAAGATGAGCTGCTTAAAAACAATGTCGATATTCAGTTGCAAGCGAAAGTCGATAAAATTATCGTTGAAAATGGGCGTGCCGTTGGAGTTCAGGTTAAAGGTCATACGATTCATTCTAAAAGTGTCGTTTCCAATTCTAATTTGAAGACGACGGTTCATAAGATGGTTGGAGATGACAATTTCTCTGCAGAATATGTTAAGAAGGCCGATGCTGTTCGTTTGAATACATCTTCATGCCAGGTTTATATGGGTCTCAAAAAAGGAGAGACTATTCCTTTTATTGGTGATCTCATTTTCACTAGTCAGGATGATCATTTTTCAACTGAACTTATTCTCTCGCCAAAAGTTGGAAGTCAGACGTTCTCAGTTTATTACCCTGATTCACGTCCGCATCTTGAACCCAAATACGCAATTGTTTCGTCTTCAAACGCTCGCTATGAAGATTGGGTAAACCTTTCAGATGAAGAATATGAAAAACAAAAATCCTATTTAATTGAACGAGCGCTTTCGGGACTTGAAAAAATTCATCCTGGTATTCGCGCAAAGATTGATTTCGTCGATGCGGCCACTCCTCTAACGGTTCAACGTTATACGCTCCATGAAAAAGGAGCGAGCTTCGGAACTAAGTTTGAAGGCCTGGAAGTTTCAATGAATATGCACAAAGAACTGCCTGGACTCTTTCATGCAGGATCTGTGGGGATCATTATGTCCGGGTGGCTTGGAGCTGCCAATTACGGTGTTATCCAGGCACACGAAGTGGATAATTATCTTTCTCGTCTAGAGAAAACTCATTCTTAAATATTTTTTCTCAGAATAATTTTTGGTTCTTTGTCTGTGTCCGTAAATGTTCCGACAATTTGAAACTGGTGTTTCAAATTGAGTTTAATCATATCTGGAAATTTGTTGCGCGTTCTTGTTTCAATGACCTTGTATTTATTTTGAACACACCATTCGTGTTGTTTCTGCATTAAGGTCTCTGCAATTCCACGCTTGCGATAGCTAGGATGAACGCCGCCCGTCCATGAGTAAAAAAGTTCATTATCCTGACCGTATCCTATTTTAAAACCTGCAGGTCTTCCATCCCAATAAGCGATGAGGATGAGAAATTGTGAGTGAAAATTAAATTTTTCAAAGAATTTTTCTCTCTTCCAGCTTTCGAAGATTTCAAGGTAAATCTCACTTAGAACGTCCTTTGACGTCGAAGATAAAGTGTTTTCAGCAGTGATTGTCAGCATGTTGTCCAGAGTAACACCAAGCAAAAGCATTGTCTAGGCCCGGAACTTCACGTAAAATTTGATCAATTTTTACAGAGGAAAAGCGGCATGAAATTTCAAGATCAAACAGTCATTGTTACCGGTGGAACACGTGGAATCGGACGCGGAATTGCTGAAGCTTTTTTAAAAGAAGGAGCGACTGTCATTTCCACTTATGCTGGTAATGATGCTGCTGCTGAGAAATTTAAAGCAGAAATAAATTCAGATAAATTAATCGTAAAAAAATGTGACGTTCGCGATGAAAATGCAGTCATCGAGTTTTATAAATTTGTTGAAGAAAATCACCCTAAAATTGAAGTTCTTGTAAATAATTCAGGCATCAGGCGCGATCAATTGACGGCGACCATGAGTTTGATGGAATGGAATGATGTGATCAATACAAATCTCACAGGAACATTCTTAATGAGCAAGCATGCCGTTTTGCAATTCATGAAAAATCGCTACGGACGTATTGTTAATATGTCTTCAATCGGTGGATCGCTGGGATTACCGGGGCAAGCAAACTATGCAGCTTCAAAGGCCGGTCAAATTGCCATCTCCAAATCACTTTCAAAAGAAGTCGCTAAACGCGGAATCACAGTGAACAATGTTTGTCCTGGTTTTATCGACACAGAATTGCTTGCCGATCTTCCTGAGGAACAACGTAAAGAATACATGAAAGACGTTCCTATGAAGCGATTTGGAAAAGTAGAGGAAGTGGCCGCTGCGGTTCTTTTTTTGGCAAGTAGAGAAGCAAGTTACATCACAGGAGCGTCGCTCGAAATTTCTGGAGGACTCTAATGTATCCTGCGATCACTGAATTAATACCTCAACGTCCTCCTTTTCTTTTTGTCGATAAGGTTGTTGAACGTTCAGAAAATAAAATAATGACAAGTCTTAAACTAACGGGTGAAGAGGATTTTTTTAAAGGACATTTTCCTGGAAATCCCATAATGCCTGGAGTTCTTTTACAAGAAGCTCTTTTTCAAAGTGGCGCAGCTTTGATGGCAGGAAAAGAAGGAGCTGGACTTGGTGTTGTCACGAGAGTTCAAAATGCAAAATTTAAAAACATGGTCAGACCTGGTGACGAACTCTTGATGGAAGTGGAATTAACTGAGAGTCTGGCGAATGCTCACTATATGAAAGGCACAACTAAAGTTGCCGGAAAAACAGTTTTAGTTATCGAATTTACCGTAGCGAGTGTGTAATGAGTTTTTTGAAATTAGAAAATAAATGCTTTTTAATCACAGGTGTTGCTAATAAAAAATCTGTGGCAACTTTTACGGCCAAAACTCTTCTAGAGCAGGGGGCAGACCTCATCTTCACTGTTCAAAATGAAGAGAATAAAAAAAATGTAGAAAAATTATTTCCTGGTAAAAAAGTTTACCTTCTTGATGTGGAAAGCGAAGAAGCTATCTTTCAATTCGGGCAAACACTAAAAACTGAGAATGTTTTGTTGCATGGATTTTTGCATTCAATAGCTTTTGCCAATTATTCAGAAGGGATGAAACCATTTCATGAAACGAAACTAAAAGATTATCTTCAAGCTTCAACCATTTCATGTTTTTCACTGATTGCCCTCGCGAATTCTCTTGAAGACGTTTTGCATCCCGAAGCTTCGGTTGTCACAATTTCCATCTCCAATACACGTGCGACAAACTACGGGTACATGGGACCTATTAAAGCTTCACTCGATTCGGCCGTTGCTTTTTTAGCGAAATCTTTTGCTGAAAAATCTAAAGTTCGTTTCAATGCGCTTTGTTCAGGACCACTAAAAACATCGGCTTCTGCAGGCATTCCTGGATATGTTGATAATTATCTCTATGCTGAACAATTAACTCTAAGGCATCAAGCGCTGGAGACTCAGGAAGTGGCCAATACCGCCGCATTTCTGCTGAGTCCTGCCTCGTCGGGGATTAATGCAAGTGCCATGGTTGTTGATGCCGGGATGAGTGCCAACTACTTCGATGAATCAGTGGTGCAATCTTTTGCAAAACGCTCGACTTAGTTTTTGCGAATGATAATTGTCATGGCGATGAGATAGAAAACAAACGCCGCAAAAACTAATTTCACGAACGTTTCATTATCTTTTTCACGATTCAAACTGTCTTCATGATAGGATTTTGCAATCAAGTTCATTTCATTGTTAATTCCATTTTGATGGAAATCCTCAATGAGTTGGTCTGTTGTTTTTACACTTTTAAGAATGCTTTCGATCCCGTTGTAATAGCTTTGAATGAGTGGATTTGGAGCTTCTGCATAATTGATGACCTGACTCATAATCTTCAAATCTTCTAGTAATCGGCCTTCATTTTCCTTTGAAGAAAAACTCAAGTACATATAAACATCAGTTAAACATTCACGAAAAAAATCGCGCTTATCATTTTTATCCAATGAAAAAGTGATTTTATTTTTCGTAAGTTCATTGTAACGGGAAACAAATTGATTCACGTTCGTTCTTAACTCTTCATGTGCACGGATGAAACTTTCGATCTTTTTTTCTTTCGATTTAAAATACGCTTGTACTGTTTTTACACCTTCACTCATATCAGGTGACGTAATTTTCATGTCTTTTAAAATAGTCAGTAGCTCTTGTATGCGAAGGGCCTGGGCCTTCAAATCACTTGTATCAGCATTAATATTTTTTCTAAGATAATAGGCATTCGCATTTAACTGCAAATCAAGACTACGGAGTTCTTCAAATTCTAAATTTTGGACAGATTTTGGTCCGTCGAATGTGTAAAGACTGCGATAAAAGAGAAGTCCGCAACAAAGTGTCAGCATAAGCGCTGTTAAAAGCATTATTTTTAAACGAATCCCTTTCATACGTTCTCCCTCGTGATTGGTATTTTAACAGCTTGGGAACCATTGGGGAATTTAATTGGCAGTTTTTCCCGAGGGACAGTCGGGCAAGTACGGGAAACCAAAACGATCAAGTTTGCTCTAGGGTGGTCCGATAAGCCCTTATACAATGGCCTTGGGGAAATCACGCCATGACTAATCGTTCACTCTACAGACAAATTGTTTGCGTACTGATCATGTTGATCGGGATGTCTGGAGTTGTGCGCGCAGAGGATTTTACATATCTCACCGTGACCGATGCTGAGAAACTGGAAAAAGCTTACGACGTCGAAACGGGAAATAGTGTTGATCCCATCAGTTCAGGTGTAAATCAAAACAATCTTTATCAGCAAATTTTTAACGAGTTCAATCACGAGTATGAAAACATCGGTAAACGTGAGGCCCAAAGGGTTCTTAATAATCGTTTAACCGTGACGGGTGGTTTGAACAGCGTAGGATTCATGTACCGCCGTCCATTTGCAGATTTTGGTGTTTCAATTGAACGAAAGCTTGAACCGCAGTTTGATCATGATACTCGCTGGATCGTTACTGACACATTCACTGTCAGCATTGATGCTTCCAAAATCATGGGAAGTTTACGTGATCAACAAGTGATCGATATGAGTCAGGAAAATTTAGCGGCATTCGCGGGGATCGTTTTCCACCGTAAATTCACATGGATTCACTTTGCTGATTCTTATGAAGACGGATTAATGAGACATTTCGAAAAACTTTTCATGCCGTTTATGTCACTCGGACTGAATCATTTGAAACAAATGTCTCCCAATGAAATGATTTTCAAAGAAGATTCTCTTAGTTTCAAGGCGGGAGGATTGGTGAGTGCTCCACTTTATACTGGAGTGACGGGAGCAGCAGGAGTTCTTGCGAAATTAGAAAAACTAACAAGGTTGGAAATTGTTTCTGATCCCGAGCAAAACCTCTTGAGACTTAACTTTGAGAAAACGAAACTTGCGACTGCTGGAATTGCTCTTAGAGTGCAAGCGGACTTTCTTAAAATCTTGAAAATGACTTTACTCTCTTATGACTTTAGTTATGAACTCGAAAGTAGTTATAAAATATTTTTAAATTTAAAGAGTCGTGACGTAAGTGAAATGTCTGTTCAAGATCCTGTTGCGATGGAGCTTCAACAGCTATTAAAAAACCGTGAAGGTGATTTAGATATTCTCGCGCCTTATATTATCAGCGAAGAAAAGAAAAAATCACAAACGATCAATCATCGCTATAACTTCCTTCTTCTTGGGGGACAAAAAACAGCGAAAACTCAGCAGATTGAAATTACGAAAGAAGGAAAAGTTAAAAACTTTTTCAAGCACTATTTTGAAAAAATGAAATATACGGAAGATGCACTGTCGCGTCTCTTCACTAGCTTTCTTTATAAACTGATGGATGTCGATTTAGGTGCAACAAAACTCGCGAGTGAAACCAAAAAAGTAGCACTAGAGTACGAAAGTGAACGCAATCTCCTTGATGCTCGTGATGATGTTGATATAAAAGGGGCAAATACAACTGAACAAAAACTTTCTCTCACTTTTACAGTCGATTACAGAACTCAGAAAACAAAAGGTATGCTGGGTAAAAAATATCGCGAGCGTGCGAAGTTTATTCTTGAGCGTATGAGTGGCGTAAATCCACTTGCCATCAATATGATTGAGAACGATCAGCTCCGTGCTCCTTACCATGTGAGTGGAAAATATCAAATTAACGTTGCAGGAATTAGATATCTTAATCGACAAAGTGTAAGCAATGTCTTTGACGCTCTTGATGGAGTTTGCGACGAGCAACCTAAGAAAGGATTTTTGAATTTTAGGAATCTATTCGACAATTGCCGTAGATCTCTGCAAAACGACTATATTGAGTATCTCAAAGATTTAAGTCACGATCGTGTAACGGCAAAAGACATCGAATCATGTGAAAAAAAATCTTTGAAATATATTTTTTCATCATCTAAAAAACGAGCGTTTCTAAAAAGTTGTTTGGGTGATTTAACTGAAAAAGCTCCAACAGAGTGGACATCAATTCCACTTTGGCCGCTGAAGAATTTTACAAACAACCTTGCTCAAAACTGTAATAGCAAAGTTCATTACTTTAACATTTTTGGTTTATCGAATGTCTTTTTCTACGGAAGTTTTGATGCTGTAACGGAAGCGGGATTTGCTTTCACGACTAGCTTTCACGAAGGAGCTTTTAAAGGATTCGGTGCCGTTGACCACTACATGCGTGTTGAAAACCTAAGGGCACCTTCAAGCGTTGTGGATGAAAACTAAGCTTTCGACCGATAAAGCCTGTTCAATCCCTCTTCGATACTCACGAAATTAAACGCTCCTAAATCCTTCTCCAGCTGCTTATGGCTGAAATAGTGAGAAGATCCTAATTGAAGTGCAATGAACCTCGTCATGGGGGGATTTTCAACTTTTACACCGAACAAAGAAAGCAAATGAGAAAACTTTTCAATGACCCATCCAATACTGTAAGCAACCTTTAGAGGAATTTTCTTTTTCAGTGGAGGAAGCCCCTCACGTTTTAAAATCTCATTCGTGAAATCCCACAGCTTGATGGGACCTTGTCCGAAAAAATAGGCCTTGCCGGCAAGTGGAGACTCTGGCGATAACTTTTCAAGCGCTCTGATGTGGACGGCAGAAACATTTTCTACATAAGAAACATCAACAAGATTGTTACCATCACCGATAATTTTTATCCGGCCGCTTTTGGCCGCTTCAACAACACGTGGAATGAGATTCTTATCACCAGGTCCATAAATGAGATGGGGGCGAATAGCGACAGTAGAAAGCTCAGGTCCATTGTTCGCTAGAACCTCTTTTTCAGCTTGAGCTTTAGTAGCAGCATAGTGACTTAAATGGCGAGCAGGATAGCCAATTGATTCATCGACTCCGCATAAACTCTGATCACCAAACGCCACACTTGGTGTACTGGTATAAATAAGTTTTTTAATTTTGTTTTTTTTGCAGGCCTCTAGAATATTTCGAGTTCCTAAAACATTTGTTTCGTAAAAATCTTGATAGCAATTTCCCATACCCACTAATGAGGCAGTATGAATGACTGCATCCATACCAGCGCAGGCGCGAACAACTTCGTCAGTATTTTTTAAATTACCAGAGACTTGTTGAACACCAAGTTGCGTAAGTTCAGGATAATGTCCTCTCGAAAAACTAGTGACCTCATATCCTTTTTGGAGAAGGTCGCGAGCAATATATTGTCCCAGGAATCCACCGGCACCTGTAATGAGAACTTTAGTTTTCTGCATGATTTTCAATTTCTTCTTTTAGTTTTGTGCGATCAATTTTTATATTGTGACGAACATCAACAGGAAAATGTTTGCTCAAATAAATTTGAGAGATATTTTCAGTGAGAGGATTTTTTCGGGCCATTGAAAGAAGTTCACTTTCAAAGATGGAACGTTCTTTTCCTGAAAGATATTGTCCATCAATTCTTTCAATGACTATGGCCGGTGTTTGTTTTCCCAATGGGCCAATTCCAACCAGAGCTGAACGTCTTACCGCGGGATGCTTGTTGAAAATGGCTTCACATGGAATGGGAACCATCAATCCCTCCGGCGTTTCCACTCGATGGGCCTTTCTCCCTACAAACCACAATTGGCCATCATTATCTAAAAATCCTAGATCACCCATACGATGCCAGAATTTTTTTCCATCTTCATCTATTTTGGCTTCTCGAGTTTTTTCGGGAAGATCTAAATACTCACGGGTCACCGTTGGCCCCTGAACGATGATCTCTCCAATTTGCATGGGAGCAACTTCTTTCATTTCTTTGGTGGAAGAAATGATGTTATCAGAAATTTCGATAATTTTAACTTTGGTTTCGGGTACCACAAGTCCAATGCACGTGCCTTTACCGTTTTCTGTAAGGTGGGCAGTATTTTTTAGAATGTATTCGCCACTGATGTTACTTACTGGAAGAGCTTCAGTAGCGCCGTAAGGTGTATAAGTCGTTCCGTTTGGCAGGAGCATTTTAAATTTTTTATGAATCGCCACCGAAACTGGTGCTCCAAACATCACGAGATATTTGATTGATGGAAGTGTGAGATTATTGTTCAAACAGTAATCTGCTAAACGCTCCCAGATCGCCGGACTGCCGGCCACGAAAGTTGGTCTTTGATCAACAATGTTCTGATAAAGTTTTCTAGGATCGGCCTTACCCGGTTTGCTCGGATCCATATCCGGAATACAAGAGGTCATTCCCATAGCAATTGTAAAAAGTGAAAAGAGGGGAAAACCAGGGAGATCAGTATCGTTTTCTGTAAGTTTATACATCTCTTGCAGAAGTGATGTCTGTTTATCAAAAATTGAATGCGTGTAGACTACACCTTTAGGCGTACCCGTTCCTCCAGAAGTAAAAAGAATGGCCGCAGTATCGGAGTCTTCAAACGTGCTGGGTGTAAACGCAAGTTTTTTTTCTTTTTTGAGAGCATTTAGAGTTTTTGTTTTTCCCAATGACCAACGAGCATTTGTTACTTTGAATTTAATACTCTTAAATGTTCCCGGAAAAAAACGACTGATAAGATGAACTTCTTTTTCTGCAATTAGTGCGACAGGTGAAGATTCTTTTATACACTTTAAAAGATTTTTTCTTCCCATTCCTGGATCGATAAAAACAGGAATGACTCCTAATTTAAAAAGCGCGAAAGTCATTGCAGGGAAGTCGAGTGAAGGACGCAAGAAGAGCAAAGTCTTATCGCCTTTCTTTAACCCCATATTCGCCAGGCCGTTAGCAAATTTATTGGAGAGGATATCAAGCTCTTTAAATGTTAATGAAGAGTAGTGATACTTTTTTTCTTTCGGTTCAAAATGCGGAAAGAGAACCGCTTTTTTTTCAGGAAATTTTTTTGCATTTTCCGTGAGACGATGAGCGATGTTCATTTCGATCCTTACTGCAACTTAATGAAGCGTTCAATTTCAGCTATGACTTCATTTTTTTTATCTTCAAGTAAGTAGTGTCCGGCATCGGCGTAAGTCACGACTTGAGCATGCGGAAAAAAATCCATCCAGCGCTTCTGAAAATTCATAGTGAAACAGAAATCTTTCTCTCCCCAAAGAAGTAGAGTCGGAACTTTAAGTGTCGGAAGTTTGTCTTCGATGTTTGAAAGCGTTTTATAAGTCGGATGTTCAGGCGACATTGGAATGTCTCGAACAAATTTTGCCGTTGCAATGCGTGTCTCGAAATTGTCATAAGGAAGAGTAAATCCTTTTTTAACAAGGGGAGATAGCTTTTTTGTCACGGCCATTGTTGTTGCAGGGCCTGCAAAACCATTAAACGTACGAATGAACCATTCACCTACGGGATTTCGGAGAATGTTAATTCTGGTTGGGATTTCCATTGAGCGGAAGGCCGCTGTGTTCATGATAATCAATCTTTTAATCAGTTCAGGCCTAGCTGTCGCAACACCCATACCGATCGCGCCACCCCAATCATGCACGAGAAGTGTGATGTCTTTGAGCCCTAATTTATCAACTAAAGCGAGTGTGTTCTGAATATGGTTTTTAAGCGTGTACTCGTAATCTTGCGGTTTATCTGAAAGCCCACACCCCATATGATCGGGAACAATCACACGATGAGTTTTCGCAAAATGTTTAGCGACATTACGATAGAAAAAAGACCATGTTGGATTTCCATGCAACATGAGCATGACTTCACCTTGTCCTTCATCAACATAATGAAGTTTTTCTTTTCCTACTTGGTGATAGTGCGGAGTAAAGGGATATTCGTTTTTAAGTTCCTGAGGGATCATGACCATTTTACTCCTAACATAATTGAGCTGAGACCAGAACCAATTCCTAAAAGTGCGACGTGATCATCTTTTTTCAGAAGTCCATTTTCGTCTGCCATCATCATTGTGATGGGAAGTGCACTTGATCCTGTGTTGCCTAAGAAGGGATATGTTTTAAATGTTTTTACTGTTGTCAGTTCGAGTGATTCTAAAGAAAGTTTTTCGTGAGCTGAGCCCACCTGATGGGTCATTACGAAATTTACATCAGCGTTTGTCCAGCCAAGTTCTGCTCGACATTTTTGCCAGGTTGATTGCCCCAGTGCAATTCCGTATTTAAGGAGTTCTTCAGAGTCCGTTTCCATAACAAGTGAGTGAGTATTTCCATCACCACGACAAAGATGGTTGGCGGAAGAATCTGTTTCAACAGCTCCCCCTAAGAGTTGTGGTTTGTGTGGAGCGAGGGACTTGTGTGTGAGAACTATCGCTGTGGTCGCTGATCCAATTGTAAGATTAGCTATATATTTTTTTATATTTTTTCGATCGATTGAAGGATTAGATAATAATTCATTCACGGTGTTTTCAAGTAGAGGCCCACCATTTTCACCTGAAACAATGAGTGCATTTTTAATCATGCCCGATTCAATCATTTGAGCGGCCACAACCATCGCATTGATTACACCTAAGCAGGCATTAGAAAGATCAAAGATCATCGCTGAACGAGAAAGGCCTAAATTCGCATGCACGACTGAAGCTGTGGCCGGTTCCAAAAAATCGCGGCAGACAGAGGCATGGATGAGCATCTCTATGTCTTCTTTTTTTACTCCTGATTTTGCTAATGCTTTTTTTGCGGCCTGAGTAGAAAGATCAGATGGTTTTGTTCCAGGGGCCCACATACGACGTGCTTGAATGCCCGTCATTAGTTCCAATCGTCCTTCCGGAAGTTTCAGTTTTTCATACAAAGGTGCAAGACGTTTTTCAATCGCATCCGATGTGACAATTGTATCTGATAAATCGTAGGCCATTGATTCAATGACTACGTTGTTAAATTTCATGATGAACTTCCTTGCAGAACATGAAGATTGGCCATCGAAATACCCGAGAGCATACTTCCGACGATACCAAGAAATCCTTGATCTGTTCCACAAATGTAAAGGCCGTTGATGGGAGTTGTTCCGTTTCGGCTTTTTTCAGTTGAACCGTAAACTGTTCCACCTGCATGTTGCGTGTAGCGTTTAATAGTTGTTGGAGTAAAAATATCTTTGAAGACAATGTTGAAGTCAGAACTTAAGCCACAATCAATCAACATTTTCTGTGCAGACAATGCGACTTTCTCTTTTTGTGCTTTATAAAGTTCTTTCTCAGGATGCTGTTTTAGTTCATTCCACAAGTCGAAGTTTGCAATGTTAGTGACCCGCAATACTCCTTCTTCATAATCATCTTGAAAATTTTCGTATTTAAAATTATTGGGAAAACATACGACCGCACTTTGATCATCAAAAAGCGTCGATGGTTTTTGATAGAAATATTCTGGGCGATTGTTAGCAAAGATGATTGTAGCATCAATGCCTAATTCGCGTGGTTTTTTATCGGTAATGAGAATACTTTCACAAAAAGAGAGATTTCCAACGGCCGGTTTGTTTACTGAATGCAAATCTTCAACAACGCCGAATGTTTCGGGTAGTCCCATGCTCGAGAGAATTTGTGAACACTCAATAATGTGTGAGTGATTAATTTCTACGCCGACAACTTTCCCATTGTTTGTGAGAATGCGAGTGACTTCGCTTTTGTAGCGGACTTCTCCGCCAACATCAGAAAGTTTCTTGTGTAACAAATCGAGAATTGTTCGTACGCCGCCTTCAGGTCGAGCAAATCCTTCCAGGAAAATACTCTTGAACATGATCACGAATTGGGAAAAATCCATATCGTTTTCCCAAGCGGAACCATAAATCAAGAGCGGACAAAAAATCATCTCAATTAATTGAGGCGATTTGATAAAATGACGGACAACAGTTTTCGCCATCATTGTTTCATTGTTGAGATTCACTTCATCAAACGCACGAACATGATCAAGCAGTTTTAAAAAACCATCAATTTCATCTGGAAAACGAACGTTAATGTCTTCAATGAGTTCTTGAATGTTGTTGCTAAATCTCAGCGTGTGCTCAGGAAATTTAATGAGAGAATAATTCTGCTCTGAAAGTTTAAAATCAGAGTAGGGAATACGGAGTTGCTTTAACAATTTGTTAAAAGGTTTTCCTCTATCACCGGGAGAAACATAATTTGTAAGGGCATGAAGGCCAACATCAAATTTACGTTTCCCACGGGCATAGTAAGAATTGAGTCCACCGCTGATTGTATGTTTTTCCAGAACAACTACTTTTTTGTCATACATGGAGAGCCGGATGCCGGCCGCTAGACCGGACATACCAGCACCTATAATCACACAATCAACTTTTTCAGTGGTCATAATTTTTTATTGATTAAACTTTGGAGCAAGGTATTCCACACAAGACGCCATTGTTGCGAGCCTTGGGTAGTCTTCTTGAGGAACTTCAATTTTATGGCGTTTTTTTAGTTCCATAACGATATCTAGAAAGTCCATTGAATCAAGGTCTAGTTGTTCGCGAAGAGCAACTTCATCTTTGATACCTGTTACGTCGTCATCTAGAGCGATGTCAGCGATAATGTCTAAAACTTTTGTACGTACTTCTGCGTTCGATAGCATGTCTTCCTCTCCTTATGAGTACTTTTTCAAAATAAGTGTCGAATTAATACCTAACATCCCGAATGAGTTGTTAAGAATGATGTTTACGTTGTGAGAAACTTTTTCGCCATTTACGAGATTGGGAATCGCGCATTGAGGATCGAGTTTTTCGATTTTTTTACAAGGGTGAACATATCCATCAACAAATGAAGGAATGTTACCTGCAAGTTCAAGCGCTCCGGCCGCTCCCATTGCATGTCCGATGAAACCTTTAGTCGCGTTTACATATGTAGTCTTACTATCACCAAAAAGACCGGCTACAGCTTGGCATTCCTGGATATCACCTTGAGTTGTTCCTGTAGCGTGCATATTCACGATGTCTACTTCGTGAGGTTCGATGCCTGCTTTTTTCATCGCAAATTTCATGCACTCAATTTGTCTTTCGGTATTCGGCAATACGAAATCAGAGGCATCTGAGTTCGAGTGATAGCCGATGATTTCGCCGTAAATTTTGGCATTTCTTTTTTTAGCATCTGAAAGTCTCTCAAGCACATAAACAGCTCCACCTTCAGAAACAACAATTCCATTGCGATCAAGATCGAGTGGGCGAGTAGCGAGTGCTGGATCTTCATGATGTCCCAGAGCACCCTGTGCTTTAAAGGCAGCGAATATTCCAAATGTCTCCGTTGATTCTGAAATTCCACCTGCGAAAGCGACATCAACTTCATCTAAGAGTAGTTGCTGAACCCCTTGAATAATTCCTAAATTTCCAGCGGCACAAGCAGCACCAATTGTATAATGAGGGCCTGTGATGCCGAGAACAAGTGTCACTTCACCAGCAGGATTATTTGCAACTGTTCTTGGATTGTGGTGGTGAGACCAAAAGCTCACGTCTTTATTGTGAACATTATAAAGATCGTGAATTTCATTTTCTGTTTCAACGTTTCCGTGTTCAGTGATACCGAAATAAACACCGACACGATTTTTATCAACAGAATCAAAATCAATTCCTGAATCAATTAAGGCTTCTTTGGTACAGAAAATGGAAATTGCTCCAGCACGTGTTCCGCGTTTACGCATTTTTTTCGGTTGGTGTTTGGCTTCATCGAATTCACATTTACCAGCGGCCACTACACCCATATGGCGAATTTCGGTGTGCTTAATTCCCGAACGGCCATTTAACAGTCCTTCACGCAATTCTGTGAGGCTGTTTCCTAGAGGTGAAGTAAGTCCAATACCAGTGATGACGATTCTTTCGCGTTCTGATTTCATATGTGTCCTTTAAAAAACTTATCTTTTATTCTTCCCGTAACATTCATCGTGATGTCACTAAGAGGTCCGGCGGTGCTTGAGAGAAGATCTATGGCCTTCGGAATACGTTTCACGAGTGCCTCATATTGAGCATCGTATGTTTCAACGGCCTTATTTTGAGCGATCGTAATAACAAAGTTCATGACTGATTCTGCAATTTCACATGTCGAGATGATTGATTGCATACGTCTTTTACGCTGAAGATTTTCGTCTCCTGATGATTTATCCAAAATTCTCTGGGCCATTCTTTTAAAATCGGCGACCATCTCTTCTTCACGTTTTCTAAATACGCTCGCCACAATAGCGAGTGAATCTTCGCGAGCCGAATGCAATTTTGCTTTTGTATCGCGGTTATCGCGATCATCACGTGATTCAACAGCACCAATCTGTGCGAGTGTTTTTAAGGAAAGTGAGACGGCACTTTGAGAGAGATTGAGAGTTGTTTCGATTTCTTCTGACGTCAGCGGTTTTTTGGCCATAACGAGAAGGCCATAAACAGATCCATCGATACGTTTAAAACCAATGCGGTTAAAAAACATTTCGAAATGGGGCAGTTCAGTTAAAAGTTCAGCTTCCACAACCATACGGCTTCCTTGCAATGCAAAGCATGAATATTTCTAAGATATTACAAAAATATAATATATGAAATAGATGGAATGAGGCAAAGCTTTTTGTAAAAAGAGTGTGACAATCGAAACGATTGCTCTTTTATAAGACTAAACAGATGTGAGATTGAAAAAGATTAGCCGTCGTATTCTTCAACGTCAGAAACGTCTGCAGAATCGCTTTCATCGAGAATAACTGGTGGGTTATTTGAATCGCTGCTCGTCGCTGGAGGAATGAATGTCTCTTCTTCAGATTCAGGGATAACGATTTCATCTTGGGCCGAAAGTAAATTTCCAGTCGCCATTAAAGAAATTGAAAGTAATAGAAGTAAGAGTTTCATATTTTTTGCGATCATCTGGTTGGGCCTCCGTTAGCGCCGATCTTCCTTATTATAGCACTCCTAGAAAGGGTGGAAAGGCTTTTCTGGTCAATAAAAAACATCAAATTCCTTTATAGTTGGGCAAAACAAATTAGGTGGGTGTCATTTATATGCGGCAGGGAATTGAAAAATGGTTGATTTTTAGCGCTTTTTTCTGAAATATTTAAGCTATTATAAGATTTTAACGTAAGACTTTTTTACCAAAGGACAACCGCTGTATGGGTGGATTTAAAGACGAATTCGACGATTTAGAAGAAGATATCGATGTTGATAGCGAAGGCAGTGACGGAGATGATTACTCTTTCGACGATGATGATGAAGAAGGTGGCGGTAAAGGGAAGAAGAAAAACTCTGAATCGTCAGGCTTTAATCGTGAAAGTTATTACTTCTATAAAGACAAATTAGTTCAGTTATCAGGAACTATTCGTCCTAAAGAACGCTCGAAGGAAGGAAAAGTTCTTTCACTTGATTTCAAAACAGAAGATAAGATTTATACGGTTGTTCTCGATGATATGGGAAAAAAATTGATGAACGCTTGTTACCAGGAATTATTGGTGACAGGTCTCGTGAGTAAAGTATCTGAGAAAGAATACACAATCGCGATTAAAACTTATATCTAAACGATTTGAAGTCGTGGAAGTTGGGCCTTTGATCTTCGTGAGAAAGGGCCCAATAACTTATACGTCCGTTTCTTTCTTTCAAAACAGTTGTTAATCCTGCACACATATCCAATGTGAAAAAATCATCTGGAAAATCTTTTTTCTTAATTTCAACAATAACTTTAAAAACTTCCATTGAATGAAGAATATCAATTTTCACGGCCGATACTTTTTCGAATTCTTTTAGGGCATCGCCTTTCTTATTAAAGAAGAATGCATTCCATTCAAAAACAGGGGAGAAGTTAAACTCCATATACTGATCATTTTTATTTTTAATAAAAAGTTCAAAACAAGTTTTTTCCCATAGCTTTATTTTGCGTGCATGTATCGGATCTGCTCCCAAATCAATGCTCTTAATGTCTCCTGTGAGTTTATAACTCACAAAAAAGGCATCATCGCGAGAGATTAACTCAGTCTCAATTGTTACAGAAGGCGCTGTCGTTTTTTCATAGGGAATAAGTGTATGTGTTGTCATAAAAGTATTCTAAATTTTAGCTAAGAGAATTCAAGCTCAATTTCAACCGGACAATGATCAGAGCCCAGAACTTCTCTATAATGAGCGATTTTTTTAATATTTTTTTCGATGCACTTATCGACGAAAAAATAATCGAGTCTCCATCCAATGTTTCTTTCTCGACAATCACCTCTGTAAGTCCACCATGAATAGATATTTTTTTCTTCGGGATAATGCACGCGAAGAGCATCGACAAATCCCTGGGCAAGAATTTCCTCGATGAAAACACGCTCATGCGGTAAAAATCCTGTCGTTTTTTGATTGGCCTTTGGGTTAGAAAGATCAATTTCTCGATGGGCCGTATTCACATCTCCGCAAATGATAACGGGCTTTCCTTTCGCGCGTAATTCGGTTGCGAATGACAAAACATCGCGCGAAAATTTCAATTTATAGTCCACGCGCGAGTGATCAGGCTTCCCATTGGGAAAGTAGCCATTCAAGAGATAAAATTTTTCGGATTCCATCCAGATTAAACGACCTTCATCTTCCATATGGTGATCTCCCATACCAGAAGTGATGGAAAGTCCCTCATGCATGAAAGAGTTTTTCACCATAAAAGCCGTACCGGAATATCCTTTTTTGACCGCTGGATTTAGAAAAATGTGATAGTGCTCCTTCCAGTCATCTAAAAGTTTGATGACATCGATTTGTTGAGCTTTAATCTCTTGCAATGCAATAATATCAGGGGAATGCGTCACGAACCAATCTTTGAAGCCTTTTTGAGAAACCGATCGGAGCCCATTGATATTCCATGTAACTATGCGCATAAACAAAACTCCTGTGAAGATTTCTTGAAATTGCGAAATTTTTATTTAAGTTCACTTTTTTATTTGTTAAGGTAGTCTAAAGATTAAATCCACAACGGATTATAAATCTATACCTTACTATAATCTTTTTTTAGTTCTTCGGAGGAAATTATAAAATGAGATCATTTAAAAACATCGCGGCATTAGTTCGCACTAAGAGAATCAATCACCCTAAAAATTACTCACAATCTGACTTGTCCTTACTTCTTGGTTACAAGAACGGCCAGTTCATTTCAAACGTTGAACGTGGTCTTTGTAACGTACCTTTAAAAATGATGAAGAAAATTTCGGAGGTCTTAGACATCACTCCTCTTGAAATCAAATCGGCCATTTTGAAGGATCACGAAGAAACGTTAACGAACTACTTCGAAAAAGCTCCAGTTAAAAAAGCTATGGTTCGCGAAGTAGAAAACAGCGAAGCTGTATAATCTAAAATTATCTCTGCCCTTATCGGGACACTAGAGAAGGTTTTTGTATCTCAAATAATCTTCAGGTGTCCCGACACTTTCTTCAACATCATCTTTGTAGCTAGCTTGTCTTTGAGATTGTAAATAGTGTGGATCTGCCGGTGGTAAATCAGCAGGAACTTCGTCACCTTCAACGGGCATATCACGATTGGATGTATACGTTCTGTCTGGCTGAAGACCATTATTTCTCTTCTCAAAAAGATCGCGCACATCTGGTGCTAAACGATTTTCAAATTCGCGAATGTCATTGAGCGTATTGTAGAAATTTCTCTCGAGTTTATTCTTCTGAGCAGGATCTGCGCGATAGAATAGGTCGTGATATTTTCTGCGAGCAATTAGATGCTGATCAAGAAGATTTAAATATTTTTCGTAAACGCGATCTAAATTAAATCCACCTGTGTGAGGTTCACGTGGACCTTGCTGCTGCGGACGTGGTTGCTGCTGACCTTGGCCTTGACCTGGACGTCTACGGCGGCGATTTTGATTATTTCCACCTTGTCCTTGATTCTGCTCTCGGCGTGGACCTTGAGCGCCTCCTTGGGCGTTCTGCGGTTGCCTTGGACGATCTCCTTGGCGATCTACTTGTTGAGCACCTTGAGGGCGATCTCCTTGCGGGCGAGGCCCATTGTGATGGCGTCGACGATTATTATTGTGGCGTCGTTGGTTAGGATTATTTGCGTTGTCGTTATTTTTTGGCCCTTGATGAGAACCTGAATTTTGTTGATTCATTATTGTCCTGTCGTTCACTGCTAAAACCTTTGATAGGACCATTATTGAGACTTTCGTCATTTAAGTCAATTCGCGCATGTTTATTTACGGAAGGAAAGTTAAGAGTTAATATGCACTCAGAATTTTTCCATACTCATTCAAAACATATTTTTTTCAGGAGAACCCAATGACTTCAAAAAAACGCGTCAAAGTTGCCGTCACAGGAGCTGCAGGACAAATCGGATATGCACTACTTCCAAGAATCGCTTCTGGACAAATGTTTGGACCGGAAACAGAAGTTGAACTTCAATTGATTGAACTAGAAGCTGCTCTAGGCGCACTTAAGGGTGTAGCTATGGAACTAGACGACTGTGCTTTCCCACTACTAAAAAAAATCACATGTACATCTGACTACGCAGTTGGATTCAAAGATGCAAACTGGGCCATCTTAGTTGGATCAGTTCCTCGTAAAGATGGAATGGAAAGAGCAGATCTTCTTAAAATTAACGGTGGTATTTTCACAACTCAAGGACAAGCAATCGCTGCTAACGCTGCTTCTGACGTTCGCGTTTTCGTTGTGGGAAATCCATGCAATACGAACGCACTTATCTGTATGAACGCTGCTAAAGGTGTTCCGTCAGACAGATTCTTCGCAATGACAACTCTTGATGAAAACCGCGCTAAAACTCAGCTTGCTCAAAAAGCTGGAGTTGATGTAACAGCGATCACAAACATGACGATCTGGGGAAATCACTCAGCAACTCAATACCCAGATTTCTACAATGCTAAAATCAACGGAAAAAATGCTGATCAAGTTATTGCTGATCAAGAATGGTTGAAAGGATCTTTCATTGAAACTGTTCAAAAGCGTGGGGCTGCGATTATTAAAGCTCGTGGACTTTCATCAGCTGCTTCTGCGGCGAACGCAGTTGTAGACGGGATCTACAATCTTACTCACGAAACAAAAGCAGGTGAGACATACTCAATGTGTCTTGCTTCAAACGGCGAGTACAACGTTGATAAAGGATTAATTTTCTCGTTCCCATGTAGAACAGAAAACGGAAAACTTAAAGTGATCGACGGTGTAAAACACAATGCTTTCGGCGAAGAAAAATTCAATCTAACTTTGAATGAACTTCGTGGTGAACGTGATGCAGTTAAAGAATTAGGTCTTATCTAACAATCTAATAAAAAAAGGCTCCCTCGGGAGCCTTTTTTATTTTATAGACTACTTATACTCTTCAGTTAGTAGTCGTTTACCTGCTCTATGTTCTTTTACGACTTCCGCTTCATCGTCCGCAGCTACGCTTCTATTAGTTGTACTTGAACAGCTCACTAGAGTGACAACAGTTAACAGACTTAGAGCTAACATTTTTATCGATCTCATAAAACCTCCCTGTTAAACCTGAGAAAGAAATATGGAAAAGTCCTTTTTCCACTTACTTTTCATAATTGCGAGTTCTATGCCAAACTTTTAACTCCAATTTGGTGGAGTTGTGACACCGAGATTGTTATGACTTTTTCGACTTATAAAGGTCAACCAATCTAAAGCAGTGAGTTTGCTCTTGTATGGTAAGGGGTTTAATGCCCTCTACATTTTTTTTACGGATTCCTTTTGACCTTATCAGTTCGTCACCTTCTCTGATTTTAGCAGTCAATTGTTGACCTAATGTTTTCATCCAACCCGCACAGTGTTTATTCATTTCTTCCGTAGGTATTTTTAGAAATTCACAGTCTTCCACACAGATGATGCTTGCACTACGAGGTCCTTCATCAAAAAACGAAAGTTCACCGATGTATTCGCCTTGATCGAGATAGGCCACGGGAATAATCTGTGAGCCCTTTTGCACGAACACCATGACTTTTCCCTTTTGAATAATAAATAAATCATTATTCACTTCTTCTGCGAGAAAAAGAATCTCATCTTTCTTCAAGCTGATTTTTTCTGTTCCTTCTGGGTTCATTATGGTCCTCTCCTTAAGGGGTTACGCTCAAGATTTTCATCAAGATGTCACCGAGTTCTTTAATCATATTTTGATAAAATAAAACTTGTGGATAAATATCATCGAGGAAAAGTCCTTCGTTCGATAATTCGTTGTTCATTGTTTTTTCAAAATCCACCACGTGGAGTAAATCTTTTTTTGCTTCTTTGCGAATAATGGCGTTATAGACAGCGTTTGTTCTCCAGTTCTCACAATCGTAAACAGACGCTTTTAAAAACGCTTCACGGGCCTCAGTGAGCTCTCCAGCACCAAGTGCCGCTCGACCTAACAAGTGAAATGTCATCGCATTTCCATATGTCTCAGAAGCGAGTTCCTGCAGAGTAGGATAGACGGCCTTAAAGGCACCTTCTTTAATCTGACCTTCAAGCTCTTGTTGAAGGGCCACAACATCAGGACTGCTTGAATGCGCACAGACTTCTTTAGGTTGTGCTTCCAGATTTAGAGGCGCGGTTATGAAAACGAGATTACTCTTTTTATCTTTTACATACTGAATGAGATCACGAAGTTCATATTCAAATAATTTGAAAGCAATTTCTTTTTCATCCAGTTTTACTTGCGAGGCCTGCACGTTTTTATATTCTTTAGGCGCTTCCAAATCGAAGTAATGCATTTTCTGATAAAAGTAGCGAGACAAAATTGGAAAGGTGATGATGAGTGAGATGATTTTTTCATCATCGTATTGAGCGAAATTTTTAAGGATTTGGGGTTTATCCTGAACTTCAAAACGCTTTTCAAAAAACTCAGTGCTCGTTCCAAAATAAATAATGACCGGTGGAAGTTTCGGAAGTTTTTTTAATTTGTACAAAGTTCTGAAGAGTCCCTCATTAGGAGACGCCCAGTTAAAAATTGTCGGCGGGACTTTGAAACTATCCCCAAATGACTCCTGGAGAGTCTGCTGATAGGGAACCAGAGATTTGGCCATCCGATCACCCACGATTAAAATCTTGGCATTGGCGGCTTCCTGGATGTTTTTCGCCTCCTGGGCCTCGAACTTTTTGTCCCAATTAGGTGTAAAAGCATAGGGATAGGGAGCAATCAATGTTCGCTTTTTCTGAATAGAGTAGGCAAACAGACCACCGGCCGCAATCAATAAAATGACTAGGAGAAGAAGGATCTTTTTTATCATCCCTTTGATTGTAAACGGATTTTTTGGTAGATAAAAGACTTCGAAAAAAGAGGCAAATTTATGACCAATCACTGGACTCCAGAATTATTATCTCCTGCGGGCAGCTTGGAGAAATTAAAAGTCGCCGTTCTGTATGGAGCGAATGCTGTTTACTTAGGTGGACAAAAATTCGGCCTTCGTCAGGCCTCAGATAATTTTACTGCTGAAGAGTTGCGCGAGGGCGTGGAGTTCGCTCATGAGCGTGGAACACATGTTTATGTTGTACTCAATAGTTTTTTGCACGATAAAGATTTAGAAGAGCTTCCAGAATTTTTAAAACTCTTAGAAGAGTTGAAAGTAAATGCGGTTATCGTTTCAGATCTCGGAGTGATCACCACCATTCAAAAACATTCTAATTTAGTCATCCATCTTTCTACTCAAGCAAGTTGCCTCAATGTTGAATCAGCGAAACTCTGGAAAGAAATGGGTGTGACGAGAATTGTACTCGGTCGCGAAGTCACGATCAAAGAAGCTAAGGCGATTAAAGCAGAGACCGGTCTTGAAATCGAAATGTTCGTACACGGATCAATGTGTATGTCTTTCTCCGGAAATTGTGTCATCTCCAACTATACGCAAGGCCGTGATTCAAACCGCGGAGGGTGCGCGCACTCATGTCGCTTTGAATACAGTCTCGATACACCAGGTGAGATGGAAAAACGTCGCGCTCACTTTATGAGCTCAAAAGATTTAGAGGGCATTCGACAGCTGACCGATTTCATCGAAGCGGGAATTGATTCACTTAAAGTTGAAGGCCGCAATAAGAGTCATTATTATGCGGGAACTATATCTAAAGTCTATTCAGAAGCGCTACGCTACTACCGCGAGCATGGGCATTTCCTCTCTGATGATCTTCTTCGTTGGGAAGATGAGCTTGCTAAAGTTGCCCACCGTGATTACACATCGGGAAGTTTAGTTGATCACGCTGATGAAACATCGATATATGATCAACGGGAACACGATGATAACGAATATGTTGTTTCTGCCGTTGTTCTTGAAGTCGTAGAAAATGAACATACACTGCTTGAAGTCCGCAGTGCCTTTGTGCCTGGTGATCGACTGGAAGTAATGCCTTTTCAAGGACCGCAACTTGCGTTCACGATTTCTGATTTGAAAACACTCGGTAATCAACCTCTACCAAAATCAAAACCTGGTAGTGTTGTTAAAGTTCCATATATTCCAGGAGCTGAACGCTTTAATCTCGTTCGCAAAAAGATCGCGATGGAGATGACGGTATGAAGTTTATTACCTACGCTGAAAACAAAGAACAACTTTTAGAACTATCTTCTAAACTTGCCGGACGTGAATCGGAAATCATTGTTAGTTACCGCAACATTGGCCGTGTGACTAAAACGACGAAAGAAGAATTGCTTGAAATGGTTGCACTCAATCAAAAATTAAAAATGAATCTCGTTCTCGAATGGGATGTTTTAAAACAAGATTCACTTTTTAGAAAATTATGCGATGAAGTTCGCGAACTTCCGCTGCACGAATTTAAGGCCATTCGAGTTCAAGACCCAGGGGCGCTCCATTTTCTAAAAACGAATTTTTCATGGGCAAAAATTCAACTCATTCTTGAAAATGGAAACCATAATCTCGAAGGTTTACTTCGTTGGCAAAATTATTTGGGCGCTCAACTCGATCGTCTGGTTTTATCCAATGAACTCTCGCGCGATCATTTAAAAAGTTATGCTCAACAATTAACAGCACCATTAGAAGTATTGACCTATGGTCGCATTCTTCTTTTTTATTCACCCCGAACGCTCCTTACACCTGTATTGAAACCTGAAGTGAAAGCGGCCTATCAAATTGAAACATTCGGGACTTCGGAAGAAAGCCCACACGCTGGATTTCCTCTTGTAGAAAATCAACACGGTACTTTTATGTTCAACGTAAAAGATCTTTTTCTACTGGATCATATAGAAGAGCTTCGCTCCTTGAACGTAGGGGCCGTCAGAGTTGATCTGCGTTTTGATGAAAGCTTCAAACACCTTGATCACATTCTTGGTCAATCACTTGATGATGTAAAACTAAATAATCCTCGTCCATTCATTAAAGGTTTTTATAACATTAACAAAACAGACGTTCTGTTTTCAAAACTTAAAAACAAAAGAGTGCAGAGACAAGATGAAGCCTATATTGGTGAAATCGTCGACGTGGAACGTGACTTTAGCATGGCGCTTTTAATTAAAAGCAAACACCAGAAAATTTCTGTTGGTGATGAAATTAAAATTCTCACACCCGAAGGAAAAGTGAAGGAAATTAAGATCGCTGAGATGACGAGAACTAATGGTTCAGCCGTCTCACAGGCCGGTCAAAATGAGATTGTGATGCTTCCTTTTGTCCGCGGTATTGTTGGAAAGTCACAAGTCTATTTGCAATCAAAGACGTAAAAAACAACATCTAGCCCGCCATTTTTAAAAGCGCGCATCGATCTCACTTTAGGGTGAAAAAAATCGTGCTCTTCCGGTATGATGATTCCCAATTTTTTGGGTTTCATGTTTTTCAGAAGTTCATCAACTAATTTTTTATAATAAGCACTATTGATATTTTCTCCCACGCGAATGCCATATGGAGGATTAATGATCATTAATCTTTCTATTGCTGTCGATTCTGAATTTTTAAAAGCATCTGCTTCTACGATTTTGATCGGCAAGTTCTGAATGTTTTCATTGGCAAGTTTAACTATTTCTGGATCAAGTTCGAAACCTTTTTGGGTTTCAAAAAGAGGAGCGTGCTCAAAAACAAGTTTTGCTTTTAATTGCTTTTTAAATTGAGAATCAATCCAATCTGGCATGAGTTCATAAGCAAAAGTTCGCTCGAGAGTTGGTTTCCAGAAATTGGCGGCTTCAATAAGGAATGTTCCAGAGCCGCACATTGGATCGACAAGTTCACGAGGCTTTTCGGCAACAACTTCATCACCCAATAACGAAAGAAGGAGGAGAGTCGCTAAATTTTCTCTGATGGGTGCATGCCCCGTGAGCGTTTTTTCTCCACGTTTATGCAGAAGTTCGCCCGTTGTATCCAAACTCAGTGTGATTGTATCTTCGATATTTCTGAAAAAAATCTTGGGAACATTCCTTTTGTCTGATTTTTCCCATGCTTCTTGATAGCGTTTTTTAATTGGCTGTCGTCTATAAAAATCGGTGATGCCATCATGAATGGCCTTCTCAATTTTTCGTGAATCAAAAAGCCTTGATTCATGGGCCGTTACTTCAACATCAGGCAGTTGACCTAATAAAAAATCACACCACGGAAGTTTTGAAATTTTTTGAAAGAGTTTGGGAAAATCTCGCGCTTTAAATTCAGCAAAACGCACCAGAATTTTAGTAGGAGTTTTAAGCAAGTTGTTGAGCAGGAATCCATGCAAAAGCGTTGTTTCAAGGAGAAATCCCCCTGGCTCAACTTCTTTGATCTCATAAGCAACATCTGGAAAGGCAAGTGGCCATTTGTGTTTGAACTCAATCACAGCGAGCTCAGATAATCCCAATGCCGTTACAATGTAAAATGAAGCTTTTTTATCCATGCCGCCACTATGGAGGATTTGATTGAAATTGGCCATCCATTACTTTAAGATGAGTCCATGACTGTTGAATCAATGATTGAAAAATTATTCACAAATGGAAAAGGTGCTCTCTGTTTAGTGCCAACCCCACTTGATGAAGAGGGAAAACTTGATGTTCTCGCTTTCAATCTCTTGCAGTTTGCAGCCACCGAAAAAAAGTCGGAATGCATTTTTGTCATTGAAGATTTAAAGCCGGGAAGAAAACGCTGGCTGCATTTTGGTCTACCTCGAGATTGTGTAGAAGATTTTGTTCTCTACAACGAACATTCCGCTAAAGAAGTTGCACCTAAACTTTTAAATGAAATTCAGCAGGGAAAAAAAGTTTTTTTAATGAGTGATGGTGGAACACCGGCCTTCTATGATCCGGGTGTTGAACTTGTGAGTCTTTGTCATCAACATAAAATGAAAGTGACAAGCACACCTCTTGCAAATTCTGTTGTTCTCGCATTAGCTCTTTCTGGATTTTCGCACAAAAAATTTTGGTTTGAAGGTTTTCTTCCAATGGATTCTTCGGAAAGAAAAAATGTTCTGCAGAATCTTTTAAAACAAAAAAATACTTCCATTCTCATGGATACTCCTTATCGTTTAAAGCGCGTGCTTGAAGAATTGAATGACGTTTGGGGTGGATCCAAAAAGCGAATTTTCCTGGGGCTCGACCTCAATTCCCAAAATGAAGAATTGCTTCTGGGAACTCCCTCTCAGCTCCTCACAGCTCTAAGTGACCTAAAAAGAGAATTTATCCTCATTCTTTCTGAATAAAATCATAGATTTAGATAAACAAAAAGACATGACGACGAGGTTCTTTCATGGTACTTAAAGACCCTATGCAAGAAAATCGTAAACGTGACCATATTATCATGGCAGAAGAGGCCCAACATGGAAGAGGCTCTCTTGATACGCGTTTCTTTTATGAACCTCTTCTTTCCGCTCATCCACAATCTGTAGACACATCATTAGCGACAACCATTTTTGGAAAAAAAGTGAATGCGCCACTGTGGGTTTCAAGCATGACTGGTGGAGTGGGTGAAGCTCGTATCATCAATCAAAATCTTGCGAAAGTTTGTCGCGAGTTTGGACTTGGAATGGGTCTTGGTTCTTGTCGAGTGTTGCTTGAAAGCGATCATTACTTCAACGATTTTAATTTGCGTCCAATTTTGGGTGATGATCTTCCATTTTTTGCTAATCTTGGAATCGCCCAAGTTGAAAAACTTGTTCTTGAAAATAAAACTGATCTCATTGCTTCAATGGTTGAGAAGCTCCATGCAGATGGACTGTTCATCCACATTAATCCTCTACAAGAATGGTTTCAAACAGAAGGTGACAGACTTACTTTATCTCCTCTTGAAACACTCAAGCGTTTTTTAGCTGTTTATAAAGGCAAAGTTATCGTGAAAGAAGTTGGACAAGGAATGGGCCCTGAGAGTCTTAAAGCACTTCTCGCACTTCCAATCGCCGGCGTTGAGCTTGCGGCCTTTGGTGGAACTAACTTTTCTAAATTAGAAATGTTAAGAGGAAAAAATACTAAAGGATCAGAGTTGTCTAATGTCGGACATACTGCCGAAGAAATGGTTGTCATGTTAAACTCATTATCGGGAAGTGATAAAGAAATTATCATCTCTGGCGGAATCAGTGACGTACTCGACGGTTACTACTTACGCTCAAACCTTCAAATGAATTCCGTCATTGGCTTTGCTAAAAAATTTCTTGATCACGCTGAAAATTATAATCAATTACAACAATGGACTGCGGACCAAATCGATACACTGAAAATGGCCCATAACTTTCTTCGAGTGCGCCCAATAGTGGAGGCCCCATGCAAATAGAAAACAGCTCACCGATCACTGGTTTCTCGAAACTAAGCAAACTTGAAAAAATCGACCTCATCGTTGATCAATACTTTTCACATTCTGAATTTGCGAAAACCGAATTCAAAAAATACTGGCACCAAGATGAACGCGTTCAAAAAATTCTCGATGAATTTTCTGAAAACACTCTGACAAATTTTCCTTTTCCAATGGGAGTCGTTCCTAACGTTCTCATCAACAACAGACTCTTCTGCGTACCCATGGTTATCGAAGAAAGTTCAGTTGTTGCCGCTTCGGCGAAGGCCGCAAACTTCTGGCTCACACGCGGGGGCTTTAAAGCAGAAGTGATTAGTACAAAAAAAATAGGGCAAGTTCATTTCATCTGGAATGGTGATAGTGAAAAATTATTCAATCTTTTCTCAGCTAAAAAAGCAGAACTCATGTTGAGCGTGAAACCTCTCACGGCGAACATGGAAAGCAGAGGCGGCGGCTTGAGTGATTTAAAACTTATTGATCGCACTGCTGACGAAGCTGGATACTTCCAACTTCTTGGCGAATTCGAAACATGCGATGCCATGGGAGCGAATTTCATCAACTCCGTTTTAGAATCACTGGGAAAAACGTGGAAAGAAATGGTGATGTCATCTGAACAATTAAGTGAAGATGAACGTGATCTGCAAGTCATCATGGCGATTCTTTCTAACTATACTCCTGAATGCCGCGTGCGCGCTTCAGTTGAATGTTCAATCGAAGATCTTAATGATGCAGGCCTTGGAATGGATGCTTCAGAATTCGCCAGCAAATTTGCACGTGCGATCCGCATTTCAAAAATCGATGTCACTCGCGCGACAACTCACAATAAAGGAATCTTCAACGGGATCGATGCAGTGGTCATCGCAACTGGAAACGATTTCCGTGCCATCGAAGCTTGCGGTCATGCTTACGCTGCTCGCGACGGCCAATACAGAGGTCTCTCAAATGTTGAGATCGTAGATGGAAAATTCCGCTTTAGTCTCGAAATTCCTCTTTCCGTAGGAACTGTTGGTGGGTTAACGAATCTTCATCCAATTGCAAAATTATCTCTTGGAATGTTAGGCGAACCAAATGCACAAGAACTCATGAAAGTGATTGCGACGATTGGTCTTGCTCAAAACTTTGCGGCCGTAAGATCACTTGTGACGAGTGGAATTCAAAAGGGGCACATGAAAATGCACCTCATGAATATCCTCAATCACCTGGAAGCCAATCACGAAGAAAGAGAAGCAGCTAAAGCTCACTTTGCCAATGAAGTAATTTCATTCAAAGGTGTTCGTGAATTTATCGCCAAATTAAGAAAGTACGCTTAAGAATTTTTTAGGAAGAATATGAACCAAATTAATCTGAATCAAATTAACGACGAACTAAAAAAAACGTGTCCAGAAAAAGATCAATATTATTTCGGTCACGGTAAAGTTCTTTTGTCTGGCGAATACTTTGTTCTTGATGGCGCTCTTTCATTAGCGCTTCCAACGAAGGTCGGACAGTCACTTTCTGTTAAATATTCTCCTTCATTTTCTCCTGTGCTTTCTTGGAAATCTTTTGATGTAAACGGTGACTGCTGGTTTGATTCTCAATTTGAATTTTGGCACTTTAAATGTCTGGATGAAAAACCATCTGAAGAAGCACTTTTTCTGCAAAAGATTTTACTTCAAGTTCGCAAACAAAATCCTCATTTCTTGAGAGACGATGTTGGCGTTCAAGTTGAAACACGTTTAGGTTTCCCCTTAACATGGGGACTCGGAAGCTCTTCTTCACTTATTTATAATATCGCTCAATGGGCCTATGTTTCGCCGTTTGAGCTACTTTTTAAAACGCACGGTGGTTCTGGGTATGATATCGCCTGTGCTCAATCAGACGGGCCAATTGGCTATCGTAAAATTTCAAGTGGACCGAACTGGTCTCCTGTTTATTTCCATCCAAGCTTTAAAGATAATCTCTTTTTCGTCTATCTAGGAAATAAGAAAAATTCTCGTGAAGCCATTAAAGACTATTCTAAAAAACGTCCTTTCGATTCAGGACTTATCGCTAAAATTTCAGAACTCACTCAAGAATTTTTAGTCGCCTCAACTTTAAAACAATTTCAAACGTTGATGGTTACCCATGAAGAGATTGTTTCTTCGACACTCAATTTACCAAAAGTTAAAGACTCTCTATTTCCAGACTTCACTGGTGCGATTAAGTCACTTGGTGCTTGGGGCGGGGATTTCGTTCTCGTCGCTACTGAACACGACCTTGAATACGTGAGAAATTATTTCTCGCAAAAAGGGTTGAGCACTATCTATCGATACAGTGATCTTATTTCTGATCCTATTGAAGCACAGTCAAAAGACTCCGTGAAAATGGGCTTTTCAAACCATTTGCTACACTAGGAACATTTTTTGAAATCTGAATCAAAATATACAGTCTCATGGTCTGCTCCTTCTAATATCGCCTTGGTGAAATACTGGGGCAAAAGACCTGTGCAATTGCCTTCGAATCCTTCAGTAAGTTTTACACTGACTAAATCACTGACTCATTTTCACGTTTCCGCTCTGGCCAAAACATCAAATGAAGTTGAAGTTGATTTTATTTTTGAAGGTACTTCGAACCAAAAGTTTCAGGAGAAAATTGTTAAGTTTTTACAAACGCAATTAGAATTTTTTCCCTGGCTGGCAAATTACAAATTAGTCATTCAATCTTCGAATACTTTTCCACACTCATCAGGGATAGCATCTTCCGCTTCATCGATGGCAGCACTTTGTTTATCACTGTGCTCACTTCATGAAATGATTACAGGATTAAAGCTCGCTGACTTTAACCAAAAAGCGTCTGAGCTAGCGAGACTTGCTTCAGGCTCTGCCGGACGTTCCGTTTATCCCTACATGGCGAGTTGGGGATTGATCAGTGAAGAATTCGCTTCACCTGTTTCAAAATCAGAAATTCACCCTGACTTTCATGATTTTTGTGATTCGATACTAATCGTTGATGCCAAAGAAAAATCTGTTTCAAGCCGAGCAGGGCATTCACTGATGGATGCACATCCTTTTCGTGAATCGCGTTTTGATCTAGCTCGCAAAAATTGTGAGCGTATTCTTTCTGCCATGAAAGCAGGGGACATGCAGACCTTCATCGAGATCGTTGAACTTGAGGCCCTCATGCTTCACGCTCTCATGATGACATCAACTCCAAGCTATATTTTGCTAAAACCTGATTCGTTACTTCTGATTGAAAAAATTCGCGCTTTCCGCACAGAAAAAAATATTCCCGTTTGTTTTACCATCGATGCTGGTCCAAACATTCATTTACTTTATCCCGCACTTTATAAAAAAGAAGTTCAAGCTTGGTGTGAGACACTCATTCCAGGAATGAAAATCATTCACGATGAAGCGGGAGGATATCCAGAAAGGCACCAGATCCATGAGTCATGATAAATCAGAAAAAAAATTCTACTCGAAAGTTCTTCTTTTTGGCGAATACAGTGTCATTCAAAATTCCATGGCACTCTCGATCCCATACGCACTCTTTGAAGGTGCACTGACTTTTCGAAGAGACAACACTTCAGTTGTGGATCCTGAGCTTAAAGCATTCTCGCTTTATCTGAAGCAACTTATTGAAGCTGAACAACTCTTGTTTCAATTTGATATCACATCGTTTGAATTTGATATTTCTCAAGGATTGTTTTTTGATTCGACCATTCCGCAAGGATACGGAGTAGGGAGCAGTGGTGCTCTTGTTGCCGCGATTTTTGATCGTTACGAACAAGAAGCTCATTCAACTCTCGACATCACCAAACTGAAAAAAATCTTCTCGCAAATGGAATCACACTTTCACGGTGCTAGTTCTGGTGTTGATCCCCTCATTAGCTATTTAAATTCTCCCATCCTGATTAAGAATAAAAATGAATTGGGACCAGTCATGCTTCCGAAATTTCCTAAAGGGCCAGGTGGAATTTTTCTTCTTAATACGAAACGTTCCCGCAAGACTGAACCTTTGGTGAATTTATTTTTGGAAAAGACTTCGAACGATCGCTTTAATAAAATTTGTGAAGACGAACTTATTCCAATCACAAATGCATGTATCGATAATTTTTTGAAAGCAGACACAGGTATGCTTTTAGAGAATTTCAAAAAACTTTCTGAATTTCAACTTGAGCATCTTTCACCCATGATTCCAAAACTGTATCGAGATTTATGGAGTCAGGGGATTACGACTGATGAATTCTCATTGAAACTTTGCGGTGCCGGTGGCGGAGGATTTCTCATGGGGATCACCAACGACTTCCGCAAAATCAAACAAACTCTCAAGTCTCACGAAATCAGATTGCTCTTAAGCTTCTAGACCCGCTTGTTGAAGCATTGATTTGTAATCTTGAGAACTCATGAAATCTGATTCTTTCGTATAGTCACGAGTGACTGTCACAGCATTAAAGATTTGTTTTTCTTCTTCCATTTTTGCTGAGCCATTATTGAATGTTTCACCAAGCATTCCACGTTTTGCTTGAATACGGGCCACTGGAGCTTGGGCAAAAATCTGTTGAAGAATTACTTTTTGACTGCTGTCTGTTTCACAATATCCACCAGCAAGAGCGAATGTCTCTACTGAAAAATTTCTTCCAGATAGAAGAAGTGAACGAACAACATTTTGATTAAGATACGGAGTGAGGAAAGAAAAAAGTCCACAGGCCGGAGTTAATCCTTGCGAGAGATAATCAAAACAAAACTGTGCTTCTTTCGTCGCTAGTCTGATATCTGCTGCAAGCGCAAGTTCGACACCTACGCCACGAGCTCCACCTCTCACATCTACAATCACTGTCTGTGGAAGACACATGAAAGATTGAGCAAGAATTGAAAGCTTTGCAATTTGTTTTTTTATTTTTTCTTCGGTGAAATTTTTAATCTCTTCAGGATCAAAACCCTGAATGAAAGTATCACCGTAACAAGTGATGAAGAGCGATTGCACTTCATGGTGGGCCGCTGTCCAAGCAAGCACACTCTCAAGCTCAAAGAGCATTTCTGTTGTGATGAATTTTGAACGGAGTTTTATTTCGAGTGACTTCGTGTCAGTGAGGAGCGTGGTAACCATCGAACTGTAATTGAAGATGGGAATCCTAGTGAGTGCTTTCATTAACCTTCCTTGGTTGTGAACACTAATTAATCTGAAGTCACATGTGAGAGAATCCTTGTCTCACATAAGTATTCTTTCAAATCTTAAAAATGTATGTCAAAGAGCTTTTGCAAAAAAGTGATAAAAAAAAGGTTTTGAAGCTTGGAAGGTCCAATTTTTACATAGTTGAACTTATCGCTCGAGCAATATTTCCATTTTTTTCTTGAAGGATGGCGAATTAAAAACCATAGGACCGTCGATAAAATCCACCAACCGATGATTGGAATAGATGAATGTAACAGGGATCGCGCTCACGTTAATGGAGTCTGCAATTTTCGTTTCTTTGTCGGCCACAATGATCAGCTCATCTGAAATATTTAATTTGTCCTTAACTTTCATGATCTTTTTCAACTGATCATTTTGTTCGGTATTAATCGCAACGATTTGTATTTCAGAATAAGTCTTCTTCAACTCAATTAACGAAGGCAATTCCTCCATGCAGGGAGCGCACCAGGAGGCCCAAAAATTCACAAGCACAACTTTCGCTCCCAATTCCCGCCCTTTGAATGTTCGCCCCTCAATACTCGTCATCTCCTGTTCGTAAATCCTGCTCTTTTCGATTGGCAGCTCTTTCGGCGTCTGACAACTCATTAGGAAAATTACGATCAGCTTGAAACATTTAGTAGGGGCAATATACTTTTTCATAGTGCTTTTAAGTATAAAGGAGATTTCAAAAATGAAGACATGGTTAAAAATGGCCGTCATGGCATCACTACTTACTTTAGTTTCATGCGCTCACCACGGTAAAGGCGGATGCGGAAGTGATAAGCAATGTGACATGAAAAAAGACTCTAAAGAATGCAAAGAGTGCTGCGAAAAAGGTCAGTGCGATACAAAGAAAGAAGAAGCCCCTAAAGCTTAATTATCCAGGGGCCTTGAAGAGTTATCTTGGAAAAGGCCCCTGTCAAAATCGACTCCGAACTGCTCTTTTACAAAGTTCAATGGAAGTCTGCCCGACATAAATTGCTCAATGATTTTCTTACCTTGCTCACTTCCTTCCCACTCTGCATGAATATGTGAGTAGTACAAACTCTGCTCGCCACTATATTCTAAATGAACGTTGTGACAATTTTCAATCGGTCCACCTTGCAAGGTACTTTTACTTTGATAGAAGTTTACACAATTAAACGCGAATAATGATTTGTTATAAGCAAATGGAGTAGGCTTAGCGATCCCCTCAATTAATACTGTTAAGAGTGGGAGCTGTCCGCATTTTTTAAGATACTTCTGTGCGAGTTTTTGACTGTTAATCGTTCCCCAGCTATTCACCAAAAGAATGAGTCCTGTATCGGGCAGACATTTTTCATTTTCATCCAACATCAATTTGAGAGCACTATCAATTTCTTTGTTCGTAGAAAAATGGGTGAGGTAAGCATTCTTTAAAATCTTTTTATGAGTTGTCGGGAGATTTTCCCAGGCCCCACTTTGTTCCATCGTTGAACCCAATTTCTTTGAAAAAATATTCTCTTTTTCTTTATCATCTCTGCCCGTTTTCAATCCTGAAATCCCAATCACTACAAAATGTGACGGTAATTTCTCAGGGTAGTCCAATGCAAATGCAGATGTTGAAAGAAATGTGAGGGCCAAAAGTAGTGTTTTCATGAAGAAGCAAAACTTCAACTTTAGTGCCAGGAAAGAGTCCTTAAAGATTGATAGCTTGCAATCTCTGCCCCGTCTAAATCCTAGGCACTTGGACAAAAAAAAAGCACTCCCGAAGGAGTGCTCATTGAGATTTTTAACTGTGTTTTTTATCGTGTTCCGCTTCGAGGAATCGCTCAGCTCTGATCGCTGCCTGACAGCCAGAACCCGCGGCCGAGATGGCCTGACGATAGTAAGGATCTTGAACGTCACCACAAGCGAATACACCAGGTACAGATGTATCAGGATGTGTTCCTTGAGTTTTAATATATCCACTTTCATCAAGTGCTAATTGGCCTTTCAAGAATTTTGTATTTGGTTCATGACCAATTCCTAAGAAGAAACCATCCGTCTTTCTGTCATATGTTTCTTTTGTGCTGTTGTTGTAAACTTTTAGTCCGTTAACTCCGCCTTCATCGAAAAGAATTTCTTTTACTTCTGTATTCCAAACAACTTCAATTTTTGGATTATTGAAAGTGCGATCTTGCATTGGTTTAGAAGCACGGAAAGAATCGCGACGGTGAATCAAATAAACTTTTTCAGCAAAACGAGTGAGGAAGTTTGCTTCTTCAAGAGCAGTATCACCACCACCTACAACGTGAACAACTTTATTGCGATAGAAGAATCCATCACAAGTTGCACATGCAGATACTCCTTTACCAATCAACGCCATTTCATTTGGCAATCCTAGGTATTTCGCTGAAGCACCAGTAGAGATAATTAAAGTTTCTGCGAGAAACTCTTGTCCATTTTCACATTTAACGTGGAAAGGACGTTTGCTGAGATCAACGTCTGTTACTTTCGTTGAAAGATATTGAGTCCCAAAACGTGCCGTCTGTTTTCTCATTTTGTCCATGAGTTCTGGACCCATAACACCTTCTGGAAAACCAGGAAAGTTTTCTACGTCGGTTGTTGTCGTTAACTGTCCACCTGGCTCATGTCCTTCGATAACAAGCGGATTCAAACCCGCACGAGATGAATAAAGAGCGGCAGTGTATCCGGCAGGACCAGATCCAATGATGATGACTTGTTTTGTTTCCATACAAAATTACTCCGTTAAGGCCTTAAGTGCAGCTGCTGTTTCTTCTTCGTTCTTCACTTTAAGTTTGATCTCAAGTGGACGG